>NZ_JBYRIW010000065.1:0-204 GCF_057815395.1 Chryseobacterium sp. 27AL | reverse complement strand
GAATGAAATTGATTCTCCAACTCATAAACTTCTCGATATGATTTTTTCAAAATCTACTCGAAGTGACGATAGACTCAGCGGACTCTTTTAAGTAGAACGCCTTTGTGAAACTCAAAAGCATATCATAAATAAAAAACCTTAGTGCGCTTTGTGTTCACAAATTAAAAATAGAACAACAACCTAAATACAAAACAATGAAACATT
>NZ_JBYRIW010000064.1:0-209 GCF_057815395.1 Chryseobacterium sp. 27AL | reverse complement strand
CTGACACAAATACTACCTATACCGCCGGAACCGGACTCACCCTGACAGGAACTTCCTTCTCGGCAAATGATGCTACGGCAACGACAAAAGGAATTATACAACTGGCAGGAGATTTAGCAGGACCTGTTGCTGCCCCTACCATTGCAAGCGGTGCAGTAACTTCTGCTAAAATAGCAGATGGTGCGGTAACTGCTTCAAAGCTTAACCAG
>NZ_JBYRIW010000063.1:0-211 GCF_057815395.1 Chryseobacterium sp. 27AL | reverse complement strand
TTCAGGGTAGTACTTATTCCATTGGCAGTAGGGGCCCAGGCTGTTCCGTTCCAACCCAGTACCTGTCCTGAAGTGGCGGACATCTGGTTAAGCTTTGAAGCTGTTACTGCACCATCTGCTATTTTAGCAGAAGTTACTGCATTGCTTGCAATGGTAGGGGCAGCAACAGGTCCTGCTAAATCTCCTGCCAGTTGTATAATCCCTTTTGTCG
>NZ_JBYRIW010000062.1:0-232 GCF_057815395.1 Chryseobacterium sp. 27AL | reverse complement strand
TTATTAAAGACAGTAAAGTGAAGTTGTACACCGGGAAACCCATCCAAAACAAACGTGGAAATATACATCATCGGGAAGAAAAAGTGGAGACAGATTTTCGATTGGTGGTTATTAAAAATGAGAAAACAGGTAAAGAATTTTGGTTTATAACCAACGAGTTTGAACTTTCTGCCAAAGAAATATCGGACTATTACCGTAAAAGATGGGATATTGAAGTGTTCTTCAGGTTTAT
>NZ_JBYRIW010000061.1:0-246 GCF_057815395.1 Chryseobacterium sp. 27AL | reverse complement strand
AATAATGTACTAAAACGATACGATTACCAATATGATGACCTGAACAGACTCACCAAAGGAACCTATTCTGAACCGAAAGCTTCTGTTCCCGCGAATGATTTCTACAATGAAACGGCAGATTATGATACCGCAGGAAATATCACATCTCTTCAAAGGAATACAAAAAGTTTTTCTGGCACCGCGGAACTCATTGACAACCTTATCTACACCTATACCGGCAATACTCTGCTCTCGGTAAAGGATGAA
>NZ_JBYRIW010000060.1:0-247 GCF_057815395.1 Chryseobacterium sp. 27AL | reverse complement strand
ATCGAGAATGAAATTGATAATCAAACTTATAAACTTCTCGATACGATTTTTTCAAAATCTACTCGAAGTGACGGAGTGAATCTAAATGCACAACGTGTAAGAGTCTTAGTGTACTTCGTGTTAAAGAACCAGCTTAGTGAGCTCTTATAAGTGGAACGCCTTGTGAATCTAAATTTTTGGTATTGGATTCGTCGTCAATTCGAGTGTTTTTTCGTAACAAAGTGAAGAAAAAATGTATCGAGAATGA
>NZ_JBYRIW010000059.1:0-253 GCF_057815395.1 Chryseobacterium sp. 27AL | reverse complement strand
CTGCCGAATCCTTCAATGCTAAAATCAAAAACTTCAGATTACAACTGCGAGGGGTAAAAGATAAATCGTTTTTTCTGTTCAGATTATCCAAACTTTTTGCATAGTCCCCAACTTTTGAAACTGATCCAATAAGTGATTTAACATTGAATTTTAAATCTTAAACCTTAAATCTCCGGTCTCTTCTCGTTAGTCCCTTTTACTTTTTCCCTGGCTCTTTGTCATTGGGTATGTAGTTTACCTTAAACTTTGAATC
>NZ_JBYRIW010000058.1:0-255 GCF_057815395.1 Chryseobacterium sp. 27AL | reverse complement strand
TTTTAAAATATTTCTTTTAAAGGATCTTTTGGGCCTGATGGGAATCATATGAGAAGCAAAAAGAACTTTAAGCTCTGCCACCATATCCTCTTTTTTCACATTGCTAAAGAGCAGATTCAAAATTCTGCTTTTCATCAAGCTGTAAGAAAGAGAAGTGTTGACTTTATACCGGTACTTCTTTTTTGTATCAGCCTCAGTAAGCTCCTGTTCTAGTTCTCTGACAATAAGGGTCTGTATATTGCTCACAAGCAGAGT
>NZ_JBYRIW010000057.1:0-255 GCF_057815395.1 Chryseobacterium sp. 27AL | reverse complement strand
GAGCCATCCCCAAAGAATTGAATTTCACTTGGGAAACAGGCAAAGATCAACAGTATACGGGATACGCATACTTTAATTGGGAAAAGACCAATGGTGTTTTTAAAAAAGTAGGCAATCAAGCCAAGCTGGAATTTAAGATAGCTTCAGATAACAGTTCTTTTGAAGTGTTATTAGATAATCATCCTGTACCAACGGATAGCATCAGGGTGTTTAAAACCAGTGATAAGTTCAATGATTCTTACAAGTAATAGATGT
>NZ_JBYRIW010000056.1:0-261 GCF_057815395.1 Chryseobacterium sp. 27AL | reverse complement strand
TTATTAAAGACAGTAAAGTGAAGTTGTACACCGGGAAACCCATCCAAAACAAACGTGGAAATATACATCATCGGGAAGAAAAAGTGGAGACAGATTTTCGATTGGTGGTTATTAAAAATGAGAAAACCTGTAAGGAATTTTGGTTTATAACCAACGAGTTTGAACTTTCTGCCAAAGAAATATCGGACTATTACCGTAAAAGATGGGATATTGAAGTGTTCTTCAGGTTTATGAAACAAGAGCTGAATTTAAGCCATCTGG
>NZ_JBYRIW010000055.1:0-281 GCF_057815395.1 Chryseobacterium sp. 27AL | reverse complement strand
GAAGTTCTTGAAGAAAACAACTACTACCCTTTCGGGCTGAAGCATGACACCAATATTCTTTCTGTCAACAATTCTTCCTATAAATACCAATACAATGGGAAAGAATACCAGACGGAAACCCGATGGAGTGATTTTGGAGCAAGGATGTATATGGCCGATATCGGAAGATGGGGTGTCATTGATCCGTTAGCAGAGCAAATGAGAAGGTATTCTCCGTATAATTTTGCTTTTAATAACCCGATTAATTTCATTGATCCTGATGGGATGGCGCCTAAACGACT
>NZ_JBYRIW010000054.1:0-289 GCF_057815395.1 Chryseobacterium sp. 27AL | reverse complement strand
ATTTGCATCACATCGCTGTGTAGCTGCCCTCTGTACCGGCCATTGTATTACGTGTGTGGCCCAAGGCGTAAGGGCCGTGATGATTTGACGTCATCCCCACCTTCCTCTCTACTTGCGTAGGCAGTCTTACTAGAGTCCTCAACTTAATGGTAGCAACTAGTAACAGGGGTTGCGCTCGTTGCAGGACTTAACCTAACACCTCACGGCACGAGCTGACGACAACCATGCAGCACCTTGAAAATTGTCCGAAGAAAAACCCATTTCTGAGCCTGTCAATTCCCATTTAAGC
>NZ_JBYRIW010000053.1:0-296 GCF_057815395.1 Chryseobacterium sp. 27AL | reverse complement strand
TGCCATTATCCAATACGACACGCAGTAATCTTACCTTAAGAGTATAGTCTTTGCTATAATCTTTTCCTGACAGATCTACGGTAGGAGAAGGTTTAAGGTCTGTTATCATACAGGATTTTCCGCTTTTTGACAAAATCTTTTATGGTTTGGTTTAAACCTACCCTTACGCGCATAAGGTAGTTAAGATTTCTTTTGTGATGCTGATGAAAGAAATCGAATGAAGCAAAACCACGGTCATACAACAGCAGATCATTATGGCAACAATGATCCAACAGCTCAAGAGCCTGTAAACGTTC
>NZ_JBYRIW010000052.1:0-300 GCF_057815395.1 Chryseobacterium sp. 27AL | reverse complement strand
CATTAAAATACCCTCATGAAGATTACTTCGGTCCCCAGAAGCTCCATCCCTGACCATTGAAGACGGCGATCTGGTGGGCCGTGGTGTCGTACACCACCAATCCCGGAGCGGGATCTATAATATTCAGGTGAGGGCTTGCCACTTTGGGAAGCACCATGGCTTTATCGGTATCGGAAAGTACCAACACTCCCTTAAGGTCTTTATTGTCGGTTTTCCCGATCCGCACCATAGCGGATGAAACTTCCGGCTTGGTCTCCTGAAGCGAAGTATCTACCGCAGCCGGTGTTCCGGCGTTGGGAT
>NZ_JBYRIW010000051.1:0-306 GCF_057815395.1 Chryseobacterium sp. 27AL | reverse complement strand
AAAAACTCCGGCTGGAAGTATTTCCAGGCCGGAGCACATAAACACAAATATAAAGATGCTGAGGATAAGGCTAAGGTTGAGGTTAGCGATTGAGAAGGAGCGGGATACAATAATGCATTGTTTTAAGGATTCCATATTGCCATAAACGCTAATACTCATATTCTCTCTCACTCAACGGCCCTCTCACTCAAAATATTGTCCTTATAAAAAACCGGCCGGGCCGTATGATACCCGGCCGATCATTAAAATACCCTCATGAAGATTACTTCGGTCCCCAGAAGCTCCATCCCTGACCATTGAAGACGG
>NZ_JBYRIW010000050.1:0-337 GCF_057815395.1 Chryseobacterium sp. 27AL | reverse complement strand
ATTGGATTCGTCGTCAATTCGAGTGTTTTTTCGTAACAAAGTGAAGAAAAAATGTATCGAGAATGAAATTGATAATCAAACTTATAAACTTCTCGATACGATTTTTTCAAAATCTACTCGAAGTGACAGAGTGAATCTAAATGCACAACGCGTAAGAGTCTTAGTGTATTTCGTGTTTAAAAACCAGCTTAGCGGACTCTTATAAGTAGGACGCCTTTGTGAATCTAAATTTTTGGTATTGGATTCGTCGTCAATTCGAGTGTTTTTTCGTAACAAAGTGAAGAAAAAATGTATCGAGAATGAAATTGATAATCAAACTTATAAACTTCTCGATACG
>NZ_JBYRIW010000049.1:0-351 GCF_057815395.1 Chryseobacterium sp. 27AL | reverse complement strand
ACCTGGTTTCGACGTGGGTTGCGAAGCAGTAGCGGGCATACCGAGGACCCGTCACCTCGTTAATCAATGGGAACGCAATAACTGCTAACGACAACCGTTACCAGCTGGCCGCTTAATTGCGCGCCGTCCTCGCACTAGCTTGCCGATAGGCTAGGGCCGCAAGGCCACGCGAGGTCATTCATATCGGATCGCTTCGGCCGGTGTCACGACGGCCGGGGTTAACTCCAAGTGACTCGTCGTCGCGCAGCGTGTTCGTCCGCGTCGCGCCGGTTAAATCAAATGACTGAACTAAGTATGTAGAACGCTCTGTAGAGGACTTGCGGACGCGGGTTCGATTCCCGCCGGCCCCAC
>NZ_JBYRIW010000048.1:0-355 GCF_057815395.1 Chryseobacterium sp. 27AL | reverse complement strand
GTTTGGCAACGGTTACTGCATTATTGGCAAGGTGTGTAGTGCTAACTTTGCCTGTGCCTATAGAAGTTATCCCTGCATTAGAAATGGTGACATCTCCTGTCGGACTTACGGCTGTGGCCACATTTGAAGCATTTCCCACTAAGATGTTTCCGTTGTTCAGGGTAGTACTTATTCCATTGGCAGTAGGGGCCCAGGTTGTTCCGTTCCAACCCAGTACCTGTCCTGAAGTGGCGGACATCTGGTTAAGCTTTGAAGCTGTTACCGCACCATCTGCTATTTTAGCAGAAGTTACTGCATTGCTTGCAATGGTAGGGGCAGCAACAGGTCCTGCTAAATCTCCTGCCAGTTGTATAAT
>NZ_JBYRIW010000047.1:0-428 GCF_057815395.1 Chryseobacterium sp. 27AL | reverse complement strand
ACAAAGTGAAGAAAAAATGTATCGAGAATGAAATTGATAATCAAACTTATAAACTTCTCGATACGATTTTTTCAAAATCTACTCGAAGTGACGGAGTGAATCTAAATGCACAACGCGTAAGAGTCTTGGTGTACTTCGTATTAAAGAACCAGCTTAGTGAGCTCTTTTAAGTGCAACGCCTTTGTGAATCTAAATTTTTGGTATTGGATTCGTCGTCAATTCGAGTGTTTTTTCGTAACAAAGTGAAGAAAAAATGTATCGAGAATGAAATTAATACTCAAACTTATAAACTTCTCGATACGATTTTTTCAAAATCTACTCGAAGTGACGATAGACTCAGCGGACTCTTTTAAGTAGAACGCCTTTGTGAAACTCAAAAGCATATCATAGATAAAAAAAACTTAGTGCACTTCGTGTTCACAATTAAA
>NZ_JBYRIW010000046.1:0-445 GCF_057815395.1 Chryseobacterium sp. 27AL | reverse complement strand
GAAAAGTTACCTCCGCCTCCAGAAAATATAGTTCCAAGTACATCATTTCCTTCTCCGAACCCCAACCAGTTAGGGTTTGTCCATCCAGGCTGGTAATCTACTGCACCTCCATCCGTAGCCATTGTTAGTCGTTTAGGCGCCATCCCATCCGGATCAATGAAATTAATCGGGTTATTAAAAGCAAAATTATACGGAGAATACCTTCTCATTTGCTCTGCTAACGGATCAATTACACCCCATCTTGCGATATCGGGCATATACATCCTTGCTCCAAAATCACTCCATCGGGTTTCCGTCTGGTATTCTTTCCCATTGTACTGGTATTTATAGGAAGAATTGTTGACAGAAAGAATATTGGTGTCATGCTTCAGCCCGAAAGGGTAGTAGTTGTTTTCTTCAAGAACTTCTACGCTGCCATTGGTGTTTTTAAAGTAGCTTAAACGCA
>NZ_JBYRIW010000045.1:0-452 GCF_057815395.1 Chryseobacterium sp. 27AL | reverse complement strand
GGACTGCAAAGATACAAATATTTTTTAATTCCACAACTTTTTTCCTTAAAAAATTTAAAGCTAAAAAGCTTGTTGCTGTATCCTTTTAAGAGTCTTCTTTAATTTATTACTGCTTTTCTAAAAGCTCCTCTGCGCTACTTACTATCTCTCGTTTTCAGTGGGGCAAAGATAGAGCTTATTACTAGTACAAAACAAGTAAACCAGGCATAAAGTTTAACAATCCGTTCATATTAACTCTTAAATCCCTGAAACCTAGGGAGAATAATTTTAAACTAACGTTTGGTTGTTGAGGGTTTAGGGGATGAGCGTTGGTGAAAGTTGTGTTGGAGGGCGTGTTTAGGGTTTGTTTTATTTAATCTCTCGCGGATTTGGCTGATGATGCAGATTGTGAATTTATAATATTCAGGTGCTTTTAATATGTGCAATCTTACTTTTATTAAAGATGTGCTGGA
>NZ_JBYRIW010000044.1:0-513 GCF_057815395.1 Chryseobacterium sp. 27AL | reverse complement strand
TCTCCTCTTAAGAAAGTTGTCGCAGTAGCTCCTGCGGGAAGCTTGGCTACGGTTACTGCATTATTGGCAATTTTCGATGTTGTTACGGCGTTAGCTGCTATGGTGGTGGCTCCGGTATTGGAAATGGCGACATCTCCTGTCGGACTTACGGCCGTGGCCACATTAGAGGCACTTCCCACCAAGATGTTTCCACTGGCAAGCGAAGTGCTTACTGTATTTCCTGTAGAGATTTTCTGCCAATTCGTTCCATCGAAATAATAATATCCTGCAGTGGTAATATTGGCTGTTGGCCCGGTAGGGTTAGTGTCGGCTGAAGAGGCATAAACAATAAGCCCTGTCTGGTTTGCTCCATAAACTCCCGCTGCTGTGGCAGTATGGATGTTATTACCGGATAATTGAGGGATGATGAGTCCTTCGGGTTTGGTTCCGCTGGTTTTGGCGGTAATGTCGAGGGTTGCTTTTGGGGAAGTATTATTAATCCCCACCTGAGCGAATGCGGTCATGCTGAACAGC
>NZ_JBYRIW010000042.1:0-546 GCF_057815395.1 Chryseobacterium sp. 27AL | reverse complement strand
TGGCAGGAGATTTAGCAGGACCTGTTGCTGCCCCTACCATTGCAAGCGGTGCAGTAACTTCTGCTAAAATAGCAGATGGTGCGGTAACTGCTTCAAAGCTTAACCAGATGTCCGCCACTTCAGGACAAGTACTGGGTTGGAACGGAACAGCCTGGGCCCCTACTGCCAATGGAATAAGTACTACCCTGAACAATGGAAACATCCTGGTGGGAAATGCTTCAAATGTGGCCACAGCGGTAAGTCCGACAGGAGATGTTGCCATTTCCAATGCAGGAATAACTTCTATAGGCACAGGCAAAGTTACCACTGCACATCTTGCCAATAATGCGGTAACCGTTGCCAAGCTTCCTGCAGGAGCTACCGCTACAACTTTCTTAAGAGGAGATGGAACCTGGGTGACACCAACTGACACAAATACTACCTATACCGCCGGAACCGGACTCACCCTGACAGGAACTTCCTTTTCAGCGAATGATGCTACGGCAATGACAAAAGGAATTATACAACTGGCAGGAGATTTAGCAGGACCTGTTGCTGCCCCTACCA
>NZ_JBYRIW010000041.1:0-560 GCF_057815395.1 Chryseobacterium sp. 27AL | reverse complement strand
CTGCCAGTTGTATAATTCCTTTTGTCGTTGCCGTAGCATCATTTGCCGAGAAGGAAGTTCCTGTCAGGGTGAGTCCGGTTCCGGCGGTATAGGTAGTATTTGTGTCAGTTGGTGTCACCCAGGTTCCATCTCCTCTTAAGAAAGTTGTAGCGGTAGCTCCTGTAGGAAGCTTGGCAACGGTTACCGCATTATTGGCAATTTTCGATGTTGTTACGGCGTTAGCTGCTATGGTGGTGGCTCCGGTGTTGGAAATGGTGACATCTCCTGTCGGACTAACGGCTGTGGCCACGTTAGAGGCACTTCCTACATAGATGTTTCCGCTGGCAAGTGAAGTGCTAACCGTATTTCCTGTAGAGATTTTCTGCCAATTCGTTCCATCAAAATAATAATAGCCTGCAGTGGTAATATTGGCTGTTGGCCCGGTAGGGTTAGTGTCGGCTGAAGAGGCATAAACAATAAGTCCTTTCTGTGCTGCTCCATAGACAGCGGCGGCTGTGGCAGTATGGATGTTATCACCGGATAATTGTGGGATAATGAGTCCTTCGGGTTTGGTTCCGCTG
>NZ_JBYRIW010000040.1:0-584 GCF_057815395.1 Chryseobacterium sp. 27AL | reverse complement strand
AACATCCTAGCTGTCAATGCAGTCCAACCGCGTTGCTTCAACTTAACAGAAATTTGGGGACCTTAGCTGTTGGTCTGGGTTCTTTCCCTCTCGGACATGGACCTTAGCACCCATGCCCTCACTGCCGACCATCATTTATTAGCATTCGGAGTTTGTCAGGAATTGGTAGGCGATGAAACCCCCGCATCCAATCAGTAGCTCTACCTCTAATAAACTATAAATCGACGCTGCACCTAAATGCATTTCGGAGAGTACGAGCTATCTCCCAGTTTGATTGGCCTTTCACCCCTACCCACAGGTCATCCGAAGACTTTTCAACGTCAACCGGTTCGGTCCTCCACTTTGTGTTACCAAAGCTTCAACCTGCCCATGGGTAGATCACAAGGTTTCGCGTCTAATCCTACTAACTATGCGCCCTATTCAGACTCGCTTTCGCTCCGGCTCCGTAACTTAATTACTTAACCTCGCTAGTAAAATTAACTCGTAGGCTCATTATGCAAAAGGCACGCCGTCACAGAATTAATCTGCTCCGACCGCTTGTAGGCGTACGGTTTCAGGTTCTATTTCACCCTTCTATTCGAAGT
>NZ_JBYRIW010000039.1:0-584 GCF_057815395.1 Chryseobacterium sp. 27AL | reverse complement strand
AACATCCTAGCTGTCAATGCAGTCCAACCGCGTTGCTTCAACTTAACAGAAATTTGGGGACCTTAGCTGTTGGTCTGGGTTCTTTCCCTCTCGGACATGGACCTTAGCACCCATGCCCTCACTGCCGTAGAACATTTATTAGCATTCGGAGTTTGTCAGGAATTGGTAGGCGATGAAACCCCCGCATCCAATCAGTAGCTCTACCTCTAATAAACTTATATACGACGCTGCACCTAAATGCATTTCGGAGAGTACGAGCTATCTCCCAGTTTGATTGGCCTTTCACCCCTACCCACAGGTCATCCGAAGACTTTTCAACGTCAACCGGTTCGGTCCTCCACTCTGTGTTACCAGAGCTTCAACCTGCCCATGGGTAGATCACAAGGTTTCGCGTCTAATCCTACTAACTATACGCCCTATTCAGACTCGCTTTCGCTCCGGCTCCGGACCTGAAGTCCTTAACCTCGCTAGTAAAATTAACTCGTAGGCTCATTATGCAAAAGGCACGCCGTCACAGAATTAATCTGCTCCGACCGCTTGTAGGCGTACGGTTTCAGGTTCTATTTCACCCTTCTATTCGAAGT
>NZ_JBYRIW010000038.1:0-666 GCF_057815395.1 Chryseobacterium sp. 27AL | reverse complement strand
CTTAACCTCGCTAGTAAAATTAACTCGTAGGCTCATTATGCAAAAGGCACGCCGTCACAGAATTAATCTGCTCCGACCGCTTGTAGGCGTACGGTTTCAGGTTCTATTTCACCCTTCTATTCGAAGTGCTTTTCACCTTTCCTTCACAGTACTTGTTCACTATCGGTCTTTCAGGAGTATTTAGCCTTGGAGGATGGTCCCCCCATATTCAGACAGGATTTCACGTGTCCCGCCCTACTCATTTATCACTCTAATATGCCTTTCATATACGGGGCTATCACCCTCTATGGCCGCACTTTCCAGTACATTCTATTAAACATATAAAAGCTTTTGGGCTAATCCGCTTTCGCTCGCCACTACTTACGGAATCTCTTCGATTTCTTTTCCTCCGGGTACTTAGATGTTTCAGTTCTCCGGGTTTGCTCCTCTTACGAGGTGACAGGTCTTCAACCTGCCGGGTTGCCCCATTCGGACATCTACGGATCAATTCGTGTGTGCCAATCCCCGTAGCTTTTCGCAGCTTACCACGTCCTTCGTCGCCTCTGAAAGCCTAGGCATCCGCCATACGCCCTTAACGATTTCTTTCCTATTTTTAGGTTACTCAAGCACTTATAAGTGCTCGGTTTTCTCTTTGTGATGTCTTTACCGTTAATGTCAATGATCTTA
>NZ_JBYRIW010000037.1:0-674 GCF_057815395.1 Chryseobacterium sp. 27AL | reverse complement strand
TGGTATTTATAGGAAGAATTGTTGACAGAAAGAATATTGGTGTCATGCTTCAGCCCGAAAGGGTAGTAGTTGTTTTCTTCAAGAACTTCTACGCTGCCATTGGTGTTTTTAAAGTAGCTTAAACGCACATTTCCCAAATGGTCTGTATAGTTGTAAATATATAGATTTTTTTCAAAATTGTAATACCCTTCAGAAGTGGGAACAAACTTTAAAACCGGACTTGACAAACTTCCTGTATAATTCTCTTCATACTGAAAACCGTCAAGGTAATCGGTAATGGTACTTGATTCAAGATTAGCCTTACCCGTTCCGTAAGTATAGATCTTTCTGAGCTTCACCCCGTCTGCTCTGTATAGGTATTTGGTTTTTACGTTATAATCTATTTCCATTCCGGTAAACCTTGGGACGTAGGTCCTGTTAAATTTAACCAGGTCGGGAAGATTCAGAAAGTTGTAATCGATCTGCAGGATTCCTTTATCCTGATGGCTGGTCATATTTCCGTTGTCATCATAGGAAATGGCCTGCCCCGAAGTATCCGGGTATCCGGCATAGTTTTCCGATTCATCCTTTACCGAGAGCAGAGTATTGCCGGTATAGGTGTAGATAAGGTTGTCAATGAGTTCCGCGGTGCCAGAAAAACTTTTTGTATTCCTTTGAAGAGATGTGATATTTCC
>NZ_JBYRIW010000036.1:0-675 GCF_057815395.1 Chryseobacterium sp. 27AL | reverse complement strand
GCATAAGGTAGTTAAGATTTCTTTTGTGATGCTGATGAAAGAAATCGAATGAAGCAAAACCACGGTCATACAACAGCAGATCATTATGGCAACAATGATCCAACAGCTCAAGAGCCTGTAAACGTTCATCGGTATCTATAGAGGAAAGTACCCCTTTTAAACAGATTTTATTGATCGTATCATACAGTACGCAAGCTTTGGCCTGTACACAGGTATGAGAAGTCTGGTTTTTGGATACGCCATAAATTTCCTCCAGCTCTCGGGTTTGGGGTAGATTGATTCTCGAACCATCAATAGCCAACAGACGAAGACCATTATATTTTGTTTGTACTGCAGAATTATCTGTATAAAATTCTTCCACCAGCCGCTGATTCAGATGAATAAAAACCTCGGGCTTTATCTTCTTCCTGTTCTGTACGTATGCGCTTTTTGTAAAAGTATTCTGTGCCTGACCCAAAGATCTTATATAGTGAATAAAATTTACAATCTCACAGGAGAGGCTTTTGGTAATGAAATTGAGCATAAATAAAAGCGTTTTTGAAAAGCTTAATTTCCTTTTGCGGGTGAAATCTCTGCTACTCATCTTGTATTCATTACAAATAGCAACACTGTGGATCTCCTCCTCCAATAATAATAAAATAGCTGAAACCGTTTTTTTGCATAATAAGCAGATGA
>NZ_JBYRIW010000035.1:0-734 GCF_057815395.1 Chryseobacterium sp. 27AL | reverse complement strand
TTCTTCCCGATGATGTATATTTCCACGTTTGTTTTGGATGGGTTTCCCGGTGTACAACTTCACTTTACTGTCTTTAATAACTTTCCAGTCATCCCATTTTAGAGGGTTTCCTGTTTCAAGAAAAGACTCAGTCTCTTCAAATTTTCTGTTTTCTTTGGAACGGATAATAAATTTCAAATTCTTTTCTCCAAAATCTTTCATCGTTCTTGTAGACTGCAGCCCTCTGTCTATGACGTAAATATTATCGTGGTGCTCTTCTTTTTTTACCTGGCTGAGAATAGCCGCAGCGAGCGCATTGTCTTCTGCCGAGTATTTTTGTCCCGTAAAAATCTCTACTGCCGAGGGTAAAACTCCATCAAAAGAAAAACTGAATTTCACCAGTTTCTTTCCACTTTTCTGGTCGATTCCTTCTTTGAGCTTACTGCAGGTATCGGCAACGATTGTGCTGTCCACTCTGATGAGATTATATTTTTCGATTTCAGATTTGTCATAAAGACTTGAAAACCGTTCATACATCTGCTCATAAATTTCTTTAAAATAATTAGAATCAATTTTTGAAAGCCGCTCTGAAATTGAACTTCTGCGTACTTTTTCCTCTTCTCCCAATCCAAATAATGCTTTAAATCCGCTGCTGTTAAAAGTATCTTCCAAAGTTCTCTGGCTTAATTTTTCATTATCAAAGATGCAAAATAAAAGCAGGTAAAACATTTTTTTACCATGCAGAACCTTGCTGT
>NZ_JBYRIW010000034.1:0-899 GCF_057815395.1 Chryseobacterium sp. 27AL | reverse complement strand
AAATTTTTTAAGGAAAAAAGTTGTGGAATTAAAAAATATTTGTATCTTTGCAGTCCGGTAAAACGGAGCGTAGGAGTAAGGGATTGAAGGTTTGGGAAAGAGTTAAGGTTAAGAAAAAAAAACTTTAAAAAATCTTTCAAAAACATTTGGTCATTAAGAAATAAGTTATTACTTTTGCACTCGCAAATACGAAAGCGACACTGACAGAAAGATTGCTTCGTTACAAAGCGGAAGATTGGAAGATCATTGACATACAATATAACAACCAAGTAAGGAAAAACTAAAGCGTTAAAAAACTTTGAGTGAGTCAAGACAAACATACAATGGAGAGTTTGATCCTGGCTCAGGATGAACGCTAGCGGGAGGCCTAACACATGCAAGCCGAGCGGTAGAGATCTTTCGGGATCTTGAGAGCGGCGTACGGGTGCGGAACACGTGTGCAACCTGCCTTTATCTGGGGGATAGCCTTTCGAAAGGAAGATTAATACCCCATAATATTTTGAATGGCATCATTTAAAATTGAAAACTCCGGTGGATAGAGATGGGCACGCGCAAGATTAGATAGTTGGTGAGGTAACGGCTCACCAAGTCGATGATCTTTAGGGGGCCTGAGAGGGTGATCCCCCACACTGGTACTGAGACACGGACCAGACTCCTACGGGAGGCAGCAGTGAGGAATATTGGACAATGGGTTAGCGCCTGATCCAGCCATCCCGCGTGAAGGACGACGGCCCTATGGGTTGTAAACTTCTTTTGTACAGGGATAAACCTATCTACGTGTAGATAGCTGAAGGTACTGTACGAATAAGCACCGGCTAACTCCGTGCCAGCAGCCGCGGTAATACGGAGGGTGCAAGCGTTATCCGGATTTATTGGGTTTAAAGGGTCCGTAGGCGGAT
>NZ_JBYRIW010000033.1:0-928 GCF_057815395.1 Chryseobacterium sp. 27AL | reverse complement strand
CCTCTGAAAGCCTAGGCATCCGCCATACGCCCTTAACGATTTCTTTCCTATTTTTAGGTTACTCAAGCACTTATAAGTGCTCGGTTTTCTCTTTGTGATGTCTTTACCGTTAATGTCAATGATCTTAATTTTCTTTCCTTCAAACTGATGAACAATTGTTGTTTTTGGCTCCAATCGTAACTTTTAAACCAGTTTTCAAAAACTGTGGAGAATAAGGGAGTCGAACCCTTGACCTCCTGCGTGCAAGGCAGGCGCTCTAGCCAGCTGAGCTAATTCCCCCTCTAGGTGCTGTAGGCTCTAGGCTATAAGCTTTAGGCTAATGCCTAATGCTTGAAGCTTAATGCTTACCGCTTTAATTAGTAGTCTCGGGCAGGCTCGAACTGCCGACCTCTACATTATCAGTGTAGCGCTCTAACCAGCTGAGCTACGAGACTTTGTTATGAGTAATAAGTGATAAGTGATGAATGATATATTTAACTATACTCATTCCCTTCTCTCACCGCTCTTCTCAATCTCTTATCCCTTATACTAATTTCTAGTGGGTTTATCTTTATCTATAATTAATAGATGATGATGGATGGGTGATTTTTTATCATTCATCGATTATCATTTATCTTTTATAGTATAGCAACCAATAAAAAACTAAAGCTTTACTTTGAAGTAAGTACTGGACACATAGTGTCCTTGTTTTTTTATCGTCTTTTAGACGCTCTAAAATGAGATGTTCCAGCCGCACCTTCCGGTACGGCTACCTTGTTACGACTTAGCCCTAGTTACCTGTTTTACCCTAGGCAGCTCCTTTTACGGTCACCGACTTCAGGTACCCCAGACTTCCATGGCTTGACGGGCGGTGTGTACAAGGCCCGGGAACGTATTCACCGCGCCATGGCTGATGCGCGATTACTAGCGATTCCAGCTTCATAGAGTC
>NZ_JBYRIW010000032.1:0-986 GCF_057815395.1 Chryseobacterium sp. 27AL | reverse complement strand
CTGCGAATAGCGGGAGAGTAGGTCGCCGCCAGTTTTTTATTAAAAGTCTCATACAGCAATGTGTGAGACTTTTTGCGTTTATACTATTCAAGATTCAAGATTCAAGATTCAAAGTTTAAGGTAAACTACATACCCAATGACAAAGAGCCAGGGAAAAAGTAAAAGGGACTAACGAGAAGAGACCGGAGATTTAAGGTTTAAGATTTAAAATTCAATGTTAAATCACTTATTGCCTATTATTTATTACCTGTCCTCACTACTCATTACCATTACTCATGATTACGTCTCCACCCTTCGGGCTCAATGAATTTGGGATTATATTTTTGAATATTTTTACTTTATATCCCAACCAGAGTATTTTTGCCTATTGCCTATTGCCTATTGCCTATTGCCTATTGCCTATTGCCTATTGCCTATTGCCTATTGCCTACTGCTGTCCGGAAAGCTCCGTAGGAGCGGACTGTTAATAGCATTTTGGTTATCTCATGTCGTATAGAGCCCCATAAGGGCGGCCTGTTGATCACATCAAGCCTAAAATATCATCCTACTTTGTGCCTCTCCACCGATTGGAGATCTGCATTGTGACTGAGTATAGTTGTAAAAACACTTTATCAGCCATACTATAATCGCTAAACTGCTTTTAAGCTAAACAAAAGTGATCCCAGAAATCCCCACAGATACTTCGCCAATGTGGATAAGTATAATATCTATTTAATATAAATAGTCTCAATAGGTTAAGTATCAAAGTTATCCACAATCCATGCTGAATCTATATTTTATGTTAAGTTAATTAGGATTATATAAGATAAGTCTCTATCTTTGCCCCACTGAAAACGAGAGGTGAGTAAGTAGCGCAGAAGAGCTTTTAGAAAAGCAGTAATAAATTAAAGAAGACTCTTAAAAGGATACAGCAACAAGCTTTTTAGCTTTAAATTTTTTAAGGAAAAAAGTTGTGGAATTAAAAAATATTTGTATCTTTGCAGTCC
>NZ_JBYRIW010000031.1:0-1026 GCF_057815395.1 Chryseobacterium sp. 27AL | reverse complement strand
CGGGATTGATTTTTTTTCCCTCCGGAATGACTCATTTCTGGGGGATTTATAGTTTTGGTTATTTAACATATTATAAAACAAGTGATTATTATTTGGAAGTAAAGATAATTTGTTTACATTTGTCACATGAAGGTGGTCTAAATGTGACCGCTTTAAAGCACAGAAAGGATGAAAATAATCATGAACAAAATCTCCCTGCTCCCTCGGTCCCTGCATTTTTATGTAGGAATGCTGTGCTGCCAGCTACTTTTTGTATCAGTTTTCATCAGCTCAAAAACTCCTTCTCTTCAGGGCGATTCTGCTATTTTCATTTCCGGAGATGCCTATATGTATGCAGACCGGCAGATCACCGTATCCGTTATAAATTCAGAAGGTAAGGAATTCTCTACCAGCACTCAGCATACGAACCGCCAGCCTAAGATCGCAAAATCATCATTAAAAGCAGTCCATGCAACAGCCTGTGCGCCGGGCAAAAGAAAACAGCCCATGCATTTTACAGCTCCTGTCGACACACAGCAGCTCAGCAGTAGCGGAAGTTTCTCTTCACAGGCTGTTATAGGAGCTTCTCCTTTCCGCAAGCTGTTGCATTATATGAAGAGTCCTGCATTCCCGCAGCCTCATGTCATGACCTCAAATAAAAAGAAACCTTTGGGTAATGCCTTTTACCCTTTTAAGGTTAGTCATATCACCACTCATCAATTCAGCCGCCCTCCGCCCGTATTGATCAATGATCATTCATCATATTAAACACAATTGACACAAATTATTGAGCACAAATGACACAAATGCTTTAATGCAACTGGACATTTCTCACTCCGTTTGTCATCCGTAGGGATCTCAGCAAAGGAAAACACACAGCAATTGTGAAATTAGTGTTCAACCATTAGTGCCATTCGTGTTTAAAGAACCAGCTTAGTGAGCTCTTATAAGTGGAACGCCTTGTGAATCTAAATTTTTGGTATTGGATTCGTCGTCAATTCGAGTGTTTTTTCGTAACAAAGTGAAGAAAAAATGTATCGAGAATGA
>NZ_JBYRIW010000030.1:0-1035 GCF_057815395.1 Chryseobacterium sp. 27AL | reverse complement strand
ATCCACTCTAAAACACTACAACCCCAATGGTGGCTGAGGTCACTCGAAGCCACCAGTCCTTCAACTCAAACCCTCCAACCCAACGGTGGCTGAGCGGAGCCGAAGCCACATTCTTGAAGCCAAAAAAACTCCGGCCGGGAATGATTTCCCAACCGGAGTAACACACTGATGAAAATACCCATCTTTACGATGGAATGATGGTTTGTTCTTGCGCTGAGGTAAGCCTTACTACAGTACAGTATTACCTACGTACTGAGGACACACCATCCCTCGAGCGAGGGAAACACTGTCCTCCGAGCGGAGGAAACACCTTCCTTCGGACGAGGGACAAGGTAACTTACGAGCGACACCATTGATTTCCTATTCAACGGTTAATAATTTATCTAAAATAGCGACTCTTGCTTCTTTTAGAAAAGCACTGTTCTTAGAAAACTGTGTAACCACTTCCAGATTATAAGTTCCCGCAGCCAATGCAGGAATTACCACCATAACCTCCGAAGGATTATTGGTGACGATATCGGAAGTGTCTACTTGGGTTCTTGTCTGTGTTGTGGCATCTACAAAATAGATTCCCACCGAAGAATCATCACCGGCGACTTTGATCTTGCTGCCCACGATCTTCAGGTTTCTGCCAGGCGTAAGAAGATCATTCACCGAACCACTCTTCACATCGGTTACCTGTAAGATCACCGCAGAAGCTTCTGCCACACCTAAAATATTGACCTCAATATTGGGAATCTCTGCCCTTAGCTTTTCTCCCTGGTTGAACTGGAAGATAATGCTGTGCTTGTCTTTGTTAAACGTCTCGGAGGGACTGTCGAAAACCCCACGAATGGTAGTGCTTGCGGTAAAGTAGCCGGTATTCACAGAAAAGCCATCACAGAGCTGGTAGGCCATTTCTTTCAGGAAAAGCTCGGTCGCATGCTCCATTGCCGAAGCAGAAACATCTGCGCCACCACGACTGGCAGCGGCTTCACAAATCTGTTTTACAGAAAGGGAACGTTCGCTTGCCGTACGGGCAATGAAATCATTGGG
>NZ_JBYRIW010000029.1:0-1114 GCF_057815395.1 Chryseobacterium sp. 27AL | reverse complement strand
AAAGCTCGGTCGCATGCTCCATTGCCGAAGCAGAAACATCTGCGCCACCACGACTGGCAGCGGCTTCACAAATCTGTTTTACAGAAAGGGAACGTTCGCTTGCCGTACGGGCAATGAAATCATTGGGATTGTCTTTAGTTAAAACATTATCGTAGAGATACGCTTTGATTTTGTGTAAGATGTTTGCCATTGTTGTTTATTTTAAATGGTTGTTAAATTTGTTATTAAATCCTCATAGGTTTCTAAAACCTATGAGGATTAGGATTTATTAATTTAGTTGTTGTCAGGTTGCTGGCATGAGCGTCACGCTCGTGACCAGCACTCTGCCTGAACCCCCTTTTATATTTAAAACCGGCACGAGGAGACGCTCGCGCCAGCGGGGTTAATTAATTGAATATCTAATTAATATAACTCGCGTTGAAGCTCATTGACATTACTGAGCAGTTCATATTCGCTCCGCTAGTAGTACCATTGTTGCTTGTTCTACTCATTCTAACGTCAACAGTATGTGTGCCGGCAGATAGAAATTTTACACAACTTAAATTGAATTGAGCTTGTGCTCCAGCTGAAGATTCTTGTGCAGTCTGAAATACATTCGTTGGAGAATTATCTATATAAATCTTTGTAGTGTAATAGGCAGTTCCACCTCCAGCGGGAAAGTTAAAATAGTCCAAACCTAGCATGAAATTTAAAAATAAAGCTTTGCCCCCTGCAGGAATTGTAATTGTTTGACTAGATCCTGAAACAGTAGTCCACGCTAAATCATTTACATTAAAATTTCCACTACTTGCAAAAGCTTCTTGAGTAGTTACGCTTGCTGCAGTAGAATTTGGGACCGTTATCACATTTCCACTTGCATCTACGCCCAAGGCCTGTCCTGTACCTACAGTGGTAGAAGAATTTAAATTGCTAAACTTTAGTCCCGAAGTATTTGCTGTACCAGAATTAATTTCCAATGTTGAGGATGGAGAACTTGTACCTATTCCAACTTGCCCATTATCTTTTACAACGAAGTCTGCTCCTGCTGCTCTGGCTGTCCCATCTGCTTTGGTTCCCAATTTTACAAGACCATTGGCGGTATCATTGATCCAGGCATCATTGGTGTTATCACTGG
>NZ_JBYRIW010000028.1:0-1401 GCF_057815395.1 Chryseobacterium sp. 27AL | reverse complement strand
GGATCAACACCAAAAGTTGGGGAGAAAACTAAAAAAGGATAATTTTGTATTATGTCTAATGAACAAGAATTACTAAAGTTTTTACTACCGGAATACTTGGTTGAATATTTTGAGATTTCCAAATTTGAAGAAAAAGAAGGCTTGCTTCACCTGTATTTCGAAGAAAAAAACAATATTCCAAAAGAATTTTCATCACTCCAGCTACAAAGCAAAGGTTTTCACGAAGAAATTACCGTTGATGACTTTCCTTTGCGGGGAAAAGCCGTAAAACTCCACATCAAACGCAGAAGATGGACAGATAGTAAGTCCGGCAAAATCTTACAAAGAAACTGGAATCTCATCGCTAAAGGCACTCGCATGACTCAGGATTTTGCAGCCTTTTTAAAAAAAATCAGCCGATACTAAATCGCTTCCCTTAGAAACGATAGGTGAAATGTACGGTGTTAACGGCAAAAAATTCAGGAGACAGTACAAAAAATCACTCAGCGAGTTCAAAGACTGGAAGCAGAAACCTCACGCAGAAGATTGGATTATTTATCCCGAAAACTGTTCTGAATATCTATCATTAGACGAAGTAGCATTATCCGAAGGCGAACTTTACACCGTTCTTACTTCCAAAACTGCAAGAGGCAGAAAAGGAAGTCTGCTTGCCATTGTGAAAGGAACAAAAAGCGAAGAAGTCATCGACAAAATCACGAAAATCAGCCGAAATGCAAGGCTAAAAGTAAAGGAAATCACCTTAGATATGGCAGGCTCTATGAAACTCATCGCCAAACGATGTTTTCCCAATGCGATAAAGGTTATTGACAGGTTTCATGTTCAGAAGCTTGCTATAGAAGCCGTTCAGGAACTCAGAATAAAACACCGTTGGGAAGCCATAGATTCAGAAAATGAAATCTTAAAACAAGCAAAAGACAAAAAAACAAAACCAAAAATCAAGGTTTTTGAAAACGGAGATACCCGAAAACAACTCCTGGCAAGAAGCCGATATTTACTCTACAAAACAAGGGATAAATGGACAGAAAATCAATCTGCCAGAGCAGGAATTTTGTTCAATGAATATCCCGATTTGGAAAAAGCCTACAACTTATCAGACCAATTGAGAAAAATTTACAATCAAAATATTCCTAAATCTGTTGCCATGTTGAAGCTGGCTCATTGGTTCAATGATGTGGAAGAGTCGGGTTTTAAATCGTTTTCTATCCTCAAAAACACAATTACGAATCATTACAACGACATCCTCAATTATTTTAAAAACCGAAGCACCAATGCTGCTGCCGAATCCTTCAATGCTAAAATCAAAAACTTCAGATTACAACTGCGAGGGGTAAAAGATAAATCGTTTTTTCTGTTCAGATTATCCAAACTTTTTGCATAGTCCCCAACTTTTGAAACTGATCC
>NZ_JBYRIW010000027.1:0-1820 GCF_057815395.1 Chryseobacterium sp. 27AL | reverse complement strand
CCTCTGAAAGCCTAGGCATCCGCCATACGCCCTTAACGATTTCTTTCCTATTTTTAGGTTACTCAAGCACTTATAAGTGCTCGGTTTTCTCTTTGTGATGTCTTTACCGTTAATGTCAATGATCTTATTTCTATTTCTGATCCAATTCGCAAATATTGTTTTTGGCTCTATCTGCTTTTTTAAAATTAAACCATCTATGATGGTGGAGAATAAGGGAGTCGAACCCTTGACCTCCTGCGTGCAAGGCAGGCGCTCTAGCCAGCTGAGCTAATTCCCCCTCTAGTCTGATTTGAGATTTGAGATTTGACATTCATACGTACGTAACGAATTTCAAATTTCAAATTTTCAATTTCAAATCACTTAATTAGTAGTCTCGGGCAGGCTCGAACTGCCGACCTCTACATTATCAGTGTAGCGCTCTAACCAGCTGAGCTACGAGACTCTGTTAGATTTGAGATTGTTATATTTGATATTTGATATTCAAATTCCGAATCTCAAATTTCAAATCTTTTGATCTCTTGTCTCTCTATCCCTGTACTAATTTCTAGTGGGTTTTGTATTTTTAATATATTTTATAAGTAATAAATAATCGGTAATGAGTAATTTTTATCTCCCTCACTTTTACACTTGGCTCTTTTTACTTTTACCTTTTTACTTCCCTTATAAATCAACCAATAAAAAAACTAAAGCTTTACTTTGAAGTAAGTACTGTATCCTAAGATACTAATTTTGTTTATCGTCAATAGACGCTCTAAAATGAGATGTTCCAGCCGCACCTTCCGGTACGGCTACCTTGTTACGACTTAGCCCTAGTTACCTGTTTTACCCTAGGCAGCTCCTGTTACGGTCACCGACTTCAGGTACCCCAGACTTCCATGGCTTGACGGGCGGTGTGTACAAGGCCCGGGAACGTATTCACCGCGCCATGGCTGATGCGCGATTACTAGCGATTCCAGCTTCATAGAGTCGAGTTGCAGACTCCAATCCGAACTGAGACCGGCTTTCGAGATTTGCATCACATCGCTGTGTAGCTGCCCTCTGTACCGGCCATTGTATTACGTGTGTGGCCCAAGGCGTAAGGGCCGTGATGATTTGACGTCATCCCCACCTTCCTCTCTACTTGCGTAGGCAGTCTCACTAGAGTCCTCAACTTAATGGTAGCAACTAGTGACAGGGGTTGCGCTCGTTGCAGGACTTAACCTAACACCTCACGGCACGAGCTGACGACAACCATGCAGCACCTTGAAAATTGTCCGAAGAAAAACACATTTCTGCGTCTGTCAATTCCCATTTAAGCCTTGGTAAGGTTCCTCGCGTATCATCGAATTAAACCACATAATCCACCGCTTGTGCGGGCCCCCGTCAATTCCTTTGAGTTTCAAACTTGCGTTCGTACTCCCCAGGTGGCTTACTTATCACTTTCGCTTAGTCTCTGAATCTTAAAAACCCAAAAACGAGTAAGCATCGTTTACAGCGTGGACTACCAGGGTATCTAATCCTGTTCGCTCCCCACGCTTTCGTCCATCAGCGTCAGTTGTAACTTAGTAACCTGCCTTCGCAATTGGTGTTCTAAGTAATATCTATGCATTTCACCGCTACACTACTTATTCCAGCTACTTCAACTACACTCAAGACCTGCAGTATCAATGGCAGTTTCACAGTTAAGCTGTGAGATTTCACCACTGACTTACAGATCCGCCTACGGACCCTTTAAACCCAATAAATCCGGATAACGCTTGCACCCTCCGTATTACCGCGGCTGCTGGCACGGAGTTAGCCGGTGCTTATTCGTACAGTACCTTCAGCTATCTACACGTAGA
>NZ_JBYRIW010000026.1:0-2207 GCF_057815395.1 Chryseobacterium sp. 27AL | reverse complement strand
AAACGCAAAAAGTCTCACACATTGCTGTATGAGACTTTTAATAAAAAACTGGCGGCGACCTACTCTCCCGCTATTCGCAGTACCATCGGCGCTGGTGGGCTTAACTTCTGTGTTCGGAATGGGAACAGGTGAGCCCCACCGCTAAAACCACCCTAAAGGCTGTATTATATTCAAGATTCCTTACATTCCCTATTCAAGATTTTGAATTTTGAATATTGAATTTTAAATTCGGAATATTGAATGATTTATCGGTAAATTTCATCACAAAGGCAAAACCAGTGTCGCACTTATAAGGCTTAAGTAAGGTTGAGGCTTAGGTTAAGATTGCTCATTACCTATTACTCATCACTTATTACCTTATATCTAGGCTATAAATCTACGGGTAATTAGTACTACTCGGCTATGCTGTTACCAACTTTACACCTGTAGCCTATCAACGTGGTCATCTCCCACGACCCTTAAAAGATGTCTCATCTTGAGGCGAGTTTCACACTTATATGCTTTCAGTGTTTATCTCTTCCAAACATAGCTACTCAGCGGTGCACCTGGCGGTACAACTGATACACCAGAGGTTTGTTCAATTCGGTCCTCTCGTACTAGAATCAAGCCCTCTCAAACATCTAACGCCCGCAATAGATAGAGACCGAACTGTCTCACGACGTTCTGAACCCAGCTCGCGTGCCACTTTAATGGGCGAACAGCCCAACCCTTGGGACCTTCTCCAGCCCCAGGATGTGACGAGCCGACATCGAGGTGCCGAACCTCCCCGTCGATGTGAGCTCTTGGGGGAGACTAGCCTGTTATCCCCG
Source organism: Chryseobacterium sp. 27AL (assembly GCF_057815395.1). NCBI lineage: Bacteria > Pseudomonadati > Bacteroidota > Flavobacteriia > Flavobacteriales > Weeksellaceae > Chryseobacterium > Chryseobacterium sp. 27AL. The sequence continues at coordinate 1,398 of NZ_JBYRIW010000026.1, read as the reverse complement.
GAGTACCTTTTATCCTATGAGCGATGGCCCTTCCATACGGAACCACCGGATCACTATGTCCTGCTTTCGCACCTGATCGACTTGTAGGTCTCACAGTCAAGCACCCTTATGCCATTACACTCTACGCACGGTTACCAAGCGTGCTGAGGGTACCTTTGAAAGCCTCCGTTACTCTTTTGGAGGCGACCACCCCAGTCAAACTACCCACCACGCAATGTCCTTCTGAAAGAAGTTAGGCTCCAAGTAAGTAAAGGGTGGTATTTCAACGTCGGCTCCACCAACACTAGCGTGCCGGCTTCAAAGCCTCCCACCTATCCTACACATTACTTACTCAAAGTCAATACGAAGTTATAGTAAAGGTTCACAGGGTCTTTTCGTCCCATTGCGGGTAATCGGCATCTTCACCGATACTACAATTTCACCGAGCTCGTGGCTGAGACAGTGCCCAGATCGTTACACCATTCGTGCAGGTCGGAACTTACCCGACAAGGAATTTCGCTACCTTAGGACCGTTATAGTTACGGCCGCCGTTTACTGGGGCTTCAGTCAAACGCTTCGGTTACCCTAACGCCCTTCCTTAACCTTCCAGCACCGGGCAGGTGTCAGACCCTATACAGCATCTTTCGATTTAGCAGAGTCCTGTGTTTTTGATAAACAGTCGCCTGGGCCTCTTCACTGCGGCCACCATTGCTGATGGCGTCTCTTCTTCCGAAGTTACGAGACTATTTTGCCTAGTTCCTTAGCCACGACTCACTCGAGCACCTTAGGATTCTCTCCTCGACCACCTGTGTCGGTTTTGGTACGGGTTGCTTCACTTCGGCTTTTCTTGGATCAGATTACACTACAGCAGCTTCGCCCGAAGGCTAGGCCTTGACACTTCCGTCCGTCTTTAGTAGCTACATCCAACCGTCCCCTTTTTAGTGTGAGCAAGTATGGGAATATTAACCCATTGTCCATCCACTACCCCTTTCGGGTTCGCGTTAGGTCCCGACTAACCCTCAGCTGATTAGCATGGCTGAGGAAACCTTAGTCTTTCGGTGAGGGGGTTTCTCGCCCCCTTTATCGTTACTTATGCCTACATTTTCTTTTCTATAAGCTCCACAAAGCCTCACGACTCTGCTTCGACGCCGATAGAATGCTCTCCTACCAGATGTAATATAATTACAAATCCATAGCTTCGGTATTCTGTTTATGCCCGATTATTATCCATGCCGGACCGCTCGACTAGTGAGCTGTTACGCACTCTTTAAATGAATGGCTGCTTCCAAGCCAACATCCTAGCTGTCAATGCAGTCCAACCGCGTTGCTTCAACTTAACAGAAATTTGGGGACCTTAGCTGTTGGTCTGGGTTCTTTCCCTCTCGGACATGGACCTTAGCACCCATGCCCTCACTGCCG
>NZ_JBYRIW010000025.1:0-2980 GCF_057815395.1 Chryseobacterium sp. 27AL | reverse complement strand
ATAATCTGCCGTTTCATTGTAGAAATCATTCGCGGGAACAGAAGCTTTCGGTTCAGAATAGGTTCCTTTGGTGAGTCTGTTCAGGTCATCATATTGGTAATCGTATCGTTTTAGTACATTATTGGTGTTGCCGTTATAATTTATTTTAATTTATTCTCCTGAAAGTTTCTGAAACTTAATTTCACAATTGAAAAAACTTAAACAAAAACGAGCAACCATTTAGGTTACTCGTTTTAATTTAAAGGATATTGGTCCTATTTTTTGTAATAAACATGACCATCTTTATCTATTCTTTCTGGGAAAAAGTATTTTAAATCTTCGGTTGATATTATAGGATCACATTCCTTAGATTTATTTTGATTTGTATTTATTTTAGAAATATTACTTAAGATATCATCTATATTTTCATAAATTGCACTACCTTTTATATCAATACGTGTTAAATTGCAATAATTTTTAATATTCTGTATTGTAAGTCTATTCATAAACACATTTCTATCATGTGGTAAATGAATATACAGATAATTCATTAAATACTCATAATTAAAATCTTTATCAACAATAATCATAGAAGAAATAAACATATGATTGCTGTCATAACCTGTGTCCAATTTAATATCATAAACTGAATTTTCCCCATGTTCTACACCTTGTTCAAAAGTGGCAAGTATTCCTTTGTTGTACTTTTTGGAAAAGAAAATAACATTTGCTAAAGTAGCAGTTCCTAATCCTTCATCAAAGCCAAATGCATTTCTATCTATAATATAAAATATAGTATAAGCATCATTCTCAGATATCTTTATAATATCTTGTTTTTCCTTCTTCAGATTAAATGTTAATTTTTTCCCGTTTATATCAATCATTTTCATCTGAGAAAAGATATTCATACTAAAAGCTAAAGCCATTAAGAATACTATCTTATTTAATTGTTTTGACTCCATATTTTGTCATTATAATATTAAAGTTTGTTTGAATTACTTCACCAGATCTGTACCAGACCCATCCATTTATATACTTGTCTTGAGCAGTTTGATTATAATTTATAAAATTCTGAAAAGTAATTATTCCTTGGCCTTTAACAACATAATTACTTGAATAATCTCTATTGGCAAAAATATCTCTTGACTTTAAGATTGAAGAAAGTCCTGTACCAAAAAGCACATCATTTGCTGAGAAGCAGGATCCCATGATTAAATTTTTACCATCTTTAACATAATTTCCAATCCCAATAAGACTATCTATACTGCTTTTCTTATCAGCGGCTAATTTACCTGAATCGGCAATATACTGTTGAATATCACTTCCTAATATTTTTTCAGTATTGAGATTGGTATAAAAGCCGGTATCCCATGTCATTTTATATCCTGTTTCTGATTCGGAATCAGGGATTAATTTTCCACTTTCATCAAATAAATAACGCTTACTTACTAATCCATGAGCATTAATATAAATATTATCAGCCTGATTATTTCCTAAATATTTAGTCAGTTTTGTTAAAGCATCTTTTAAATTTAAAGCGTCTATAATATGCCATCCGTTTTCTTCAAATTCTTTATTTGCAAAATTACCAAGTTGATTATCAGTTCTTAAGAAATTAAGAATGATATTCACTAATGGACCCCCACCTCCGCCAGAAGACACATTGCCAAATCCATAGCTGTCACCATAACCAGCGTCTCCAAAACTTAACCAGTTAGGATTTGTCCATCCAGGCTGGTAATCTAACGGAGAATCTTCACTTGCAGCCGTTAATCTTTTAGGCGCCATCCCATCAGGATCAATGAAATTAATCGGGTTATTAAAAGCAAAATTATACGGAGAATACCTTCTCATTTGCTCTGCTAACGGATCAATTACTCCCCATCTTGCGATATCACTCATATACATTCTGGCCCCGAAATCGTTCCATCGGGTCTCCGTCTGGTATTCTTTCCCATTGTACTGGTATTTATAGGAAGAATTGTTGACAGAAAGAATATTGGTGTCATGCTTCAGCCCGAAAGGGTAATAGCTGTTTTCCTCAAGAACTTCTGCGCTGCCATTTGAGTTTTTAAAAGTAGGCTATATTCTTAAAAGCTTATAATAACTTATTTAAATTGCTTAAAAATAGGTGGTCACCTAGATCACCTATTTTAAACTAATAAACCTATTTGGAATAATGTTAAAAACTTATGCTTAATGTTAACTAGTAATTAGTTATGGTTTATCCATATAATTTACTATTAAACCGATAATAATAGCTACTGGTATTAAAAATAAACCAGCCATATTATTTTTTGCTCCCTCTTCTGCTATGTTAGAGTTATATGCTTCTGCCATTTTTTTTGTATTAAATTTATAGACGAATATCCATCTTATAAATATTCCGAATCCTCCAAATATAAAATCAATCATATATTATTATTTTAATCCTTGATATATACTTTTTTTAACTGCAGATTTCATACCTGTATTGACACCCCAATTACCAATAGCATTTCCAACGGTACCTAATTGAGTGAATGGTTTAAGTCTAAAGCCAATACCCATTGTAGTCGCTTCAATAGCAGGAATAGCTATTTTTTGAAATTTTTCTTTTTCACTCATTACTGTAGTTCCATCTTTATAATTGAATGTTTCTCCCCAAGCACCATTTTTAAATCCCCACAATTTCATGTCCATTTTGACGTGCATATCACCCATTTTACCTTGTTTAATCATTTCTTTTGGAGTAAGATAAAAACTTCCATAGAATAGATATCCTACTACTTGAACACCTTCTAATGGCTTTGAAATAATATTATCAGCCAAGAAATTCCAAGATTTTCTTCCTATTGAGATTCCATTACCTGGTGGATCACCCTCATTATTATTAAACTGCGAAAAATCAATTCCATTGAAGTAATTTTGTGGATTAATCATTTTCATAAAAGCATTTATAGCAGCCTTTCCTTCATACACATCACCAAAATCTTCTAATGAAAAGTTACCTCCGCCTCCA
>NZ_JBYRIW010000024.1:0-5300 GCF_057815395.1 Chryseobacterium sp. 27AL | reverse complement strand
GAAAGTACCAACACTCCCTTAAGGTCTTTATTGTCGGTTTTCCCGATCCGCACCATAGCGGATGAAACTTCCGGCTTGGTCTCCTGAAGCGAAGTATCTACCGCAGCCGGTGTTCCGGCGTTGGGATCAGCAGCGCTCAGCGTCAGCCAGTCACCAGCCACGACGGCTTTCACCTTGGCATCGGCAGGATCAAAAATAATCATGCCATCTACCATATCGGGGATAGTTTTCGTAATGGGATCTACTTTTACCCAGGGCAGTATCAGACCCCGGTTCTCACTGTTTCCGAACTCGAGGGATACCCAGTTGTTGGTAACCGAGGTTTTACCGATCGCCACCTGGGAAAAGCAGACGGATGAGACCAGCAGCCCCCCTGCAATTAGTATTGATTTCATTGTCTTTTATTATTTAAGTTGTTAAAAAGATCAGCTTTTCCGCACGGCACAGCATGCGCCGTGCAGGAAAGAGCTGATGCATCTCATTATTTAATCAGGACAGGTCTGCTGACCGATCTCATACCATCCTGGCACTCCGTTCTTCACGGTATAAACTTTCAGCATCCTGTTGGTAAGGTCCATCACGATCATCCCTTCCACGGCATTGGTCAGAATAGGAGTCGTATCGTCATCTGCCACTGGTTGGTTAGAATCATTGAATCTCACCCTGTTGATGATCATTCCTTTGGTTTTCGCTTCCAGGGCCATCCAGCCTCCTTTTCTTACCATTGGCCAGTTGTCGGCATTTACACCGGCTCTTCCAAGGGCTGTGATTCCCGCTTTGGTCGCTAAAGCTGTTCCGGAAGTTACCGCAGGCTTATAGCATACCGAAGTAGCCGTGGTGAAGGACATGTAATTGAGTGAAGGTACGACACCTCCGGATACGTAGAAAGCATAATATTCCGTACCATTAATGGTCTCTTTTCCACTGTTGGCGATCACAGAAGCGGTACCGTCGCTCAGCTTGGCAGCGGTGGAAGCAAAGATCAGTCCTATAGAACTGGACGATGCATTTCCGAATGCTGAAACAGGATAGTAAACGCCAATCTTATCGGCAAAGTTTCCTTTGTTCTGCACTTTCCATACACGGCTGAAACGTTTGGTGTAGGTAAGCCCATTGGATGCTACGTTTCCTGTGGCCACTCTGGTGTTTAAAGATCCGTTATCATCTCCCCATACCAGGTACTGCATATCTGAACTGAAGGTACTGGTATTGGCCGTATTGCCTGCCTCTACAGCATTAAGTGCTACGAGCACCTGGCTGTCAGTCTCAATATTGGCCGTTGCACCTCGGTTCACACTCTGGCTCTGCTTCTGGTTGAGCGCCGTAAGGTCGTCCCTTCCGATTCCTGCGATGTTGTACTTATACGTCGCATCGGCTGTCCAGCTCTTGCTACCATCTGATGCCAGATAATCCTGGCCTGTTGTTGGCTGATAGATGGTAATACCATATTTCAGGGCAAGATAACTGTTCACTTTCAGTCGCTTCGTATCATCCAGTGACGAAGAATATTCGACCATTTCCGGAATTTTACCGTTGGTGGCGTTACCTGAAGCATCAATACCCATGACAAGGTTTCCGCCTGTCCAGTTGGTACTGTTCGCTACAGCGTTAAGCTGTTTGGCATTGATCCCGCTGTACAATACATCTCCTGCTGCTGTTCTCCATCCTGAATACAGTTCTGCAGAACCTCCTGAAGGTGCAGCCGTAGTATTGGTCGCTGAAGATCCGCCTAATGTCAGGTTAACATATCCTGCTCCGGCAGAGCTGAACTGCAGAAGATTACCCCCTGCCACTTTTGGCTGAAGGAAATAATGCGCTCCCAATACATCGGATACTGCGAAAACAGATACATTCTTCTGACCGTCGATACCCAGCGTTCCTGTGATATCGAAGTTCTGACCACCAGTAAAGGTCAGTACCGGGTTGAAGTTCATATTATCCGTCGCATTGTTCCTGTACTTAGGCTGCTGACCGGGAACGGACTGTGTTCCGTGGCTGTTGTTTGCACTCTGATCCTTCCATGTTGCTACTGATGCATTATCTGCGTTGGCAACTATTTCCTCATCATCGGCACGCAGCCACAGGTTCTCACCTGTCACTCCTCCCGGTGACTTTTTATAGTATGCCATGGTGAAGAAGAACTCCGCCTTATTCACCTGCTCCGCAGGAATGGTGAAGGCTTTATAGTTTACCGAGTTGATCGTTACCATACCCGCACTGCTGCTGTTGAACACCTGGCTTCCGGCAGGGAAAGTAGCAGATGTACTGTAAAGCAGTGAAGAAACTTTAAGGTTTTTGATGTATGTCTCCGGTATCAATACCTGGATATCTTTTGAAAGATTCTTGGTATTCTGTACCCTCCATACCCTATTAAGTCTCTCCTGATAAGGATATAAGGCTGTGAATGTTGAAGTATCACCCGACATATCGGTATTGTTGTCTCCCCATACCAGGAACTGAAGATTGGTATCAAAGCTTCCTGTATTGGCTTCATTGGTGGCCGCAACGCTTCCAAGACCAATGATCACCTGCTTGCCACTGTTCACACTCTGGCTCTGCTTCTGATAGAGATCACTGATGTCATCCCTTCCGATTCCTGCGATATTATTCTGGTAGGTATTGCTGCCTGTCCAGAAAGAAATATTGTTAACTGCATCGGATGACAAATAGGTAAATGGTGAGCTGTTAGTACCCAGTGTTACCCCATATTTCAATCCTAAATAAGAATCGATACGCTGCTTATCGGTAGAAGACGGGATCGTGTTATAATAGATCACTTCTCCGATGACACCGTTCCAGTTTTCACCTCCTGACTGTCTTGTTCCTATTCTTCCGGTATTCAATACCGTATTTATTGGATCAACAGGCGTCATATTTGCAATCGGAAGTGCATTGTACGTTCCATAGATCGTACTGCCCGATGCCGCTCCATAAGAGATTACCGAAGCATTGCCTGTATAAGGAGAAACTGAATTGTACGGAACAAAATCATTTCCTGTGTTATACGTTGTTACCAAAACTTTATCATAAGACCTCAACAGTCCAAAGTTTTTACCAGCAGCACTGGTTCCGTAGCTGGTGAGCCATTCAAATTGGCTTCCTGTAAACGAACTTTTCCCCACACCAAATACCGATCTCACCTTGCTACCGTTTGCCATACCTGCATCGCTGAAGGACATAAAATCCGATTGAGATGCATCGAAAGTAAACGACGGGTTAAAGTTCAACAGGGAAGCTCCTGATGTATTGTACACCGGCTGGTTGGCTGCCACCGACTGGGTCGCATCTGCATTAACCGTCTGATCTTTCCAGGTAAGGGTAGCACCTATCACCACATCCCTGTCGGCACGGTACCATCTTACCAGGTTGGTGGTTACCCCACCCGGACCGTTAAGCGGTGCCGCAAAGGTGAAGTAATTTCCTGTTGGAATCTGAACACCAGCAGCTACACCTGAAGCAAGTGCTTTATAGGTAACATTTGATGAGAACGTAGGATCCGCACTGTAGATCAGATAGGTTGCCCTTACGTTATCTACTTTAACAGAGATATTCTGAGGAGTTCCGGTCTGCTGTACTTTCCATATGCGGTTCATGATGGCATTCAGGCTGTGGTTTAACCCTGACTTTAAGGTGAAGGTTGTTGGCTGCCCATTGTGTCCTGTGATAAAGTAATATTTATCATTAGCAATATCTGTATGGCCACTTGCCCCGCTTATGTTACTATTGGTAAAGTTATTATCTGTGCTCAGTATGATAATATCTGATACCGGCATCTGACTCTTCGTAATGCGCTGATGAAGCGCTGTGATATCGTCTCTGCCGATACCGATCACATTGTTCTGGTACACAGCATCGCTCTCCCAGATACGAACGGTACCATCGTAACTGGCCAGGTAATCTCCCTCCTTAATCGGAGCTGATATGTTCTCTCCTGATGTTCCGTTACCATTATTATCACGGCCTAACGTAATACCATACTTTAAAGCAAGGTAACTGTTAAGCTGAATACGTTGAGATGCTGTGATATTTTTCTTAAACACCACAAACTCACCGAAGATTCCTGTAAACGGATTATAATCTTCCCTGTTTCCAGGTACGTCACCAAGACGTATCACGCTGCATCCATTGTAAGTAGTGCTGCCTGTAAAATTCAATACATTGTTTCCATTAATCAAGATATTCGATCCGTCAGAAACTGTATTTTTAAATGAAGCTATGTTGATGGTAGCATAACCACTATTACCACCGCTGTATCCAATTGAATGGTTATCGTTGGCAATCTTGGTGGTAAGCATGGAGCGCTCATCAAGGATACCCCCCAGGTCTGTACCCCATACATCCTGCTCCTTCACGGCATCTGCTTTGTACATGATAGCCACGTCGGCATCAGGGGACGACACGCGTGAAATATCTGCCTGGATCATACCCCAGGTCCAACCTGTACCGGGACCAAATCCTGCTACACTATTATAGTTAAAGGTTTTCCCCAAGGTCATCTGACCTGTCGGACCTCCCAGACAATCATTGATGTCAAAACGGAGATTATTGCTGTTTCCACTTTGATCTAACCAAGTCTGAGTACCTGTAAGGCCAATATCGCCACGAAGCCATACCACTTCATCTTCTACACCACCAGGCCACTTCATAAAGGTCGCAAACGTAAAATAGGATCCTGAAGGGATCTGTACGCCCTGCTGCGTTGCTCCTGCCATAAGCTGTTGATATTGAACATTGGCAGAGAACGTAGGATCATTACTGTACACAAGATAGGTGGCGAGATTGTCTGTCGTTTTGATATAGACATCCTGCGCTGTACCTGTTCTCTGTACTTTCCATATACGTTTCATCAAGGCATTAAGCCCATTGCTTAAACCTAGTTTCTTAGTATAAGAGGTTGCTGCGTTATTGTTCCCGGTGACAAAGAAAAACTTGTCATTTGCAATATCGGTGTGGCCGTTGGTACCGCTCTGGTTGGTATTCACAAAATTACTGTCGGTACTTAGGGTAATGATATCCGGTGTTGCCGACTGGCTTGTGGTAATACGCTGATGGAACGCTGATATGTCGTCTCTTCCAAGCCCCACCACGTTGTTCTGGTATACCGCATCGGATGACCAGGTTTTGGTCGTACCGTTACTCGCCAGATAGTCACCTTCAAATATTTGTACCGGTGAAGCAGATACCACATCGCCAACAGGCAGTTTTCCGTCGTTGTTTCTTCCGAGTGTAATCCCGTACTTCAATGCCAGGTAGCTGTTGAGCTGGATACGCTCGATTGCACTCATGTTCTTTCTGTACAC
>NZ_JBYRIW010000023.1:0-14000 GCF_057815395.1 Chryseobacterium sp. 27AL | reverse complement strand
AAGCAGATACCACATCGCCAACAGGCAGTTTTCCGTCGTTGTTTCTTCCGAGTGTAATCCCGTACTTCAATGCCAGGTAGCTGTTGAGCTGGATACGCTCGATTGCACTCATGTTCTTTCTGTACACGACCATATCTCCTACCAAACCTTTCAGGACATTCCCTGCTCCTTTTATGTCTCCTAGACGAATGCTTGTACATCCTTCAAATCTCGTAGAACCTGTAAAGTTAAGCACATTGTTTCCATTGATCAATACATTTGATCCGCTCGGAGCTGTTCCGTTGAAAGATGCCACATTGATCGTAGCAGCCCCTGAATTACCTCCGCTATAACCAACTCCTGTATTGCCATTGGCTACCTGTGTCGTTGTTAGCGAACGTTCATCCATCGGTCCTCCCCAATCGGTACCCCATACGTCCTGTGCATACGCTCCGTCAGTCTTATACACAATGGCTACATCTACTTTTTCATTTGCACTTGTATTAGGTCCATAGGCAATATTGGCAGCAGTATATCCCCAAGTCCATTGATCGTTATTTCCAAATCTTGCTGTAGGGTTGAAGTTAAGGGTTTTTCCTAATACCATCTCCCCTCTTGGGTTTTCATTACAGGCATAGGTGCTAAATTGGAGGTCATTATTATTAACCGCAGGACTTTGATCTTCCCAAAGCGTATTGGTAAGGCCTGTATCACCACGAAGCCATAAGATCTCATCTCTTACCCCGCCCGGTGACTGCTCGTAGAAAGCCAGGGTCATATAGAATGAAGCTTGGTTCACCATTACAGCAGGAACTGTAAATACACGGTAAACCAACGAGTTTATGGTTACTGTAGCCGGAGCCGGGTTATACACCTGGTAGGTGTTGGCCGAAAAGGCAGCATCGGTACCGCATAATAAGCTGCTGCTGGAAGAGACAAGCGTAAGTGGCACCAATACCTGAACATTTTGGTTCACCGCATTGGTATTCTGTACTCTCCATACTCTGCTTAACCTTGTGTTGTAGCCGGAAATTCCTGTAAATGGAGTTGTATTGGCTGCATTATTATCCCCCCACATCAGGAACTGCAGGTTATTAAGCGTTCCGGTATTGGCTGCATTGGTAGCCACCACCGTAGAAAGCCCCATAATAAGCTGAGATCCTGTGTTTACTGATTGAGACTGCTTTTGCAACAATGCTGAAGCATCGTCTCTTCCGATTCCGGCGATGTTGTTGTTATATGCATTATTATCAGCAGATGCGTTCCAAATCACACTCGAATTGGAGCTCAGATAATTCTGACCAGTAGGATTTATACTTTGATCTAAAGTAACTCCGTACTTGATACCAAGATAAGAGTTAATCCGCTGCTGGTCGGCTGCACTTAATAAATTTGTGTAAGCAATTATCTCCGGTATATTTCCAACTGCCGGATTATAATCATCTCCGCTGGCCCATTTATTGGATCCAATGATCATTGGTCCATTGTTGGTGTTATAATATCCAGTAGCAGTATTTGCAGCACCTCCATTCATAGCCAGACTCACAGATGTTCCTCCTGACATGGTGGCAACAGAAATGCGTCCTATATTAGATGAATTACCGGCAATACTAGTGGCTACTGCACTGGAAGAGTTTGGTCTTGCAAAAATGCTAGTACTCGTAAAGATTGGATAATCATAATATGCATAATCAAAATTTTCACCATTATAATGAACCCTAAGGAATGTAAGAGCATTAGCATTACTTACTCCAAATAATGTTGCACTCGATGCTGGAGGAGGAGGAAACAATGAACTACCACTATAAAGTGCTACCGATGTATTGCTGAAATTTATTGATGGATTAAAATTAAATCCTGGAGTGCCAACAGGAGTCTTAAACAAAACTGCCCCACTTCCTGCACCGAAGTTTCGGTTATTTCCACTCTGATCAATCCAGCCTGTTATTGTTCCGTTATTAGCTGTTGTATTGGTTCCTGCGTCTGCTTTTAGCCATAATGCAACTCCGGCAACTCCACCCGGTGCGGTTACAAAACCTGCAAAGCTGAAGAAATGCCCTGAAGTAAATCCATCTACATTGGTATCTACCTCTGCTACATAATACTGCACTCCTCCCAATGATACCTGTGTCATAGCCTTTCTGGCATCACTGCCATCAAAGGTTACATCATTACTGATCAATAATGACGGCATGGTTACACTCACCGGCAACTGGCTTACCGGTATGGCTACTTTTACAGTACCTACCGTTCCGGTTTTCTGAATTTTCCAGATTCGGGTCATCCTGAAATTGGAGCTTCCATAGGCAAACGGTGTTGCAAAAGAGGTACTTCCTGCATCAGAACCCCAAACCAGGAAGCTCTTATCTGCCGTAAAGCTGCTGGCATTATTTGCATTGGTATCCGCAATATCACCATTACCGATCACCGGCTGGATTCCTCCGTTTACTGATTGAGACTGCTTCTGGTTCAAGGCAGAGGCGTCGTCTCTACCGATTCCGGCGATGTTGTTCTGATAAGTTCCATCAGTACTCCAGAATTTTGTTAATCCATTGGAAGCTACATAATCTCCTTCATAAATACCACTTGAAGGTACTATTTCCTCTCCGGGAGTATTATCACCATCAGAATCTCTGGATAAAGTAATACCATATTTAATAGCAAGATAGGATTCTATCCTGTTGACATTCAATACTGATAATGCAGATTCATAGACAATATTCTCCGGAATAACTGTGAGGTTCGGTATATAGTTACTAGCCTGAAAAGCACCTATCTGTAAAACACTTGTGGTGTAACTTGTGGAATTCGTAAAAGGTGTTCCTGATTTACCATTGGCTCTTACATATGATCCATTAGATGTCCCACTGCTCCATACACCTGATGCAACTGTTCCCGTATTGGTTGTTATTGGTATCCCATTTCCTATATTTCCGTTGTGATATAAAGAAACATTCCCGCTTGTTATATAAAATGCTGAATTTCCGCTTCCTCCGGCTGAAATAACATTTCCATTCCCTGTACTATTAAATACTGCAAACTTGCTATAGTTTATACCATTAGAAGCAGGCACTGCAGAAGCACTTTGGAAATAATTACTTCCTGAAAACTTCATTAGAGGATTAAAATTCATTCCGGACTGTACAAACTGAGGATTACTAACTCCTGAAAAATTGTTGTCTGCATTCCATTGGTTTCTCCATGTAGTTACATTGGTTCCTGATAGGGATGAATCACCTGAATCAGCTTTTAACCACACAGTTCCTCCCAACACTCCTCCTGGTGCCGTCACAAAAGCCGCAAAGCTGAAGTATTGCCCTGAAGATAAGTTGATGTCAGCATTAATATCTGTTACATAATATTTTACTCCTCCGATGGTTTCTTCGGTCATTAAGAACTTATCATCGGAACCGTCAAACGTTGTATCCCCGCTTACCAATAAGGTAGGTTTGGTTACACTTCCCGGTAGGTCGCTTACTTTTAGCGCTACTCTTACCTTTCCTACGGTTTTGGTTTCCTGTACTTTCCATATTCTGGTCATTCTGCTGTTCAGCCCGCCAAAAGCAAAAGCTGTGGCAAAGTTGGTGCTGCCGGTATCTGATCCCCACATCATGAAGGTTTTATCGGCAGCAAATCCGTTTGCATTGTTGGCATTGGTATCTGTAATATCCATATTTCCTATTATAGGCTGGGCACCATTATTGACAACTTGAGACTGCGACTGCTTTTGGTTTAATGCTGAAGCATCATCTCTACCGATACCAGCAATATTGTTCTGATAGGTAGCATCAGAAGTCCAGAATTTTGATTCATCAGAAGCTATATAATCTCCTTCATTAACGCCTCCGGAAATTATTTCTCCAGGAGTATTATTACCATTGTTATTACGGGATAGCGTTGTTCCGTATTTAATAGCCAGATAACTGTTAATACGCAACATACTTAAAGGAGATAATGAATGGTTTGCATTATAAACGATCACTTCCGGGATTTTGCCATCCATAACCCGCGCGTTTTGACCTCCTGTAGTTCTTCCTCCAATCTCAAAAAAATTGCTTGGAGTAGAACTTGAATTAGCAGGTGATCCACTAGTAAAGTCAGTCCCGTCCCTGTAAATTCTACTATTCAATAAACCATCATCTTTATAAATCCCGTTTCCTACACTTGGCTGATTTAATGGTACAATTGTCTGTGCACCATAATAGGTATTTCCATTGGAATCTGTCTCCCATACCCAGCCACTTGAATTATTCTCCCGTGCTAAAGTTTTAAATTGGGAAGAAAATATTCCAGCAAATGAACCAGCACCTGTTGGAGCAGCCAGACCATATATAGTTAAAGCACCTGACCATGTTGAGGTACTGGATGTATAACCTTGCAATCTTCTTCCCGAACTATAGTTGTACACAACCGCCGGATTAAAGTTTACAGCACCTGGACTCCAGACAATCGAATTGTCCGCCACACTCGCATTTGAACTATTCATTGAGGTGGCTTGTGTCGTTATAGCTGTATTGGCTGTCTGGTCATTCCATGTAGAAACGTAATTGTTGCTGTTATAAGAAACTCCGTTATCAGCTTTTAACCAAAGTGATACTCCCTGTACTCCTCCCGGTGCCGTTAAAAGACCCGCAAAGCTGAAGTACTGTACGTCATTGGCATTTACTGTTACGGTATAATAATCTATACCACCAATCGGCTCCTTTACCATCGCATTAATACTCGTCGCATTAAAAGTAGTTGTACTGCTGACCAATAAAGCAGGCTGGGTAATGGCACCCGGCCACATACTTACGGGTACTGCCACTTTTATCATTCCTACATTTCCGGTTTTCTGTACTTTCCAGATACGGGACATTCGGTAGTTCAGCCCATTAAATGCAAAAGGCGTTGAGAAAGCAGTGCTGCCTGTATCGGATCCCCAAACCAGGAAGTCACCGTCCACGCCAAAGTCATTGCTGTTACTGCTGTTCGTAGCCGCAAGGCTACCCTTTGCAATAATCGGCTGGAAGCCGCTATTTACGGATTGCGATTGCTTTTGAAGTAATCCCGAATCATTGTCCCATCCGATACCGGCGATGTTGTTCTGATAATTATTAGGAGCAGAACCACCAGTCCATATAACCGTATTATCAGAAGAGGTATAATCAACCGGCGCTGAGCTTGAGCCTAACGTAATACCATATTTAATGGCCAGATAGCTTTCTACTTTATTGACCTGAGGAGCTGATAAAGCAGAACTGAATACAATGCTCTCCGCTATGGTGGAAGAAGCCGGAATATACGTACCTGACTGATACGCACCGATCTGTAAGCTTCCTGTAGTATATGCGGTAGAGTTTGTAAATGTTGCCCCGGATATACCATTGGCTTTTACATAAGACCCGTTGGCCGTTCCATTGCTCCAGACTCCAGTTCCAATGGTCGGAATGTTATTACTTACTGTTACGGCATTACTTGCAGTACCTATATTTCCATTATTAAACATATATAGGCTCCCTGCATTTAAGTAGAATGCAGAATTCCCTGGGCTTTTGGCAGAAATAATATTCCCTGTACTTCCTGTTGTATTAAATACCGCAAACTTTGTATAATTAGTGCTGTTTGCGGAAGGTACAGATACATAATTCTCGAAATAATTGCTTCCATTGAATTTTACAACAGGATTGAAGTTGGTTCCTGCCGCACCGGAATTTAGATACACCGGTGAAGTTGCACTTCTCTGCATGAAATACATTCCGTTACTACTCTGATCTTTCCAAACAGTTGCTGCTGAATTGTCTGCCGAAACAGAACTCAAGTTCTTAATAACATCCGCACGCATGGAGGGATGCCCGCTCCACGTCTTCTCCGTAATACGTATGGAACTTGTCGTAACGGCAGATGGAAATATATTTATTACTTCCGTAATCTGATCCGTATTTCCCGAAAACGTACCAATATCTTCATATTGATTGGTAGCAGTATTTAGGTAACTTACTACATAGCTTGTGACCCATTGGGCTGCATCTTGTCTTCCTTTTGTTACAACACCATACACAGTTTGTACAGATCCTAAATCAAGTGTGAGGCTATGATCTGCTGCTGCCGAGCTTGCCGCCCAAGCATTAGAAGATGTAAGTATGGAATTGGATGGAGGGAATCCAGGATAACTGCTGCTCGCCGTACGGCTAGCCGCAGGAACCTGAAAATACTCCACGCTATTGATGCCCTTATCGGCCCTCAGCCAGAGTGACGCACCGGCGACCCCACCGGGGCCTGTCTGCGCCTTGAGCATGTTACTACAATATCCTGTCAATAAGCAGAATATTGTCATTAAATAAATTTTGTTTTTCATTATAAGATTTTAATAGTATTGTGTTATATTCTTTTGAATACACTACTGTTTATACAATACCATTAAAAGGGGGAGGCCGCGAGAAGTGAATCGTTAATATCCCTGAGACAGGGCCGGGCGTGGTAGCATAAGACATACGATCCTCTTCCCTGAATATAATATATTTTTCAAAGCAAAATCTTTCGTATACTGCAACGTGCTTTACAGAAGGATTACCCGTAACGACGGCTATACCACCATTACTACCTGCAAGTCCCAATCTATACCTATTCTCTGAAGAGGGTAAACTAATGGTTTTAGAAGTTTCTGGGTCTACTTGCTTATGAATGTTATGAGTTTTTGCGGGCTTCCTTAGTTCGGCAAGTTTTCGATTACTTTTCTTATTATTTAATGGTAAGTTTTTGTTATCAGAAAATTTCCTGATTGAAATGTTTCCATCATGTTTAAGGCCTGATAATATGACATCATCCTTTACGTATACAGAAGTTCCCTTTTCTATGTAGATTCCGATTTCGCCTCCGGAGAATGATTGTGCGTGTAGATGAAAACCAACAATAATGAAAAAGTAGAAAAGCTTCCCGATATAATGGGATACCGCCTTTCTTTTGGTTCTTCTCATTTGTTGTGTTGCTTTTTTCATCGTGTGTAAAAAAGTAGTTCAACTTGGACTACTTTTTCTGCTACAAATGTAAACAATTTTTTATTACCTCCAAATAATAAACAATTGTTTTTTAATAAGTTAATTTATTACTAATAAAACGCTTTGGTTAAAAATTCGCGCTTTTTTACCTGCGAAACTTCGCCCTGTGTTTTGCATGAAATTAAATGAGAACATTGATTTACAGTGTATTAATTTTAAAAGTAGTCCAAGTTGAACTACTTTTTTACACAGGATGAAAAGCATGACACAACGAATGAAAAAACGCCCAAAAAATGGACTCTCCCGTAAGGTTGAGGTTTTTTTATGCTTTTTTATTCTTACTGTTAGCTTACATTTAAATGCTCAGACGTTCTCCGGAGACGAAATCGGAATCTACATAGAAAAAGGGACTTCCGTATACGTAAAAGACGGAGTCACCGTATCCGGACTGGAAGATGATGGATACATCACTGAAAATTCAATCAAAACAGTTCCTGACAATAAGAATCTCTTCTTAGATAAAAAGAAAAGCAATCGAAAATATGCTGAACTGAAGAAGCCTGCAAAAGCTCAGAATGTTCATAAACCGCTAGACCCAGCCACTTCCAAAACCATTACTTTACCCTCTTCAGAGAACAGGTATAGATTGGGACTTGGAGGAAATAATGGTAGTATAGCAGTTGTTACAGGCAATCCTTCTGTAAAATATGTTGCAGTATACGAAAGGTTCAGCTTTGAAAAATATATTATATTCAGGGAAGAGGAGCGTGTGTCTTATGCTATCACGCCTAGCCCTGTCTCAGGAATATTAACGATTCACTTCTCGCGGCCTCCCCCTTTTAATGGTATTGTATAAACAGTAGTGTATTCAAAAGAATATAACACAATACTATTAAAATCTTATAATGAAAAACAAAATTTATTTAATGACAATATTCTGCTTATTGACAGGATATTGTAGTAACATGCTCAAGGCGCAGACAGGCCCCGGAGGGGTGAGTTCCAATCTCTCGCTTTGGCTTAAAGCAGATGATGGCGGGGCGTCATGGATAGACCGTTCGCCATTAGGTACCACAGTTACCAAAACGGGTACCGTTGTATCAAATAATAATCAGGCTAACTTTAACCCTGCTCTTATTTTCACAGGTAGTAGTGGCTACTATGATACGAATCTGTCTATTGCAAGAGGTACATATTCTAATGTATCGATTTTTACTGTAGCAAACGGAAGAGGAGAAAACAACCGGATGATATTTGGTTCAAGTTCTGCAAATAACCATAGATCTATGGGGTCTAATTACTTCAATTGTGGTAGTACAAATACGACTGCGGCAATTAACGGTTATGGAATATATAGGGCTAGTTTTGTAACAGGTACTTCCGGTGCATCTACATTATCTTACAATGGAACACAGTTGTTGACAACTACTGATAATAATGGTTCGCCTATAAATTTGAAGATTGGGGGAGGATATTATTCGTCTAACTCTACTGATATTGCAGAAATGCTGGTATATCGCGGCTCACTGACACCTGCTCAAATAAATCAGATTGAATCCTACTTGGCGATTAAATATGGAACAACACTACCTTCCGATTACAATCTCTCAGATGGTACCACAGTCTGGAATAAAACAGATAACAGCGGGTACAATAAAAACATCGCCGGTATCGGATGGGACAATGATTCGGGATTACTTCAAAAGCAATCGCAATCCGTAAATAGCGGCTTCCAGCCGATTATTGCAAAGGGTAGCCTTGCGGCTACGAACAGCAGTAACAGCAATGACTTTGGCGTGGACGGTGACTTTCTGGTTTGGGGATCCGATACAGGCAGCACTACTTTCTCAACGCCTTTTGCGTTTAATGAGCTGAACTACAGAATGCCCCGTATCTGGAAAATGCAAAAGACCGGAAGCGTAGGTATTGTAAAAGTAGCCATCCCGGTAAGTATGTGGCCGGGTGCGGTTACCCAGCCTACCTTACTGATCAGTAGTGATGCCACCTTTGATGGCTCAGATAGTAATTTCTTAATGAAGAAAGAAACGATCGGTGGGATCGACTACTATGTGACAGATCCTATTAATCTTAACATCACTTCAGGGCAGTTCTTCAGCTTTGCGGGATTTGTAACGGCTCCGGGAGGGGTATTGGGTGAAACGGTTTGGATGAAAGCCGATGCCAGATCTGTATCTGGCGCATCTTGGCTGGATAGTAGTATTTATGGAAATAACGCCACTCAAACGAACCCTTCTTATCAGGCAACACTTAGTAACAATGTTATTAATTTCAATCCAGGATTACTGTTTGATGGGACTGATGATTATATGACCGTGCCTTATTCAACAGATTTGAATGGTAATATTACAGTCTTTTCCATGCATAATCTCACGAATAATAGCAGCTATAAATCTCCGATTGGTGCTAGAGATGCTGGCAGTTCTTCTAGTAGAGGATGGAACTGGTACTATAATAATGGAACTAGAGAATGGTGGACAGGGAATCTTTCTGGTGGTTGGCATATTACAACAGCTGGCTCATATTCGATGGGAACTCCAGAATTACTTACCTTTGACGCAACTATTGGTTCTGGAAATAGCGCTAAGAACATCTATGTAGCTAATAAATACATTAATGGTGTAACTAATGGGACTTACATTGCAAATATTACGAAAAATCTTTGTATCGGATGTAATTCAGATCCGTCATTATTTTGGAGCGGTCCAATTACAGAACAGATTGTATATCCTAGAGTATTAAATAGTATAGAACGCTTAAAAGTTAACTCTTATTTTGCTGTTAAATATGCTAGCTCATTATCAAATGATAACGATGGTGATGGTAATCTTAACGAACTATTAAGTGGCTCTATACGAGAAGGAGATTATCTTGCATCTGATAATACGATTTTTTGGACAGGTTCTACTACCTATCAAAACAACATCGCAGGTATCGGTAGAGATGATGCGTCAGCACTAAACCAAAAGCAGTCTCAGTCGGTAAACAGCGGCATTCAGCCTATAATAGGCAATATGGATATCGCAGACACCAATGCTAACAACAGCAATAATTTTGGTGCCGATAAAACGTTCATAATGTGGGGGTCGGATACCGGCAGCACCAATTTTGCCACGGCTTTTGCCTTTGGCGGGCTGAACAACAGAATGGCTCGTATCTGGAAAGTACAGAAAACCGGAACCGTGAGTACTGTAAAAGTAGCCATACCGGTAAGTATGCTACCGGGTAGTGTTACAAAACCTGCTTTACTGGTAAGTGCGACCACTGTCTTTGACGACACCAGCGTGAAAATGATGGGACAGGAGAGCATCGGGGGTATTAATTATTATACCGTAACGGTTGATTTCAGTTCGGTGCAGTACTTCAGTTTTGCGGCTTTTGTGACGGCACCGGGGGGAGTTACTGCGAGTTTAGCAGCTTGGTGGAAAGCAGACTATTCTGCATCTGGTACCGCTTGGGCTGATGCCTCTATGAATGGAAAAAATGCTTCATTGGCGGGTGGATCAATCACATATAAAAATGGTGATTTTACAACTAATTTTAATCCGCAGTTAACTACTGATGGTGGGTGGATGTCATATACTAGTCCGGTTTATCCTAATGGAAGCAATTATGATAATATGGATATTTTTGCCATTGGTCAACCTGTATCAGGAAAATTTTGTGTTCCTTGGGGGGAGACGGCGAATAATAGTAGTAATGTTTCTACTTTATATTTTCATAGTAACAATAATCAGTACTTTGCAGCTCCTTATGGCTATCAGGCAGCTTCTTCGAATACACCTCTCTACGGGGTTTCCAATTTAATAGAAGGATGGAAAGAGGGCCCAAATATGAGAATGTACTTACAGGGAAAACCAACAGGTACATATAATACAGGAGGAGGAAATTATTATTCTACAGGGAGCAGTAACTTTTTATTAGCATATCCTGGGCAGGCGAGTACAGGAAACTCAGGACTAAGTGAGATACTCGCTTATAATTCGCCTCTTTCACTTGATGAAAGAAAGCGTGTGAATTCTTATCTGGCTTTAAAATATGGTGTAACTCTTGATCAAAGCACGAGTTATAATTTCAATAACGGAAACTTTGACTCCAATCTAAATTATTGGACTACTTCTGGTAATGTAGGTGCATATAGCGGAATGGCAGTATTTAACGGAAGTAATACTACACCTAACGGTGTTATAAGTCAATCTATAAGTACAAAGAATACAACAAGTTATGCTATTACAGGTAAGGTTATCCGTATTGGTAGCGATCCGGGTACCATGCGAGTGAGATTAGACATCATAGACAATGTTACCAATGCTACAATAGCTACCCAAGTTATCAATGCAGGAAATGACATAAATCAGCCATTCAATGGTAATGGGCATAGTTTTACGATTAAATTTACCGATACGTCAACTGCAACAGTTAGTGTTGACGTTGCCTTAGATAATTTGTCGCTTACACCAAATGATCCTATTACAGGAATGGATTATGTAAATTCAGCAAGTAATATAATTTGGGATGCTACTGCAAATAGTACGTATAGCAACAACATCGCCGGTATCGGTAGAGACGATGCCTCTGCTTTGAACCAGAAACAGTCTCAGGCGGTAAACGGAGGAATACAGCCGGTGATTGGTAATGGTGATATTGCCGACACCAATGCCAACAATGTCAACAGCTTTACGGCAGATAAGAGCTTCCTGGTTTGGGGCTCTGATGCAGGAAGTACCTCTTTTGCAACACCGTTTGCCTATGGAAGCTCCAATTTCAGGATGACTAGAATCTGGAAAATTCAGAAGACAGGAACAATAGGCACGATAAAAGTGGCCATACCGGTTGCGCAATTGCCTTTGGTTGTTTCTCAACCATCATTATTAATCAGTGCTGATGCAACCTTTGATGGCAGTGATACCAGAAAGTCTATGACACAAGTATCATTGGGAGGAGTGCAGTATTACGTAGCAGAGGTAGATACGGATTTGGATGGGTTTACTTCAGGACACTTCTTCAGTTTTGCAGGATTTGTAACAGCTCCTGGAGGAGTTTCTGATGGACTTAGAATTTGGCACAAAGCTGATACTGGTATAACTACTGTCTCTACCAATCAGGTTACAAACTGGGTTAATCAGGTGGATGGCCGGCAAGTTGTTAACAGTGCAGAGGCTTACAGACCTAAATTTATTCTTGGGGGAGATACATTTAATTTTAATCCGTATCTTGATTTTACCTCAACGAATAATGCTCTTTATGACCCAGGTGCTACTCCCTTCAGTGCTGATGGAAGCTTAACTTGGTTTATGTCATCTAGAATATCAGGTGGATCACAAATTTTTGGAGTTAACACAAATCCTTCTTATACAGCAGACCCATACGATCAGTTTCATTGGTCAACTGCTGGAGTAGGGGAATTTGGAAATGCTATAGCATCATATACTTTAGCGGATAATATTCAGTCAATTGTGACATTTACTCAAAATGGAGCAGCAAATAGAATCAATGGATATAAGAATTTAACAACAATTGTTAATAATGTATCGAACTCTTACGCTTTAGGATCTGGGGGATATATTTTTGGAAACGATGGTATTGCTTCAGGAAATGATCCTGGATTTGTAGGTAAACTTTCCGAATTTGTTGCATATAATAAAGTATTGGATGCAGATGACATCAAAAAAGTACAGAGTTATTTAGCAATTAAAACTGGAGTAAGTCTGAGTCAGGATTATATTGCATCAAATGGATCTACTAAATTTTGGGATAATAACTTAAATACAGGTTATAACAACAACATCGCCGGAATCGGAAAAGATGGAGCTTCGGCTTTGTTTCAGAAGCAATCCCAATCGGTAAATAGTGGCTACCAGCTTATTATGGGGCTTTCTACAGTAGCAGCAACCAACGCAGCCAATACCGGAAACCTTAACAACCTGCAGTTCCTGATGTGGGGGGATAATGATATGGATAATACTGTTGATTTTACTGGGATTTCCGGCTACAACAGCAGGCTTAAGAGGGTATGGAAAGTGCAGAATACCAATAACGTGAACCAGGATGTTCAGGTGTTGGTTCCGGTGACTACGAGTACGGTTACCGGATTAGTTCCGGTAAGCAGCAGTCTGTTATACAGTACAGATGCAAACTTTGGAACGTACCAGCTACGTAATCCTAGTGGTACGGTAATCATCAATTCAATCTCTTATTTGGAATTCAGCGTTCCTGCTTCTCTAGTAAATGTATCGGGATCAAACTTTTATATGACGTTTGCTTTCTACGAACAGTCACCGGGCGGGGTAAGAGGTGAAGCATTATGGCTTCGCGGAGATGCAGGTCTTACCAGTACTACAAAGTGGGAAGACCAGAGTCCTAATGATAAGGATCTTAGATGGGATATTAGTGATTGCGCAGGGATATCTCGTGGACAGATGACCTTAGGAAATACATTAAACTTCAACAAGGTAGCGAGGTTTGGACCTACTACTACTAACTTAAACGAATGGACTTGGGGCTTCAGCCAAACCAGTATTAAGCGCACAGACGCAGACTCTGAGGGTAAAGCAGATGTGGCTATCATATACAAAGCGGATGAAGTAAAAGTACAGGACGTTTGGGGAACAGATCTTGGTGGAATCTTTGATGAGAGATCAATAACGACTACTCAGGTTGCCAATGACAATACAGGGATTGGCTACAGCGGTGGTAATTCTGCAAATGCAACGATCAATGTGGCTTCCTTCAGAAGTACCGAGTATCAAGGATCAAATATGCTCATCAATGGAAATAATGTATTAAATTTTACAGGTAATACAAGATATACCGGATGTGGAACAATACGTTTAGGAGATGTAGCTGGTGGAGGTTCAGGCGATTTTAATCCATTCAAAGGATTAATCGGTGAATTCGTTGTGTACAGAAAGAACATGAGTGCAATCGAGCGTATCCAGCTCAACAGCTACCTGGCATTGAAGTACGGGATTACACTCGGAAGAAACAACGACGGAAAACTGCCTGTTGGCGATGTGGTATCTGCTT
>NZ_JBYRIW010000022.1:0-16077 GCF_057815395.1 Chryseobacterium sp. 27AL | reverse complement strand
CATAGTTTTCCGATTCATCCTTTACCGAGAGCAGAGTATTGCCGGTATAGGTGTAGATAAGGTTGTCAATGAGTTCCGCGGTGCCAGAAAAACTTTTTGTATTCCTTTGAAGAGATGTGATATTTCCTGCGGTATCATAAGCAGCCGATTCATTATAAAAATTATTTTTTACTGAACAATGAAACGGTTTCTATAAAAGATAAAGAGCTTCTGAAAAAGTTTGAAGCCATACAGGAGATGAGCGAAGAAGATAAAGCTCTCGTAACAAGTTTTCTCGATCTTACCATTAGGGATTTTAATGCAAGAAAAGCCTATAAGTAAGTTTTGCTTTACTATAAAACACAAACCCCACCGCTTTGCGGTGGGGTTTGTGATCACTACGGATTACAAAAGATTTTGTTCTTGAAAAAAATGTTGCATATCTTCTTTAAACCTTTCTTTATCAAAGTCTTTTACTTTCTTTGGAAGTTTATCCAAGTTTTCTAAGCTTTCAAGTATTTTTTTCGCTAATATTCTCTTGCTTTCTTCATCTGAAGAGTCTACAAAATCAGTATACTCTGTACTGTCTAAGTCTATCGAATCTATAAACAATTTGAACATTCTTTCCTGTTCTCCTGTAAATCTATTCTTTTTAGTCTTATCATCAACATATACTGGTTTTTTCTTCTTAAAAAGGTGTTCAAATCCTTCGGGAGGTAAAACACAAGTAAAACCTATAATATAATCTTGAATATCTTCACCATAAAATCTATCTGCGAAAAACACTTTAAGTTCCTCAGACATGCTAACTATGGTATTAGATTTATGCTTAGCCATAGGATCCATTATTAAACTTATTGAAATATTCATTTCTAATTTTTATGATTGTATTTATCTAAATATTTTATTACCCGCAGGTAGTTCCCCGTGTATTAAAAAGTAACCGTATATCTTGGATTTTTCTGCAATCTTTATTTGCAATTGATTGCCAAAGAATTGAGGTTCCATTTCTACACCTGCAGGTCCAATTCCTCTTAAATAATTTGGATCATATCGATCTACTCCCTGTATAGTCTCTCCATATTTCCATACATCTCCGGCATTTAAATATTTTGTACCTGTAGGAAAAGGGTATCCTGAAGTGTAAACTGGGTACAGACCAGAAACATTAGCTGTTAAAGCATATTGAAATCCCTGCTGTCCTTTCTGCCTGTCCACTATTTTCATTATCTCATAGGTAGCTTTTGCAGCAATAGCGGCTACGGCTGCAACAGCCAAAATAGGTGGTATCGCAACATCATCTGCTACACCTACTACCGTTACATCATCTGCCAATAAAACTCCGGAAGCAGTCAATCCTGCTAACATAATTGTTCCGGAATAATCTGTAGGCTCTGTGTTTTGAAGTTTATAAGAATGCGCAGTCATACCTCCGATAGATCCATCGCTAAGCATTCCATTTGGATCTGCAGTGTCTAATGTATTCCAGTTAAGATATCCGCCTTTATTAATAAGATTAAAGCTTTGACCATTTCGCCAAGCATTCATCGCAGCAGCATACGCAGGAGTTTCTCCGAAGGTAGTGCCACTTCCACCACCATATACAACACCAACTCAACTTTTGTCTCGCGCGAGGACATTCTTTTTTTCCGTGCGAACGTTTACTTTTGAACGCTTCTCTGTTCGCTAATGCCAAAAGTATAGATTTCAACTGAAGAAAAAAATAGGGTTTTCCCTATTTTTTATTTCAATTGAAAAAAAATAAGGGATAACTAAAAGTGGTATCGTTGTCGCTGTTGTCGCAGATGTGGACTTGTGGGTAAAATAACAATGGCAAAAGCCCTGGCCTTATCCACAAATCCACATCCTTTAACATACTTCCAGTTCTACTGCGATTCTGAGCGGGGGCGCATTTTTCCTTATTCAGGGTGGTTGCAGCGTTGGCGGAAAAGTCTTTTTTCAGCTCCGGGAAAGATTCGGAAAAGGTGTCGGCTAAAAGCGTTGGCTGTGGAGTTTTTCTCAAAAACGCAGCAAAGGAAAGCATTTTGCATAATCTCAAATTATAGGCACCGAGGGATTTTGACTGGAACGCAGTGGAAGGCAACGTTTAGCGGCTGGAGTGCGTATAATTTTGATTATGTAATTTGCTGTGGCATTAAGGTTCAGGCAAAGGTTTAGCCTCAGAGTTGGAGGAAAATGTCTTTTTCAGCATTGGCGGGCGGGACAATAATTCAAAATGCAGGCGTTGGAGTTTCTCAGTGATTAAAAGTATCAGCCGGGTTTCTACAATATTATTTACAGTGAGCAAAAGTATTTTCTCAGGAGCTAAAATATTCTTCCAATACAGTAATATATTCTTCTAAGGTGCTAAAAGTATTTTCTAAGGTGGTAAAAGTATTTTCCGAGGTGCTAAAAGTATAAGTCCCTGTGCTAAAATATTCTTCACAGGGACTTCATGTATATTTCGGGTAAGGAAAAGTATGTTTCTATCTAATTGGATGAAAAGTATTGATGGCGTTTTTCAGGATTTCTAATCTGGTTTGTTTGTACCCGGCGGTTGTGGAAGCTCTGTTGTGTCCCGCAAAAACCTGAACGATTCTTGTATCGTTTTCTTTTCTTAAAAGGTTGGCAATGACGCTTTGACGGATTTTTTTGGGTTTTAGTCTTTCTTCGGGTTTTCTGTTTTCATTAATTATCCGGTTTAAGGCATTGGGTTTTGCTTCTTCCTGTAATCTTCCTGTAATGAGTTTTTTAGGATCTTTTAAATATTTCGTAAGATTGGGATAGTCTTCTGTAAGATAATGGTAAAATAAGAGGATCTGAGAGGCTTTTAAGGGGAGCGTCCTTGCTTTTTTCCGGTGTGGTGATTTGATGTAGATTTCTGCTTTTTCCAGATTGATATCTTCAGTATTTAGATTACAGATTTCCGCTGCTGTTAAGGCTTGATATACCAATAAACTTACAATGACTTCGTTTCTTTTTTTGAGTTTTCCGTCCGGATCTTGCCGTGTTTTTGCCAGGTAGTTCTCTAATGTTTCTTCGCTGTATAAACGGTCTACTTTTATCTGCCTGTCGATTTTGTCTTTTAAATAGAGTCCCTGCAGGGATGGTCGTTCCGGAGTCCTGCTTCCAAGAGGTAATTATAATAAATTTTTACTTCGGATAAATAACGTTTAACGGATTCGGGAGTGTAGTTTTCATTCTTCCGGAGGTGGGCGATGAAGTGTAGAATGTCTTTGTACTGCGCCGTTTTGGCTTTTCGGCCCATATAGTCCAGATATTTGCCAATCATATACAGATGAACTTTATAAGAGGTTTTGCTGTATTTTTCGTGTAAATATTCTTCGAGTTTCATCTTAATTAATTGTAGATTTTAGATTTTAAATTTTAGATGATTTTCCATTTTTAAATTTTTAAATCTTTAAATCATTTAATTGTTGCTGATTAATGTGTGTGTAAATTTCTGTGGTTTCAATATGGTCGTGTCCTAAAAAGTACCGGATCTGCTCAAGCTTCATTCCGTTTTCTAAAAGGTGTGTTGCGATGGAGTGCCGAAGGGTATGTATTCCGATTTTGCGCAATTCCTGTATTGTCAATCTTTTTCCAAATTCTGTTTTCTGAAGCAGTGTTTTTAAGATTCTCACAAAA
Organism: Chryseobacterium sp. 27AL; assembly: GCF_057815395.1. Lineage (NCBI taxonomy): Bacteria > Pseudomonadati > Bacteroidota > Flavobacteriia > Flavobacteriales > Weeksellaceae > Chryseobacterium > Chryseobacterium sp. 27AL. The sequence continues at coordinate 12,450 of NZ_JBYRIW010000022.1, read as the reverse complement.
CTTCCGGATTGCATTCTGTGGTTTTCTGTGTTGTAAAACAGAGGTCGGTTGTTGTCTCCTTTGTCGATTTCAAGTGAAGAAATAAATTCCTGCAATTCTTCTTTCACTTTATTTGTCAGCGGCACGAGCCGCCTTTTGTTGTTTTTTCCTTTTTCTACGATCACTACATTTTCCTGAAGATTAATGTCTTCTCTGTTGATTCTTACCAGTTCTCCGACTCTCAGCCCGCATCCGTAGGCAAGATTTAAGATGTTTCTTTCCTGTAGGTTTTCGGTTGCTTCATAGAGTTCCCGGATTTGTTCCCGGGTAAAAATAATCCGCTCTCTTCTTTGGGGTTCAGATGAAAAAATAAAGGCGGATGCAGGATCTTTTCTGAGGGTTTCGGTTTCGATTAAATGGCTGAAGTATTTCTGGATGATCCGCATTCTTCCCTTTATGCTTTCTCCTTTGAGTAGTTCTCCGGTGATACGATTCTTTTTTTGCTGTAAGGTTTTGTAATAGACTGCGATATCTTTGGGCTGTATTTCTTCTAAAGTAAAGATTTTATTTTCTTCCAAATAGGTAAAGAATGCTTTTAAATAGAGGCGTTTTTCTTTTACCGTTGCAGGGCTGTAGCCTAAGATTTCTAAATGGGTTTTGTAGTTTAATACTTCCTGCTCGTAAACTTTTGTGTATAATGTTGCCATGTATGACGGTTTGGTTTACTCAATATTTTTTATTTTGGGTCACTAACTTTGTTGATGGTTTTTAGTTGCTGGTTTTTAGTTATATACGCTGTCGTAGCTTTGTTTTTTGTGAACCAATGGCGAACCGTAGTGAACCAGACTTATTTGTTTTCGGTCTTAAGCTCTTTAATCTGCTTCAGTAAATAGTCTTTTATTTCTGCTCTCAATTTCTGATAATTATCCCAGTAACTTACTTTGTAACGGATTCCTGTATTGTTAAATCCTCCAACCTGTTTAATATATTCTAACTCTAAAAGCGTGTTGATATATCGCTGTAATTGCGTTTTCGATAAATTAAATTCCTGTCTTATTTCTCTTTGCATAAACTCCGTGTCGGAGTTGCTTTTATTTCCTTTCTTCTGGGTAAGATATTTCTTCAGCTTTTCAAAGAACTGCCGTAAACTTCCGTCTAATTCGTCTACTTTTAAAACAATGCTTTCAAAAAGTACTTCTGTGGCCTGTTCGATATCTTCAATCTCCGTAATCAAATAACCGTTTTTAACTTCCCGTTGGTACTGATTAATAAAAGTAACTTGCTTTATTACGGCTTGGTACATTTCGTTTAACCGTCTTATTTTATGGACTTTCTCAGGAAGATTCAGTTTCGTAGCAAATGGATTAATGACCTCATAATGCTTTAAATTTCTAACCAGCTTTTGTATAAAACCAATGGCTTTTTCCTGCTCGTTTCGGTCAATTTCTCCTGCGTTTCTTTGGTTTTGGTAATGGATGATTCTTTGCGTCTGCTCTTTGCTTTCGTCTACGGCAATTAAAAAACTTCGGCTCATATTATCCTCGTAGGTTTCGCCTTTGGTGGTGGCTGATAAACTGCTGAACTGTCCTTTTACAATCTTATGGGAAGATTTGTTGTTTCCTTTTTTGTCTTTGATGGTGACTGAACTTCTCAGCACCTGGTTCGAGATAAATTCACGAAGGGCATACAAAGCATCTTCTTTTAATCCGTCTAAATCTTCAATAATAATGATCTTTTGGAACAGGTCATATTCGCCCCAGTTATAAAGGGAACTTTCTGTAATTCTTGTAAATCTCAACACATCTTCCTGTGGCATTAAATCCGCAATCCTGCTTATAATATGCGTCTTTCCGCTTCCCGAACTTCCCTGTACAATTCCGTGTAGTGGGCTTTTGTTTAAATAACTGATCGTAATTAAAAAGAGCAGAAGCCTGGACTGTTCTTCACCGATGATTCCTGCTTTTTCGATGAGCCGGTTCAGGTTCTGAAGCACATTCTTCTGCTCTAAAAATTCGATTGCTGTTTTGGGTTCTGCCGCTGATTGTGCTGATTGCGCAGGTTTTTCATTTAATTGCGTGTAAAGGCTCTTGACTTCCGATGAAAATAAAATTCTCCTTTCTTCCAAAAGCTGTGTAAATATACTTTCATCATGAAGCTGTAAGGTTTCGTTAACATCTTTACAGGGTAGCTCAACGGTTGTAATTTTCAAATTTTCAAATTCATTCATTATCAAATTACTGTACTTTTCCACCGCCTTTTTTCCTGCTTCATCGTTATCAAAACAAAAGATAATTTCTTTTTCCTCGACAGGCTCTGAGACCAGCCATTCTTTTATTGCCTGTGAAATTTCCTCGTTCAATCCGTTGGTTCCAAAGCAGGCCATTAGCGAATAGCTATTGGCAATTGGCTGTATCTGAAGCAAACTTGCGCAATCGATAATGGCTTCTGTAAGGATTAATTTCTTAGTGTCCTGTTTCGGATATCCCGGATAAATTCCTGATCGGTTCTTCAGGTAGAAGTGTTTCGCAGTTGAGCCTGCCATCGAAGGGTCATCGTGCAGGGTGGAGCGGAAGTATAAGCTGGTGATCCTGTGCTCTTTGTTTCTCAGCGCAAAACAGATGCACCACTTGGCAAAGGGGCTGTATCCTTTTTCTTTGGTTCTGCTGTTGATAAGACCTTTGTCCTGCAATAATCCTGCTTCCAGGGCTTTCTTCAAAAGTTCTTCCGTTTTCCTTTCCCCATGATGGAACTGCCCGGAGTTGTAGCCGATTTCTAAAATGCTGTTGTCGAGATTTCTTCTGGCTACATAATCTTTTGCAGGTTTGCTGCTGTGAAGCGCATTTTTAAAATAAGAGAACATTCTTTCTAAAAATTCGGTGTCGGGCGGGTTGTTGTTGGTTGCTGGCTGTTCGCTTTTGGTTGTTGGTTTTCTGCCATCAACTAACAACTTTGAACCAACAACCAGGCTTTCTGCTTTCTTGATGGCTTCGTGTTTGGAGATCTTCTCATAATCTTCTATGAACTGGATCACGTCTCCGGTTTTTCCGCAACTGTGGCATTTGTAAAAATTCTTTTCCAGGTTTACCTGTAGACTTGGCGTTCTGTCTTCGTGATAAAAACAGTGAAGCATTTTGTTTTTGGGTTTCAGCCCGTAATGATCTAAGATTTCAGATAAAGAAAGATGTTGTTTGATGGCGGAGATTTCCATAGGATAAAAATTTTTGAAAAAAAATTACATTCTCATATTTGTCCCAAAAGTAACAATTACGAGAATATAAAACAAGTCTTATTCGAGATTTATATTTTTATTCTACTCTTATTTGTCTTAAATTCGCATTTATAAGGTGTTTAATTGTTTAGAATCTCACTTATGACTATTGCAGAACGTATAAGATTATACAGACAACAAAAAGGACTTTCCCAGGCAGAGCTTGCGGAAAAGTCTCAGGTGAATAATAAAAGTCTTTCCCGTTACGAACTGGGAAGCAGCATCCCGCCTGCGGATGCGCTTAAAAATATCGCCGATGCTTTAGGGGTTTCAAGTGATGCATTACTGAACGATGAAACGGTTTCTATAAAAGATAAAGAGCTTCTGAAAAAGTTTGAAGCCATACAGGAAATGAGCGAAGAAGATAAAGCTCTCGTGACAAGGTTTCTTGATCTTACCATCAGGGATTTTAATGCTAGAAAAGCTTATAAGTAAGTTTTGCTTTATTATAAAACACAAAACCCACCGCAATTGCAGTGGGTTATTTATTGTTGTTCACGGATTACAAATCCGCGAGATCGGGTTCTTTTACTGTTCCATATTTTTATAAGAAATTATTAAAAAAGGGAGTTGACCACTTATATTAGGTAAGGAATATCCAATAGTCAGTTTGGAAATATTTCCCTCTGATTTAATTAAAATTTCATTATATTGAGATATGATTTCATGATTATTATTTTCTGTAATTAAATTCTTGCTTTTGAACGCACTTTCATCATAAATTGATGAAAGCTTGTGAAATTCATTTACTAAATCATCACTGTTTTGAAAATCAATTCTTTCGGTTATTTCATATGAACCTGACTGTAATTCTTTATCACTTTGCTTAATAAATATTTGTCCACCATTTATTTTAGATTCTATTAATTGATGTTCTTTAAACTTTGTGATAAATGTTTTGGTATTTCCACCTGTCCAAGCAACACCTTGATTAACTCCATATTCGAACTTTAAGGTTGATTTCTTTATCATTTCTTCTGGAGTTAAACTTAAGTCTAAGTCAAGGAATAAGTGATTTAATTTTTTATTCATATTCTGTTGGCTAAATAAAATTAAACTTAAAAATACACAAATTACTACTAATATTTTTTTCATGTAATTAATCGTTGAATTATAAATTATCTTATAAATGCGCTACTAGGACTAGGACCTCCGTAATAAAATCGTACTTGCATAGCACCGGAAACCATTCTATATTGTGCTGTCATTTGAATGACTTGTATGCCATAAGCTGCGCCTTCTGCAATAATTCGTGGAGATATAATAGTATCTGCAGTTGTTCCAATTATAAATTGTCCTCCATAATCTTTTACTCCATTATTTCTACTCATTGAATAAATCATTGAAGAAATTTGCCCAGTATTAGAGCTGCTATAAAGAGTCCCGTCCATTGCTTTTACTTCCGCAAATTGAGCTCCTGAATATCTTATTGAATTTTTAGGAAAAGGCGTTGGAATTCTCAAACGTCCCACTTCTACTGAATAATAGTTGTCTCGTACTAAATCAAAAACACCATCAGGAATCGTGTTTCTTGCTCTATTCTTATACATTCCTGCAATTTTTAAATCATTACTTTCATAATTTAGAGAAGAATAATCTATTCCCATGATTGTATTAAATGCATTTTCAAATAAACTACCTGCTTTTTGCTGTAGAGCACCTGCTGAAAGTCCAGGATATAATTGGCTAACATGATTTAATAATGTAGATTTATTAAGAGGTTGGTATTCTCCGTTAATATTCGCCTGCATCCATGGACTCAACGAACTTCCACCATCGGCAAGATATGCCATGATGTCTTTGTACATCTGTGTTTCCCCGAAAGCGCTACTTCCTCCACCATATACAACACCAACTCAACTTTTGTCTCGCGCGAGGACATTCTTTTTTTCCGTGCGAACGTTTACTTTTGAACGCTTCTCTGTTCGCTAATGCCAAAAGTATAGATTTCAACTGAAGAAAAAAATAGGGTTTTCCCTATTTTTTATTTCAATTGAAAAAAAATAAGGGATAACTAAAAGTGGTATCGTTGTCGCTGTTGTCGCAGATGTGGACTTGTGGGTAAAATAACAATGGCAAAAGCCCTGGCCTTATCCACAAATCCACATCCTTTAACATACTTCCAGTTCTACTGCGATTCTGAGCGGGGGCGCATTTTTCCTTATTCAGGGTGGTTGCAGCGTTGGCGGAAAAGTCTTTTTTCAGCTCCGGGAAAGATTCGGAAAAGGTGTCGGCTAAAAGCGTTGGCTGTGGAGTTTTTCTCAAAAACGCAGCAAAGGAAAGCATTTTGCATAATCTCAAATTATAGGCACCGAGGGATTTTGACTGGAACGCAGTGGAAGGCAACGTTTAGCGGCTGGAGTGCGTATAATTTTGATTATGTAATTTGCTGTGGCATTAAGGTTCAGGCAAAGGTTTAGGCTCAGAGTTGGAGGAAAATGTCTTTTTCAGCATTGGCGGGCGGGACAATAATTCAAAATGCAGGCGTTGGAGTTACTCAGTGATTAAAAGTATCAGCCGGGTTTCTACAATATTATTTACAGTGAGCAAAAGTATTTTCTCAGGAGCTAAAATATTCTTCCAATACAGTAATATATTCTTCTAAGGTGCTAAAAGTATTTTCTAAGGTGGTAAAAGTATTTTCCGAGGTGCTAAAAGTATAAGTCCCTGTGCTAAAATATTCTTCACAGGGACTTCATGTATATTTCGGGTAAGGAAAAGTATGTTTCTATCTAATTGGATGAAAAGTATTGATGGCGTTTTTCAGGATTTCTAATCTGGTTTGTTTGTACCCGGCGGTTGTGGAAGCTCTGTTGTGTCCCGCAAAAACCTGAACGATTCTTGTATCGTTTTCTTTTCTTAAAAGGTTGGCAATGACGCTTTGACGGATTTTTTTGGGTTTTAGTCTTTCTTCGGGTTTTCTGTTTTCATTAATTATCCGGTTTAAGGCATTGGGTTTTGCTTCTTCCTGTAATCTTCCTGTAATGAGTTTTTTAGGATCTTTTAAATATTTCGTAAGATTGGGATAGTCTTCTGTAAGATAATGGTAAAATAAGAGGATCTGAGAGGCTTTTAAGGGGAGCGTCCTTGCTTTTTTCCGGTGTGGTGATTTGATGTAGATTTCTGCTTTTTCCAGATTGATATCTTCAGTATTTAGATTACAGATTTCCGCTGCTGTTAAGGCTTGATATACCAATAAACTTACAATGACTTCGTTTCTTTTTTTGAGTTTTCCGTCCGGATCTTGCCGTGTTTTTGCCAGGTAGTTCTCTAATGTTTCTTCGCTGTATAAACGGTCTACTTTTATCTGCCTGTCGATTTTGTCTTTTAAATAGAGTCCCTGCAGGGATGGTCGTTCCGGAGTCCTGCTTCCAAGAGGTAATTATAATAAATTTTTACTTCGGATAAATAACGTTTAACGGATTCGGGAGTGTAGTTTTCATTCTTCCGGAGGTGGGCGATGAAGTGTAGAATGTCTTTGTACTGCGCCGTTTTGGCTTTTCGGCCCATATAGTCCAGATATTTGCCAATCATATACAGATGAACTTTATAAGAGGTTTTGCTGTATTTTTCGTGTAAATATTCTTCGAGTTTCATCTTAATTAATTGTAGATTTTAGATTTTAAATTTTAGATGATTTTCCATTTTTAAATTTTTAAATCTTTAAATCATTTAATTGTTGCTGATTAATGTGTGTGTAAATTTCTGTGGTTTCAATATGGTCGTGTCCTAAAAAGTACCGGATCTGCTCAAGCTTCATTCCGTTTTCTAAAAGGTGTGTTGCGATGGAGTGCCGAAGGGTATGTATTCCGATTTTGCGCAATTCCTGTATTGTCAATCTTTTTCCAAATTCTGTTTTCTGAAGCAGTGTTTTTAAGATTCTCACAAAACTTCCGGATTGCATTCTGTGGTTTTCTGTGTTGTAAAACAGAGGTCGGTTGTTGTCTCCTTTGTCGATTTCAAGTGAAGAAATAAATTCCTGCAATTCTTCTTTCACTTTATTTGTCAGCGGCACGAGCCGCCTTTTGTTGTTTTTTCCTTTTTCTACGATCACTACATTTTCCTGAAGATTAATGTCTTCTCTGTTGATTCTTACCAGTTCTCCGACTCTCAGCCCGCATCCGTAGGCAAGATTTAAGATGTTTCTTTCCTGTAGGTTTTCGGTTGCTTCATAGAGTTCCCGGATTTGTTCCCGGGTAAAAATAATCCGCTCTCTTCTTTGGGGTTCAGATGAAAAAATAAAGGCGGATGCAGGATCTTTTCTGAGGGTTTCGGTTTCGATTAAATGGCTGAAGTATTTCTGGATGATCCGCATTCTTCCCTTTATGCTTTCTCCTTTGAGTAGTTCTCCGGTGATACGATTCTTTTTTTGCTGTAAGGTTTTGTAATAGACTGCGATATCTTTGGGCTGTATTTCTTCTAAAGTAAAGATTTTATTTTCTTCCAAATAGGTAAAGAATGCTTTTAAATAGAGGCGTTTTTCTTTTACCGTTGCAGGGCTGTAGCCTAAGATTTCTAAATGGGTTTTGTAGTTTAATACTTCCTGCTCGTAAACTTTTGTGTATAATGTTGCCATGTATGACGGTTTGGTTTACTCAATATTTTTTATTTTGGGTCACTAACTTTGTTGATGGTTTTTAGTTGCTGGTTTTTAGTTATATACGCTGTCGTAGCTTTGTTTTTTGTGAACCAATGGCGAACCGTAGTGAACCAGACTTATTTGTTTTCGGTCTTAAGCTCTTTAATCTGCTTCAGTAAATAGTCTTTTATTTCTGCTCTCAATTTCTGATAATTATCCCAGTAACTTACTTTGTAACGGATTCCTGTATTGTTAAATCCTCCAACCTGTTTAATATATTCTAACTCTAAAAGCGTGTTGATATATCGCTGTAATTGCGTTTTCGATAAATTAAATTCCTGTCTTATTTCTCTTTGCATAAACTCCGTGTCGGAGTTGCTTTTATTTCCTTTCTTCTGGGTAAGATATTTCTTCAGCTTTTCAAAGAACTGCCGTAAACTTCCGTCTAATTCGTCTACTTTTAAAACAATGCTTTCAAAAAGTACTTCTGTGGCCTGTTCGATATCTTCAATCTCCGTAATCAAATAACCGTTTTTAACTTCCCGTTGGTACTGATTAATAAAAGTAACTTGCTTTATTACGGCTTGGTACATTTCGTTTAACCGTCTTATTTTATGGACTTTCTCAGGAAGATTCAGTTTCGTAGCAAATGGATTAATGACCTCATAATGCTTTAAATTTCTAACCAGCTTTTGTATAAAACCAATGGCTTTTTCCTGCTCGTTTCGGTCAATTTCTCCTGCGTTTCTTTGGTTTTGGTAATGGATGATTCTTTGCGTCTGCTCTTTGCTTTCGTCTACGGCAATTAAAAAACTTCGGCTCATATTATCCTCGTAGGTTTCGCCTTTGGTGGTGGCTGATAAACTGCTGAACTGTCCTTTTACAATCTTATGGGAAGATTTGTTGTTTCCTTTTTTGTCTTTGATGGTGACTGAACTTCTCAGCACCTGGTTCGAGATAAATTCACGAAGGGCATACAAAGCATCTTCTTTTAATCCGTCTAAATCTTCAATAATAATGATCTTTTGGAACAGGTCATATTCGCCCCAGTTATAAAGGGAACTTTCTGTAATTCTTGTAAATCTCAACACATCTTCCTGTGGCATTAAATCCGCAATCCTGCTTATAATATGCGTCTTTCCGCTTCCCGAACTTCCCTGTACAATTCCGTGTAGTGGGCTTTTGTTTAAATAACTGATCGTAATTAAAAAGAGCAGAAGCCTGGACTGTTCTTCACCGATGATTCCTGCTTTTTCGATGAGCCGGTTCAGGTTCTGAAGCACATTCTTCTGCTCTAAAAATTCGATTGCTGTTTTGGGTTCTGCCGCTGATTGTGCTGATTGCGCAGGTTTTTCATTTAATTGCGTGTAAAGGCTCTTGACTTCCGATGAAAATAAAATTCTCCTTTCTTCCAAAAGCTGTGTAAATATACTTTCATCATGAAGCTGTAAGGTTTCGTTAACATCTTTACAGGGTAGCTCAACGGTTGTAATTTTCAAATTTTCAAATTCATTCATTATCAAATTACTGTACTTTTCCACCGCCTTTTTTCCTGCTTCATCGTTATCAAAACAAAAGATAATTTCTTTTTCCTCGACAGGCTCTGAGACCAGCCATTCTTTTATTGCCTGTGAAATTTCCTCGTTCAATCCGTTGGTTCCAAAGCAGGCCATTAGCGAATAGCTATTGGCAATTGGCTGTATCTGAAGCAAACTTGCGCAATCGATAATGGCTTCTGTAAGGATTAATTTCTTAGTGTCCTGTTTCGGATATCCCGGATAAATTCCTGATCGGTTCTTCAGGTAGAAGTGTTTCGCAGTTGAGCCTGCCATCGAAGGGTCATCGTGCAGGGTGGAGCGGAAGTATAAGCTGGTGATCCTGTGCTCTTTGTTTCTCAGCGCAAAACAGATGCACCACTTGGCAAAGGGGCTGTATCCTTTTTCTTTGGTTCTGCTGTTGATAAGACCTTTGTCCTGCAATAATCCTGCTTCCAGGGCTTTCTTCAAAAGTTCTTCCGTTTTCCTTTCCCCATGATGGAACTGCCCGGAGTTGTAGCCGATTTCTAAAATGCTGTTGTCGAGATTTCTTCTGGCTACATAATCTTTTGCAGGTTTGCTGCTGTGAAGCGCATTTTTAAAATAAGAGAACATTCTTTCTAAAAATTCGGTGTCGGGCGGGTTGTTGTTGGTTGCTGGCTGTTCGCTTTTGGTTGTTGGTTTTCTGCCATCAACTAACAACTTTGAACCAACAACCAGGCTTTCTGCTTTCTTGATGGCTTCGTGTTTGGAGATCTTCTCATAATCTTCTATGAACTGGATCACGTCTCCGGTTTTTCCGCAACTGTGGCATTTGTAAAAATTCTTTTCCAGGTTTACCTGTAGACTTGGCGTTCTGTCTTCGTGATAAAAACAGTGAAGCATTTTGTTTTTGGGTTTCAGCCCGTAATGATCTAAGATTTCAGATAAAGAAAGATGTTGTTTGATGGCGGAGATTTCCATAGGATAAAAATTTTTGAAAAAAAATTACATTCTCATATTTGTCCCAAAAGTAACAATTACGAGAATATAAAACAAGTCTTATTCGAGATTTATATTTTTATTCTACTCTTATTTGTCTTAAATTCGCATTTATAAGGTGTTTAATTGTTTAGAATCTCACTTATGACTATTGCAGAACGTATAAGATTATACAGACAACAAAAAGGACTTTCCCAGGCAGAGCTTGCGGAAAAGTCTCAGGTGAATAATAAAAGTCTTTCCCGTTACGAACTGGGAAGCAGCATCCCGCCTGCGGATGCGCTTAAAAATATCGCCGATGCTTTAGGGGTTTCAAGTGATGCATTACTGAACGATGAAACGGTTTCTATAAAAGATAAAGAGCTTCTGAAAAAGTTTGAAGCCATACAGGAAATGAGCGAAGAAGATAAAGCTCTCGTGACAAGGTTTCTTGATCTTACCATCAGGGATTTTAATGCTAGAAAAGCTTATAAGTAAGTTTTGCTTTATTATAAAACACAAAACCCACCGCAATTGCAGTGGGTTATTTATTGTTGTTCACGGATTACAAATCCGCGAGATCGGGTTCTTTTACTGTTCCATATTTTTATAAGAAATTATTAAAAAAGGGAGTTGACCACTTATATTAGGTAAGGAATATCCAATAGTCAGTTTGGAAATATTTCCCTCTGATTTAATTAAAATTTCATTATATTGAGATATGATTTCATGATTATTATTTTCTGTAATTAAATTCTTGCTTTTGAACGCACTTTCATCATAAATTGATGAAAGCTTGTGAAATTCATTTACTAAATCATCACTGTTTTGAAAATCAATTCTTTCGGTTATTTCATATGAACCTGACTGTAATTCTTTATCACTTTGCTTAATAAATATTTGTCCACCATTTATTTTAGATTCTATTAATTGATGTTCTTTAAACTTTGTGATAAATGTTTTGGTATTTCCACCTGTCCAAGCAACACCTTGATTAACTCCATATTCGAACTTTAAGGTTGATTTCTTTATCATTTCTTCTGGAGTTAAACTTAAGTCTAAGTCAAGGAATAAGTGATTTAATTTTTTATTCATATTCTGTTGGCTAAATAAAATTAAACTTAAAAATACACAAATTACTACTAATATTTTTTTCATGTAATTAATCGTTGAATTATAAATTATCTTATAAATGCGCTACTAGGACTAGGACCTCCGTAATAAAATCGTACTTGCATAGCACCGGAAACCATTCTATATTGTGCTGTCATTTGAATGACTTGTATGCCATAAGCTGCGCCTTCTGCAATAATTCGTGGAGATATAATAGTATCTGCAGTTGTTCCAATTATAAATTGTCCTCCATAATCTTTTACTCCATTATTTCTACTCATTGAATAAATCATTGAAGAAATTTGCCCAGTATTAGAGCTGCTATAAAGAGTCCCGTCCATTGCTTTTACTTCCGCAAATTGAGCTCCTGAATATCTTATTGAATTTTTAGGAAAAGGCGTTGGAATTCTCAAACGTCCCACTTCTACTGAATAATAGTTGTCTCGTACTAAATCAAAAACACCATCAGGAATCGTGTTTCTTGCTCTATTCTTATACATTCCTGCAATTTTTAAATCATTACTTTCATAATTTAGAGAAGAATAATCTATTCCCATGATTGTATTAAATGCATTTTCAAATAAACTACCTGCTTTTTGCTGTAGAGCACCTGCTGAAAGTCCAGGATATAATTGGCTAACATGATTTAATAATGTAGATTTATTAAGAGGTTGGTATTCTCCGTTAATATTCGCCTGCATCCATGGACTCAACGAACTTCCACCATCGGCAAGATATGCCATGATGTCTTTGTACATCTGTGTTTCCCCGAAAGCGCTACTTCCTCCACCACCACTCGCTATAGTACCAAACCCATAGCTGTCACTATAACCAGCGTCTCCAAAACTTAACCAGTTAGGATTTGTCCATCCGGGTTGGTAATCTACTGTACCTCCATCCGTAGCCATTGTTAGTCGTTTAGGCGCCATCCCATCAGGATCAATGAAATTAATCGGGTTATTAAAAGCAAAATTATACGGAGAATACCTTCTCATTTGCTCTGCTAACGGATCAAT
>NZ_JBYRIW010000021.1:33862-38514 GCF_057815395.1 Chryseobacterium sp. 27AL | reverse complement strand
CATAAACAATAAGTCCTTTCTGTGCTGCTCCATAGACAGCGGCGGCTGTGGCAGTATGGATGTTATCACCGGATAATTGTGGGATAATGAGTCCTTCGGGTTTGGTTCCGCTGGTTTTGGCGGTAATGTCGAGGGTTGCTTTTGGGGAAGTATTATTAATCCCCACTTGTGCGAATGCGGTCATGCTGAACAGCACGGCGGCGGTTGTAAATAAATGTTTCATTGTTTTGTATTTATATTGTTGTTCTATTTTTAATTGTGAACACGAAGTGTACTAAGGTTTCTTATCTATGATATGCTTTTGAGTTTCACAAAGGCGTTTCACTTAAAAGAGCTCGCTGAGTCTATCGTCACTTCGAGTAGATTTTGAAAAAATCGTATAGAGAAGTTTATAAGTCTGATTATCAATTTCATTCTCGATACATTTTTTCTTCACTTTGTTACGAAAAAACACTCGAATTGACGACGAATCCAATACCAAAAATTTAGTTTCACAAAGGCGTTTGACTACGTCGAATCTTCGATTTCACTTATAAGAGTCCGCTAAGCTGGTTTTTAACACAAATGGTACTAATGGATTGAACACTAATTTCACAATTGTTGTGTGAAATGCTTTGCTGAGATCCCTACGGGATGACAAACGGGGTGGGAAAGTTTCCTGCTGCATTAAAGCATTTGTACTATTTGTGCTTATTTGTGTTTATTAATTCGTGTCATTTGTGTTTAATAAAATATCGCAAATATGGGCGGAGGACGGCTGAAGTGATTGATGATAATTTTTAAGAGATTGAAATGGTTAATAACATGATATAGAAGTTTATTTTCTGAGGCAGTTACTTGTGGTAAAGTCCAAAAGTCAGAGCCTGCCATTTTGTGATGTTGTTTTACCGGAGAGGAATTTCCCAGAACAGCTGTTGATAAAAGATTATTTGAGTTTCCAACATAATGTGAGCTCTTTGGAATTGTAAAGCTCGCCTGATCTGATGTGGTAAAAGTATTTTTGCTTATGGAAGACGATTTTAGCTTAAAGGAAGCTTTACGCTTGTTGGCGTTGAGCTGTTTTGATGATGTCTGATTTTTTTCTGATAAAGATGTTACAGCCGAGATGTGGACCCGTGATTCAACATAAAGATAAGAATCTTCGGAGATAAAAAGTGTTGAATCGGAATAAGAAAAGGGAGTCTGGGAACTGATGAAAACAACAATGAAAAATACCTGCAAGCACAGCGTCCTTACGCTAAAACGCAGGAAATGAGGGAGCTGTATAAGGGTCATCATTTGTTTTTTCATTGTGTTCAAAAAGGTAGTCTGGGTTGGACTACTTTCAGAACCAATGATCTAAGAATCAGGATTATTTTGTTTTTTCAGGGTAAAAACGAGGGCAGTTTCTTTTCCTCTGGATCGGCCATTTTTTAAGGGAAATTATAGTTGTTAATTAATTAACCTATTAAAAAACAAAGGATTATTATTTGGAAGTAAGGATAATTTGTTTACATTTGTGACAGAAAAAGTAGTCCAACCCAGACTACATTTTTTGAGATTTTATAGGGAAATATTCTGTCCGGAAAAATGAAGGCTTTCAAGGCTATTCATATTCCCAATCTCAAATGCTTACACTCCTCCCAACAAAAACTACGGTAAGAAATGTTTTCCAAACCGGAGTCCATTATACTAATAATTAAACCTCATACCTGTGGTACTGACCGGTCCGCCCGAGTGGCAGTGAACGGACGGTACGAATGGCACCATATGATATTAATAAAGGACATCTTTTTTAAACACTTTACTCCTACTGTTTTATTTCATATTTTTACCAACCTAATTTTAAGACAGATTTGAATGGCAAAGACAGCGAAGAAAGAAACCCCGTTAATGATGCAGTACAATACCATCAAGGCGAAATATCCTGATGCGCTTTTGCTATTCAGGGTGGGGGATTTTTATGAAACGTTCGGCCAGGATGCTGTCAGAACATCACAGATTTTAGGGATTGTTCTTACCAAAAGAGCTAATGGGGAAGGGCATATCGAACTGGCCGGATTTCCGCATCATTCCGTAGACTCTTATTTGCCCAAACTGGTACGGGCAGGAATGCGGGTAGCGATCTGCGATCAGCTCGAGGATCCGAAAATGGTAAAAGGGATTGTAAAAAGAGGGGTAACGGAACTGGTGACACCCGGCGTGACCTTTAATGATCAGGTTTTAAATTCAAAAAAGAACAACTTCCTGCTTTCTCTGCACAAAGAAAAGGAGAAGTTTGGGATTGCCCTGGTGGATATTTCTACCGGTGAGTTTCTGGTGAGTGAAGGAAATTTAGAAAAATTACTTCATATTGTTAATACTTTTGATCCCAGCGAAATTATTTATCAACGGAGCGTTCAGATTCCGGAGCAGATCAAAAACCGGAGTGCCTTTAAGCTGGAAGACTGGGCGTATCAGTTTAATTTTGCCTACGAAAAGCTTACGAGTCATTTTAAAACCAACTCTCTGAAAGGTTTTGGCGTTGAAAATCAGCAGCTGGCCATAACGGCTGCCGGTGCTATTTTCGCTTACCTTGTTGAAGATACGCATCATAATTTACTGTCACACATCACTAAAATTCAGATTATTCCGCAGGAGGATTATCTGATGATGGATCATTTTACCCTGAGAAATCTTGAAATTGTATACCCAAGCAGCCCACAAGGCAAATCTTTGCTGGATATTATCGATAAGACCTCAACGCCCATGGGGGGAAGGCTATTGCGAAGAAGAATTATTCTTCCTTTGAAATCAGTCGCTGAAATCAACAGAAGGCTTTCTTTAATTGACTTTTTAAACGAAAACGATCATCTTAAATATGAAATTTCCCAATTGCTGAAATCGATTTCGGATCTGGACAGATTGATGGGAAAACTGGCGGCAGAAAAAATCTCCCCAAAAGAATTGGGATATCTGCGACAAAGCTTAATTAATATTCATAAAATTAAAGGATTGCTTCACCCGCATGCTGAGGTATTGGCTTGGCTGGATCCTTTATACGATCAGGAGGAGCTGATCAAATGTCTTCAGAATCACCTGAATGATGAATTACCAGTGAATCTTGCCAAAGGAAATGTCATTAAAGAAGGCATATCCGAAGAGCTCGACCGGTTGCGGGGCCTTCAGTCAAAAGGCCGCGGTTTCCTCGATGAGATGTGCCAGCGGGAAATTGAAAGAACGGGAATCTCCAGTCTTAAAATTGACTTTAATAATGTTTTCGGCTACTATATTGAAGTTCGGAATACCCATAAAGATAAAGTTCCGGCCGACTGGCTCAGAAAGCAGACGCTCGTGAATGCCGAAAGGTATATTACAGAAGAGCTTAAAGAATACGAAAACCAGATTCTTGGTGCAGAAGAGAAAATCGGGGTGCTGGAAAATGAGCTGTACCGAAAAGTATGCGGAGATACGATCATTTACATGGACCAGATCCAGGAAAACTCGAATATCATTGCTCAGCTTGATGTCGCAGTTGGTTTATCGGAATTGGCCGTTTCGGAAAGCTATACAAAACCTGTTCTCAATGAAAGCTTTGCCATTGATCTGAAAGAGGCGAGGCATCCGATTATTGAAAATGCGCTTCCTTTAGGGGAAAAGTATATTCCGAATGATATATTTTTAGACAAAGACTCCCAACAGATTATCATGGTGACTGGGCCGAATATGGCGGGTAAGTCAGCGATCCTTCGGCAGACCGCTATTGTATGTCTCATGGCTCAGATCGGAAGCTTTGTTCCCGCCAAATATGCAGAAATCGGTATTTTAGATAAAATTTTTACCAGGGTTGGGGCAACGGATAATATTTCTGCAGGAGAATCGACCTTCATGGTGGAAATGAATGAAGCCGCCAATATCCTGAATAATATTTCGGAACGAAGCCTTATCCTTTTAGATGAAATCGGCCGCGGAACTTCTACTTACGACGGGGTTTCTATCGCCTGGGCTATAGCGGAATACCTTCATCAGCATCCTACACAGGCAAAGACCTTATTTGCTACCCATTATCACGAGCTGAATGAAATGACCGTGAATTTCGACAGGGTGAAGAATTTCCATGTATCCATCCAGGAAAACAAGGGCAATATCATATTCCTGAGAAAGCTGGTTCCGGGCGGAAGTGAACACAGCTTCGGGATCCATGTTGCCAAACTTGCCGGAATGCCGTCAAAGGTTGTCAACAGAGCCAATGAAATTCTGAAAACCCTGGAAGCCAGCCGTACGCAGGGCAGCTCTTCGGAAAGCATCAAAAGGGTAACTGAAGAAAATATGCAGCTTTCCTTCTTCCAGCTCGATGATCCGGTGCTGGAAAATATCCGGGAGGAGCTGACGAAAATAGATATCAATACGCTGACACCGATAGAAGCTTTAATGAAGCTTAATTCCATAAAAAAAATGATTGGCGGGTAACCAATCATTTATGTCTGCTTCAACTTTTTATTTAACCACAAAGTTACAAAAGCTTTTATAGCACATGAGTCATATTAGATTTAGGCTAAAACTTTGCGCATATTTCAGAGAACAGAAGAAGAAAATCAAAGATTTTTAAGGGGGTGCTAGAATATGTATGCTTATCATTCCGGAAGTGAATCCAGACGTGAATCTATTTAACCACAAAGTCACAAAAGCTTTTA
>NZ_JBYRIW010000021.1:0-33765 GCF_057815395.1 Chryseobacterium sp. 27AL | reverse complement strand
TTATGGCACATGAGTCATATTAGATTTAGGCTAAAACTTTGCGCATATTCAGAGAACAGAAGAAGAAAATCAAAGATTTTCATGGAAGTGTGTGCTTATCATTCCCGCAGGGAATCCGGACGTGAATCTATTTAACCAGAAAGTCACAAAAGCTTTTATGGCACATGAGTCATATTAGATTTAGGCTAAAACTTTGCGCATATTCAGAGAACAGAAGAAGAAAATCAAAGATTTTCATGGAAGTGTGTGCTTATCATTCCCGCAGGGAATCCGGACGTGAATCTTTTCATGCGAATCTCTGATACTATGTTGAGATTCCCTTCGGGAAAGACAAACCTTGTGTTTGATTCTTTGTAAATGTATTTATATCCTTGGTTCTCGGTTAATTCCTTTTTGTTTAATTCTTAAATTAGTTTAAACAGGTTTTCAATAATTTGTTTAGGCGATTAATTTACTTTTTCTTAAGCGTTAAAGGAAAAGTATAAAGATAACGTACTGGTTCGCCATTAATGGTGGCTGGTTTCCATTTCACAAATAATCTTCTTACTGCTGCTTCTGCCGCATCCGAATGCTTTTTGTCACTCCCTGTCGCAGCAACCGATCTTACATACCCTGTTTTTTCAACAATGAAATAGACACGCGTATCGATGCTGTTTGATTTCACATCGATAATGTCCATCTTTTCGGCAAACTGTCTTCTGAAATTATCCATTCCGCCCGGGAATTCTGGAGGAGTATCTGCTTTGGTAACAACATCATCCAGCTTCATCTTCTTTTTTAAGACTACATAATCCGGAAGCTGTGAAACGGAACTGTAATCTGTCTGCGAGAATAAAAAGGTACTGACGAATAACACTGAAAATAAAATAACCTTCTTCATGCTGTAAAATATTTGATTGTTT
Source organism: Chryseobacterium sp. 27AL (assembly GCF_057815395.1). Lineage (NCBI taxonomy): Bacteria > Pseudomonadati > Bacteroidota > Flavobacteriia > Flavobacteriales > Weeksellaceae > Chryseobacterium > Chryseobacterium sp. 27AL. The sequence goes on along the minus strand of NZ_JBYRIW010000021.1, from coordinate 32,863 downwards.
TTTAGCAGCAAAAAGAGCGCCGAAGCGCTCTGATATCATAAATGGTTGTATTCGTAGGTGGTGATCTCCGATTGGTAAGGCTGGTTATTGCTGTGGTAATAATCCCGGATCGCTTTTGTAGGGTAGCTTTTGGTATTGTACTCGTACGTTGATTTAAAAATGGTGGATTCTTCTCCTCCGTTGGAATAGGTTATGATGTTCTTATACTCTTTAACATTCCTTGCCGATCCATTCATGTCTTCACTTTCCAGCATCTTTATAAAGCCTGTTACATTTTTGAAAGGGTAATGTCCTCCGTCATACACAATGTTTTGCAGGCTTCCCGTTCCTGTAAGTGTTGTTGTGCCCTGAACGTCGGTAACCGTTTCCGTCCAGTTTTTTAATGAGCCGTCAGAATTGGTATAAGCATCCCTGATGTATGTTTTGGTATTGCCCGGAGAAGCAGAAGTTTGTGTTATTTTAATCTGATCACTTCCGATATAAATATACGTTACGGTATTTGATGAATTGGGGAAATCGCTTGAGGTATAGGTTTTCTTCGTAATTTTCTGATTGCTGTTGTAGGTAAGAACTACGGTATCAAAAGTACCATCGGAGAAAGTATCAACATATTTTGTAATTAAGTCTCCGGTGTAAGTAAAGGTCCTTGTCCAGTTTTCGGTGGTGTTTTTCATTTCGGTTATTTTGGCGCCGTTGTAGCTGAATGTAAAATTGTCGCCATCCTGAACCATTTTAGTTACCAAAATCGGATTGTCAAATTCTGAGGTGTCCTGATCTGCAGTTCCGCAAGAAATTACGGCACATAAAGCGAATAATAAATAATTTTTTCTCATGTTGTATTAATTTCCGCAAAATTAACAGAAATATTTTTTAATATCGAAATTCATCAATGAAATTTTGTGGTATTTATAAGAATTTTTCAGGATTAAGGGTTCGGCGCCCGCAGGGCGCCGAACCCTTAATCCTGAAAAGAAAAAATTATTATCTGAGAAACTTATTCATTAAATTTTAATATCATTGCTCCGAAATAATATTCCATGATAAGATTAACATTCAGCCTAAAATATTTTCTTTTATCCATTCTTCTTTTCTTCATTGAAGTTCTCATTGCTACAATATTCAGAGATATTTTCTTTGTCCGGGCTTATCTTGGGGATGTAATCGTGGTGATACTGCTTTATACGCTGGTAAAATCTTTCGTAATCATCAAAGACAACCGGAAACTCATTCTCGGAATCTTTATATTTTCATGCATTATAGAATGGGCACAGTACTTCCATATTGCTGATAAGCTGGGATTTCCACCGGGAAGCATGATGCATGTCATTATCGGAAATTCATTTTCCTGGGTAGATATAGCTTGCTATGCGGTCGGATGCCTACTGTTGTTAGCATTAAATAAAATTAAATTATAACCTTTTATTCAAATCCTGTGCAATCAGCCATGCCTCGCTCCAGCAAGCCTGAAAATTAAAACCTCCGGTTACGGCATCGATATTTAAAACCTCTCCTGCGACATAAAAGTTAGGCAAAATTTTCGAAGACATATTTTTAAAGTTAATCTCCTTTAAATCAACGCCTCCGGCTGTCACAAATTCATCTTTAAATGTTGATTTTCCGGTCACTTGAAATTTCTTTCTGCACAGGTTTTCAATGATCGTCTGCATTTCCTTCCCTGAGATATTGGCAATCTGCTTATTCAGATCAACTTTTGAAACCTCCAGAATCCTTTGCCAGAATCGGTTTGTTATTTCAAAAATCTTAGATTGTCCTATAGTTTTTTTAGGATTAGATTGTTTGAAGTTGTGGAATAGCTCTGTTGCATCCTCCGTATCCTTCGAAATAAAATTAACCACAATTTCAAATTGGTATTTTGCCTTTGCCAGACTGATCGCTTCCCAGGCAGAAATTTTCAAAATGGCAGGGCCGGAAAGCCCCCAGTGCGTAATCAGCAATGGTCCGCTTTCTTCGGTTTTTAGTTTCGGAATGGATGTTTCTGCCATTTCAAAGCTTGTTCCTGCAAGATCTTTTAATAATTCGTCTTTTATGTTGAAGGTGAAAAGAGAAGGAACCAGATCCACAATCTTATGGCCCAGGTTTTCGATCATTTTTAAAGATTTCGGAGAGCTTCCGGTGGTATAAATGATGTAATCGGCTTCAAAATCTCCTAAACTGGTTTTCACTACATATTTTTCATCAGACTTTTCGATTTCCTTTACGGAACATTTTGTTTTTACTTCAATATTTTTTTGCTGAATTTCGCTGAGCATTGCATTGATGATACTCTGTGACGAATTGCTCTCCGGAAATACACGGTTGTCATTTTCAACCTTTAACGAAACTTTTCGGTTTTCAAACCACTCTATCGTATCTCCTGGCTGAAATCGGGTAAATACGCTCAATAATTCCTTATTCCCGCGGGGATAAAATTGAACCAGCTCTCTCGGATCAAAACAGGCGTGGGTGACATTGCAACGGCCACCTCCGGAGACTTTCACTTTCTGAAGGACATCCGTATTTTGTTCAAGAATGGTAATTTTATACTGGCTTTCATCCAGGTTGGCCGCGCAGAAAAATCCTGCAGCGCCACCTCCGATTATAATAATTCGTTTCATAGTCTGTTAATCTTATGCTCAAGATTATTTTTGCAAAACTACAATTTTTATAAACCATCTTATTTGAGTAATTTTGAGGAATATAATTTTTCAGTCAGAACCGGGAAATTATTTACCATAAAAGATACAAAAGCTTTTTAACGAAAGGCGCATTAGATCTGGATTTCATGTGTTGCGCATATTTCAGATCACGAAAGAAGAAAATTTAAGATTTTCATAATTATCTTGCTCTTCTTCGTGTTAAAAACAACATAAAAACTTTTGTGACATTTATTGTAAAATTTAAGTTCATCTTTAAAAACAAATTGTAAATGACCTTTTATCATAAATTTGAAGTACGCTGGAGCGACCTTGATGCGAATAAACATTTGGCCAATTCATCTTATGTACAGTACTGTGCGCAGGCACGAATGGCATTCATGACCAAAGAAAAAATGGGCGTTACCCAGCTCAGCCGTTGGGGAATAGGGCCAGTGATCCTGCATGAAAGATATTCATTTTTTAAAGAAATCTATGCCGATCAGATTGTTTATGTAACTGTAGAAATTGACGGATGTTCGGAAGATTCATCGATCTACCGTTTCCTGCATAAATTCTATACTCCGGATGGCGTACATTGTGCAACATCTGAAGCTACAGGAGTTTGGATCGATATGATGCTTAGAAAAATGACAACGCCGCCGGATGATGTCGTGGAAGCGATGAACAAATACAAAACCCCGGAAACGGTAGTGCTGACGAGAGAGGATTTTAAGAAATTCCCTTTCCATCCGCATAATATTGATCCGGCTGAATTTACGGTTTAAAGTTTTGAGTTTAAAGTTTGACATTACTCATTACTAATTATTCATTACTTATATTTAAAATATGTTTGAAGATAAATCACAGGAACTCACCCCGATTTCCAAATTAGGAGAATTCGGATTGATAAAACACCTGACCCAACATTTTTCTCTGTCCAACGCATCCTCCGAACTTGGAGTAGGAGATGACGCTGCAGTGATCAACCCTGAAAATAAAAAAGTTGTTCTTACGACAGATGTTTTGGCGGAAGGTGTACATTTTAATTTAGGATATGTTCCCCTGAAACATTTAGGTTACAAAGCCGTTGTAGTAAATCTTAGTGATATTGCAGCCATGAATGCTGTACCGACTCAGATTCTTGTTTCCCTGGCTGTTTCCAATCGTTTTCCGGTGGAAGCGCTGGAAGAAATTTATTCCGGGATACAAGCCGCTTGCACAAGATATAAAGTTGACTTAATCGGCGGAGATACAACGAGTTCCAATGCCGGACTTGTCATGAGCATAACAGCCATTGGAATGGAAAATGAAGAAAATATCATAAAAAGAAGCGGAGCAAAACCAAATGATCTGCTTGTCGTAACCGGTGATCTGGGAGGCGCTTACATGGGGCTTCAGATTCTGGAAAGAGAACATGCTGTTTTCCTGGCAGATCCCAACATGCAGCCTGAAATGGAAGGATACGACTATATTCTTGAAAGACAGCTGAAGCCTGAAGCGAGAACTGACGTGAAAGGGATTTTAGAACAATTGGATATTAAGCCTACTTCTATGATTGACATTTCGGACGGCCTGGCTTCGGAAATTCTTCACCTTTCGGATCAGTCGAAGGTAGGGTTCAGATTGTATGAAGAAAAAATTCCTATGGACAGCCTGACAATTTCTACGGCAGATGAGTTTAATTTAAATCCTGTCATGACAGCGTTAAGCGGTGGTGAAGATTATGAATTATTGTTCACCATTTCACCAAATGATTTTGATAAGATCAAGAACCATCCTGATTTTACAATCATCGGTCATGCCGTTGAAAAAGAAGAAGGTAACTTTATGGTAGCCAGAGGCTCAAATCAACTGGTCGCTTTGACGGCACAAGGATGGGATGCTTTTTTGGGAAATCAACAGAATGATTAAAATTTATTTCAAATTGTTAAACCGCAGCGGTTTTGTGGTGGTTTGTAATTTTAAAATTTATGAATGAAAATAAGAATGTGAGTATTCAATATTATTGTTGTGGATATTACACGCTTGAAGAGAGAGGTCATTATGAAATTTGTCCAGTTTGTTTTTGGGAAGATGATGGAGCCTGGGAACCAGATCAAATAAGTGGTCCTAACCATATGACATTGAAAGAAGGGAGAAAGAACTTTTTGGAATTTGGAGCCTGTGAAAAAAGATTTATTGGTAAAGTTGAAAAAGCTCCCGATCACAAATTTAAGAAAGAAAGTTTTTGAATTTTATGCATGGAAATTAAAAAAGGGTTTATAGAAATCTCAGAAGAAGAATGCAGATTAATTGTTGATGAAAGGTTTTTACTAATAAATTTTCCTGTTAAAAAAGCGATTAAGGTATATTCTTATTATGAAAAGTTAAAAAACAAAGAAAAAGAATCTCTTACCTCTGAAATCCAAAAAACTATTGTTTTTTCGAAAGAATCTTTATCTTTATTTGAAGAAAAGGAAGCATTTGAAAAGTTATTGATTGTCTCCTATTTTTTGCTTAAAGAACATAATATTATAATGATTTCAGATGCTGGTTTATCCGAAGAATCCATCATGAATTTTAAAATTGTAATTGTGGAAATAATAAGGCAGATGAAAAATAAATCTTTGTATTTTGTCAGAAAAAAATATACGTTCGTAAATATTGATTTAAAATAGAAAAATTTTTTAGACAAGAAATAAAAACCAGCTCATTGAAGCTGGTTTTCAGTTTTATGAATAAGATTACGCTTTCACAATATTCACGATCACCTCCATTGCCTTCTCCATACTTTCCAAAGCAACATATTCATACGGTCCGTGGAAATTGATTCCTCCTGCAAAAATATTTGGGCAAGGAAGACCCATGTAGGATAACTGGGCGCCGTCGGTTCCTCCTCTGATCGCTTTGATCTTTGGCTCAATGCCTGCTTCTTTCATGGCTTCGGCAGCAAGATCGATGATGTGCATTTTGCCTTCAAACTGCTGTTTCATGTTTCTGTACTGTTCCTTAATCTCAATTTCAGCGGTTCCTTCACCATGTTTCTGATTAAATTCAGCTACTTTTTCTGCCATGAATTTCTTTCTTACTTCAAACTGAGCGGCATCATGATCACGGATGATGTATTGCAGTTTAGCTTCGGAAATATCAGCGTTTAGATCCATTAAATGGTAAAATCCGTCAAACCCTTTTGTAGTAGCCGGAGTTTCATTGGCTGGCAGCATTTGGGCAAATTCAGACGCCAGTAAAGCCGCATTTACCATTTTTCCATAGGCGTAACCCGGGTGAACGCTCAATCCATGGATTTTTACCACGGCTCCCGCAGCGTTGAAATTTTCATATTCCAGTTCTCCCACTTCGCCACCGTCCATGGTGTAAGCAAACTCGGCCCCGAATTTGGCAACATCAAATTTATGTGCACCTCTTCCGATTTCTTCATCCGGAGTGAATCCAACTGCAATTCTGCCATGCTTGATTTCAGGATGAGCAATTAAATATTCCGCAGCAGTTACAATTTCCGCACAACCAGCTTTATCATCAGCTCCCAGAAGGGTATTTCCGTCGGTGGTAATTAAGGTCTGGCCGATATATTTTTTTAAGCTTTCAAATTTTGAAGGGGATAAAGTGAATCCTGTTGTCTGATTTAAAACAAGGTCACTTCCATCATAATTTTCCCACACCTGAGGCTTTACATTTTCACCACTGAAATCCGGTGATGTGTCATAATGTGAAATAAACCCGATGGTTGGCTTGTTATTATGTTCAAGATTTGAAGGAACATAACCCATAATGTATCCGTTCTCATCAATTGAAACGTCTTCAAGGCCAATGGTTTTCAGTTCTTCCACGATATAGTTGGCGATATTCCACTGTCTTTCTGTTGATGGAGTGGTCTCGCTTTCGGCATCACTTGTTGAATATATTTTTACATAATTAAGAAAACGGTTCAGTAACTTTTCTTTCCACAATGGGTTGAATTCTATTGCGCTCATTATTGGTATTGATTTATGGCAAAGTTAACAATTTTGAGGTTCAGAATGGTTTATTTGTAACCTGATATCCGTGATCGAAATTTTAAATGACACATAAGCGTTTGACAATCAAAATAATGGTAGATTTACTTATCATAAAGCTAAATTGTTTAGTTTTATTATATTTGAGAAAATCTAAAAGTAAAAAATGTTTCTTACTGAATGTCCGCGTGATGCAATGCAGGGTTGGGGAGAATTTATCCCCACAGATAAAAAAATAGATTACATCAATTCGTTGATGGATGTAGGTTTTGATGTGCTGGATTGCCTCAGCTTCGTGTCTCCAAGAGCAATTCCGCAGATGGCAGACTCTACTCAGGTTGCCGAAAATATTGATAAATCCAGATCTAAAACGAAAGTCTCTGCCATTATCGGGAATTATCGTGGTGCAGAAAAGGCGCTCAGGCATCAATCTGTAGATATTATTGGTTTTCCGTTTTCTATTTCTGAAACTTTTCAGCACAGAAATACCAATAAAAGCCAGGAAGAGGCCTTTAGCGAAATATTGAAAATGCTCGAACTGGTAAAAAGTGAAAATAAACAGTTGAATATTTATTTCTCCATGGCTTTCGGAAATCCTTACGGTGAAATGTGGAAATGGGAAGATGTAGATTTTTGGGCTCAACGTTTTTCAGATATTGGAATTAAAGATATCTTACTGTCTGATACAACAGGCGTTGCAACGCCGGAAACGATTGCTCTTTTATTTGAGAAGATTCCTGTAAAATATCCGGAGATTAACTTCGGAGGTCATTTTCATAATCGTTACGAAGATTCTTATTCTAAATTAAAAGCAGCTTTTGATAAGGGATGCAGGAGATTCGACAGTGCGATTAAAGGGATTGGAGGCTGTCCGATGGCAAAGGATGATCTGGTGGGAAATATGCCGACTGAGCAGGTCATCAATTTCATGAGCGTAGAAAAAGTAAATCATAAATTAAATTTACTACACTTCGAAAGTTCTTATAACAAGGCCAAAGATATTTTTCATTTTTAAAATTAATTTGAAATAATAAATTTAACAGATAAGCAGATTAAAATAAAATGCGCTTATTTTTCTCTTTAAAAAAATCTGCGTCATCTGCTAATCTGCGATAGACAAAAAAAATAAAAACATCAATAGGAGCGGGCTTCAGCCCGCTTTAATATTCAGAAAACAATTGGCTTTAGCCCAATTTAATCAAAAAAATCAATACAATGTCACCAATAATTTCTCCTTCCGAATTCAAAAATCTTTCCACAGAGAATCTTGTTATTCTTGATGCAAGAGCCGGTAAAGATGTTTACCAGAATTATTTGAATAAACATATTAAAGGTGCCGGATTTATAGATCTGGATAAAGATCTGGCAGAAATCGGTAATGACGCAGCCTTTGGAGGAAGACATCCGCTGCCAAGTATTGAAAAATTTGCACAAACATTATCAAAATTCGGAATTTCAGAAGATTCTCATATTATTGTTTATGATGATAAGAGCGGAGCCAATGCTGCCGCCAGAGTTTGGTGGATGCTGAAAGCTTTTGGATTTGAAAAGGTGCAGGTTTTAGACGGTGGTTTTCAAAATGCTGAAAAAGAAGGTCTTGAACTTACTTCTGGCGAGGAGCACTTTAAAAAAGCTGAGGTAATTAAAAAAGACAATTGGCTTCTTCCTGTTTCGGCGCTGGAAGATGTTGAAAATGAATTAATAAACCATTCTTCTACGGTCATTGATGTCCGGGATGCCTATCGTTATAACGGTGAATCTGAACCTATTGATCTTGTAGCCGGGCATATTCCCGGAGCGATAAATATACCTTTTTCTGAAAATCTTGATGAAAATGGCAGTTTTCTTTCCCCGGAAATTTTAAAGGAAAAATATTCAAAATTATTTAAAGGAAAACCTGAAAACCTAATCATCCATTGCGGATCCGGAGTGACGGCTTGTCATACGATTTTAGCACTGGATTATGCCGGATTTAATATTCCGTCTTTATATGTAGGGTCCTGGAGTGAATGGAGCAGACGGGAAGGAAAGGAGATCGCGAGAGAAGTTTAGATCGTTAATATTCTGATTTTAAAACAAAGGCTGCCAAAGATTTTGACAGCCTGATTTATCTTAACTTAAATTAAAGCATTCCCAGCTCAAATTTGGCTTCTTCGCTCATCATATCTTTATGCCAGCTTGGTTCGAACGTGAGTTCCAGATCTACGCTTTTTACGTGTTCTACTTCGCCCACCTTGTCTTTTACTTCCTGAGGTAGCGTTTCAGCAACAGGGCAATTCGGCGTTGTGAGGGTCATGATGATCTTAACATCCGCATCATCGGAAATCTGAACATCATATACCAGTCCAAGCTCGTAGATATCTACCGGAATTTCAGGGTCATATACGGTTTTTAAGACTTTGATGATCTCTTCACCAATGTCAGCAATCTGATCGTCTGTAAATTTCATTTTTTAATCTAAATTGATGTACCTTTTCAATAAATCTTCCTGACGCATACGCCGGAAAATGTTTGCCAAAGTTAAGACATCTTTTTCACAATAGTCAACTATTCTTTGCAAGTCTTTCTCTATGTAGTAGATTGATGAAACCATTGAGCCGTCGATATCATCTTTCGGGGTTGGGATTCCGAAAAGATGAGCCAGCAGCTCCAAGGAAACAAAGCTTTTATAATCCCCGAATTTCCAGAGTTCCATTGTGTCAATATGCGGGATTTCCCAAGGCTTTTTTCCAAACATCTGAAATGGTACCGGTGGCATCATGCCATTAATCAGGAATCTCCGGGCAATCCACGGAAAGTCAAATTCTTTCCCGTTGTGGGCACACAAAATTACGTCCTTTAATCGCGGACTGTTGAAGATTTCTCCAAACTCCATGAGAATTTTTTTTTCGTCGTCTCCTGCAAAGCTTTTAATTTTTAGCGTATCATTTTTTTCCAGCATTCCGATGGTAATGCAGATGATTTTTCCGAATTCGGCCATAATTCCTGCTCTTTCGGAATAAAATTCACCGGCGGAAATTTCATCTTTTCTTTGGTGTTTTGTTTTTTTATCCCAAAGCATTTGCTCTGTTTCGGATAATTCTTCCCAGGCTCCGGAGCTTGGAACGGTTTCAATATCAATAAATAAGATTCTTTCCAGAGGGATGTGCTGTATCATTTGTTTTTAATTTTATCCTACCTGCATTCCGTTTTTTACCGGCAATGAAGGGGTCAGAAGGGTTACGTCTTTTTTATCCTCACCATACAATCCTAAAACCAGGCATTCGCTAAAGAAATTGGCGATCTGCTTTTTCGGAAAATTTACCACCGCCAGGATCTGCATGCCGATTAATTCTTCTTTTTGATATAATGAGGTTATCTGTGCAGAAGATTTCTTAATGCCTAAATCTCCAAAATCTATTTCTAGCTGATAAGAAGGGTTTCTGGCTTTTTCAAAATCATTCGCTGAAATAATGGTTCCGCATCTGATATCAATTTTTTCAAAATCTGCCCATGAGATTTCAGGTTTTACTGTCATGATAGAGAATTATATAGATTCTATGTTTTTGATTAAAATGTATGCTTTAGCAAAAGTATTAAAATAATGAAAGTTAAATAATTTTTAAAATATAAAAATTTTTCTGTTAAAAATCAGGTAATTATGAATTTTTTAAAGATTTCTGTCAATTTTCATGCAAGATTTCTCAAAATCAGGATTTATATAGTGAGTACTCAAGGATAATGTTTAATGTTAAAATTTAAAACAATGAAGAAAAAGACAGTACTTAATTTCCTGATCATTGCTGCAATTACCATATTAGGATTCTCATTAACATCATGTATGAATGATAATTATGAACCAATACCGGTAAAGCTGAACGATATCAACGGGAAATACCGTGCAAGATTAGTAACCTCACAGGGAGGAATGTTTAACGAAAAAATTATTGATTTTACCGCTAAAGACAGTGTTATCACATTCGGGAATTTTCCGGTAAGAGAGATCGTAAGAAGCATCATAAATGATCCTGTGAAAGCAGATACCGTTTTGGCACATTTAGGAAAAATTGAATATCAACTGAATTTTAAACCCAAACTAAATCCGGAACAGAATGTTGTAGAGCTTACTTTTGAACCGAAAATCCTTAGTTTTCAAATGACGCTGGATGGAGTGACAAAAGAGGTTTCAGTCATGATGGCAGCCAAGCAAAAAGGTTTTTTTGTAGGATACGACTGGTCTATGAGATTTGGTTGGGAAGCAGAAAAAATAACCGTTGGAGGAGTTGATCTGACCCCTTATCAGAGCATAAAGTATGAAATTCCCATTAGTATTAAAAATTAGGCAACGGTTATTGGCAAGATAGGCAGGCTTCAATTTGGAGCAGCCTATCTTTGCATTATGTTAAGTAAGTGGAAATCCGTGAGGATGCCATACAATCAATGAAAGAAAGTAACGAACAAATTCTAGTTAACCGCCTTTTACAAAAGGAAGAAGCGGCCTGGAAAGAGCTTTTTGAAGTTCATTCAGGCAGTCTGGCCTATGTTTGTTCGAGATATATCATTGACAGAGATAGTGTGAATGATGTATTACAAAACAGCTTTATACAAATGTTCCGTTCGATAGATTCTTTTGAATTCAGGGGAAACGGTTCTTTGAAAGCCTGGATCACCCGAATTGCAGTCAATGAATCTTTAAAGCATATTAAACAAAATGTAGATTTTAAGATCATCGCTGATGATTCGGAAATTCCGGATGTACAGCATGAAGATGAGCCTGATCTTGAGGAAATATCGCAGCAGGAAATTATGAATATGATCCATACGCTTCCGGACGGCTACAGAACGGTTTTTAATCTGTTTGTTTTTGAAGAGAAAAGTCACAGAGAAATAGCGGAAATACTGGGAATCGCAGAAAATTCATCAGCATCGCAGTTTCACAGGGCAAAATCAATGCTTGCCCGGAAAATAAAAGAACATACAATATCTAAAACAGCGCAATATGAGTAATGAATGGTTAAATGATCTGCGCAGAAAAATGGAAGATCACACAGAAGATGTTCCTGATGGATTGTGGAAGAGTATCAGTGAAGAATTATTTGTAAAGGATGAGACCAAGGGAATTCCTGGTCCCGTACCTGGTGATCTGAAGGCGCAGAAGGCTGTTATTCCATTTAATCATTTACCGTTATGGTATCGTATTGGCGGTACTGCGGCGGTTATTGTCTTGTTCTTGATTCTGGGTAGGCTGTTTGATTTTAATATTAAAAAGCAAGACAGGGAATTAAAAAAGGAACATAAAATCACGGGAAAAGATTTTAAGAATCGTACGATATTAGAATCTAAAGAGTCTGCTGTTTCTTCCAGTAAAATTGTTAAAATACAGCAATTTGATTTTAATAAAAGAACAGCATTACCTGTATTTAAAGATTACACTGAAATTCCTGTAAACAGCATTAATCCTGCAATACAAAACCAGGATAATACTTCTGTAAATATTACGAATGATAATGGTTCTAATCAAAGTTTAGTACAGGAAAAAGAAGCGCTTTCGATTGAAAACAAATCTGATCACGAAGAGGCTGAAACCAATCCTCTCATGACAAAAGAAGAAAGGGAATGGAAGGAAAAGTTTGAAAAAGATCAAAAATCAAAGCTGGCACTAAACAAAACTAAAAAAAACTGGATGTTTGGTCTTGCTACGGGCAACGCCTCCTCAAATACTATTGACCAGTTTCCGGGATATGCCGCTCTGAACGGAACAACGCCCAGCCTTCCTGAAATCTGGGGACTGGAAACAGGCGAAGATCCTTTGATGGCGATTCTTCTTGCCAATCAGGATAAAAAAGTGGATGCAACCATCAGACATAAAACCCCGATCACTTTCGGAGCTTCCGTGTACAAGAATTTGGGAAAAAGATGGAGCATCGGGACAGGAATTAATTATACAAAGCTTTCTGCGGAACTAACTACGGGAAGTCAGTCTGATTTTATCAGCAGTGAACAGAATATTCATTATGTAGGCATTCCGGTTCAGGTGAATTATAATGTCATGAAAAAAGGTGCTTTTACAGGCTATGTGACAGGAGGTGGGGCAGTGGAGAAAGCTGTTTCCGGAGATATCAGGACAAAATATATTGTAGACGGAACGGTAAAACAGGAAACAAAAGAGGAAATCCGTGAAAAACCCGTTCAGGTATCTGTAAATACAGCCGTAGGTGTTCAGCTTAAAGTCGTAAAATATATAGGAATTTATGCCGAGCCGGGAATAGGATATCATTTCAAAGACAACAGTCCACTGAAAACCATTTATAAAGAAAAACCTTTGAATTTTAATATAAAGTTCGGGATCAGAATATTGCTTGATTAGTCGCAGATAATAATGACAAAATAATTTTATATGAAAACAAAACTGATTTTTTTAAGTCTTTTATTTTTAAGTTTTTTAAACATGAAAGCACAACAATGTACCCCGGAAATTACAAGTCCGCGGCTGGGAACCATGTTCCCTGATAAAGTCGTTTTCTGTAATACGGAAACAGAAACGCTTTCAACAACTCAGACCTACGGATCTTATCAATGGTATAAACAGGAATGGGACTGGCAAACACCGAATACGAATCCATGGGTACCAATTCAAGGGGCAACATCGCAAACCTTAACGATCAACGGAACCGATGATATGTTGTATTATTTTAAAGTTGAAGTGACCCAGGCCGACTGTACCGCAGAAAGTACGCCTATCCTTGCTGATGGTTATGCTTACGGACTTCCTTTCATGATGGTCGATTTGCAGCCGGGAACTTTTGAAGAGATTGCTCCGGGAGAATATAACGTTTGCGAAGGAGCTTCAGTACAGTTTAACGACGGATTTCCAGAGCTTTATGGAGCCCATAAATGGTTTAGCTGTCGTCCGGGAAGTAATCCGCCCTCATCTTCGGATCCTTGTATTATTCCGGGAGAAACAGGAGATTCTTACACCGCTACAACTTCGGGAACTTTTGGATTCTACGCCTGTACAGAATATTGTCCTGATCAGTGTGAAATGCTTTCAGAATTTGCTTTTACGAAGTTAAATTTCGGAAACTGGGATTTTTGTGGAACTCTTGGTACTGGTGAAACGAAACCGAAAGAGAATAACCTCAGCGTTTATCCGAATCCTGCATCACAGGTCATTTACATCGGAAAAGAATCCGATAAGAAATATACTGAAGTATCCATCATTGACATGTCAGGAAAGCTGATCCGGCAAAAAAAGGATCATCGGTTTTCTGAAGCTATTGATGTAAGCTCTTTAGTTCCTGGAACCTATATTATCGTATCTAAGTCTGAGAACGGGAAAGTATTTAAAAATAAATTTATCAAGAAATAGATCTAAGTGATAGTTTGAATTCAATTTGATGAGAGGCTCCGGATTAATGTACGGAGCCTTTTTTATGTTGTCATAAATTTTCGTCAGGGCAGAAGATAAAAAATTATTATTTTTGCATCAAAACACAGACAATGTTGATAAAAATTTATGGAAGTGCAATTCATGGCGTTTCTGCCCAAACCATCACTATTGAAGTTAATGTTGATACCGGCGGAGTAGGATATCACCTGGTAGGTCTTCCGGATAATGCGATCAAAGAAAGCAGCTACAGAATTTCTGCCGCTCTGAAAAATGTCGGATTCAAGATTCCCGGAAAAAAAATCACGATCAATATGGCGCCTGCCGATCTCCGTAAAGAAGGTGCTGCCTACGATTTGAGCATAGCCATCGGTATCCTTGCGGCGTCTGACCAGATTCTTGCAGAAAATATTCAGGACTATATTATTATGGGAGAACTTTCTCTCGACGGAACACTACAGCCCGTGCGTGGTGTTTTACCGATCGCTATACAGGCCCGTGAAGAAGGTTTTAAAGGAATTATTCTTCCGAAACAAAATACACGTGAAGCTGCTATTGTAAACAATCTCAATGTTTTTGCGGCAGAAAATATCAGGGAAGTCATTGATTTTTTTAATGAAGGCAAACCGTTGCAAAAAGTTGAAATAGATACCAGGAAAGAATTTCAGGAAAAGATAAATGATTTTCCGTTTGATTTTTCCGAGGTTAAAGGCCAGGAAACTGCAAAACGGGCTATGGAAGTTGCCGCAGCAGGTGGACATAATATTATTTTGATTGGCCCTCCCGGAAGCGGAAAAACCATGCTGGCCAAAAGAGTTCCCAGTATTTTACCACCATTAAGTTTAAAAGAAGCGTTGGAAACCACAAAAATACATTCCGTTGCCGGCAAGATGGGAACAGAAACTTCTTTAATGACGGTTCGTCCCTTTCGTGCACCACACCACACGATTTCTGATGTTGCCCTTGTCGGTGGTGGAGGTTATCCGCAACCGGGAGAGATTTCTTTGGCTCACAACGGCGTGCTGTTTCTTGATGAAATGCCGGAATTTAAGAGAACGGTACTGGAAGTCATGAGACAGCCGTTGGAAGATCGTGAGGTAACGATTTCCCGGGCGAAATTTACAGTGAATTATCCTGCAAGCTTTATGCTGGTCGCCTCGATGAACCCAAGTCCGAGCGGATTTTTTCCTGATGATCCGAACAATACTTCTACAGTCTACGAAATGCAGCGTTATATGAACAAGCTTTCAGGGCCACTGCTGGACCGAATTGATATTCACATTGAAGTGCAGAAAGTAGAATTTGAACAGCTGGCGGAAAGGAGAAAAGGTGAGAAAAGTGAAGAGATCAGAAAACGGGTTTTATTGGCCCGTGAAATTCAGAGAGAGCGGTATAAAGATTTGAAAATAAGCTACAACGCTCAAATCGGACCAAAAGAAATTGAGAAATATTGTAGCCTGGACGAAAGCTCATTTAGCCTGATAAAAACAGCCATGGAAAAACTGAATCTGTCAGCAAGAGCATACGACCGAATTCTGAAAGTGTCCCGAACGATTGCCGATCTGGAAGGGTCCGAAAATATCCTTTCTTATCATGTTTCAGAAGCGATACAGTATAGGAGTCTGGATCGTGAGTTTTGGAATGGGTAGAGATATTTATTTAATACAAGACAGCCTCTTGTTTTATTATTTAAAAAGCTAAAAAATGAGGAAATGTGTATACAAAAGAAATTTACCAATAAGAATATTTATAGTTTTTTATTCTTAGTTTTTTCCATTGCTATATATTCACAGCAATACCCTATTAAATATGGAATAGGAGCAGGATGGAATTATTCTAATGTAAATGCCATAGATGAAAACGGTGATCCATCAGGATACGTTAGTGATATTATTGATGAGGTATATGGAGGTATAGTTTTAGAAAAGCAATTTACTCCCAAATCATATTTTAAAACAGGTATTTTGTTTTCTTTTACAGAGTCCATAAACTTTTTAGAGTTACCAATTTATTATAAAAATAACTTTTACAAGAATTTTTCTTTTTTTATTGGACCAAAGTTAAATTACATTCCTGATGTACAGAATAATAATTCTTATTATTTTAGAAAAAGGTTAGGAATTAGTGGAGATATTGGGATTGGCTATAAGATTTCAAACCATTTTACCGTTGAAGGAAATTTTTCCAAAGGGCTCACTAAGCAATATGATGATTTAATCCTGACTTATTATCAAGCTCGAAGAGATGTTTATAGAATTGGAGTAACCTATTTTTTCAATTAATAGTCTATAATTCAAAATTATAAGACAGTATAAAATGATTGGTTTTATCACAAATGGATAAAGCCAATCTTTTTACTTTAAATGTGAACATTGTTGGGGTAAGAACAAGATTTTACTCATTAACCTTGACGATGTAAAATACGAAATACGGCAAATTATTTCGAATTCAACCCCCCTTCTTCCCATCCAGAATCATCTGTATCATTTTGACCTTCCGGTTTTCTCGTGTTTCCGGTTTTTTGGCTTCATCAATCCATCGGATATATTCTTTCCGGTGCGTGTAGCTCATCTTGTCGAATAATGTTTTGGCTTCAGGATTTTCATCGAAAACGATAAGAATATCATCCGCAATTTCTACCGTCCTTTCTTCTTTGTCTTCGACAAGGCTCACGGAAATCTCATCACCGAAAGTCTTTCCCAGTTGCTTCCTGATTTCCTGGGTCAATCCTAACATGTGACAGTCGGATTTCATTTTTGCAAGGCTCCCGCGGTATTCTACTTTATCATCGAAGAGGGCTTTAATTTTTACCTGTCCTTTTTTATTAAATAACTCTTCCGTAGAAAACGGAAACTCTACGAAAGCGGCGTTCATGGTGCCATGCTGTTTAATGACGGCGTTGAATTGTATAGGCTGAGGCTTCATTTGCTTAGTTTTTAGACTAGTAATAATTTATATTTTAGAGTTAATTGAATCATAAATTCAACATTAAATTTATGATTTAATTTAAACTTAAGAATAAAAAAACCGCGAAAGAAAACTTTCACGGTTTTTAAAATATATCGGTTAGGATTATTTTCTTTTTCCTTTAGCAGAAGTTGCTTTAGGCATTTTTGTTTTGGTATCTGCAGGCGTGTTTTCGTCTCTTACCAATTGTAATTCGTCGATCAGTCTTCTCGCACCGGCATATTTGTCGATTGTCCAAAGAACGAAACGAACGTCTACGTTGATGGTTTTTTGCCATTCAGGTTCGAAAACGATGTCTCCGCTTAATGCCTCACTGTTTCCGTCGAACGCAATACCGATAAGGTTTCCGTCTCCGTCGATTACTGGTGAACCAGAGTTTCCTCCAGTAATATCATTGTTGGAAAGGAAGTTAACAGGCATATATCCTTTAGCATCTGCATACTGACCGAAATCTTTAAGGTTATAAAGATCGATTACTCTTTGTGGAAGATCAAACTCTTCATCACCTTTCTTGTATTTCCCAACAAGACCGGTCATATCTGTATAATAGTTATCTGTAACACCGAAGTAGTTTCTGTCTGTTCTTATAGGCAATGTATCTACTGTTCCGTATGTAAGTCTCATGGTAGAGTTAGCATCCGGGTAGAACTTTTTCTCAGGCATTGCCTTCATTAATCCTGCTAAGAATAATCTATTGTTTTTAGCAAAATTATCATCAATTTTCACGAATCTTTCTGCAGAAACTTTCTGGTCAGCAACAATTCCGTTGGCGATTTTCCAAAGCGGGTCAGCATCCAGTTTCAATTTGTCCGGATTCAGAACGAAGTCGGTTGCAGAAGTTTTGTTGGCAAAGATCGAAGAATAGGCAACATTAGAAAGATTCTTAGCATCAAGACCCATAATGGTTTCTGAGGCTACGTCTTTGTTTACTCTTGTCTGGTAAAGATTGACCATAGAATTCATCATTTCACCTTCAAGCTTGGTGTTGATGTTTTCGTAAGCTGATTTTAAAGCAGCATCTACTTTAGGCTTCATGGCAAGTCTGCCTTTCATATCCTGGTCTGCATACGCTTTAAGCACGCTTCCTACCTGTAATGCCAGCGAGAAATATTTTGCATTTCTCGAAAGCTGAGACATATACATTCTTTCAACATTTCTGTCAGAAGTCTGCTTGTAATAAATACCGATATCTTCCAATACCATTTCATATTCAGCAAGATTTTCCGGTTGCAGCGCCCATGTTTTAAATCTTTCTTCTACCTTTTGCTTGTCGGTAATTGTTCCGTTCTTAATAACGGCGTCGATCGTTCCCTGTCTGTTTTTCCAGTAGTTAGCTACTGAAGCATATTGAGAAGCATAGTTCAGCTGCGTTCCTTTATCCTTATCCATGTATTTTTTCATAACATCCATGGCAAGTTTCGAAGCTTCAACCCAAGCTGGGTAATCTTTGTTTACCATCTGCTGAATTCCATAAGAAGTCAGGTAACGGTTTGTTCTTCCCGGATATCCTAAGATCATTGAGAAATCTCCCGGCTTTACCCCTTTAAGGGAAACAGGTAAGAAATGCTTAGGCTTTAAAGGAACGTTGCTTGGAGAATATTCTGCAGGATTTCCTGCTGCATCGGCGTACACTCTGAAAACAGTGAAATCTGCAGTGTGTCTAGGCCATTCCCAATTGTCGGTATCGCCCCCGAATTTTCCTAATGCGGATGGCGGAGCACCCACCAATCTGATATCTTTATAATCCTGATAAACAAAATAATAAAATTCATTTCCGTTAAAGAAATCTCTTACGACTACTGTATATTTTCCGTTTTCAGAATTTTCAGACTGGATCGCTTTCGTTTCAGCATCGATCACCGCTTTTCTTTCTGCAGCGGACATGTTGTTGTTTAATTTTGAATTGATTCTTTGTGTAGCATCATCCATTCTTACCAAGAATCTTACATACAGATCTTTAGCATTGAATTCATCTTTCTGCTTCATCGCCCAGAATCCGTTCTTTAAATAATCTTTTTCAGGAGTAGAAGCTGCTGCTACTGCACCATAACCGCAATGGTGGTTGGTGAAGATAAGGCCCTGTCCGGAAACAATTTCTCCCGTACAGAAACCTCCGAAGCTTACGATAGCATCTTTTAAGCTCGAATTATTCACGGAATAAATTTCTTCCGGTGTAAGATGCAAACCTTCTTTTTGCATATCTACACCATTAAGTCTCTTAATAAGCATTAACAACCACATTCCTTCGTCTGCCCTCATCTGGGCAAAACTTAAAAGGAAAGTGAATAGTAGAAGTATTCTTTTCATTTTATAAAATAATTTTTGTGTCGCTAATTTACTAATTTTTACCGTATTCTGGCCCCGGAATGGTATGAAATTGGTTTTTGGAAGCGTATGAAAACAATATTAGTTTCGATTTTGAGTGTTTTATTTTCAGGAATATTGCTGAATTGTAGTACAGTAAACAGCAATACCTCACATTCAAATCAGGATGCCCAGCTTCACAGAGAGTGGATGCTTGTCGCTTACGGAGATTATTCTAAATCTGACCTGATCAGTAAAGATGCCAAGATTAATCTTACAGAAAAGGCAGAAAACGGGAAAATCAGAGGAACTGCCTTTATGGGCTGCAACGGGATGTTTTTTACTTCCGAATTTAAAAGTGACGGAAATGTAAAAATATCAGAGATCGGCTCTACCCTGAAAGCCTGCCAGGATATGAAACTGGAAATGGATTTCGGAAAGGAATTCAAAAATATGACTAAATATTCTGTACAAGGACATTCTTTAACCTTTACTGATGATCAGGGAAATAAGATGGAATTCGTAGCGGCGGACTGGGATTAATTAAAAAAAAGCGGAGAATTATTTCTTCGCTTTAACGATCAGCTATTAAAAAAGACCTCAAAATTTACTTCTACCAGATTACACTCTCCGGAAATCTGTTTAATCTTAATCTACCATATTATATTCTCACGGCAGCCTGATTTAGTTTAATCTATCAGTTTAGAATAAATCAGAAGTCCGGTTTAGTCTAAACTGACAGTTTAAATTAAAATGGTAAATCATTTTAAATGAAAACATCTTTTTACCACTAAGGATTTACTGCATAACGTCTTATTTTTTTTATGCTTCGTCCATTCGAGTGTTTTTTCGTAACAAAGTGGAGAAAAAATGTATCGAGAATGAAATTTATCCTCAAAACCAACTTCTCGATACGATTTTTTCAAAATCTACTCGAAGTGACGGAGATGAATCAAATGCAGAACGCGTATATTAATTGTGTTTTTTAGTTTTTCCCTGAAATTGATTTTAAGATAATCGGTTCCAGGTTAGAAGGAAGATCGGCAGATTTTATCTCGTACTTTTTGATTTTCATTTCTTTAAACCAGTTTTCCCAATATTCTTTAATAACAGCTTCTTCGAAAGGATTTCCTTTTTCGGGATTGATTCCCAGGACGATCACTTCCAGGTTGCTGAGGTTGTCATTGGCCTTCACAAAACCGTAAGTATTCTTTTCGATTAAATTTTTAAAATCAGAAGTGGTGAGATGGTTGGCTTTAATTAATTTACCGGTCAGATAAGAAGTCTTGTTTCCTTCTGCAAACTTCGTGTTTTCGTGGTACATATATCCATCCGTGAGAATAAAGAGGATGTTTCTTTTGTCATCCTTGATGCAGTAATCTTTTACCTTATTTTTAAAAAACTCCCAGATATCGGAACCCACATAATTTCCATCTTTAATCGCCGACTGATAAATGTGTAAAGGCAATTCAGAATACTTTTTATCAACCTCATCAAAATAGGTTCTTTGGGTATTTTTGGTAAATGAAACTTTCAGCTCTTTCGTAAAGTCATTGATTTTCGGATCGGAAGGTTCAGGATTAAAAAACACCTGCATCTGATCGTCGTAAGTGATAATTTTCTTGGATTTGATGTGATTTAAAAATCCTTTTTCAATCGCTTTGATGTACTCCACATCTCTTTGGAAATACGGCATCGTAGGATTAGGGTTGGTTTCGGGATCGATCCGATCTGATAAGTCGATCAGGATGCTGATATTGATATTATTTGAGTCAATTTTAGACGGACAGTTGATGCAGGGACGTTTAGGTATTTCTTGTTTACATGAAATCAAAGAAATAACCATGAACAGATAAAATATTTTTTTCATAAGATTGATTTTATAAGGCTGATAAATACACTAAATTCTGAGTATCCGAATTGGCTCCGACCCTTTCGAGATTGGTTTCATACGTCTCAATACAGCTGTCGATCATTGTCTGTTTTTCTGTTTTGGAAACCGCAATTTTTTCTCCGATGAACGTGATCCAGCCCTGAACATATTCTGAAGCATACAGCTTATAATCTTTGGTAGGAATAATAACGCCGTCTATGATATTCTGAAGTTCTTCGATCCTGCCGCGTGTCTTGATGATCAGCTCTTTAATGTTTCCGATGTTTGCTGTAATTTCTTCGATTTCATTTTTTAATGCAGTGATTTTTTCTGAAAGAGAAAGTATTTTTTTCTGCCTGATTTCCTGTTCGCTTCTTATTCGGTCTTTTTCACGATGCTCTTTCATGACGAAGTCAAAAACCAAGCCCCAGATGATGTAGACAATGAATCCTGCGAAAATAATTCCCCAAAACTGAATCTTGGTAAACGCGATTTTCAGATCAAAAAGAGGAGAATCAAAGGTTTTATTTAATTCATATAATTTTGATTCGATCTCATACGCCAAAATAGAATCGAAAACAAAAGTCACCAGAAACAGCAAGCCTAATTTGACATAATTGACTTTTGTTTTGTTTTCCCCGAACATGTGGATCAGAAAGCCTAAGCCAAGAAACACGAAGGGAATCAGGGTAACGAAAGCTACTTCAATGAATCCGTCATTCCAGGCCTTCATCCATGCATTGGCATCCAGAACACTCTGTATGACGGTGCTTTTTGCATCAAAGCTTTTAAAGAAAGCCGAATAGGAGGTGGAAATATAAAAGGTAGCTAAATATAAAGTAATGGGAATAAGAAGAATCAGTCCGATCCAGAATTTTGCAGAAGCTCCTTTGGTGGCTTTTACATTATATTTTTCTGGATTTCTGGGCAGATCAAGAATTTCGGATTTCAGATTTTCAATAGAATTCTGATGGTCTTCAATTTCCTTGTTTTTGGTTTTCAGCTGTTCCTCTTTAGTTTCCTGCGAAACCGTTAAGGCTTTGATTTCCGTTTCCCTGTTTTTCTGTTCATTGATGTAAGACTCTTTCAGCTTCTGCTGTTTTTCAACCATTTCTTTTTCTTCATTCTGGAATTTGGAATAAACAGCATCCAGGCAGATAGATAGGGTGGAGTGATTTCCGCTGGTACGCGAGCTGTCTCTGTATCCCGATTCGTGATAAGTTCTTTTCCTGCTTTCTTCAGAAGATTCTTCGTTTGTATTGATTTCGGCTTTAGGCGGTTGTTCCTCTTGCTTTTCTATCGGAACGGATTTTAGTTTGAATAAGTTTTTTATACTGGTGGTATCCATGGCAGATTAGTTTTTTAGTTCATATAAAATTTCACTTTTATTTTTTCCAATTTTTACGGCTTCGATGAGATAATCGACAATGGCCGTTACGTTTTCTTCCAGAAATCCGAACATCAGCACGTATTTCTGCATCGCAGAATATTCATTGGGAGAAACGACTCCGTCTGCCCAGATCATTACGGTGAGATCGTACAGATAATCTACTTTTTCCTCAATCGTTTGGGGAACAAGCGATTTTATGTTAATGGGATTTAAAAGCACTTCATCCAGGTTTTTGGAGGAAATACCTCTTTCTTCGGCGCTGCGGTACAGCATTTTCAGTTCCAGGGCACTGAAATCATCATCACAGATGGCCATTTGATACAATCTTAAGAAATGAGCTTTAAGATTTTCCGTTATCTGATTGTTTTCCATACAATTGTTCTTCTTTTGGTTTTTTAGGGTTAATAATTCGGTCCCGCGAAGGAACGCTGAGGTTGGCGGAATGATCTGCCGTTTCTTCGGTATTGGTGACTTCACTTTTCAGTTCCAGCTTATCCACAAAAGTGATCAGCAGAAATAATATTCCCGTAACCGTATCGATAGGAATCCACAAGCTTTTCCGGAAGAGATAAATGGGAAAAACAGGATTGAAAATGATAAGGACAACAAGAAAAATAATGCTGAAATAATGTTGTTTAGCGTGTACGGTTACGTACAGAACGAGTAACGCAGCAGCTGAAACGAGAATTCTGAGGAAAGTATAATACTCTATGGGAAGCCTGAAAATACCGATGAAACAACATAACGCACAGAAAGTGAGAAATGGTTTCATGATTAATTTATTGTAATTTTAAATCTTTATTAAAAACATATCCTTTCTTACCACTTGATTTCACCTGTACCCTGAACCATTGTCCTTCTTTTGAAAGCTGAATCAGTTTGGTATTTTTAGAAACGATGGTTATCACTTTAGATTTAAATGAAGGTTTTTCGTAAATAGTGGTGGCATTGATTCCTGCGATATACCTGTTGTTGGAATTAACATTTACGTTCAATTCAACTTTCGGAGCTTTAGCTCTTGAAGAGTTGTAAGAATCCGGAATTTTGTGCTTTTTAGATTTGCTCTTTTTATAGGAGCTGCCGGAAGATGAGGAGATTTTGCCGGAATTTCCACTGCAGACTCCACAGGTCCCGCCACTGCTGCAATGTCCGCATCGTGAGCAGTTTGAGCAGGCCGTACAATAGGCAGAACCGGTACATCTTCCATCATGTCCTATGCTGTCATTGGCTTTCACGCAGGAATGTAAAAGGAATACGCTGAAGGAAAGTATGATAAATGGTATTAGTTTTTTCATGGTTATTGATTTTTAATTATAATTTTCTAAAATTGGTAAAGCTATTTAGGTTGGTTATCATATATTAGGTTGGTTATCATATATATAGTCAATGGTTTCGTCGATAATTTCTGCAGTCGGAGCATTGATTTTTAAAGAGTTAATGCCGTTTTCCATTGCTAATTCTGTGTAATACAGCCGGCTTTTTCCTAAGATTCTTCCGTTTTTAGCTCTTAAGATGAAATATTCTCGATCGTTTTTTGCGATTTTTCTCACATATCTCCCATCATCATGAGCCATTGCTCTTACGGCTTCTATTCCGATCAGACATGAATATTTCTTATTATAGCCATCGCTTGTTAAAATGTTTTCTCCGCTGTCGGTCTTTAGATTAAACTGGAATTGCTCGTTTATCCTCTTGGTGATTATAAATTTTCCCATCGTTAATAACTTTTATTGTTTAATGAATCTGTCTGAAATTTACGTTCCGTTTAGAGTTTGATTTGCAGTGACAACAAATGGTATTATTTTATATTCCATGACTGTTTTTATTTTACACTCCAAAAATATAACCCTTTTAAAACCAATCCTTACGGTTTCCCGTAAAAACAAACAAAAATAAAAAAACCTTTCAAAAGATTCCGAAAGGTTTTTACATTGCTTTTTGGCCTACCTTATAATATGCCGATATCCTTGCACATAACAATCAGTTCAATATTGTTTTTAGCACCAAGACTGTCGCGAAGGTCATTCAATCTTTTTTCTATAGAGCTTTTGCTGTCCGGAGTAATGCCGTTCTTTTTAAAATGTTCTTCAATTTCGCTCTGCTTCCAGCCTTTGGAAAGAAGTTCAAGTAATAGAATGTCATAATCGGTAAAATCAAAAGACGTGTTTCGGATGGAGTTTAAAATCTCCTGCGGAATCACCGTTTCTCCGTTAAAAACTTTTTTTATTGTATTCTTCAGCTCTTTTCCGTCATTTCTCGCTTTGGCTACAAAACCGTTGATTTGATAAACTTTATAAAGGTCATCGATGATCTTAGGCTTTTTTTCTATTGAAAAGGCGATAACTTTCAAATTCGGCTGAATCTTTCGTGCTTCATGAATTAATTCCTGACCGGATTTTATTTTTTGATGAATATGATCCTTATCAAATGAGAGATCCGTGATAAGAAGGTCGTAAGGATTATTGTCATTAAATGCAGTCTGAATGTGTTTTAGTGCATCATCGCAATAACTTACGAAATCAGAATCTTTAATATTTAATTCTGCGAGAGTATTTACAATCCCGGAATTTCTGATCTCATGGTCTTCGGCTATTAGTGCTTTTTTAAACATAATTTAGTGTATTGGAATAGTTATTTGAATTATTAATCCGCCTGAAGGATTTTTTTCAAAAGTAATATCTCCGCCAATCGATTCAATACGGTTTTCCGTATTATGGATCCCTGCTCCTTTCCGGTCATTAAGATTTTCGATTCCAACACCGTTATCGGTGTATTTTATTTTTAAAAGATCTTTGTTTTTTTCAAATTTAAGGGAGGCCAGCTTTGCGTTGCTGTGTTTTTTCATATTCACCAAAATTTCACGTACGATATAATAAAGCTCAAGCTGAACATTGTAAGAAACGTTTTCCCAGATATTCTCATTATATCCCACGGTAAGAACCTTTTGCTCAGGAGAAGAATAAGACGAAATCATTTTAACAAAGCGCGACGAAAAATCTTCCTCGATGATCGTCTCATGAGAAATGTCCCTGGATTCTTCATACATCTTTTCAATATTATTAAGAATTCTGGTTTTATCCATTTCCGGATTATTCTGTACGTCTACCATCATATGGTAAAGCCCGTTTGCCACCACGTCATGCACTTTTTTGGATAGTTTGAGCTGGGTGTTTTTTACTTCGAGTTCTTTTTCTTGTTCAAGGCGTATTTTCCTTTTCCTGTACCAGAAGGCTCCGGCTATTAAAGCCAAACCTAAAGCTGCAATACCAAAATTTCGCTGTAATATTTCTATTTCTTTTTCCTCTTTTTCTTTCTTTATCTTATCAACATCAAATCTTATTATAGCAAATTGTTTCTGATCTTTGTTTCTAACAATTTGTAAGCTATCGGTCTTCGAATTGAACTTTTGAAAGTTTTGTAAGTAATTTTTGGGATCTAAAATAATAATTCTTTTTAATGCCAATATTTGATCACCAGGACTTTTATTATTGGTTGCTGCCTCAAGCATTTCTCTTGCAAAATACAGAGAAAGATTCTTATCTTTATTTAAATAATAAGTTGATAAAGTTTCAAAACTTGAATTTTGACCCGCCCCATCATCTTTTATTTTTCTAATTTCTAGTGCTTTATTTAATTCCGGTAATGGATTATAATTTGAATCAATAAGATATTTTGCCTTAGCGATATTGTTTAATGCTTTAGAATAATTAATACTATCTTTTACATGCATGGCTTTTTCTAAATAGGGTATTGCAAGATGAGGTTTTCCTATATTAATTAACAAATCACCAATATTATTATAACAAACAGATCTTGCTTCTTTATTATCAATATATTTTAATGCTTGGAGATAAAAACTGTAGGCATTTTCAAAGTTTTTAAGGTAATTAGATGCAATAGCCATATTATTATAGTTTGTACCAAGTAAAACTCTAACCAGGCTATCCGATTCTTTTTTAAGATATTTATTCGCCTGAAGCGAAGATTCAATGCCTCCTAAAAATTCGCCTTTGTCGGTTTGAATCATTGCCATATTTATCAATGATTTGGCTACGCCTATTGAATCATTAATTTCAATAAGATCATTTTTGGCTAAGTTGTAATAATAGAATGCCGAATCGTATGTTTTTGATTCTCTACATATAAATGCTTTATGAAAATTAGCATTATCGTCAGTACTAATATTTTCCTTTTTACAAGAAGATATTATTAATAATAAGATAAATAGAATTGGTATTTTCATGATATTTAGTTTGATGCAAAGTAACAAAAAGGACAGATAATATTATCTGCCCTTCTGAAAATTTATGGATTTGTAAATGGAGGAGGTAATTGTCCTGTATTTCCTCCCACAGGCTCTCCGTCTCCACCGGTTCCCTCTCCCGGATTTACTCCCGTTCCCGGATCTGTTCCGCTGCCCGGGGCTAATTGGGTGGTTACCTGTCCGTTGTTATTGGTATTGCATGTTGATGTTTGGGCATTATGGTGTCCGAATGCTAGTCCTAGTAGCATCAATATAAATTGAATCATTGTTTCAAAAAATTTAATTGTTAAAGCATTCGTGTTCTTCCCTGCGAAACCGATCGCAGGCGGTGTTACACGTTAAAAAATTTCGAAGCGCTTCTTAAATTTTTTGGGAAGTGAACCTTCAAAAACGAAAGAGAAACATCTGCTTCCCAACCCGGAGTTTTCTTCCGTCTTATCTGGTGTTTTTGGAAATCAGGTTTTTTGTTTTCTTGTTTTTATTTTTTTACCCCTGATTTCTTTTACAAATATCTAACAGAAATATCTGAATCTACGGACAGACGATAGACAGTTAGACAGTATGTAAATGTTTGATTTTTACGGCAAACCGTAAAAATTAATGTACTTTTTTGTCTAACTTGGACAGCAAATAATTAAACCCTGAAACGTTATGTATGAGAAGAAGAGATTTTTAATGAAAACTGTATTTGAAACAGCAAAAAGAGAGCTTCCCAGAGGAAGCAGAAGTTCTATCTCAAGTTATTTAAGTTCTCTTTTTGAAGACCGTTACGATTTCTCCAGAGATGAACGATCCTACACACGCTACTATAAGAGCCTAGTGGAGGAAAATACGGACTATAATATTGATGATTTGGCATTGCATTATTTGAGTAAATACATCGGGTATAATAGTTTTGATGATTTTTGCAATAGAGTCAATCTAGATGATAATGATTTGAGTACATTCTCTTTAAGCTTTAATGATATATCTGAAAGAATTCATCAAATATTTATTACAGTAACTCCTACAGTTGTATTACCTGACTTCATCAAGAAAAACGGATTAGGTATTCTCGAAATGACCTTTGTAATACTTCTCGCGACAGGAGGCGTCGTTTTTTCCAATCCCAAGAGCTCAAGCCGTTTGGGATTCATATCGGGTTCAAATCCTCCCGCCACAGATAAACCTTTTATGTATTGGGATAAAGACCGCTATATGGCGACAGACAGCAGCTACTTGGGGCCGCAGATAAAAGTGGAGCCAATGGATGACGAAAACTTCACCTATTTTAAAAAGATTACCAGACCCGATACATTGACAATAGATAATGCCATGCATAAAGTCTGGTATGATAAAAGCAATAACGAAGTGGAATTTTTTACAAGCTTCGGAAAACATCCTGAAAATGGAAAAACCCTGAAAGAAGTAACACCATATATAATTAGTACTTATGCAGGAGAATAACTTCCTTCACAATTATTTAAAATTCAATTAAACACCATCCTGAAATATTCCTTTACCTTCGCCTTTTTTAAGATGAATAAAGGAATATTCTCATTTTTAATCTTTGTATTTTCGGTTGTTTCGGCACAGGAGAAACCAGTGCAGATTGCCTTTCTGTCCGATGTTCATTTTCAGGATCTGTACGGAAGCTTTTCCGATAATGATTTTAAAGGGATCATGAATCCAAAGACGGGGAAGGCAACCATCCTTCGGACTATGGATGCCCAGCTTCATTCTACCAGGATCTTCAATGAAAACTATTTTGCCTTCCTGAAAGCACTGGAGGATATCGCCCAAAAAGGAATCCGGATTGTAGCGATGCCCGGTGATTTTTCAGATGACGGACAGGCGTACAATCTCCGCGGACTGCATAAGATTCTTGATAAGTACCATCAGAAGTACGGGATCGAATTTTATATCACCACCGGCAACCACGATCCGGTTGGCCCTTTCCGGCAGGATGCTGGAAAAGATGATTTTCTCGGACAGGATGGTTACCCGCTCGGAATTTACAGTAAAGAAAACATCGGGAAGACCGATCACAAAATCATCACCAGAGACATTGCAGAATCAGGATATCTTGAAATACTCGATGAGCTGAAAGACTTCGGGTTTTATCCTAAAAAAGAAAATCTGTTTTGGAGTACGCCGTTTTCAAAGTATTCCCTGCAAGATTATTCCTACAAAAGAGCGTTGCAGGATGCGGATTATGCTAAAAGAATGTACAACGTTTCCGAAGGTTTTCCGGTTCCTGACCTGAGCTATGTCGTAGAGCCGGCACAGGGAATTTGGTTGATGGCCATCGATGGAAACACGTATATTCCTAAAAATACCGTTGCTAATCCTGCCGATGCAGGTAATTATAAAGGTGCCGGCATCGGTTACAATAAGGTGCTCACCAATAAAAAACACCTGATCGACTGGGTAAAAAACACCATGTCAGAAGCCAGGAAATACGGGAAAACCGTGATTGCATTTACCCATTATCCCATGATCGATTATAACGACGGGGCAACGGACGAAATCAAAAAGCTGTTGGGAGAAAAGAAATGGCAGATGGAAAGACTGCCGGAAGAAGAGGTGGCAAAGGCCTTTGCAGAGGCCGGGCTGCAGGTTCATTTTGCCGGACATATGCACATCAATGATACCGGGATCAGGACAATAGAGAAAAACATGCTGGTGAATATCCAGGTGCCTTCACTGGCCGCTTATATTCCTGCCTATAAGGTGCTTACCATACATTCTCCTGACCAGATGGAGGTCCGTACGGAAGTTATCCATGATGTTCCGCGCTTTAATGAATTGTTCCCGCTGTATGAAAAAGAATATGATGTTCTGAAGAAAGAGGGGAAGAAAACCATTTGGAATAAAGATATTCTGAAATCTGCCTCCTACCACGACTTTATGCTGTTTCACCTGAAAGAGCTGGTACGGCTGAGAATGATCCCGGGTGACTGGCCCAAAGATCTTATCGAAAGCACAAAAGACCTCACCGGTGAAGATCTGTTACGGTTAGTACAGAATAAAGGGCTAGAGAAACAAAGAACAGATACCGAAGCTTTTAAGAAATGGAAAATGGAAGATCTGCTGCTGGATCTTTATAAATTTCAGTCGGCTGACGAACTGGCTTTTAAAGATATTCCTGCAGAAAGGCTTCAGCAATACCAGGTATTGGAAAAACTGTTTGATCATTATGAAGGAACAGATGCCCTGATGCTCAAGGTGAAAAGTATTTTTAAAATTCTCTCACTCCTTTCCCATGGAGATCCTGCTGATCATTTCGAGATCGATCTGAAGAAAAGATCCGTTAACAGGCTGCAACCGTGAATTAAGTCATTATTTCACAATTTGCTATACTTTGTAAAAAGAAAAAACGGGAATTATATCTTGGCATTAAAAAAAGTAGTCTGAGTGGGACTACTTTTCTGAGACAAATGTAAACAAATTATCTTTACTTCCAAATAATAATGCTTTGTTTTTTAATATGTTAATCAATTAAAAACTATCATTTCCTTTAAAAACTGGCGGTTTCAGAGGAAAAGAAACTGCCCTCGTTTTTACCCTGAAAAAACAAGATCATACTGATTGCTAGATCATTTGTTCTATAAGTAGTCCCACTCAGACTACTTTTTTAAACACAATGCAACTACAAATGATGACCCTTTCCCAGCTCCCTCATTTCCTGCGTTTTAGCGTAAGGATGCTGTGTTTGCAGGTATTATTCATTGTTGTTTTCATCAGTTCCCAGACTCCCTTTTCTTATTCCGATTCAACACTTTTTATCTCTGACGATTCCTATTTATATGTTGAATCACCGGTTCACATTTCCACTGCAACATCTCCGTCAGGAAAAAGTCAGCCATCAGAAAAACAATATAATAGGTTTAAACGTAAAACATTCTTCAAGCTAAAGACATCATTCATTAGCAAGAGCCAGGTCAACCAAATAAGCCAGATTTGCTTTACACTTCCAACGAGTTCACATTATGTTGGAAACTCAAATAATTCTTTATCAATAGCTGTTTTAGGGAGTTCTTTTCCTGCAAAACATCACAAAATGATAGACTCCGCTCTGAGAGTTTTCCTGGTCGCAAATCATATTAAAAAGAGACTTTTATATACTCTTATTAACCATATCAACCTCTTAAAAATTATCACCAATCACTTCAGTCGCCCTCCCCCTATATTTACGATCATTAGTAAACATCATTTATCAATGATCAATTATCATTCATCATATTTAACATAAATAAGCACAAACATCTATGCACAAATAACACAAATGCTTTAAATGCAACGGAACACTTTCCACTCCGTTTGTCATCCCGTAGGGATCTCAGCAAAGCATTTCAACACAACACTTGTGAAATTAGTGTTCAACTATCAGTACCATTTGTGTTTCGTCAATTCGAGTGTTTTTTCGTAACAAAGTGAAGAAAAAATGTATCGAGAATGAAATTGATAATCAAACTTATAAACTTCTCGATACGATTTTTTCAAAATCTACTCGAAGTGACGATAGACTCAGCGGACTCTTTTAAGTAGAACGCCTTTGTGAAACTCAAAAGCATATCATAGTTAAGAAACCTTAGTGCTCTTCGTGTTCAAAACAATGTGATAGACAATGTCAGGCTAAGCCTGTCGAAGCCCAGTTCATTAGTCTTAAAGAATCAGCTTCGCGGACTCTTTTAAGTAGAACGCCTTTGTGAAACTCAAAAGCATATCATAAATAAAAAACCTTAGTGCGCTTTGTGTTCACAAATTAAAAATAGAACAACAACCTAAATACAAAACAATGAAACATTTATTTACAACCGCCGCCGTGCTCTTCAGCATGACCGCATTCGCTCAGGTGGGGATTAATAATACTTCCCCAAAAGCAACCCTCGATATTACCGCCAAAACTACTGACGGCAGCAAACCCGAAGGATTGATCATCCCTCAATTATCCGGTAATAACATCCATACTGCCACAGCCGCAGCCGTCTATGGAGCAGCACAGAAAGGGCTTATTGTTTATGCCTCTTCAGCCGACTCTAATCCTACCGGGCCAACAGCTAATATTACCGCTGCGGGATATTATTATTTTGATGGAACGAACTGGCAGAAAATCTCTACAGGAAATACAGTCAGCACAACACTTGCCAGCGGAAATATCTTAGTGGGGAATGCATCAAATGTGGCCACAGCTGTAAGTCCGACAGGAGATGTCACCATTTCCAACACCGGAGCCACCACTATAGCAACTAACGCCGTAACAACATCGAAAATTGCCAATAATGCGGTAACCGTTGCCAAGCTTCCTACAGGAGCTACTGCGACAACCTTTTTACGAGGAGACGGAACCTGGGTGACACCAACTGACACAAATACTACCTATACCGCCGGAACCGGACTCACCCTGACAGGAACTTCCTTCTCGGCAAATGATGCTACGGCAACGACAAAAGGAATTATACAACTGGCAGGAGATTTAGCAGGACCTGTCGCTGCCCCTACCATTGCAAGCGGTGCGGTAACTTCTGCTAAAATAGCAGATGGTGCGGTAACAGCTTCAAAGCTTAACCAGATGTCCGCTACTTCAGGACAGGTACTTGGTTGGAACGGAACAGCCTGGGCCCCTACTGCCAATGGAATAAGTACTACCCTGAACAACGGAAACATCTTAGTGGGAAATGCTTCAAATGTGGCCACAGCCGTAAGTCCGACAGGAGATGTCACCATTTCTAATGCAGGGATAACTTCTATAGGCACAGGCAAAGTTAGCACTACACACCTTGCCAATAATGCAGTAACCGTTGCCAAACTCCCTGCAGGAGCTACTGCTACCACTTTCTTAAGAGGAGACGGAACCTGGGTGACACCAACTGACACAAATACTACCTATACCGCCGGAACCGGACTCACCCTGACAGGAACTTCCTTTTCAGCGAATGATGCTACGGCAACGACAAAAGGGATTATACAACTGGCAGGAGATTTAGCAGGACCTGTTGCTGCCCCTACCATTGCAAGCAATGCAGTAACTTCTGCTAAAATAGCAGATGGTGCAGTAACAGCTTCAAAGCTTAACCAGATGTCCGCCA
>NZ_JBYRIW010000020.1:0-56173 GCF_057815395.1 Chryseobacterium sp. 27AL | reverse complement strand
AATTTCCTTTTGCGGGTGAAATCTCTGCTACTCATCTTGTATTCATTACAAATAGCAACACTGTGGATCTCCTCCTCCAATAATAATAAAATAGCTGAAACCGTTTTTTTGCATAATAAGCAGATGAGAGATTAAATCTCAAATATAGCAAAAGCATACCGTTAAAAATACTAACTTAATGACATTGGACTTTAGCCTGACATTTCAAATAAGAACCGACAAATAGGCTTTAGCCGAAACTTACAATGGATTTTAATCTAAGCTTGGGTTATTGATCCATTAAACGAGCTAAAGCTCATTTCTATTGATGTTACAAAACTTGTCTATCTGGACTTAGTATTTGTAATAAGGACGACCACCTAGCCCGGATTGGAGCGATTGTTTGAGCTCATTTTATTGATTTCGGCGCGGCAGCTTCGCTGTCGCGCCGAAATCAATAAAATAGCGAGTGCGGAAAGCCGGAAATTGCTCCTTAAAAAATATATAAATACAATTCGACGAAGTCAAAAAGCTTCAAATATAAATAAATACTGCTTTTCGATGTAATCAAATTGCTCCTTAAAAAATGTATAAAATACAATTCGACGAAGTCAAAAAGCTTCAAATACAAATAAATACTGCTTTTCGATGTAATCAAATTGCTCCTTAAAAAATGTATAAAATACAATTCGACGAAGTCAAAAAGCTTCAAATACAAATAAATACTGCTTTTCGATGTAATCAAATTGCTCCTGATAAAAATAAAAACCGCACCAAAACTGATGCGGTCTAATTCTCTAAGAAAATAATTTATTTCTTGTCTTTTGATCTCTGTAAAACTTCGTCTACCATTCCGAAACCTTTCGCTTCTTCAGAGGTCATCCAGTAATCTCTGTCTGATGCTTTTTCTACCCACTCGTACGTTTGTCCTGAATGCTCGGAGATGATTTCGTACAATTCTTTTTTAAGCTTTAACATCTCTCTCAAATTAATCTCCATATCGGAAGCTACCCCTTGCGCCCCTCCTGACGGCTGGTGAATCATCACTCTTGAATGTTTCAATGCAGAACGTTTTCCCTTTTCACCGGCAACAAGCAAAACAGCACCCATTGATGCGGCAATACCTGTACAGATAGTCGCTACATCAGGCTTAATGATTTGCATTGTATCATAAATTCCTAATCCTGCGTACACGCTTCCACCAGGTGAATTGATATAGATCTGAATATCTTTTGAAGGGTCTGCACTTTCTAAGAACAGAAGCTGAGCAGTTACGATATTGGCCACCTGATCATCGATGCCTGTTCCTAAAAAAATAATTCTGTCCATCATCAGACGTGAGAATACGTCCATCTGTGCAACATTCAATCTTCTTTCTTCCATGATGTATGGTGTAAGATTCGTAGGACCATACATTCCCATATACTGATCGGTAGCCAGACCGCTGTTTCCTAAATGCTTTACAGAGAAATCTCTGAATTCTTTTTTAATGTCCATATTTCTATTATGTATTATTAAATTTTACGAAGTTTAAATTACAACTTTTATTCCTAAAATATTATAGGACTTTTTGTCACAGATTTTTTTAAAACAGAAAATAATCAAACATTATCTGTCAGAATAAATCCCTGTAATTGCTGAATAGTTCAGAATTTTGGATAATTCTACCGATACCAGGGTAAGCATCTGGATCTTTTTAATTAATTCAAAATATTTGACCTCATCAGAATCTGCATAGTCTGCAAGCTCTTTTTTTGTCTGGAGGATCAAGTAATTGACATATCTGAATTTATGGATCAGGATATCCCCGGCCACCTGCTCAGGAATTTTGTCACCGTAATTTGGGGAAAAGATATTGCGGGTGGACCAGTCATTCAGTTCGCTGTAAATATTCATAGAATTAACGGCCGCTTTGCTGAGCTCTTCATCCATCAGTCCGAAAAAGAAATTTCCTTTTCTCAGCTCTTCTTTTTCGATACCTTCTTTGATGTAGTCTACAATTCTTTTGTTGAGTTCCACCTGAAATTCGTAACCATCTTCTTCAAAATGATGAAGAATTTCCTCAATGACGGTAATTTCATATTTCTGTTCGTCAGGTGTTGTTCGCTGCAAGACCACATCTCCATAATTCAGCATATGATTGATGAGATCATTCTCCAGTTTTGTGACGTTAAATATAATAGGATCGACATAATCTTTCGGCTCATCAACGATCTGAAGTTTTGCAGGATGTTGAGCTTCGGCTTTGATCTGTGTCTTTTGCGTCTGATTCTGGGTAATCTGCTTCTGAACATCCAGCTCATTGAAAAGACTTTGTTCTGATAATCCGAACTTATTCGAAACCTCTTTTAGGTAGACTTCCCTTTTTAAAGCATTCTGAACGAAAGATATCGATTTAACGATATCACGGATCGCTTCCGCTTTTTTGATAGGATCATTTCCGACCTCTTTCAGGAGAATCTCTGCCTTAAAGTCGATGAAATCCATGGCCTGGTTTTCAATGAACTTTTCGACATACTCCTGCGGATGTTTTCTGGCAAATGAATCAGGGTCGTCGCCATCGGGAAACAGTAGTACCCGGATGTTCATTCCTTCCGTCAGCAACATATCAATACTTCTGAAGCTGGCTTTTATCCCTGCATTATCACCGTCAAAAAGAATGGTGACATTTTCCGTAAGCCTTTTGATCAGCTTGATCTGCTCCGTAGTAAGCGATGTCCCGGAACTCGCAACAACATTTTCGATGCCCGACATATGAAGGGAGATCACATCCATATACCCTTCCACCAAAAGGCAGACGTTTTTTCTTGAAATTGCCTGCTTGCTTTGATTTAATCCATACAGAACGTTGGATTTGTGATAAATTTCCGTTTCCGGGGAATTGAGATATTTTGCCGTTTTTACGTTATTCTTTAGAATCCTTGCTCCGAAACCTAATACTCTTCCTGAAAAACTGTGAATAGGGAAAATTACCCTTTCCCTAAAACGGTCGACCCCGGAAGGTGTATTTTCCGGGAAAATGGAAAGTCCGGATTTTTCAAGAATTTCTTTATTGTAGCCTTTCTCCAGCGCATAGGCCGTAAACGCATTTTTCTGTTCAGGCGAATATCCGAGCTGGAACTTTTTAATGATATCATCTTTCAGTTCCCGTTCTTTGAAATAGGAAAGTCCGATGGATTTGCCTTCATCCGAATCCCAGAGAATTTCCTGGAAATAATTGTTGGCCACTTCATGGATCTTGTACAACAAATCCCTTTCGGTGTGTGCCTGTTTGGCCTCTTCGGAATATTCCCGCTGATCTTCCTCAATCTCAATTCCGTATTTTTTTGCGGCATGGCGAAGCGCTTCGGGATAGGTGAAGTTTTCAATTTCCATCAAAAAGGAAATCGCAGTCCCTCCTTTTCCTGTTGAGAAATCTTTCCAGATCTGCTTACTGGCAGACACCACAAAGCTTGGTGTTTTCTCATCATGAAACGGACTGAGTCCTTTATAATTAGACCCTGCCCTTTTCAGCTGCACATATTCGCCCACGATCTCTTCTACCCGGATCGTTGAGAATATTTTATCGATGGTCTGCTTGGAAATCATGATGTAAAAATAAGTATTTTAAGAACAATTCCTGCATCTGGAATGACAAGTATTATCAAGAATATTGCTAAAATTGTGATTACTAAATCACTTACATTATCTATTTTTGCACTAAAATCAAGGTATGCAGTTTACTATAAAAAGTATCGACGACTGGCAGGGTATTGTTGACAGAATAGTTCCCGAATTGAAACATAACATCCTCCTTTTAAAAGGAAATCTGGGAGCAGGTAAAACGACTTTTACCCAGTTTCTTATGAAAAAGCTTAATAGCACGGATGAGGTGAATTCTCCCACGTATTCTATTGTAAATGAATACAGCACACCACAGGGAAAGGTTTTTCATTTTGATCTGTACCGTTTAAAAAATATCGATGAAGTATATGATATCGGTATCGAAGAATATCTTGATAACGCTTTTTTATGCATTATTGAATGGCCTGAGGTGTATGAAGAAGAACTTCACGGACTTAAATTCCACGAAATGAGCATTATCAATACCGGTGAGCATAGAGAAATCTCATTCGAGTAAATATTATGTATCTTTGTTTTCGAAATTGAATGTAAATAACGATCTGTAAGAATTTAATTATTTAAAGGATGAGTACTACAAATATTTTTACTCCTTTTACCGAAGAGGAACTGATGCCAAAAGAAGAAAAGCTTGAGGTTATCAAAAAAGGAAAACAGTTCAGCATAGGAATTCCAAAAGAAACCTCTCTGAACGAAAGAAGAGCTTGTATCACGCCGGATGCTGTACAGGTTCTGGTAGAAAGTGGTCATGAAATCATTATAGAGGCCGGGGCAGGTCTTGGTTCTTTTTTTACAGACCTTCAGTACTCTGAGTCGGGAGCAAAGATTACCAACGATCCGAAAGAAGCATTCTCGCAGGACCTCATTCTGAAGGTTAATCCGCCAACAGAAGAGGAAATCGAATATATGCGTCCCAATACATATCTTGTATCTGCTCTACAGATCAATCTCCGGGATAAAAATTACTTCCTTAAACTGGCAGAAAAAAAAGTAAATGCCATCGCTTTTGAATTTATTGTTGATGAATATAAACAATTAGCTTTAGTAAGGCTTGTGGGCGAAATCGCAGGAACGGTTTCCATTCTTTATGCCTCAGAATTATTAGCTTTATCCAACGGCCTTATGCTGGGAGGAATCACAGGAGTAAGACCCGCAGAAGTTGTAATTCTCGGAGCCGGAATTGTAGGAGAATTCGCCACTAAAGCAGCTATTGGCCTTGGAGCGAGTGTAAGGGTTTTTGATAATTCACTCTCCAAACTGAGGAGACTTCATACGCTGGTAGACAGCAGGGTTCCAACTTCCATTATTGATCCTAAAGAGCTTAGGAAAGCATTACGAAGAGCCGATGTCGTAATC
The DNA here is from genome assembly GCF_057815395.1 of Chryseobacterium sp. 27AL. Lineage (NCBI taxonomy): Bacteria > Pseudomonadati > Bacteroidota > Flavobacteriia > Flavobacteriales > Weeksellaceae > Chryseobacterium > Chryseobacterium sp. 27AL. The sequence goes on along the minus strand of NZ_JBYRIW010000020.1, from coordinate 51,217 downwards.
GGAGCCTTGCCAAGACTCAATATGACCCCGATCGTAACCGAAGATATGGTCATGAAAATGAAGAAAGGCAGTGTCATCATCGATATTACCATTGACAACGGAAAAGTGATTGAAACGTCTGAGCTTACCACGATGGAAGATCCTTACATCATTAAACATGGCGTGATCCATTGTGGACTTCCGAATTTAACTTCAAGAATGCCAAGAACAACAACCAAAGCCATTTCAAATTTCTTTCTTTCTTATATTTTACATTATGATGAAGAAGGTGGTTTTGAAAATATGCTGGTTCGCAAAAACGAAATGAAACAGAGTCTTTATATGTACAAAGGACGACACACTAAGAAAATCATCTGCGACCGTTTCGGGCTTACTTACCATGATATCAATCTTTTAATCTTCTAATGAAAAAACTCAAATTCTATATGATAGGTCTTATTCCGGGACTTATTATCGTATTTTTTATCTTAAACAAAAAAGGCGCTAGCTGCAGCGGATATCTTCCCAACAGCCGTGTCATCGCAGAAACATTATCGAAAGATTTTACTTATTCTGACCAGTTCAAAGCAGAGATGTCTGCATTGAATGTCAATGAAAAATTTCTAAAAGACAGTATTATCACCAAAGGAAAAATTGATTTTGACAAAAGTCACGCTCAGAAAAAACCTTGTCCGTATTATCTTTTAACCTATCCGGAAGAAAATCCTGCTTACGAAATTACATTTGAAAAATGTGAGGAAAAAGCAACAATGCTCTCTCTGAAAAAGCTGAAATAATACATTCTGGCAAAATGGAAGGCAATTACTACATGATTCATGATTATCTGATATTCATCGGGGTTTTTGCCATATTCTTTTTTCTCACGGTAAGCATCTACCTGTTCAGCCAGAACCGGAATTTTAAAACCAGAAATGCCAGGCTTTCGGAGGCAAATAAAATGATTGAGCAACGACTCAATGAAGTTCAGCTGGAGCATATCGGTACGAAACTCAATCCGCATTTATTCAAAAATATTTTAAATTCGGTACAGTCGCATGCTTACCAGACTTATATGTCGCTGGATAAACTGGCGAACGTTTTAGACTATATTTTATACGAAAGCAACAACAAATTCGTAAGTCCTAAAGAAGAATTAAATTTTGCATTAAGTCTTATCGAGATCAATAAAATAAAGGTCAATCCACTCTTTGATTTCAGGATTAAATCTAAAATTGATAAATCTGATCCCGTTTTTGAGGAGAAAGTTTTTGCTCCGCTCATTTCTGTTGATCTGATTGAAAATGCCTTTAAACATACAGATTTCCTTGCTGAAGACTCGTTTATTTCCATTCAGATGGAGCTGCAGCAGGGTATTTTTTCAATGAAAGTAAGCAATAAGGCATCTCTTAAAAATGTTCTTGAAAAAGAAAAAAGTGGTTTCGGAAGCCAGTCTCTGGATCAACGGCTGAAAATGATCTATAACAATTATTATTCCCTTCACAAAAGTTCAAAAAACGGTATTTTTACAGCGGAACTAACCATTAATCTCGGAGATTTTTATGATAAAATGCGTTATTCTTGACGATGAATTGCTTGCTATCAGCTACCTAAAACTTCTTTGCGAACAAATTGAAGGTGTAGAAGTGATAAAGGCATTCAATGATCCTAAAGTCTTTTTAAAAGAAATCGGAAACATCAACTGCAATGTCTGCATTCTTGATATTGAAATGCCGGGAATGAACGGTCTTCAGGTAGCCGAACTGATCTCAGATTCAAAGAAAATCATCTTTACAACGGCCTACAAAGAATACGCCGCTGAAGCATTCGACCTCAATGTGGTGGATTATGTCAGAAAACCGATTAAAAAAGAAAGGCTCATTCAGGCATTTGAAAAAGCAAAAGAGCTCGTACAAAACTCACAGAAAAAACCTTTTATCGAATGGAATACCAATATCGGGAAAACCGTCATTTTTACAGATCAGATCGCTTACATTAAAACTTCAGAAATAGACAGCCGTGATAAGGATATTATTCTCAACGACGGCACCAATATCGTTTTAAAGAACCTCAATTTCAAGAATCTTCTTGAAATGCTTCCTGACAAAGACTTTGCGCAGGTCAATAAAAAGGAAATCATTGCTCTTTCTTCCATTAAAGTTTTTTCCACCAACGAAATTATTACGACAATTCCTGCCGAATCTGACGGTTTTCTAAAGCTTCAGATCGGGGAAACTTATAGAAAGAGACTTTCTGACCTGTTCGGAAAATAAGTTTCGCTGCATTATTTATTGCTTTCATTACATTTAAAGAAGAATACGATTTGTCATAATGATATTCTTATCAACTTTGCATAAAATTCGGAATTATGAACTTTGGCAAATACAGAAATATTATTTTCTATATCAGCACTATTGCTGTCTTCTCCTTCCTGATGTATATTTTCATTATCGAAGGTCAGACTCTTGAAGCGGGAGAAAATATTGTTATCAAAACGAATAACAGCTCTACCTGGGATAATTTTTCAGAATCTTTCAAAACGAATTTACATCATCCGCTGGCATTATTACTTGCTCAAATTGTGACGATTATTCTTGTTGCAAGACTCTTTGGATGGATCTGTATTAAGATCAAGCAACCTTCCGTAATCGGTGAAATGATTGCCGGAATTGTATTGGGTCCGTCACTGTTAGGAATGTATTTTCCGGAATTCTCAGCATTTCTTTTTCCGAAAGAATCGTTGGGAAATTTACATTTTTTGAGCCAGATCGGACTTATCCTTTTCATGTATATTGTAGGAATGGAGCTGGATTTAAGCGTATTGAGAAAAAAAGCGCATGACGCTGTAGTCATCAGTCACGCCAGTATCATCATTCCTTTTGCGTTGGGAATAGGTTTATCGTACTTCATTTACAGGGAATTTGCTCCGGACGGTATTCAGTTTACCTCGTTTGCCTTATTCATTGCGATTGCGATGAGCATTACTGCATTTCCTGTACTGGCAAGAATTGTTCAGGAAAGAAATCTTCAGAAAACGAAACTTGGTACCGTTGTTATTACCTGTGCTGCAGCCGATGATATTACTGCGTGGTGTATCCTGGCAGCCGTAATTGCCATCGTAAAAGCAGGATCTTTTGCCAGTTCGATTTATGTGATCCTAATGGCAATAGGCTATGTATTTTTCATGATAAAGATCGTAAGGCCATTTTTAAAAAGAATCGGAGATCTCCAGGCAGGAAAAAATACGATCAACAAACCGATGGTCGCTATCTTTTTTTTAACGTTAATCCTTTCAGCATATACAACAGAAGTTATCGGTATTCATGCACTTTTCGGAGCTTTTATGGCTGGAGCGATTATGCCCGAAAATGCAAAATTCCGGACCCTGTTTATCGATAAGGTTGAAGATGTTGCGCTGGTACTTCTGCTTCCGTTATTCTTCGTATTTACCGGTCTTCGTACACAGATAGGGTTATTAAATGACCAGCATCTCTGGATCACGGCAGGATTTATTATCCTTACTGCTGTGGTAGGAAAGTTTGCAGGAAGCGCATTGACCGCTAAATTTTTAGGCATCAACTGGAAAGAAAGTCTGACTATCGGGGCATTGATGAACACGAGAGGATTAATGGAATTAATCGTTTTGAATATTGGCTATGATCTGGGAGTTTTAAGCCCGGAAATCTTTGCCATGATGGTGATTATGGCCTTATTCACTACTTTCATGACGGGTCCGGCACTCGATTTCATTAACTTTATTTTTAAATCTAAAAAACCAGAGGAAGAAAATAAAAACCATAATAATGCTCAGTACAGAGTTTTGCTTTCTTTTGATAATCCCGAGTCAGGAAGTACATTGCTGAAGCTCGCCAATGACTTTACCAAAAAGATGAATGCCAATAAAAGCATTACCGCAATGAATATTGCGCCAGTAAACGAAATGCACGCCTACGACATCAATGATTATGAAAATGAACAGTTCAGAAATGTGATCGACACTTCTCAGGAGCTGCAATTGAAAATCACGACTCTTTTCAAAGCCTCAACAGATATCGAAAGTGATCTTACGAATATTTCAAACAAAGGAAATTATGATCTCCTGCTCATTATGCTCGGAAAATCAATGTACGAAGGCAGTCTGCTCGGTAGGCTTTTAGGTTTTACCACCAAAATAATCAATCCTGAGAAACTTCTGAATACCGTAAAAGGAAAAGGAAACATATTCAACAACTCTCCTTTTGATGATTTTACCCTGCAGATTTTAGATAAAACCAATATTCCGGTCGGTGTTCTGGTGGATAAGAGCTTTACTTCTGCCGATAAAGTATTTGTTCCCATTTTTAATCTGAGCGACTTTTACCTTCTTGAATATGCTAAGAGACTGATCAATAATAACAATTCTCAAATCATTATTCTTGATGTGGCCGGACAGATCAGAAGCAACATTGAGATAAAAGAGCTCATCAGAAGCATCGAGCAGGTGGCACCCAATCACATCACTTTATATAATGAGAAGAAGATTGAGAAAGATTTTCTTACTTCCCAGGACCTTATGTTGATCAGCAGTAAAAGCTGGAAAAATCTGATTGACACTAAAAGTCTCTGGCTATCGGATATTCCTTCAACGCTGATCATCAGTAATCCGTAAAATGTGAATGGAGAATTTTAAAAGTCAATTAACTTCCTTGTCAATTAGCTTTGCAGTGAATAATTCATGTGAATTTAAGAATTGACCATTGACTTGCGAAGCAAAATTCACTATTCACTTTTTAAAAAAAATTTTCTATCTTCGCCCTGTGATTACAAACATCAGAACATATTATTACGGAATTTTTAGCTCAGATATGGGATAAGGATTTCGTTGTGCAAATACACATCACCTCGTCCTTGGGCGGGGTTTTTTATTTTAAAATTTAAAAGATGAAAATAAGTATTATAGGTGTCGGATTAATCGGTGGATCAATTGCTTTAAAACTGAAACAGAAAGGAATGGCCGATTTTATTTACGGAATAGACAACAGCACAGAACATCTGAATGAGGCTTTAAAGCTTAAGATCATTGATGCTAAGGTTGATCTTGAATACGGGATCAGAAATTCTGATCTCATTATTATTGCAATCCCGGTGGATGCGGCAAGAAAAATATTGCCTCAAGTGCTGGATCTCATCTCGGAAAATCAGACCGTAATGGATACCGGTTCTACCAAAGCAGGCATTGTATGCGCTGTAAAAGATCATCCGAAGAGGGAGCGATTTGTGGCATTTCACCCGATGTGGGGAACAGAAAACAGCGGTCCGCAGTCTGCTGTTGCAGAAAGCTTTTCGGGAAAAGCCGGGGTTATTTGCAATAAAGAAGAATCTGCACCAGAAGCTTTACAATTGGTAGAGCGCGTTGCTGAAAACCTGGATATGCATTTAATTTATATGAATGCACGCGATCATGATGTTCACACTGCCTATATTTCGCATATTTCACATATTACTTCGTATGCGCTGGCGAATACCGTTTTAGAAAAAGAACGTGAAGAGGAAACCATATTCCAGCTCGCGAGTTCGGGATTTTCAAGTACAGTACGACTGGCGAAATCACATCCGGAAATGTGGGTACCCATCTTCAGGCAAAACAAAGAGAATGTGCTTGATGTTTTAAATGAACATATTTCGCAATTAAGAAAATTCAAATCGGCTTTAGAGAAAGAAAATTATGATTACCTGGAAGAGCTGATCTCCAATGCCAACAAGATCAGGGGAATTCTGGATAAATAGAGAAAACTTGACTGGCCTGAGAGGCTGTTAAATTCTATAATTCTATTTTTAACATTAAGAAATTAAGATATTTTTTTGCCTAAAATAGTTATTGAGTAGAGTTTTATTGAGCAAAGTTTACATTTTCCTAAAGGTTAAGAATAAACTTCGTTTATTTGGGTGAAGTACATTAAGTAGAATTCTCTAAAAATTACTAATACATGAATACAGTAAAGCAGAATCCAAGGAAAGTCAGCCATTACCCTAAATAAGTGAGGTTTTTACATAAAAGAAGTAAACTGTTACCAAAATGAAGTAACCTGTTACCGTAGGGAAGTAGACCGATACTCAAAGGAAGTAAGCTGTTACCCAATGGAAGTAGAGTGTTACCATAGTGAAGTAGACTTTTACCGTAGCGAAGTAGACCGTTACCGTAGTGAAGTAGACCGATACTCAAAGGAAGTAAGCTGTTACCCAATGGAAGTAGAGCGTTACCATAGTGAAGTAGACTGTTACCGTAGCGAAGTAGACTGTTACCAGAAGGAAGTAAGATAATGCCCGTCAGCACCAAACCAGGCAGATCTGGAGAAAAGCAGGATGCACAGGACGCAATATCACCTAAGTAGGTAAAAAAATTTATCTTTACTAAATTCAAAGCAGGCGTGCTTTACTGCCAAATTTTAAATTATTATTGACTATGAAAAACAAACTTTTATTCCTTTTAACTTTCCTTATTGCTGTTTCTCATCATCTACTGGGCCAGAATATCGCAGGATCGTGGAAGGGAGAATTAAACTTACAGGGAAGTAAGCTTCCTCTTATTTTTAACATCAATCGCGAGAAAGAAGTTTACACGGCCACGATGGATAGTCCGCTACAGGCTGCTGAAGGGATTCCTGTGGATAAAATAACTTTTACTGACCATGAATTGATTTTAGAACTCTCCGCTATCGGCGCAGCTTACAAAGGAAAATTTGATAACGGAAAAATTTCCGGGCAATTTGTCCAGAGAGGGCAGATTTTTCCTTTGGTTATTGAGCCTTATGATAAAAAAAACAGCACAGCACTGAAGCCTGAAATTCTGAACCTGTCTGCGAACATAACCGAAAGCTTACAAAAAATTGAAAGCTTTATTTCTTACCTCGAAAAAAACAATGCAGAGGCCGGTGAAATTTCAATTTTTAAAGACGGAAAAGAAATTTACAAAAGAAATTTCGGCGAAACCAAGCTTCCCCAATCTCAGAAAGGAAAAGAAACTTTCCAGATCGGTTCTATCACTAAATCAATGACTGCCATAATGATCTTTAAATTGATTGAAAAAAATCAACTTGATCTTCATGACAAGCTTTCAAAATTTTATCCTAAAATTCCGAATGCCGACAAAATCACCATTTCTCAAATGCTGAGCCACACATCAGGACTTGGTGATTACGTTATGGGAAAAAATACAATGAAATGGCTTACAGAGAAAGTTTCAGAGGAACAGATCATGAATCATATTATTGAGCAGGGATCTTTGTTTGAGCCCGGAACAAAAACACAATATTCCAATTCCGGATATTATCTTCTGGCTAAAATTTTAGAAAAAATAAGTAAAAAATCGTATGCGGAAAACCTGAAAGAAAATATTGTTGCGCCATTACAGCTCAAAAATTTTTATACGGCCAGCCAGAAACCCACCAACGTCTTTCTTCCGTACAATTATGCCAACCGATGGGAGGCGGTGAAAGATTTCGACTTTAATAATGTGGTTGGCGTAGGAGATATTGCAACCACCCCAACCAATCTGAATATCATCATCAATAATTTATTTGCCGGGAAACTTGTTTCCCAGGAAAGCCTTTCTGAGATGATGCCACAGGATGATAAATTCGGACGAGGACTTGCTATTGTACCATTCAACACTAAGATTTTTGTGGGCCACAGCGGCGGAACGTACGGAACCAATTCACTGATGATCTACAACGGTGAAGATGATCTGTCAATTTCCTATTCATTAAATGCAGATCGTATAGGCGCCAATACTTTCGTTATTGATATCCTGAGTATTTTGTATAACAAACCATTTGAAATGCCGACTTTCAGTCCGGAAATCAGCGTTGCAGATTTGCAGAAATATGTTGGTGACTACACTTCGAAAGCGCATCCTCTTGGGCTTAAAATTTTTATAAAAAACAACGGATTATTTGCTCAGGGAACAGGCCAGCCCGAATTCCCCCTCGAATATGCGGGAGATCATCAGTTTAAATTTGATAATTACGGACTAAAGATCAGATTCTATCCCGAAAAAAATCAGATGGAACTGGAACAAAACGGCGGTACGTTTTTATTTGATAAGAAGAAATAATACAACAAATCCTTAGAATAAATTTCTAAGGATTTGTTTATTAAAATTATATTTTAAATAATACGACAAGTTTTTTTACGTGACCCCTTACCTATGAACAATGGGGCTCATATTCTATGAAAATAGAAGAATTTGAGAAAATATTTAAGGACAAGGCAGTAATTATTAAAATTTAAAGTGATGACAGAATCAGGAAAGATAAAATACAATACAAAAGAACAAAAACCTTTAAAAGGCTACCAGATTGTTAGGGTAAGAAATATAGTCAATGCCAGAGAAGTTTTAGATAATTTTAAAATTGCTGTATTAATATTCTTAAATAATAAAACTCTTCACTATGAAGATCCAAAATGGGAGAAGCTGCTTCCACAGGGAATTGTAAGCAAAATCAAGCAACTGAGTGATGATGACTATAAATATGATGAACTATTAGATGATATAGATATGACTTCTATAACTTTCAAGATATTAAAAATTGGGAATGGTATAGTTCTTTGGAAACAGAGAAAGGATTTGATATTATTGTAAAAGGCAAATTTAATGCTTGGCAATTCATTAGTTCATCCACTGTCAAAATGTTCCTTTAGAAGATATCAGGATTATAGACGCTGATAAACAAGAAATTTATGAACTGAAAACTATTAAAGATTATACGTCTTATAAAATTCTAAAGTAGTCCTACAGCACAGATAAATTCAATACATACATGAAAAATCCTTAGAAACTATATATTCTAAGGATTTTTATGATAACAATATTAATTACAAGCTTAACATTCTGCTACATTCACAGCAATCGCGAGCCCACCTTCGGAAGTTTCCTTAAACCGGTCATTCATCGAAAGTGCGGTTTCCCACATGGTCTGGATTACCTGATCCAGGCTTACTTTTGCTTTGGCGGGATCACTTTCCAGGGCAATATTTGCGGCGGTAATTGCTTTTATAGCACCCATCGTATTTCTTTCAATACACGGAATCTGTACCAAACCTTTGATCGGATCGCACGTCATTCCCAAATGATGCTCCATGGCAATTTCTGCCGCCATAAGCACTTGCCCCACACTTCCGCCGAGAATTTCCGTAAGGCCTGCAGCCGCCATTGCCGAGGAAACCCCAACTTCTGCCTGACAGCCTCCCATTGCTGCAGAAATGGTTGCATTTTTTTTAAATAAAGTCCCGATTTCTCCGGCCACTAATAAGAAACGGATGATATCATCATCGCTGGTAAAAGGAGTAAATGCCTGAGCATACATCAGCACTGCCGGAATTACACCGCTGGCCCCATTAGTCGGCGCTGTAATGATTCTTCCGAAGCTGGCATTCTCTTCATTTACAGCTAATGCAAAACAGGAAATCCATTTATTGATATTGGTGAAATTTTCCTCTGCATCAACAACCTGCTGAAACCACTCGTCTTTATTTTTATAGATCTTATCTCCTAGTAATTTTCTGTTGATTCCTGCGGCACGTCGCGAAACATTCAATCCACCCGGGAGCACACCTTCTTTATTCACACCTTTATAGATGCATTCTTTGATCTGTTGCCAGATATACAGTGCCTCCTGCTTTGTTTCTTCCTGGGGTCTCCAGCTTTCTTCATTCATCAAAATAAGATCCGAAATTTTGTCAAGCCCCAGCTTTTCGCAGTATTTCACAATGTCAGAAGATTTATGACAAGGATATAATGTACGGATGCAATGTTTTTCAATAGATTTTTTCTCCTGACTCATGATGAAACCACCACCCACAGAATAAAAATCCTGTACCAATTCGGTTCCGTCTTCAAAAATGGCTTTGAAAATCATTCCGTTCGGATGATAATCAAGAGATTTCTGCATATTTAAAATCAGGTGATATCCGTATACAAAAGGAATTTCTTTTTCACCCCCCAGGTTTATTGTTTGGGTACTTTTTATTCTTTCTATTTTTTCATCAATTTTTGTTGTATCAATGGTTTTAAAGTCTTCACCATTTAATCCAAGCATTCCTGCAATATCGGTTCCGTGTCCGATTCCTGTTTTGGCAAGAGAGCCAAAAAATTCGAGGAAGACTTCTTTCACCTCAGCAATTGATCTTTCCCTTTTTATAATCCTGATAAATGCTGAAGCCGCATTCCAGGGTCCCATTGTATGCGAACTGGACGGGCCAATTCCTACTTTAATAATTTCAAAAACCGATATTGATTCCATATAGAAATTCTTCCTTTTTTCCTGAGTACAAAGATACACGATAAATCCACACGCAAAAGCCGGAGTTGAAAAATCAGCCCCGGCTTTCTAATTAAAACTATATGAACACTAGTAGATATTTTTTATGTCAATCGTCAATGGTGAATTTGCTTCGCTTGTCAATTTAATTATGACTTAATAAATTCACTTTTGACAATTAACTTTTCACTCAATATATCAATGGTGAATGGTCAATTTACGGTGTAGTCATTTTTTAAATTTGGTTAAAAAAAATTCACTTTTGACAATCCACAATTCACCATTATCTTCTCAGCACAGCTTTTCTTCGTGTTGAGAAAGATCCAATCCCATCTCTTCAGATTCTTCTGAAACTCTTAAAGTAATAATACTGTTTGTTATTTTATATAAAATCAATGATCCGAAAAAGGTAAATACTGATACAAGAAGCAGAGCTGCCATATGATGGGCAAAGACTTCAAAACCACCATGAAGGAGACTTGCATTTTCACCATGAGCAAAAATAGCCGTGAGAATCATTCCCATAATTCCACCAACTCCATGACAGGCAAAAACATCCAGGGTATCATCAATCTTTTTCAATGCTTTCCAGTTGACCATCAGGTTTGATACAATCGCAGAAATAAATCCGATAAACAGACTTTCCGAAATGGAAACGAATCCACAACCGGGAGTAATAGCCACCAATCCTACAACAGCACCTATACAGGCTCCCATAGCAGATACTTTTCTTCTGTTGATTCTGTCAAAGAATATCCAGGTCATCATCGCTGAAGCAGAGGCGATTGTCGTCGTTCCAAAAGCAGTAGCAGCGGTGGCATTGGCACTAAGGGCCGAGCCCGCATTAAAGCCGAACCATCCGAACCAAAGCATCCCGGTTCCCAACAATACATAAGAGATATTGGATGGATCGTGATGAGGCTTTTTCCTGTTTCCTACTACCATAGCGCCTGCCAATGCAGCAAAACCCGCACTCATATGGACAACCGTTCCTCCTGCAAAGTCTTTTACTCCGAAATATTTATTTAAAAGTCCATCCGGATGCCACACCATATGACAAAGCGGTGTATAAATAAAGATGCTGAAAAGAACCATAAATAAGAGGTATGAGATGAAACGTACTCGTTCCGCAAATGATCCGGTGATCAAAGCAGGGGTAATCACGGCAAATTTCATCTGAAATAAAGCAAAAAGCACAAATGGAATGGTAGATGCCATGTATTTATGTGGCAATACTCCTACCCGATTAAAGAACGGGTAGCTTAGGGGATTTCCGATAATGCCATAATGTACGCCGTTTATAGTAAAGCCGATAGAATCACCAAAGGATAAAGAAAAGCCAATCACCACCCACAACATGGAAATAACTCCTAGTGCAATAAAGCTCTGCAGCATGGTGGAAATTACGTTTTTCTTTCCAACCATTCCACCGTAGAAAAATGACAGGCCGGGAGTCATCAATAACACCAAACCTGCAGCAGCTAAAATCCAGGCTACATCTGCACCTACAATTTTATCTTCACTAAGAAATTCTCCTGTATTGGGAAAGTCTGCCATCGGACTCCAAAATAATCCGCCAATGGCAACAAGTGTAATGATACTAAAGGAAACGATCCATTTTAAACCGACTGTCATAAATTTATATATTACCCCTGCAAAAGTAAGCATAAATTTTATAATTGGTATATAAAATTAATTTTAACCCCTAAAAATTTAACACTAAAATAATATTTATTGCTAATTTTATTCAAATACCCCTTTTAAAATACCGGATACTTCTTTAGATTTTGTTGCAGGAAATAAATGAGTGCCTCCTTTTATAATAAAATCCGGCTGGCAGTTTTTTATAGGGAACACAATATCTTTATCTCCCATGATCTGAATAACGTCCGGATTTTCATCAAATTTCCAATCTGATATTTTTTCGATAGACCATTTCAGATAATACGGATCTCTTACCTGGAAATACTGAAGAATTCGTGGATTTTTCGGATCGAAAAATTTCCTGAACATAGAATATATATTGGTTGTCTTCTCATTGAAAAATTTTACCGGCAGCAACTTAGGAATTCTGGTGATCTGTCCTGTTTTTATTAACCTTGATTTCTCTCGGTCAGACTTTATACTTCCCATGATTACAACTTTTTTTGCAGGCTTGAGCTTATGCATTTCCTGAACGATTATTCCTCCAAAAGAATATCCCAACAGATAAAAATGTTCTGAATCATCAATTTTTTCAGCCATTCTCTGTACATAATGCATAAATTCTTCATTCTGTTCAGGAATGATCCAATCTATAAAAACAACTTCATGATGCTCCGGAAATTTAATTTTTTCAAGCACTTTGAAATCTGCTCCAAGCCCGCTTACAACATATATTTTCATACTACTAAAATAAAAAAATAAGACAAAAAAATGAGCGGCTTCAAAAGAAATCGCTCATTTGTTTATTGACATACTGATGTCTTATTTTTTCTTCTTAACAGGAGTTCTGTTTTCGTTATCTAATTTCTCAGTGGAAAGCTTAAACTGAATATCCATTTCGTTTTTAATGAAATAATCTTTCAGAGAAGACTGATAAAATACTTTGAAATCTCTTCTGTTCAGTGAGAATTTAGCAGATTCTATAACTACCGTAAACTGAGTGATATACACGTTTGCAGGGAAAGTGATTGTTTTTCTTACTCCTTTGATTGTCACATCTCCATACACTGTAGAGTTATAATCGCTGTTTGCCAGAGGAATAATTTTCGTTAAATGAAATTTTGCCAACGGAAACTTTTTAACTTCAAAGAAATTGGTGCTTTTCAGGTCGTTGGTTAGTTTTACCATATCTTCATCCTGGCTTGATACATCACCTGCCATGATCGACTTCATATCAATCACGAATTCTCCGTCTACCAAAACTGTTTTGTCAAAAGTGAATTTTCCACTTTTCAGCTTTACCGTTCCGGAATGTGTTGTGGGAACTGTTTTCACTACTTTATATCCCCACCATCTGATCTCCGACGATGTTACTTTTACCACCTTATCTCCTTTCTTCTGCCCGAAAACAAATGACATGCTGACACACATCATAGCAAACAATAGTAATCTTTTCATTCTTTTTTATTTACAATTCAACAAAAATAAAAAAAAGTGTAGAACTTCTACACTTTTAACAATCTTTTTTTGATTAAATTATTTTGCTGTTACTTTTACCTGCAAATCCATATCATCTTTCACAAGAACGTCCTGCATGGTAGATTTGTAAGCAACATCGAATTTTTGTCTGTCGATAGAAAATTTATTTGACATTAAGCTTACTGTTCCGTTAGCATAAGTAATTTTTGCAGGGAAAGAAATTGCGTTGGTTTTTCCTTTTACCGTTAAGTTACCTGTTACTAAAGAATTGTACACTTTGTCATTGTTTTTCTTAACACCTGTGATTTTGAAAGTTGCCGTAGGGTATTTTTCAACCTCGAAGAAATCTCCGTTTTTAAGGTGTCCATTCAGTTTTTGCTGATATTCACCCGAAAGATCTGTAGCGTTGATAGAAGTCATATCTAAAACGAAAGTACCACCAACCAATTGGTTTCCTTTCATAATCATATCACCTGATTTCACCTTTACGGTCCCGTTGTGAGAACTTGCTTCAGATTTTGCAATCTTGTAACCCCACCACTGAACATCAGAGCTTACTACTTTTTTTGCCTGTCCGAATGCTAAACCACTAGCCAAAACTGCTAATAAGAATATTTTTTTCATTTGAATAAAAATTATTTGCTTGTTTATTTTTTACTGGTGCAAATGTAGTCAACAAAAATGATAGATTTCATTGATGTATATCAATTAATGCAATAATTTTTATAAATAAAAACTCCGGAAATCCGGAGCTTCAGTTAGTCTTGATAATAAGCGGTGTATAGCGCTGCGCCGTTTAAAGCTGTATTTTCATTTTTATTCAGATAAATAGGAATATTTCTGAGCATTTCTTCCATCTTATCACTGATTTTGAATTTTTCGTAGAACTTATCTTTATCAATATATTCTCTGATCGCCTGAGGAATATCCCCTGAAATCAGTAAACCGCCGGTAGCTTTTATCTTTAAAGTAAGGTTATTGGCTTCTCTTGCAAGAAATTCAATGAAAGTGTCTAATGCGATTTTGCAGATCATCACATCGTCTTCAACTGCAGCTTTGTATAATTCCTGTACAAAATTTCCTTCTGTAAGCCTTTCAGCAAGCCATTCCGGTTCAGGATGCCTTTTCACATCTCTTAAAAAACGGTAAATATTGAAAAGACCTGTTTTAGACAATACATTCTCCCAGCTTACAATACCATAAATGTTATTTAGGAACTGGTAGAATTCTACCTCAACATTAGTTCTCGGAGAAAATTCTGAATGACCCCCTTCCGTTGCGAATGGTCTTATGTATTTTCCATCGAAAAAATATCCGGCTTCTCCAAGACCATTTCCCGGAGCCAGAATCGCCACGTTTCCTTTTTCAAGATTTCCGCTTGTATAGATCGGATCAAGATCACTGTCTTCCAAAAGTCCCATCCCATAAGCCGAAGCTTCCTGGTCATTGAGCATATCTACTCTTTCGAAATCAAAATCTCTTTTAAAATCTTCAACATCGAGATTCCATCCCAGTCTCTCAGGATTACTTTTCCCGTTGATGACAGGTCCCGGAACAGCTAATCCGAGTCTTTTTACATTATCCAGCTGATTATCCTGAATAAATTTTTTCAGAATATCTGCGAAAGAAGCATATTCTTTAGTTGGATACGTATGCTGAATTTTAACTTCAAGACCTCCATCAGCGGATACAAAATAGCCTAAAGTTGTAATATCTTCACGAAGGTTGGCACCAATGATAGAAATGTTATCATTGCCAGCGTTTTTTACTCCTGGTAAATAAAGCGGAAATTTCGGATTCAAAATCATAACCTCAAATTTTATCAAATATAATAATAGTTTTCGTAAATTTTCGTTAGAAATAAAAAACCTTCTCAAAAATTCGAAAAGGTTTGGCTAATAATTGCTTATATTTAAATCTAACTACTTTCCTAAAGGAATATTGTAAGAGAATCCTACCCCAAGGTTACCCACATTGTAGTCCTGATTTGGCAAATCTCCTTTACTTCCTACAAATACTTTCTGGTATTGAACAAAGAAATTCCAGTCCTGATTGTGATACCCGATTTCCGGTTTGATATAAAATCCACCATCCGGTCTGTCAAGTGAAGCATTAGATGCTACTTTGTTATCACCCACCAGGAAACCGTATCCTAAGTCTGTTCCGAAATAAAAACCTGTCTGCTTCGGATAAATTCTGATCAATGCACCTACTGGTACAACGCCTACGTCATTATTATTATACCCGTTGTTGTCTTTTCCAAAATAATGTGTATATCCTGTTGCAATACCCAATCCGAACCCCGGAGTGATCAAATTCTGATAAGCTACATCCACACCCACTGCCATAGAAGTATTATCAGAAGGAACTGCTAAACCAACATTTGCTCCAACTTTGATCATATTATTCATTTGTGCACTTTGGGCACTCAAAGCTCCAGCAGTAAAAATTCCGGCAAATAAAATTGCATGTTTTAACATTTTCATAACTCTGATTTTTAATTTTACTAAGCTGGAAACTGTAAAAATCGTGCCAAGCAAAGTGTTTTTATTCAGATTAACATTGATTAAATCTACAAAAACATGATTGTCAATTCATTAAAATTAAATAAGCGTTTAATTAAATTTTAACAAAAAGGCGAATTACAGTTCAATATTAACAATTCTTAACCGTTATTTATTTTAACCTTATCATATCATCCATATCCAAAATATAAAACATTATGACAATTCCGTCATTTATTAATAACAAACATCTTCTCTGGCGTGCAGGATTTGGTCCAGGAATTAATCAGTTTGAAGATCTGGAAAATAAAGATCACAACGTTTTATTGAATGATTTGTTTAAAGAGGAAACTTTTACTGAAATCGATTATCAGATTTCTGAGACAGAATCGTCGGATTATATGAATGACAAATCTTCTGCAGTGAAGAAAAAGGAAATACAGAAGATCAACCGACAGCAAAACGAAGAACTTAATCTTAATTTCCTGTATAGGATGATTACCAGCGGCGAGCAACTGAGAGAAAAAATGGCGTTTTTCTGGCACGGTCATTTCGCTTCCAGGATACAGAATCCGAAATTTAACAGACAAATCCTGAATGTGATCCGGAAAAATGCGTTGGGAAACTTTAGGGAATTGTTATTTGAAGTCAGTAAAGCGCCGGCAATGTTGAGCTTTCTTAATAATCAACAAAATAAAAAAGACCATCCTAATGAAAATTTTGCAAGGGAAGTCATGGAACTTTTTACAATGGGCAGGGGAAATTATACCGAAAAAGACATCAGAGAGGGGGCCAGAGCTTTTACAGGCTGGGGTTATGATAAAGAAGGAAATTTTGTCGAAAGAAAAAAATTTCATGACGAAGGCAACAAAAATTTTCTTGGTAAAACCGGGAACTTCACGGGAAATGATGTTTTAAATATTATCCTTGAGCAGAAAGCAACCTCCAGGTTTATCACAACAAAAATTTATAAATTTTTTGTAAACGAAAATGCAGATGAAACGATTATCAATACTCTCAGCGAAAACTTTTATCAGTCTGGTTACGATATCAAAAAACTGATGACCGACATCTTCTCAAGTTCATGGTTTTATGATAAAAAAAATATCGGAAACAGAATAAAATCACCGATCGAACTGATGGCAGGAATGATGCGAATGCTTCCGATGAACATTCAAAATCCGGAAAATCTTATTGTTTATCAGAAATTACTTGGGCAGATGCTTCTTTATCCTCCGAATGTGGCCGGATGGCCTACCGGAAAATCCTGGATTGACAGTTCCACATTGATGTTGAGGCTTCAGATTCCGCAAATCTGGTCGGGATTGCGGCCGCTTGATTATCGTCCAAAAGCAGATGATGATATCGATATGGGATTGAAAAACAACACCAATACCTTAACGAAAAAATTCAAGAATCCCAATATCACCATTGACTGGGAACGTGTAGAAAAAATATTTGCCGGAAAAAAAATTGAAGAATATCTGATTCAGAATACCAAATCACTGGATATGAATTCCGTGAAAAGCTTTTCCGACAATAGTGTAAAAATGAACATCATTAATTTAATGTCTACTCCTGAATATCAGTTGATGTAGTTTCAGGTCAGATTTTAGCTAATTGCTGCATAGATCTGCAACCTTAACCTTAACCTTAACCATATGCTAATCAAAAGAAGAGAATTCCTCAAAATAAGCTCACTGGCAACCGCTTCATTATTGATGCCTAACTTTCTTAAGGCAATGACATTTGATGATGCTTTGGAAACTGGTCAGAAGATTCTGATTGTCCTGCAATTTACCGGTGGAAATGATGGACTGAATACAATAATTCCTGTACGGAACGATATTTATTTTAAAGAAAGAAACAATATTGCAATTAAAGACGCTATGTTGTTGAATGACGAAGCAGGTATTAATCCTGCCCTATCCTACTTTAAGGAACTTTATGACAATGGTGAGCTTTCGGTAATGAACAATGTAGGATATCCCAATCCCGACAAATCTCATTTCAGAAGCATGGATATCTGGCATTCCGCGAGCAAAAGTGACGAATATCTTGAAACAGGATGGCTTGGGAGATTTCTGGACGAAGAATGCTACCGCTGCGAACATCCGACACAAGCGCTGGAAGTTGACGACATGCTGAGTTTAGCATTAAAAGGTAAGAATAATAAAGCTTTTGCTTTCAAAGATCCGAAACGATTGTACCAGACCAGCCAGGAAAAATATTTCAAATCACTTTATGACCATCATCATGATGACGAGACAGTTTCCTATCTATACCAGACTTTAGGGTCAACCATTAATAACGCGGAATATATCTTTGATAAAAGTAAAGCGAAAAAAAGCAATCAAACTTACCCGAATTCACAGTTGGGAAAAGATTTTAAAACCGTTGCTTCACTCATTAAATCCGATATCAATACAAGAGTTTATTACCTTTCCATTGGAAGTTTTGACACCCATGTCAATCAGAATGAAAGACAGCAAAAACTCTTTAATGACATTAATGAAGCGGTAAAATCGTTTGTAGCGGATATGAAAAGTAATGGGCTTTTCGACAATATTCTTCTGATGACATTTTCTGAGTTCGGACGGCGTGTAGCCCAAAATGCCAGCAATGGAACCGATCACGGAACGGCCAGTCAAATGTTTTTTATCAGTGGTGGGTTAAAGAAAAAAGGAATTTTAAATCCTGTATCTGATCTTACAAAATTAAACGAAGGAGATCTTATTTATACTGAGGATTTCAGAAAAGTATATGCTACAATTTTGAAAAACTGGCTGAAAGCTGACTCTTCAAAAGTCCTGGGTTGGAAAAATGGCATTTATGATTTTGTGTAAATAAAAAAGAGGCTGTTATGTATCAACGCCTCTTTTTTTCATAATATTTAAATTAACTACTCCCAGTTTTGTACGGGAACCTGTTTTTTATCTTCCGCCGGTTTTTCATCAAATTTTTCAGCGATTTTTTTGATTATAAATTCAATCACCAAAGGTGCTACCACTGCTACCACAGCTTTTAATATTCTAGATTTCATATTATTATTTTTGTGTTTTGGGTAATACAATTTCCAAGCCACAACGACTTTTCTGGTTTAATCTTCTTCAATATTAAGATCCTGATAATTCTTAAATCCGGATTTGAATTTTTCTTCCATTCTCAATCTTAGTTTCCTTGGCTGATGCACTATTAAGCAATCTCCAAATCCCAATAACAAACGCTCCAGCTCATAGTTGATCTGTACACAGATCTTAAACACAGCACCCTTTTCTGTTTCGCTTATAACTTCCTGGCTTTTATGAAGAGGTTTTGTTTTTACGTAAGGCGTGTTGGACGAATCTACAAAGAAAATCACATTGCGGGGCTTCATCGTTTCGGAAACCGTAACGCCTACAATATCCTTAAAATATTCATCCCCCTCCAGATTCCGGTCAATATATTCTGCTTTTTCTTCCTGCTCTATATGTTCCATCCGGTCGAGAGCGAGATTATACATTTTCCCTTTGTATAGGCAGATCAGGAACCAGCGGTTGTTGTATTCTTTTAACAGTTGCGGATGAACGGTAAAAATGTTTGCTTCCCGTGCTGTAAAACTTTTGTACAAAATGCGGAGCACTTTTTTGTTGATAATACTTTCGTAAAGAATATCAATATGCTCAAGACCTTTCAGCTGTTCATTTTTATCCAGATGGATGATCGATTTCTGATGGGTTGAATGAATAGAATCTTCCAGCTTCTGAATCACACCATTCATCTCCTTAAACATCGAAAAATCTTTGAACTGCTTTAAAATCTGAACAGCATTGTTCATCGCTTTCAGATCACTTTCATTCACGGAAATGTTGTGGATGCTGTAATCCGGATCGCTGTAACGGTAATATTTCCGCTCATACACTTCAATCGGAGCCTTATATCCAAATTTTTCACTCCGCATGTTTTGCAGATCAAGCTGTACCGTACGTTTGCTTACGAAAGACTCCTTGCCTTCAAATTCAAACAAAGCTTCCGAACACTCGTCTATGAGATCATCAAGCGTGTATTTCCGGTACTTGTTTTTCAGGCATTTGTCCAGGGTTTTATAGCGGATCAGAGCGTTTTTGTTGGATGACATATTTTATATTTTATTTTGGGCGTGTCCCTCTCCCTTCGCAAAAGTCTTATCATCGGGCCGGGCTGCTTCGGGCTTCACTTCGTTTCGGTTTCGGCTCGGGGCTTCGCCCCGAGCCGAAACTCCTCCTTTCAGTCGGACCCCTCCACATCCCTCACGCGGAACCAGGAACCCCGTGACTTTTACGTTCAACAATAAGAATGAGATTCTTCATTACACTTCGTTTCATTCAGAATGACAACTTCAGGCATCATTGACAGTCTCGAGATTGCTTCGTCACGATATTCCTCGCAATGACTTAAACATTACTTTCTACTCAAAGCCTTTCCTTCAAAAGAAATTCCTTCCCAGCCAAATTCCATGAAGTTTCTGATATTCTGGTGATCGGTACCTTCAGGGTTTTTCAGCACATCTTCCCGGTAAAACTCTCCGAAAAGATTCAGCGTTTCCTGCGCAGAAAGATCATTCAACTGAGCAAAACTGAAAACTTTACACGAACCATTGTTCTGCCCGGCTTCGTTTACGGTATTGCCATTGGTAAATTTTGTCGGCGTAAAATCATAATGTTCATCAATAAAAGCAATAACATCTTTAAACATAATTTGCTCTGATGATTTCTCTAATTGTTCAAATAGCATATCATTTAATTTCTTCAAAAATAATTAAAAAAATTTCATCTACGCAAAAACATTGCACACTTACGTTATTACTTTGCATCAACAAAAGAATAAAACATGGAATTTAACGTAAACAATTTAATCGAATTAGGATACAGACCTGCAAAATGGTTTAAGGAAGCCATCGAATTCATTAACGAAAATAATTTAGACGAAAATCAAATCAAAATATACCTGGAACAATTTAAGCAACCGGAACTCATTCCGCTTCATGAAACGGCAAAAGATTTTATCATCAATATCAGGGCAGAGCATGAAAGCGAAAATGATAACGTAGAAAAAGTAATCAACACCATGAAGGTTTTGATGAAAACACCTACGCTAACTGACGGAGCCATTATGCCAGACGCTTGTCCTACAGGCCCTGCAGGACATATTCCTGTTGGTGGAGTCGTTGTGGCAAAAAATGCCATTCACCCCGGATTTCATTCTGCAGATATCTGCTGTTCGGTAATGCTGACGGATTTTGGAAAAGCGGATCTCAAAGAAGTCTTGGATGCAGCGCATTCGGTGACCCATTTCGGATATGGAGGAAGGCCGAGAGGTGAACAAATGCCGATGTCACAGGAACTGATGGATGCCTTCCGGGAAAATGATTTTCTGAATGATGAAAAACTGATCAGCATTGCCCGTTCACATATGGGTACGCAGGGCGATGGGAATCATTTCCTGTTTGTCGGAATTTCCAAAAATACCGGAAATACGATGCTGGTAACTCACCACGGATCCAGAGCTCCGGGAGCTGCCCTTTACGATAAAGGAATGAAAGTGGCCAACAGGTTCAGAATGGAAATCTCACCGGAAACATTAAAAGAAAATGCCTGGATTCCGTATGAAACTGAGGAAGGAAAATCTTACTGGGAAGCTTTACAGCTAATCAGAAAATGGACAAAAGAAAACCATATATCCATTCACGATGCTGTTTTAAATAAACTGGAAATTGAAAAAGAAGACCGATATTGGAACGAACATAACTTTGTTTTCAGAGATGGTGATTTGTTCTACCATGCAAAGGGAGCAACACCATTGGATGATAAATTCTTACCGGATATTACAGGTCCAAGACTAATTCCACTGAATATGGCAGAACCTGTTTTGATCGTAAAAGGAACAACCAATGAAAGAAACCTTGGTTTTGCACCTCACGGGGCGGGAAGAAATTTCAGCAGAACACAACATAAAAAATCATTGGCTCACAAAACCATTGAGGAAGTTTTTGCAGAAGAAACCAGAGGTCTGGATGTGCGTTTCTTCACCAATGAAATTGATATTTCCGAGCTTCCAACCGCTTATAAAAGTGCAAAAAATGTTCGTGCGCAGATCGAAGAATACGGTTTATGCGAAGTATTGGATGAAGTGATGCCGTACGGGTGTATCATGGCGGGTGACGTTCAAAAAAATGCACCTTGGAAGAAAAAGAAGAAGTTTAGAAAAGCTTAAACTTTTAACACTAAAATTTAATTGTAATATTCTGCAATATATTATTTACCATTCTTAAGGATTTAATAAAAAAATTAGATTTCTTAGAATGAAAAAGTTTAAGTTTAAAATAATTATAATCATTACAATTATCAAAAATTAAAAAGAAATGACCTCAAAAATATTAGAAAAGTTAAAAGAAATAGAGAAAAAGCGTGGTATAGAAATACTTCTTGCCGTAGAATCAGGAAGCAGGGCGTGGGGGTTTGTTTCGCCCGACAGTGATTATGATATACGTTTTATATATCGACATGAAAAAGACTGGTATCTTTCACCATGGGACAAGGATGAAACCATAGAATTCATGACTGAAGATGATTTGGATGGTTCCGGATGGGATTTGAGAAAAACTTTTCATTTATTATTGAAATCAAATGCGGCTTTATTAAGTTGGTTTTATTCACCTATCGTATATGTAAAAAATGAAAAATTTCATGAATTATTTAAACCATTAGCAGATCAGTGCTTTTCTCCGATAGCAACTTCTTACCATTATCTGAACATGAGCAAAAAATATCTGGAAGCATGCAGAATTAATGAAGTAAAGCTAAAATCTTATTTTTATTGTCTTCGTACTGCATTAACAGGCAAATGGATCTTGGAAAAAGGAACCATTCCACCCGTTTTATTCAGCGAATTGCTGGTTTTGGTAGATGACTGCAACAGAAAAAAAATAAAAAACCTCATTACCTTAAAAGCAACTAAAGGAGAATCGTACTACCATAAGAACGATTGGGAACTTTTTAGATTTTTAGAAGAAATCATATTATATAACGAGGAAAGAGCAAAGAGTTTAAAAGGTGGAAAGTCAGATAAAATAGAAATGGAAAGAATCTTCAGGGAAGTATTACATTTATAAATACATTAATTATGACCATACCAACTTTAAAATCTAGCAACTGTATCCTTTTCGAAGCCATCTCCGGAAGCCGCGCTTTCGGATTGGCGACGGAAAACTCGGATACGGATATCCGGGGAGTATATTATTTGCCGAAAGAAGATTTTTTTGGACTAAACTATATCCCGCAGATTTCCAATGAAACGAATGATATTACCTATTACGAAATTGGAAGATTTGTAGAATTATTGCATAAAAATAACCCAAATATTCTGGAAATTCTTGCCAGTCCGGAAGATTGTATTTTACATAAAAATCCGCTGATAAATCTTTTGAAGCCTGAAGATTTTCTATCCAAACTCTGTAAAGATACATTTGCAGGCTACGCCATTTCACAGATCAAAAAAGCAAAAGGGCTAAACAAAAAAATACTCAATCCTGTTGATAAAGAAAGAAAGTCGATTCTTGATTTTTGTTATATACTACAGAATCAGGGCTCGGTTCCATTGAAAAAATGGCTTTTAGTAAACAGGAGAGCTCAAGAAAAATGTGGTTTAGTTAACATAAATAATACCAAAGGGATATTTGCACTTTTCTACGATGAATTGGGAGATTTGAATTATAAAGGGATTATACGAAACGACGAGGCAAATCAGGTTTCAGTTTCTTCTGTTCCGAAAGAGGAAAGGCCACTCGCTTATTTATTTTGTAACCTAGATGCTTACTCCATTTATTGCAAGGATTACCGCGAGTACTGGAAATGGGTAGCTGAACGTAATGAAGACCGCTATAATGTCAATCAGCAGCATGGGCACAATTACGATAGTAAAAATATGATGCATACCATTCGTTTACTGCAGACCTGTGAACAAATTTTCAAAACAAATTCTCTGAATATCCGTGTGGAAAATCGTGACGAATTATTAGAAATTAAAGCAGGAAACTGGTCATATGATGCGGTCATGAAAAAAGCAGAAGATTTAATAAAATCTATAGAATATAACTATTCATATTCAAAGCTTCCTGAATTTCCAGATAGTAAAAAAACAACAAAAACATTGGTTGAAATTCGTGAGCTTATTTATGGATAATTTGATTAAACAGTACAAAGAAAAATAGCATTTTATCTACAATTTTCATTAACATTATTAAAAAACCCTCAAAAGCAATGCTTTTGAGGGTTTTATTTCAATTAGTTAATAATCAATATTTGAGATTATTCTCTGTTTTTAAGCATGATCCAACCAGACTGGCTCATATTAGTTTTTGATTTCGGATAATCAAAGTTGAATTTATACCAATATGTTGCTGTCGGTAATTTTTTACCTCCTACTGTACCATCCCATACAGGCGTTTGTTTCGAGAATCTGAACATTTCACTACCATATCGATCGTAAACAGATCCCGTAAAGTTATTAAATCCTCCAAGGGCAGTAAGATCAAGAGTATCATTCACTCCATCCTGGTTCGGCGTAATAACATTTCTTACATGGAAGGTAAAGAATTCTAATGCTCCTACACAATGTGTACCTACTGATCTTACCTGAATATGGTATGTCGCATTGTCCTGAAGACCTGTAAACACATTAGAAGGCTGCCAAGAGATCCCCCCATCAATAGAATATTCTGCAGTCTGAGGAATATTATTGATCATCGGAATTTCTGCCGTAATCGTAAGGGTGTTATTGCTGTAATCAAGATTTGTAACAAAAGGAGAAGCAGCACCCATTACATGAACAGTAAATGTTTTTTCACAATACCCATTATTAATCTTTACACTGTAAACACCCCATTGATCTACATTGATGGTCTGTGTAATTTCACCTGTACTCCAAAGATAAGTATAGTTAGGTCCTGCTCCGGCGTCAAGGGTAACTCTGTCGCCCTGGCACATTTCAACATCTCTCAGTGGAGAGGTAAGTTCCGGTACAACTTCTACAGTAATAGTGGCAGGAGTTAATGATTTACATCCTTTGGTTCCTAAAGAATATACAGAGAAAGTTGTTGTATTATAAACTGTTGCAGTCTGCGTGTTTCCTGTTCCCTGGAAATTAGCCCATTCGTAAGTAACACCACCGGTTGCCGTAAGCTCCACCTGAGTTCCCGGACAAACCTTAATTTTTGATGCAACCAAACTTACTGTCGGAGTTGCTTCTTTCAACAAGGTTAATTCAACCATTTTGCTACAGAAGCCTCCATTCGAAACAACAACATAAAGGATCTGGCCATCGTTACCATTATAATGTAAAACATCCTGGATATAGTCGTTATTTTGAGCGATAGCATCGTCCTGATCTTCATAAAAATGGAACACAGCCCCAGTAGTTGTGCTGATTGACGGCATCGCACTCGTTAGATCAAACCAAGTAACATCCGGTGTTGTACAAAGCAGTAAAGAAGCATCAACCGCTGCAGGTGTTGTTCCTCCGTTAATTTTAATATTGGCTTTTCCCGGACAAGGATTACCTGGGAATGATACCTGAATTTCATAATTACCCGGCTGGGTAGCGGTAATTGTAGGTGTAGTAGCACCCTGTATTGCAGTTCCGTTGTAGAACCATTGATACGTCATATTCGGATCGCTTACAGAAGCTGTAATTACCTGAGGAATGTTATCACAAACATTGATTTCTTCCGGTAACGTTGCACCTGAAGGATCTAATAATTCAACACCGATATTGAAAGAGCCCCCTTCCAGGAATACTGCAGAGTCAAATCCTGAATCACCTGCATCTGCT
This sequence comes from Chryseobacterium sp. 27AL, assembly GCF_057815395.1. NCBI lineage: Bacteria > Pseudomonadati > Bacteroidota > Flavobacteriia > Flavobacteriales > Weeksellaceae > Chryseobacterium > Chryseobacterium sp. 27AL. Next base: position 25,470 of record NZ_JBYRIW010000020.1, on the reverse strand, counting down.
AAAACCATTTTGAAGTGATAAGCCACACCAGGCGTAACTGTTGCTGTAGCAGTAAGAGGCGTAGTTCTTCCAATAAGATTGGTTTCGATATTAGCCGTATTTAAGCCACCAAAAAACTGAGCGTTAATGGGGCCACATGAAAAGCCGTTTCCATCAGGTACAATATTAGTAGCACTTACGGGTCCTGTTCCAGGAGGCGGCAAAACGGCCATATTTACATAAGGTCCTCCGGATACTGGTCTCAATAACAGAGCAAACGCATCAGAATAACCCGAGCACGGGAAGTTTGAAGTATATTCTTCAGAAGCAAATAAGTAGTTAAATTTTACCTGGGAAGATGTGGGCACAAAGTCAAACTCCAGCACTACGGCATCATACAAGGGTTTTGTAGGGTTAGTGGCTGCTACAAGATCCGGATCGCTTCCTGTAGGTAAATCATCTCCTAAGGTACCACTTATAAAGCTATTACCTGCTTTGTTTGCATAACCTGTAGAAAGCACAATACCATCTTTAAACGGAAAATTGGTCGTCCCTTTATGAAAATAGCCCCACGATCTTTGTGCATTACTTGCCGGTAAATTCGGACTTACCTGAACATTGGATACATTTGGAGTAACACATGAGTTTGTGCCGGACGAAATTAAAACATCTTTTACCAGCTGCAAAGGTGTATAAGCTGATTCCGGATAGGTAGCTGCATTTACATCAATAAAAGCACCCGCTTTCATGGTTAAATTAGATGCCTTTTCTTTTTGAGGCTTTCTTGGAGTATTAATACTTTGTGAATAAAAGAGACTCGACGACGAGACCGCAATTAAAGAAAACAATAGTAGGTATCTCTTCATAAATAAATTGTTTCAACAAATTTAATTTATTTTTATAAATACTACATATACATTTAACATTTTTATATTGAAAAAGCAAATTAACCTCCCAAATTGAGAGGTTAACATAATTTATAATCGTTAATTTCTATTTTTCAACAAAATCCATCCACTACGCTGCTCGAGCTTTTTACTGGCGGGGTTTTCCCACTGTACACGGTACCAGTAAGTAGCCGTTGGAAGTATAAGCGTTCCTTTAAGCAAACCATTCCAGCTTGTTTCGTTTTTGCTGGCCTTGAAAACTTCCTGTCCGTACCTGTCGAATATAGAAGCCGCAAAGTTGTTGTACTGACTGATTCCGGAAAAATCTACTTTATCGTTCTTCCCATCAGAATTCGGAGTGATCGCGTTTATCACGACAAATGTGAAGAATGACAGTGTAGTTCCGCACTTGGCATCTTTTACCCTAACCATAAGATTGTAATTGGCATTATCCAGAATATTGTAGAAAATATTTGAAGCCTGCCACGTCACCCCTCCGTCTACAGAATATTCTAAACTACCGCCAGTAGGGTTTGTTGCTGATAATGTTAAAACATGATTATCATAAGCCACATTGCTGAATTGAGGAAGCGTAGGGTTGATCAGCTGAGCACTGAATACTTTAGAACACGTACCATTACTGATCGTTACAGAGTATGTACCTGGTGTATTCACAGATATCGTCTGTGTAGTAGCCCCTGTATTCCAAAGGTATGTATAGTTTAGTCCGGAACCGGCATCCAGAATTCCTGAATCACCTACGCAGGCATATACATCTTTTAATGTCGACTCAATAGCAGGAACCACCTGAATGGTAATTGATGTAGGATTATCTACCTTACAGCCATTTCCACCTAAGGCATATACAGAATATATCGTAGTAGCCGTTGGAGATACCACCTGGGTATTTCCATTACCCGGCAAGCCTACCCATTCATAGGTAACCCCGCCGGAAGCAGTTAATGTAACGGATTCACCTGCACAAATCTTGGATTTCGATGCTGCGAGTACCGCGACAGGTGGCCCGACTACGATCGTAATCGTGGCTGTATTTGATGATACACATCCATTTGCTCCTACCGCTGTAACCGTATAAACCGTAGTATTAGAAGGAGATACTGTCTGAGTACTTCCATTACCCGGAAGAGTTCCCCAGTTATAAGTAGCCCCTCCGGAAGCTGTTAATGTAACAGATTCTCCAGGACAGATTTGCAATACCGGCGCTGTAACGCTTACTACAGGAGGCGTAGTATTCTGTATTACGGTTACATTTGCCGTATATGAACAGTTTAAATTTCCAGGTTGATTAACATTCGTTACTGTTAATGTGTAAACACCACCTGCACTTACAACAGGCGTTAATGTATTAGCTCCTGAAACAATATTTCCTCCTCCGGTTGCCGTCCATGCAATAGTAGAACCCGTAGGAATCACAGAAGCAGATGCATTTAATGTTATTTGTGATGTTGTACAGGTGATTTGCTGAGGTTGAGCAATCGTTAAAGTAGTTTCAGGGGTTGCCAGAAGCTGTAAGTTCACAACATATCGACATCCACCGCTGACAACGAGAACGTAGATTGTCTGGTTTCCTGCACTGTTGAATGATGTCGTATTATTTATAGTGTTGGTATTCCCGGCATTAGCATCTGCAACATTTAAGTAATAGGAGAATGTAACACCTGGAGCTGATGTGATCTGAGACTGTGCCTCCGTTAAATTATAATTAATTCCCCCTGCCTGATAACATTTAAATAAAGTAGCATTCTGAACGGTAATCGGCTGAGAAACCTGTATCGTAACCGTTGCTGGTGTTTGAGACACGCATCCGTTTGCACCAACAGCTGTAACAGTATACGTAGTTGTGGTCGTTGGTGAAACAGTTTGGGTACTTCCGTTACCGGTAAGGCCAACCCAGTTATAGGTAGCTCCGCCGGACGCCGTTAACGTAACAGATTCACCGGAACATATTAAAACTTTAGAAGCCGTTAAGCCCGTAGTCGGTGGAGCGCTGTCACCGGTTACAGTAACGTTTGCTGTTCCTGTACACGTTAAATTTCCCGGCTGATATGTATTTGAAATCGTTAATGTGTAAACTCCCGCCGTATTTACAACCGGATTCAGGGTATTTGCGCCGGAAACAATATTTCCGTTTGTTGTTGTCCATGCAAATGTAGAACCTGCAGGATATGTTGATGCTGAAGCATTCAGTGTGATCTGTGAATTTGTACAGGTCAAGACCGGTGGTGTAGCAATACTTGCGGTTATCTGTGGAGCTTTAACTAATTGTAATTGCGCAACTTTTGAACAGAATCCTGTTTTAACGAGCACATATACGGTCTGGCCAGCACTTGGGAAAGCCGTAGTATTTGTAATCGTATTGCCATTACCAGCTAACGCGTCTGACTGATTAAGATAATAAGCAAAAGTAGCACCTGGTGTTGTACTTATCGAGGTTTGAGCAGTGGTAAGATTAAATGTTGCATTTCCCTGCGTGTAACATGCGGTGAGCGTTGCATTCTGTACGGTTGGCGAAGTTCCGCCCACAATTGTTACAGAAGCTGTTCCCGGACATGTATTTCCCGGTAAAAATACCTGAACGGTATACACTCCCGGCTGTGTTGCGGTATAAGATGAACCAGTCGCTCCAGGGATAGGATTATTTCCCAATAACCATTGATACGTAGCCCCACCTCCCTGAACTGAAGCTGTAAGAACCTGCGGCGCATTGTCACATACATTAATGGATGAAGGCAGTTCTACTCCGGCAGGGTTTAAAATCTGAACACCAATATCAAAAGATCCCGCTTCAAGAAAAACTGCAGAATCGAAATTTGAATCCTGATAATCTGCCAAGACCATTTTAAAATGGTAGGTCTGACCGGGAATTACTGTTGCAGTTGCTGTTAAAGGAACTGTACGTCCGTCAAAATTGGTTTCAATCTGAGGATTATTCATTCCCGCAAAATACTGAACGTTTTTAGGGCCGCAAGGCAAGTTGGCAGGAATGATATTGGTAACGCTTACAGGCTCACCACTTGGAAGCAATGCTAAATTGGTATAAGAAGGATCTCCTACTTTTTTAAGTAATAATGCAAAACCGTCCGAGATATTACATGTAAAATTACTCTGATATTCTTTAGACGCAAACAGATACCTGAAGGTCACTTTTGTGGAAGCCGGCACAAAATCAAATTCTATATAGGTTGCATCTCTTAAATTTGTGTTATTTACATTCAGGGCTGTTGCGAGATCGGGATCACCTCCTGAAGGAAGCGCATCACTTAAAGTTCCCTGAAAATTATTTCCTGTCTTTCTGGCATATCCTGTTGTAAGGACGATACCTTTTGCAAATGGAAAATTGGTTGCTGCTTTATTAAAATATCCCCAACTTCTGTTTTGATCGGTAACTGCTAAATTCGGAGAAACAACCACATTGCTCACGTTGGCAGCGGAACATGTGGAACCACCACTGATAAGAACGTCTTTTACCAATTGTGTAATACTGTAATTTGATTCTGGATATCCGGCGGCATTTACATCAATAAAAGCTCCTGCTTTCATACTCTGAGCGGTAGGTTTTTTAACAATACCTTTGCTCTGCCTGTCCTGAGCAACAAAGCATTGTGTAAAAATTAAAAGCAAAGCCAAAAGTAAATTTCTTGTCCTCCTATTTAACATTTTTATATTATTTTAAACAAAAATACTATTTTTTTTGATTGAATATCAATTCAGCATAAATTACATTATTACTAATACAATACGGCTGATTTTAAAATATGAATTCAATTATATTTAACAACGAAAAAAAGACCAACAAATTGTCGGTCTTTCTTTGAATATTGATATTGTCTTATTCTATATTTTTAAGTAAAATCCATCCTGTTTTCAAGGCTGGTTTTTTACTTGCCGGATCTTCAAAACTCACCTGATACCAATATGATGAAGTCGGCAGACGTTTTCCCTGGAAGTAACCATCCCAGTATGGCTGAAGGCCACTTGCTTTATATACTTCTTTTCCATAACGGTCGAAGATGGATGCTTTGAAATCCTTATTCTGATTTACACCTCTGAAATCAATAATATCATTAATATTATCACCATTTGGCGTGATTACATTCTGCATAACAAAAGTGAAATATTCCAGGAATCCTACACAGCTTGTTTTCTTTACTCTTACTCTGATCGATACAACTGTATTTCTCGGTACATTACTGAATGTATTTGAATTCTGCCATGTAAGCCCATTGTCTATAGAGTATTCCAGTGGTCCGTTACTTGGATTGCTCGCAGTAAGGATCATGGTACCGTTTTCATTATAGTTTACATCGATAATTTCAGGAATAATAGCCTGGATTACCTGTGTTGTATATACTTTAGAACAAACACCATTGTTTATTGTTACGGAATATGTTCCCGGAGTTCCTACTGAAATCGTCTGTGAAGTATCTCCTGTATTCCACAGATAAGTATAATTTGGTCCTGCTCCTGCATCCAGTGTAATGACATCACTCTGACAGATCATTCCACCTGAAAGATTTGACGTAATTGCAGGAACGACTTCTATGGTAATGGATGCCGGCTGTAGGGATTTACATCCCTGTGCGCCGATTGCATAAACAGAATATGTTGTTGTCTGAGTCGGAGAAACAGTACGCGTAGCACCCGTTACTGATGAACCCGTCCATTCATAAGTCACTCCGTTTGCAGCAGTTAAAGTGGTAGATTCTCCTAAGCAAATTTTCATCTTGGTAGCCGTAAGCTGAGCAACAGGTGTTGCTTCTTTCTTCAACGTTAATGTAACTAATTTGCTGCAAAATGCTCCATTGGAAACTACAACATAGAGCACCTGTCCGTCGGTACCGCTGTAATTGCTTACTGCAGCATCGCTCAGATAATTGTTGTTTTGAGCAACAGCATCTGCCTGATTAACATAATAATGTAAAACAGCGCTTGTAGAAGTCGTGATCAAAGTTTTTGCATCATTTAAATTAAATGCAGAAACAGAAGGCGTTGTACAAAGCTTTAAAGTAGCATTTTGGGCCGGCGGTGTAGTTCCTCCCACGATGGTAATAACCGCAGAAGCAGGACACTGATTCCCCGGAACTGCAACTTTCACCTCATAAGCACCTGGAGAAGTTGCCGTATAAGAAATATTGGTAGCCCCATTGATGGCAACTCCGTCTTTATACCACTGGAATGTCATTCCCGGCGCTGCAGTAAGCAATGCTGTCAATACTTGTGGTGTATTGTCACACATATTTACCGTATCCGGCAAAACAACTCCGTTTTGATCTACAATTTTAATCCCGATATCGAAAGATCCTCCTTCAAGAAAAACAGCAGAATCTAATCGTTGGTCAGTATAATCGGATAATACCATTTTAAAATGATAAGCAACCCCCGGCGTTACATCGGCAATTGCAGTTAGAGGCACTACTCTACCATTATAGTTGGTTTCAATACTTGAAGTATTATATCCTCCGAAAAAGGCAACATTAGGTGCACCGCACCCCATATCACTTCCAGTAAAACTGTTCTGAGGGTGAATATTGGTAACACTTACAGGACCTCCTGCCCCAGGAAGAATAGCTATATTAGTATAAGGACCTCCTGCTACCGGCTTTATAAGTAAAGCAAAAGCATCTGAGAAACTACAAGGAAAAAATCCGGAATATTCTTCTGATGCAAAGATATAATTGAATTTTACCTGATTGGAGTTGGGTACAAAATCAAATTCTAAAGCGACAGCATCTCTTTGACTACCTATATTGGTATTTGTAGCAGCAGCAAGGTCGGCATCTCCGCTCATTGAAATTGTTCCTTCAAGATCTGAGGAAATCGCCGTATTCCCAGCTTGCCTAGCGTATCCTGTAGTTAAAACAATTCCATCTTCAAATGGAAAATTGGTGGTACCCTTATGAAAATATCCCCAAAATCTATTGTTGTTGGTAACTGGCTGATCCGGACTTATCGTTACGTTATTCACACTCGGTGTTGCACAGCTTGACTGTCCGTTAATAAGAACCTGTTGAACCAGCTGTTGTGGTGTATAAGATGATTGTGTATAAGATGCCACATTTACATCAATAAAAGCACCCGCTTTCATACTTTCAGAGGTCAGCTTCACTTTACCATTTTTTCTGGACGCCTTTTGAGCGATGGCAGACCCCGAAACAAAAAGCAATACTAAAAATAAGAAGTAGTTTTTTAGTCTATAATTTAACATTTTGTTGTTGTTTGTTCAAAAATAATAATTTTATGATTAAATTTTATTAAAAAACAGAAAGATTTATGTTAAAAATTCAATCTGTTCGATAATTCATAACATATCAGATAATATATCTGCAATAATAAAAAAAAGACTAAATTTTTATCAGTCTTTTTTTAGAGTTATTTCGTCAAAACTACAATTTTATGTTATTGTTCATTTTTCAGTTCATCAATTTTATTCTGAAGCTCCTGAATCTTGTCTTTTAAAACTTTAATCTCATTTTTATTGGAGCTCACATTACTTTTAAGCATAACATTTTTTGCTCTTTCACTATGATCGTCTTCATCTTCATCCTCATTGATCTCTTCAATATCTTCCTGAATATCTTCAATATCTTCATTAATTTCTTCAATATCTTCACTGATCTCCTCTATATCTTCGCTGATCTCTTCAATATCTTCCTGGATGTCTTCAATATCTTCCTGAATGTCTTCAATTTTTTCATGACTTTTATTGACTGACATCTGGATGAAAATGGCAAGATAAATTGCTTCTAATGATACTACTGTGGTAAGAATCAGCAGCATTTTATCAAATTCTACAAGTCCAATTAACGGCAACAGAAATGAAATGATAAAAAACAGTGTATGCGCAATAAGGGATGGGATTGAACCTATCCACCAGGTAATACCGTTGGCAATTCTTTCTAAAACCTCAGTTTTTTCTTCGTACTTTTTCATTGTGCTCAGCTTTTATAATAATTCTTTAGTAACTCCTAACCCGAACAGTGCGAAATCATATTTTGCCGGATCATTTTCATCAAATTTCCTGATGACAAGATCAAGCTCTTCTACCGTTTTCCAGTCATTCTGTGTTCTGGTGATCAGTCCTAGCTTCCGGGAAATATTCCCGGTATGCACATCCAGGGGAATCGACAGATATTTCTGATCAATATTTTCCCAGATACCAAAATCTACACCACGCTTATCTTTACGCACCATCCAACGGAGGAACATAATAATCCTTTTTGTAGATGAATTCTTATAGGGCGAACTTACGTGTTTGTGGCTCCTGTGCTTTTCGCTTCCGAGAAAACTGCTTCTGAATCTTTCAATAGCATGAAGGAAATTCGTTTCCGATTCATTTATTGTAAAAAGATTTTCAAGACTTTTATTTTCTTTGTAAATTCTGTTAAACTGTTCTGTAAAATAAACAAAGTCTTCCCCGTTAAACGTTCGGTGTATACTTTTATTTTTAATATCACTGAGATCTTTTTCCGAATAATTCATTACAAAATCATAAGGAGAATTTCCCATAATCTCCAGCATTTTTTCGGCTGATTTTATGATCGCTTTCCGGTTTCCCCAGGAAATGGTTGCCGCCAGAAAACCTGCAATTTCAACATCCTGCTTCAGACTGAAACGGTGCGGAATCTGTATCGGATCATTTTCTATAAACTCAGGATCGTTATACTGATCTGCCTTTTCATCCAAGAATATTTTTAATTCTTCAAACTTCAACATCATTTTTTAAATTTTCACAGCTTCCAATGCCTTGGGCAGAAAGGTATTGGGAAAAATAGTTCGAGCTTCATCAGTAAAAACCGTAAGATCTGCATATCTGTTGGAAAAGTGTCCCAAAATCAACTTCCCGACATCTGCTTTTCTGGCAATGGTTGCCGCTTCGAGAGCAGTGCTATGCCCTGTATAATCTGCCATTTCTTTTAAATCATGTAAAAAAGTAGATTCATGGTAAAGAACCGTCACATTTTTTATGATAGGAATTACACTTTCCAAATATCTTGTATCACTACAGAAAGCATAAGAAACAGGCGGAATGGGGTCTGTCGTAAGAATTTCATTTTTAAGAACATATCCGTCACTAAGCACAAAGTCTTTCCCGGCTTTAATATTATGATAATCGCAGGTTTCAATCTCTTTATATTTTGATATTTCCTGCATATTGAGATGTCTTTCTTTCGGTTTTTCCTTAAACAGATAGCCATTACAATAAATCCTGTGATCCAAAGGAATGGTATATACTTCTACCCTGTTGTCTTCATAAATCTTTTCCGAATAATCTTTATCAAGCTCATGATAAACCACTTCAAAACCACGATGGGTTTCAGTAATCGTAAAAATGGTCTCCAGCATTTTTTTAATTCCTTTCGGCCCGTAAACATGGAGTGGTGTTTCTCTTCCCAGCAGCCTGAAAGACGCAATAAGTCCCGGCAACCCAAAACAATGATCCCCGTGAAGATGTGAGATGAAAATATGATTTATCCTTGAAAATTTTGCTTTTGCTTTCCTCAGCTGAACCTGGGTACCTTCTCCGCAATCGATCAGGAAAGATCTTTCTTCCATTTCCAGGAGCTGTGCGGTAGGAGAAGAATTAATAGTCGGAATTGCTGAGTTAAAGCCTAATATCGTTAAATAAGTACTCAAATCGATCGTTTATTATTAAACAAATGTAAGGAATTTAGGTTAAGAATAAGGCTGAGATTGAGAGTAAGGTTGAGGATATATGTTCACTCAGAACATTTCACTTAATCCAAATCTAGGATAACCTATATTTAAACATGATTACATTGAAAATAATTTTTTATTTTTTGCTAGTGTCATTAACCAGATTAAGTATTTTTTCAACAATATCATTATCCGTAACCACAATAATGATATTTTTATCCAAATTCTTTTTTCTTTCAATTTCTTTCCTCTCGTTATATAAATCAGAAATTTTAACATTGAAAATCTCAGCAATTTTAGGAATGAGACCGCTTTTCACATCAGTAATTCCTTCTTCCCATTTCGCATATGTTCTGCGATCCACATTTAAAAAGTCTGCAATTTCTTGTTGTGTTTTACTTGCGTTAATTCTTAATTTTCTTATAGTATTACCTATATTCATATCATTTGGTTTTAATCGCAAAATTATGATTTTTTTATTTCTGGTAAATAATTGTTTTTATAAAGGGGTATTTTTGTTATAAATTCATAAAAGCCTATCAATAGTTTTGTATCACTACAAAATGTGGTGGTCGGAAATCTGAAACAGCGACCTAAAATTCTGAAAGTAGGATGATATAAAAAATACATAGGAAATGAAAAAATTTCTTGAAAAGAAGGTAACACTACTTTTTTCTGCTGGAGCATTACTTTTGTCAGTGCAATTTTTAAAAGCGGAAGAAACAGACAGAAGACCACAACAATGTCATTGTTGGAGTTTCTTAGGAATTGTAGAACATTGCAACAAAGCATGTGGTGATGGGGATTATCTAATGGAGAAGCCACTCAAGGAAGCGGATGGACTTGGTTCCCTTAAAAGTTTTCTCTGCTCTAAAACGAGCAGAGAATTTTAATTAAAAATTTAAATATATCTGATGAAAAACATTTTAGTAATTATTTTTTTTATATTTTTTTTAAGAGCATCCTCCCAAGAAAAAGAATTGCTCATAGATACCGTCTTCATAAAATCTTTTTCCAATGAAAAAATTATTGAAACCATAAAAGAATCTAAAAAACAGTACAAAAAATACTATAAAGATTTCGGAAGTTATAATGTTAATCTCTTGCTAACTGTAGATTATGAAAAAATATCAGAATTACAGTCTTCGGATTTTACGTTTGATTATTTTAAAAAGAAAAAATATCCGAAAAACACAAAAGAATCTTTTTATAAAGATGTGAAATTTTTTGAATTCAATCCTGAAATTTCAGAAAATACTCTTAATCATCTTTATAATTACCCAGAATACAATTATCTTAATTATTTTAAAGATTATACTTACAAAATGAGAGAAATTGAAGGTATGTTACAAGTGACATGCTATTCAAAAAGTACAAATTTAAAAGCTGTAATTATTTTAGATAAAACGACGCTTCTACCAAAATCTATTTACAAGAATAATATTGCTCCAACTCATAATGTAAAACAAACATTTACTAGTATTAGCAAAAACACAGATTCTGAAGTTATATTTGATATAACAAGAGACGAGGCAACAATTCTTTATCAGGTAAAAGAAAATAAAATAACAATATCTGAAATAAAAGCAGATTTATTATTGGATAATTATAGAATAAAAAGAATTGACAAAAAAGGTGAATTAATATTTAGCAAAGATTTAAAAAACATTATCTCAAAAATAAATGTGATAAAAAATGATGAAGTATATTAATGCAATTCTTATTTTAATAGTTATCTTTATATTGGGTTTAATATTTTATAATAAATTCATAAGATTTACGAATGAAATTCCAATTTTTTGTTATAGCAATGTGAAAAATAATCTCCCTTTCACGAATAATGATATTCCGAAAAGCAAAGAAACTATTATTGCATATGTCTCTACGAATTGTGGCAGTTGTGAAACTACTATTAATAATATCAATAAAAACTTAAATATGAATAAGACGTATATCATTATTACTTCTGAAAAACAAATGCAAACATCTAAATTTTTTTTCAACAAGTTATTATTAAATCATAGGATTATTTTATTAAATGATACTAATAATAATTTTAAAAATGACTTTAAGCTTGGAGTTTCAATAATATATCCTACTATTTTCACTTTTAATAAAGAAAATAAATTAATCAGAATTTCCAACAACTTTTAGAAAATGTATTTAATGGCTGCAATAAATTCCTTTTAGAATTAATTACAGCGAATTATTTCTTTACTTTAAGAAAATTCAGAAAGAGATCTAACGCCTGTTTTCGGTGACTTATTTTATTTTTATCTTCAGGATTCATTTCGGCAAAAGTTTTATCATATCCTTCCGGAACGAAAATGGGGTCGTAACCGAAGCCTTTGAAACCTTTGTTTTCATCAAGAAGATTTCCGTGTACTCTGCCATCAAAGTATTTTGCACCGTTTTCATCATAGTAACACAAAACAGTGATGAAGTAAGCTTTTCTATTTTCAATACCCTTCATTTCGCTCAATACTTTTTCAATATTCTTTGCAAAATCGTGATCCCCGGCATAACGTGCGGAAAATATCCCGGGTCTACCGTCTAAAGATTCCACCACCAGTCCGCTATCGTCGCCCAAACTTGGAATTCCGGTTTTCTCAAAACAATATTTAGCTTTGATCAGAGCATTGGCATTAAAAGAATCGCCATCTTCCACAATTTCTTCGTGAATATCGTAATCGGTAAGACTTTTAACAATAAATTTTTCGCCTAAGATTTGCTGAATTTCTTCTTTTTTATGTACGTTGTGGGTGGCAACCAGTAATTCCATTCTTTTTATTTTTAAACTTTATTTTTTAAATGTAAGTACACAATTATGCGATTATTGTACCAGAATATTTTTATTTAAATTTCAGCATAATGCACTTTATATTTCCTTGTAAAAAGATAATAAAATAGTGAAAAAAGTACGATTCCTATCGTAAGTATGATCCATTCTGAAATTTTAAAAGCATCTGAAAAGCTTTCATTTTTAGTATATATAATAAGGATGGTAGAGCATAAATTATTAAAACTGTGAAGCAGCATCGGCAGTAACAGAGATTTTGTTTTATAATAAACAAGACCAAGGACACAGCCTAACAGAACGGCGCCTACAAACTGCCACGGATTTCCATGTACTAAGCCGAAAATAATTGAAGCAAAGATAATGGCTTTCCACGGTTCTACTCCTTTATTCATTAATCCTTTCTGAATGATTCCACGGAAAACAATTTCCTCAAAAATGGGCGCGCAGATGACAGCGGTAATGATCATTACAACTGGATTAAAAGTAAGCTGATCCATCAATCGATTGAAAAATTCATAATATTTTCCGAAAAACGGCCCTGTAGTAGGAATCTGTGATGTGATGAATTCTGAGATAAACATCATTCCGATCATCATGGGAAATATAAGCAGGTAGGTGTAAAAATTAGTAGGTGAGAAATTGAAATTGAGTTTTTTGCCGGTGGTTCTTCTTACAATCAAAAAATCAAAAAAAGCGATTGCGGTAAGAAATCCTGCTGCGTTGGTAAGCATGAAGAACCAGTCTTTGTACTGGAGATTTTCTTTGAAGGTAAACATCCAGAAAACATTAAAAAAAGAAACGGCGGTTGTTCCAACTGCCATTCCTGCCAACAGGACGAGTCCCCCTACCCATGTAAATGTAAACTGTGGATATCTGCTGTTTTCCATGCTTTATATTAAGATTATTTTAACAAAGATAAACGTTTTTGATAAGTTTATTTTATGTTTCCGATAATGTGGCATCGAAAAGGGGCCGTTTATTATGCGGATATGGACTTATAATTTTATCTTAATCAGAAGAATACTGAGATATTTTATTTTTACTTTAAATGGATAAATTTGATCTGATTATTTTTTATCGCAAAATAAGACAAGAATTTTTAATTTACTATGCCACACATTTTTAAGATAAGCAAAGGCGTAAACTTATTGATGAAATACTAAGTTGAATAATAACTTCGGACAATGCCTTAATATGTATTTCTTTACATTTGTCACAGTATCTGCAAAAGTAATGTTGAGAATATTGCATAAAAATTCACAAGCAGGACCGTGTATGAAATTGATTTTCACATTCCATTAAAAATTACGATTTTTGCAACTTCAAAATACGATATGTCAGACTTAATCAAAGAAATAGAGAAAAGAAAAACTTTCGGGATTATTTCCCACCCCGATGCAGGAAAGACGACTCTTACGGAGAAGCTGTTGCTTTTCGGAGGGGCGATTCAGGAAGCGGGTGCAGTGAAATCCAACAAAATAAAAAAAGGGGCTACCTCCGACTTCATGGAAATTGAAAGACAGAGAGGAATCTCGGTAGCCACTTCAGTACTTGCCTTTGAATACAGAGATCACAAGATCAACATCCTGGATACTCCCGGACACAAAGATTTTGCAGAAGATACTTATAGAACCTTAACTGCCGTTGACTCGGTGATCGTTGTGATTGACGTTGCGAAAGGGGTCGAGGAACAGACGGAAAAGCTGGTACAGGTATGTAGAATGAGAAACATTCCGATGCTGGTTTTCATCAATAAGCTTGACCGTGAAGGGAAAGATGCTTTCGACCTGCTGGATGAGGTGGAACAAAAATTAGGTCTTACAGTTTGTCCGCTTTCATTGCCGATCGGTATGGGTAGTGATTTCCAGGGTATTTATAATATCTGGGAAAACAACATCCAGTTGTTTTTGGAGGAGAAGAAACAGAAGGTTGGAGACTCTATTAAGTTTGATGACATTAACGACACTTCTATCGATGAGGTTATTGGTGAAAAAGCGGCGAATACATTAAGAGAAGAATTGGATCTGGTACAGTCGGTTTATCCTGAATTCAACCGTGAAGATTATATGAATGGTGATCTTCAGCCTGTTTTCTTTGGTTCGGCTTTAAATAATTTCGGAGTACGTGAATTGCTTGATGCTTTCATTGATATTGCACCGATGCCTCAGCCAAAGGAAAGCGATACCCGTATTGTAAAGCCTGAAGAAAATACATTCACAGGATTTGTTTTCAAAATTCACGCAAATATGGATCCTAAGCACAGAGACCGTCTTGCTTTCGTGAAAATTGTTTCAGGAACATTTAAAAGAAATGAAAATTATTTGCTGGTAAGGGAAGGCAAAAAAATGAAATTTTCTTCACCTAATGCATTTTTTGCGGATAAAAAAGAAGTGGTGGATGAAAGTTTCCCTGGTGATATAGTGGGACTTCATGATACAGGAAGCTTCCGAATCGGTGATACGTTAACGGGTGGTGAAAAGCTGAATTTCAAAGGAATTCCGAGCTTCTCTCCTGAGCATTTCAGATATATCAATAATACGGATCCTTTAAAGGCCAAGCAATTGGCAAAAGGAATTGATCAGCTGATGGACGAAGGTGTGGCACAGCTGTTTACGCTTGAAATGAACGGAAGAAAAATCATTGGTACGGTGGGTGCCCTTCAGTATGAAGTGATCCAGTACCGTCTGGAGCATGAATACGGTGCAAAATGTTCTTATGAGCCACTTTCTATGCACAAAGCATGCTGGGTAGAAGCGGATGAAAAATCTGAAGAGTTCAAGGAGTTTGCAAGACTGAAGCAAAGATTCCTGGCGAGGGACAAATACAATCAATTGGTATTCCTGGCTGATTCTTCTTTTACTATTCATATGACACAGGAGAAATTCCCAAATGTGAAACTGCATTTTATCAGTGAATTTAAGAATGCTTAAATAATATTAAAATACAATCAAAATCCGCGAAAGTTTTTTTTTGCGGATTTTTTATTTGTTGCTATTCCAAAAAAGTTTCTTAAAGCGGATTACTTTGTAAAAGCAATATATTCTATTTTACAAAACACTAAAATTCAAACAATTAAAAATTTACATCAATAATACATTTCATTTACAATCTTTACGAAAATTTCGCTCCTAATTTTACCTCAACGAAAAAAATTAATGTTATGAAAAAATTCATCTTACTCGTTGCCGTATCAGGAACGTTCATTATGTGTAAAAAAGGGGAATCTGCATCACAATTTGATGATACTGCCAATTCGACTGACAGCATAGTGTCTCAAACGTCTGAAAAAATCAGTGATATTAATGATCAGGTAAATGATGCGGTTGATTCTTCACATGTAAAGATCAGGGGTTTTCAGCAGGCGGGAAATGATATCAAAAACAATATTGAAAATACCGCGAAAATTGTGGATTCTTTATCTGATAAAATATCATCCGTAAAGCTGGAATCTAAAACCGAAAAGAAAGATACTGTCAGTAAAGAAAAAAAGATTATTGTACAGGTTCCTGCCCCGAAAGTAATCCGGGAAACAAAAGTTATTTATAAAAAAGAGCCGAAAAAAGAGAATGACGAATTAAATGTCCAGAGAAACCGACTCGTTAAGAAAGGAGTGCTTGATCTGACCGTAAATGATGCTGAAACCGCCAAGGAAATTGTAAAAGAAGAAGTCGCCAAATACGACGGATTTGTAAGAAGCGAAAATATTTCGCTACAGAATGATGATAAGAAAACGGCTTACCTGAAAGTGAAAATCCCGATTCAGAAATTTGATTATCTCATGTCTGATCTAAGCTATAATCTCGGGAAAGTTGAAAATAAAAGCATTGAAGTTTCAGGAATGAATGCCGTTGAAAATACACTTTGTGAGATTGATATTACTTTGTATGGACAAGAAAGTGAAGCTGAGGTTGATAAAGAGCACGAAACTTTTGGTGATAAATCTTTTGCCGCCATTTCTTCAGGATGGAATGTCATTACTTCTGTTTTCCTTTTTATTCTTCCGCTTTGGCCACTATTTGTGATTGCGGGTATCGGATATTATCTTTATAAAAAAAGAAATCCTACGGATAAGCATTCATCATAACGTATTATTTATTTTAATAATATTTTAATCGAAATTCCGTTTTTTCAACGAGGGTTATTCCTAATTTTGTTCTGTTAATTTAAATTAAGAATTTAACTTCAGTTAAATAATTTAATCAAACAAGTGTTAAAACAACATATTATTAATATTTTGTGGTTCGTGTGAAAGTAAAAAGGCTCCCATTTTTGAGAGCCTTTTACTATTTCATTTATCGTAAGCAATTACTTTGCAATGCTTCTTGAGATAACGATCTTCTGGATTTCAGAAGTTCCTTCATAAATCTGGGTAATTTTTGCATCACGCATCATTCTTTCTACATGATATTCTTTTACATATCCGTATCCTCCGTGGATCTGTACAGCTTCGATTGTAGTATCCATTGCTACCTGAGATGCGTAAAGTTTTGCCATCGCACCACTTTCAGAGATATCTTTTCCGGCATCTTTTTCAACTGCCGCTTTAAAGCAAAGCATTCTTGCCGCCGTAATCTGCGTTGCCATATCAGCCAGTTTGAAGGCAATTGCCTGGTGGTTGATAATTTCCGTTTTAAAAGCTTTTCTGGTTTTAGCATATTTTAACGCCAATTCATAAGCTCCTGAAGCAATCCCTAAAGCCTGAGAAGCAATCCCTATTCTTCCACCGTTCAGAACAGCCATCGCAAAATTGAATCCGAACCCGTCTTCACCGATTCTGTTTTCTTTAGGTACTTTTACATTATTGAAGATCAAAGAATGGGTATCACTTCCTCTGATTCCCAATTTATCTTCTTTAGGGCCAATTTCAAATCCTTCCCAGCCTCTTTCAACGATAAATGCATTGATTCCTTTATGCTTTTTCTCAGGATCAGTTTGTGCAATAACAATATAATAAGTAGCCGTACCACCATTGGTGATCCAGTTTTTAATACCGTTCAACAAATAATAATCTCCTTTATCTTCTGCAGTGGTTTTTTGTGAAGTAGCGTCAGAACCAGCTTCAGGTTCAGACAAAGCAAATGCCCCGATCACCTGACCACTGGCAAGAGGTGTAAGATATTTCACTTTTTGCTCTTCGGAAGCGAATTTTTCAAGGCCTGCACAAACCAGAGAATTATTTACAGACATTACCACAGCTGCCGAAGCATCTATTTTTGCGATCTCTTCCATTGCCAGAACGTAAGAAACGCTGTCCATCCCTGCACCTCCGTATTTAGGATCTACCATCATACCCAAAAGGCCCATTTCACCCATTTTCTTTACCTGTTCGGCAGGAAATTTCTGGTCACGGTCTCTCTCAATTACTTCAGGTAATAATTCGTTTTGTGCAAAATCCCTTGCTGCCTGCTGAATCATCAGCTGTTCTTCCGATAAATTAAAGTCCATAAAAATTGAATAATTAGATGGTCGCTAATTTACACTTTTTGGGCAAATCTGAAAACAGAATTAAAACTTACTCATTACCTTCTGAAAATCAAATATTAAACAAATCTTAATAAATTAATAAATCAGTTAAACTATTATTAAAAATTTTCATTAAATTTAAATTGAGATGGATAGATATTGGCATACATTTCATTATTTGTTAATTTAAAATTCTAAATTTTGCCAATTAAAAAAAATGCTTATATTTAAAATCATTTAACTATTTACTTTTAAAATCATGACCATCAAAAGATTATTCGATATACCACATTATGCTTTAGAGGCATACCCGAAAACGGATATGTTTGTAACTAAGTATCAGGGAGAATGGAAAAAGACTTCTACCCAGGAATTTATCAATGAAGCGAATAAAATATCACGCGGACTTTTAAAACTGGGCATAAAACCCGGAGATAAAATTGCACTGATTACTACAAACTCCCGTACTGAATGGGCGATTATGGATCTTGGGCTTTCCCAGATCGGTGTGGTTTCCGTACCCGTATATCCGAGTATTTCTCCTGAAGATTATGAGTTTATCTTCACGAATGCCGAAATCAAATATTGCTTTTTATCTGATAAGGATCTTTTGAATAAGGTAACAAAAGTAAAACACAACATCCCTTCCCTTCAGGGAATTTTTACATTTGACCATGTAAGTGGTGCCGCAAACTGGAAAGAAGTGCTGGATCTTGGTGAAGATGATTCTACCCAGATAGAGGTCGAAGATCTTTCCAATACCATTAATTCGGAGGATCTCGCCACTATCATTTACACTTCCGGAACTACAGGAAGACCTAAAGGGGTTATGCTTACTCACCATAATATTGTTTCTAATGTATTAGGCTCAATTCCCAGAATTCCGAGAAAAAAAGGTCTTGATTACAAAGATACAAGAGTGCTCAGCTTTTTACCGATCTGCCATATTTTCGAGAGAATGCTTTTTTACCTTTTCCAGTATAATGGCTTCTCGATTTATTTTGCGGAAAGCATTGAAAAAATGGGTGAAAATGTAAAGGAAGTAAAACCTCACTACATGAGCGTTGTGCCAAGACTTGTAGAAAAGGTTTATGATAAAATATATGCGACAGGATCATCTGCCGGCGGTCTGAAACAGAAAATATTTTTCTGGGCACTGAATCTTATTTCCAAAAAGAAAACGGTTTCCAAACCATCCGGGTTACAGGAAATTATCGCTGATAAACTGGTTTTCAAAAAATGGCGTGAAGGACTTGGCGGCGAGATCATTACTTTAGTTTCCGGATCAGCAGCTTTATCGACAAGATTAAATTTAATGTTCCAAAACGCAGGAATTCCTATCCTTGAAGGCTATGGCTTAACAGAAACTTCGCCTGTAATTTCAGTAAATGCTTTTGGCAAAATGAAAATAGGAACCGTGGGGCTTCCATTAGATAATGTTCAGGTAAAAATTCAGGAAGACGGAGAAATTACTGTAAAAGGGCCTTCCATCTTCAAAGGTTATTTTAAAAATGACGAAATGACGAAAGAAGTATTCACAGAAGACGGTTACTTCAAAACCGGGGACATCGGCCATATTGATAGTGATGGTTTCCTTCAGATCACGGACCGTAAAAAAGAGATGTTTAAGACTTCTGGCGGAAAATATATCGCTCCTCAAACCATTGAGAACCTTGCCAAAGCATCTAAATTTATCGAGCAGATCATGGTGGTCGGTGATGGTGAAAAAATGCCGACCGCCCTTATACAGCCGGATTTCGAGTTTGCGAAAAGCTGGGCCATGAGAAATAACCTTAACATCGGCTCAACTCCTCAGGAAATTGCAAACAGTAAAGAACTTAAAGAAAGAATAGAAAAGGAAATAGAAAATACCAACGAACATCTGGGAAATTGGGAGAAAATAAAGAAAATCGAACTGACTCCGGAAATATGGAGCATCGAAACCGGCCTTTTAACACCTACTCTAAAGTTGAAAAGAAAAGCCATTAAAGAGAAGTTTATTGATCTGTATAATAAGATGTATGAACATCATGAATAAAATAACAAAACCGCTTTTTTTGAGGCGGTTTTTTGTTGGAGCTATAATTATCCCGTTCAGAGCAAAAAAAGGAAATGACAAACTTTATAACAATTATCAAGATTGCTTCATCGCCTCGCTACTCGTAACGACATAAAAAAAGCTGCCTCAAACGAAGCAGCTTTAATATTTTTAAAATGGTAATCAGTATTAAAACTTAATTACGGATTTCATTTTTTCATTTTCTTCCATTACCAATTCATCATCAACAAGGATTTTCCCTGAATGCTCATCGATAATGATCTTCTTTCTCTGGGCAATTTCCATCTGCTTTTGAGGTGGAATTGTAAAGAATGATCCTTTTGGCGCTCCTCTTTCCAATCCTACAACGGCAAGACCGTTTGGAGAATTTGTTCTGATTCTGTTGTAAGAAGCTAATAATCTTTCATCGATTTTTGCAGCAAATTCTTTAGACTGCTCGATTAGATATTCTTCTTCCTTCTGCGTTTCAGAAACCAGACCTTCCAATTCTTCTTTTTTGAATTTCAGGTGGCTTTTAAGGTCATCAATTTTCCCATTAAGCTCATCCAAAGTTTCGTTTTTGTGGCCTATCTTAGCGCCGAATTCTTTGATTCTTTTTTCAGCAAGTTGAATTTCAAGCTCCTGATATTCAATTTCTTTACTTAATGCTTCAAACTCTTTATTGTTTCTTACATTATCTTGTTGAGATTTGTATTTTTCAATTAAAGATTTTGCATGGTTGATTACTTCATGCTTGGTTTTGATCTGATCTTCCTGATCCTTTATATCTGCATGAAATTTTTCAGCTCTTTTTTCAAGACCTTCGATTTCAATTTCAAGATCCTCTACTTCGATTGGCAATTCTCCTCTTGTATTTCGGATTTCGTCCAATCTAGAATCAATGATCTGCAAATCGTATAAAGCTCTTAACTTCTCTTCAACTGAAATATCGTTGGTTTTTGCCATATTTAAATGAAATAATTTACCGGGTTCGTTTTCTCAATAGATTTTGAGATTGCAAATGTACTAAATTTTTGTGACAAAATTTCAAATAATTGTTGAGTCACAAATTGTTCTGATTCGAAATGTCCTATATCACAGATCATCATTTTTGATTCTGCCAGGAAAAAATCATGGTATTTTACATCTCCTGTGAGATAAGCATCACATTTTTTGGAAATTGCAGATTTTATTCCGCTTGCTCCGGAACCGCCTAAAACGCCTACCCTTTTTATTTTTTTACCATTAAAATCTGAATGCCTGATGACTTCAAGATTAAATTTTTCTTTTACAAATTTCAGAAAATCTTTTTCATCCATAGGCTCTTCAAAATCTCCGTACATACCAAGTCCTGTATATTGGTTGGTATTATCAAGACTGTAAATCTGATGGGCAACTTCTTCGTAAGGATGCGCTGATTTCATAGCGGCAACGATCTGCCCCTGCTTATATCCTTCAAAAATAACGGAAACCATATCTTCATCAGCGTTTTCCCTGACGTCCTGCTGCCCCGAAAAAGGATTTGAGCCTTCTTTAGGCCGAAAAGTTCCGTTTCCGTTGATGGTAAAACTGCATTCGTCATAAAATCCTATGTTTCCCGCACCAGCAGCAAAAAGAGATTCTTTTAATTGCCCTGAATACTCTTTGGGTACGAAGACGGTAAGCTGTTTCAAATCATTTTTCTTAGGCTGAAGAATTTTAAGGTTCTTAAGTCCCAGCTGCTGGCAGATTCCGGCGTTTACTCCAAAAAAGTCATTGTCAAAAGCAGTATGAATCGCATAAATGGCAACTTTATTCTCAATTGCCTTTATGACAGTTTTTTCTACATAGTTTTTCCCTGTTAATGATTTTAACCCGGAAAAAATAATCGGATGAAAACACACAATCAAATTACAGTTCTTTAGAATAGCTTCATCAACTACATTTTCCAGGGCATCATGGCAAACCAGTATTCCACTCACATTGCGGTCGTATGATCCGCACAGCAATCCGACATTATCAAAATCTTCCGCCTGCTGTAAGGGAATACGTTTTTCAATTTTAGAAATGACATCTCTAATTTTCATTTTATTCTGTATGTTTGTTACGAAAATAAGGATAATTTGTTATATTTAAAAAAACATTAAAATGGAAAGAGAGCATAATCTTATTCCTGAAGATGCCTGGTGGAAGCGATATCTCTACAGAATCATTTACCGTTCTGACACAAAGCTCGGGAAACTCTTCGATATCATTTTGCTATCGCTTATTCTGATAAGTACAGCTATCATTATGATGGAAAGCATTCCAAGGCTTGATAAAAGGTTTCACTATACTTTTATTATTCTGGAGTGGATTATTTCCATTTTTTTTTCAGCAGAATATGTTTCGAGAATTGCCGTTGTAAAAAATAAGCGTCATTATATTTTCAGTTTCTTCGGAATCATTGATTTTTTGGCGCTGGTTCCTTTTTATCTGAGTTTTTTCTTTCCTGTTACCAAATATTTTCTGATTTTCAGAATGCTGAGAATGCTCAGGGTTTTCAGGGTTTTTAACCTTATGGATTTTATGAATGATGGTTCTGTGATTGTGAGGGCATTAAAGAACAGTTCACGAAAAATCTATATTTTCCTTTTATTCTTAATTATTTTTTCAGTAATCGTAGGTTCGTTGATGTTTATGGTGGAAGGTGGCAGACCGGGCTTTGAGACTATACCACAATCAATTTACTGGGCCGTAGTGACAGTTACCACTGTTGGTTATGGTGATGTTTCTCCGATTACTCCCATGGGTAAATTTTTTGCTGTAGTTTTGATGCTGGCCGGTTATTCTATTATTGCAGTTCCCACGGGTATAGTCACCGCCGAAATGCGCAATAAAAGACAGAACCTGGAAAAAATATGCGACCGTTGCGGAAATGAAGATATTGATGATGATGCAAGATATTGTAAGCAGTGTGGCAAGAAATTGGCTTAGTGTAAAATTAATATATCATCTATTAACCAAATACCACAACATCATGGAACCAAAAAAGAAAAACAAACCAAACAATTTAGTCGTTATATTATTTTCTTTAATTGTATTAATGGTTGTTATTTATTTTATTCTTGTGACTTTCTTCCCGGCTGTTTTTGAAAGCCTTAATACCGGAGACTTACAACCTGTCCCTCAAGACAGATAACATAATTGAATATTCAATTTAATTAAAAAGGCGATCTCATTCAAGATCGCCTTCAGTTTTGGTATGATATACAGTTATTTTTTAATTGTTTTAACTGTTTGTTTTGAACCATCTTTCAAGGTAAGAATTAAGAAATACATTCCCTGTCTCAATTCTCCTAGATTAACTGAAGATCCAGGATTCTCGATTACTTTTACCTGTCTTCCTGACATATCAGAAACAGAAACTGATTTTACGTTGGCTGCATCAGCGATATATATTACATCAGTAAAAGGATTCGGATATACTTTAATGCTCTTCTTTTCAGACTTTACGTCAGAAGTTCCCAGCGTACCTTTTGTAATACCAATAGTAAAGGCACCTTCCTCCTCATCAGAAAAACCATTCCAATGACCAACATTTACATAATAGGTATTTCCGGCAAGCGTAGAGATAGAAAGCGTTTCAGTACCACCTGATCCTGCATCATCGACAGTATCCTCACATGATAAAGCTGAACAGGTTCCGCTATATACGCCAATCTGTGGATCAAAACTGCTTCCTGCTGGCATCGTAACTGTGATATTGAAAGTATCACCATCTCCAACGAAAGTAAACCATGTACCATCATTCATCCAATCGTCACAAACATCTATGATCCCTGCATTATTTGTAGCGGCCTCGGCGTCATTCTGATCATAGCTAAATGGGAAAGTATTTGCTACAAGAGCTCCCGCGCAATCATCATTTGCAGGCGGAGGCGGAAGTGTACCCACACATATGTCAAAACTTTGATTACTGCCAGTACCAGAATAACTGTAAACTCTTACAAGATAAGTTTCTCCAGGTACAAGATCTGTTATAGTGTTTGATGTATCATATGAGCAATAAATATTTGATAACGCTCCACATCCTCCACTAAATACCTGAAAATTAACATAGGAATCATCTTCAGTTCCTACTGACTGTACATTTAAAAGTGATATTTTATGTTTTGTATCCGTTGCAACAAAACTGTACCACACATCATCATCAGGGGTTCCGAAACATGAATCAGGATCTTCTCCTGAATCTGTGGCTCCAATGGTGTAACCAGGAGTTACTGTACCGCAGTTCAGATCTGGATTTACCGTTAAAGCAATTGCCGTTGCACATTCATCATTGGCAGGTGCCGGCGGTGCAGTAGTAAACATCATTTCTGAACATCCTGGAGATTCACCTCCTGTACCTACTGCTACAACTTTTATATAAAGATTGGTATCAGATGCAAATGGAGTGGATGGCGTAAAGCTGTTTGTGGTTACAGAAACCTGATTAGCTACATCAGTACCACCTGAAGTTGTACCAATAGAAACTTTATAACTTACCGCTCCCGGAGAACCATTCCACGTAATGGTTGGAGATAAAGGAACAAAAGTAGCGTTATTTGCAGGATAGGTAACTACAGGACAATCAGGAATTGGATTTGGTATTAAACCTTCAAAGGTAGTAACAGATTTATAATTTTGAAGATTACCATTGTCAGGTGGGGAAGCCGGGTCCGGGTTTTCATTATCATTTCTATAAGTGATTGTAGAATTTGCTGCGCCTGGATATACATACATTACTTCAGCATAATTGTTATTGTCGTAACCATCCGAATTTTCTTCTGCAGCAACTACCAGGTTGTCCACATTGTTGTAAGGAAAAGGTGTTGCAAAGGTAATTTCAATGACACCATTCGCATTTGTTACTGTTCCGGAAAATACTTGTGTAAGTTGCGCTAAAGGAACCCAATCTGACTCTGATGTAAATGAGGTTTTGGTAGTTTGTCCTAAATACACAACCCACTCCGATGAACTATCAATTGACATGGAAGGATCCAGATAGAATTTTAACCCTGTTATATTTCCCGCTGCATTTGCATTGATTTCCTGTTTAGTGAAAATCTGTTGTACATACGAATAGCCATAATAGGTACTTATCGGAGCAATTCCGACATTCGTGCTTCCTGCGCCCAATGTTATCTGCGCATTTAGCATCATACTTAAGAACAATAAGCATGAGAGTAGAAATTTTGTCATAAATTTATTTTTGCTGATTATTGGAACGAAATTAATAATAATTTATTAATTCACCGATCATAGTATTACTTTTTTTAAAAAAATTCAAAAATAATTTATCATAACTACTAAAAACTGCAATACATTGCCTAAAAAATTGCTTATTTCATTTTTTATCATCTATTAGGGAAATAAGTATCCTTCAACATTTATTATTCATTATTGATTATAATTTGATTAATTATATCAAAACGATCAATGTCAAAAAACTATCCAATTAAAAATTTATAAACGTACATAAAAAATAGCGGCTAAATTAGTAGTCATGGTCGGAAGAAAAATTCTTCCGACTTTTTTAGTTTTTTATCCTGAGAAAAAGCAATTTAATTATTTGATTATCAATTATTTAACTTGCGTTTTAGAAATTTATTTTCGTATCTTTATAG
>NZ_JBYRIW010000019.1:0-58797 GCF_057815395.1 Chryseobacterium sp. 27AL | reverse complement strand
AAATTTGGAAATCTCAAAATATTCAACCAAGTATTCCGGTAGTAAAAACTTTAGTAATTCTTGTTCATTAGACATAATACAAAATTATCCTTTTTTAGTTTTCTCCCCAACTTTTGGTGTTGATCCCTGAACAGCAGCAGGTACCTACTACTGAAATAATTCCTAAGATCAGCACTGTCTGTGCATTTGGCAATTTTTGTTCCATAGTTTATAATATTTTAATGTGTTGTTTTTTAATGACTAAAATGATGTTTGTAGAAATAGGAGACGACCATAATCACAGCATTAACAGCAGCCAAAATGATCAGCAAATTGCCATAATTCCTTTTTTTATCTACAAAATTGAGGGCGACCGTAGCAAAAAAAAGCAGTAAAGTATATACCGCAGGAAACATATGAAAAGCCTCTGCAAATCTTCCTTCAAAAACCATAACAATAGCCCTCTGGGTACCGCAGCCGAAGCATTCGACACCAAAGAATTTCTTGATAGGACAAGGCAGCATGAAATCTTCTGCTTTCATAGTTTTTATGTTTTGCTGATCCAAATATATAAAATTAAGAAGATATTTTCGCTCTCAGATACTGATGTGGAAAAAAGCAATCTTCATTCATTTCAAATGATCCCTGAACCGCAATATACGGATTTCTTAAAATTTCTCTGGCAATAAAAATCAAGTCAGCATCACCTTTTTCAAGGATTTCCTCTGCGTGATTGATTCTTTTAATCAATCCTACCGCTCCGGTTTTTACCGCTGCTTCGTTTCGTACTTGTGAGGAAAGAGGAACCTGATATCCGTCAAAAAGAGGAATTTTAACCCCATGAATATTTCCGCCGCTTGAAACGTCAACAAGATCAACAGCGTGATTTTTTAAAACTTTTGCCAGTTCGACACTATCGTTGATTTCCCAGCCATGCTCTGCATATTCTGTTCCTGATATTCTTACAAATAAAGCAACGTTTTCATTCAGCTCTTCGTTTACGGCATCTACAATTTCAATTAAAAAACGGATTCTGTTTTCAAAGCTTCCGCCGTATTCGTCAGTTCTGATGTTCGAAAGCGGAGATAAAAACTGATGAATCAGATAACCATGGGCCGCATGAATTTCGATAACATCAAACCCTGCATTTACAGCTCTTTTTGCTGCATTTTTAAAATTCTGAACCTGTTCTTTAATTTCTTCAACCGTCAAAACGTGAGGAATTCTTTCAGTCGGGTGATATGGAATCGGGCTGGGTGCAATGGTTTCCCATCCTTCTTCCACAGGGATCTGAATAGTATTTTCCGTAGAACCCTTTCTGCCGGAGTGCGACAGTTGGATTCCGATTTTACTCTCTGAATTTTTATGAACAAATTCTACGATCTTCTTGAGGCTTTCTGCCTGTTCATCATTCCAGATTCCCATACAATGGTTGGTAATTCTTCCGCGAGGCTCTACGCCTGTAGCTTCCACTATAAGTAAGCCTGCACCACCCTGAGCCCGGCTGCCATAATGAACAAAATGAAAATCATCAGCAAGCCCGTTTTCGCTGGAATACATACACATAGGCGACATTACCCACCGGTTTTTCAATTCAACATTTCTGAATCTGATTGGAGTATACAACATTTTAAATTTATTTTTAAAATTGAGAATTGCAAATAGGAGGCCCTTATTGTCCACCTCATGAAAAAGAAGTAATTTTATCCCCCTTTTTTTAATCCACAATATATGAAAAAAGAAACTCACATCAGTTACGAATATTTTAAGAATAGCAGCGAACTGAACGATATAGAAAAACAATTATTCGAAAGAGCGAAAGACGCCCGTGAAAATGCTTATGCTCCCTACTCTAATTTTCTGGTAGGCTGCTCGGTATTGCTTGAAAACGGAGAAATATATTCCGGTAACAACCAGGAGAATGCGGCTTTTCCTTCGGGACTTTGCGCAGAAAGAACGACTTTATTCTGGGTAGCAGCCAATTTTCCTGAAGTGAAAATTAAGAAAATCTTCGTAGTTGGAGGCCCCAGGGAATTTAATGAGAAAAACCCTCCTATTCCGCCGTGTGGTGCGTGCAGACAAAGTTTAATGGAATACGAAACCAAGCAGAATGAAAATATTGATCTTTATTTTTCGAGCATGAATGAAGAAGTTGTAAAAGTGCATTCTATAAAAGATTTGCTTCCTTTTTATTTTGATTCTACATTTTTGTAGTCATTCTTTTTAGTGAATGGTGAATTTTGCTTCGCAAGTGAATGGTGAATTTGAAAAAAATTGAAAAATTGACAAGCGAAGCAAATTGACAGTTCACAGTTGACTTTTGAATTAGTGTTTTAAACCACCCCGTCTTAATTTTCTCTGAAATTAATCCACCCTTCCAAGGGAGGGGAATTCTTGCCGTGAAAATTCTTAATGTACAAAAGACTGAGATTTCTATGGTGGCTGAGCCTGTCGAAGCCACTTGTCCTGCTATTTTAGCCCTGATTGCAACGAAAATCCCGGAATGGAGCGGCGGAGCCTTTTGCCGGACTCAGGACGGCCAAGGCTCCGCCGCGTAATGAGGAATTGCAGTGGAAAGCAGGTTCCCGGCTCCTGAAAATTTAAAAATCTATTGATTTAAAGTTGTAATGCAGCTTTGTCATTTGTGTTTTTGGATTTCAGCGTAATAAGTTTATATTTGCAGAAATTTTGGTTTCCAATTATTTGGAATGAAAAGGGAATCGGGCGAAAATCCCGGACTGTCCCCGCAACTGTAGATCGCAAAAAAAAATTTCTACGACGAACCACTGTGCAAACGGGAAGGTGTAGAAAGCGAAAGTCAGGAGACCTGCCAGAATGGTAACTTAATACATTGCTTTCGGAGGAAAAGTAAAATAGAATGGATATAAAAAAATCTTTACTACTGATTTTTTCGGCTTATGGTTGCTTTCTTTCCGCACAGGAGAAAGCCATTGACACGGTTTTTATTTTTGACAACCAGATGAATAAAGTTAAACTTTTTCATAAAGTCAACACCATTAAACCGCAGGATTTTGAAAAAAACTCTACCAATCTTTCCGAGCTTTTGCGTTTTCAGTCACAGGTTTACATTAAGGAAAACGGGCGTGGCGCCGTATCATCACCATCTTTCAGAGGAACAAGCGCAGGACATACCGCTTTTGTATGGAACGGAATCAATATCAACTCAACATTTCTGGGACAGGGAGATGTGAATAATATCCCGCTTTTCGGGTACGACGAACTTGAGGTAAAAGCAGGCGGCGGAAGCGTACAGTATGGAAGTTCGGCCATTGGGGGAAGTATTCATCTTAATAATAATCTGGAATTTAATAAAGGATTCCATGCTCTTCTTTATTCGGAAGCAGGGTCTTTTGACACTTTTAATAATTTCCTGAAGGGTTCTTTTAGCAATGATAAATTCAGTTTTAAGGTTTCCGGAAACTATTTTATCAGCCAAAATGATTATGAAGTTCCGGAAAAGGAGTACATCAACAGAAACGGCAGATATTATAATACTTCCATCAACATCGGGACTTCTTACAAAATTGCGCCCCACCAGACGATTTCGTGGCAAAATCAGATCTTCGACGGTTCTCAGCATTACCCGATTTTCACTGAAAATGGCAATAAAACAAAGTATAATGCCCAGACACTGAGAAGCCTTATTTCATGGGATATTTCCAGAAATGATTTTTCAAACAGCCTGAAAGCGGCTTACACAGAAGACAATTTCCAATATTTCGGGGATATCGATAAACCGAAAGAAAGCGGTGCGGAAGGTAAAAATTATATTTTCAGGAATGATTTTAATTATTTTATCACTCCGAAACTTAATGTAAATGTAATTGGCGAATTCCAGGTAAACAAAGGACTGGGTTACCAGTCGGGCATTGGCGATATCAGCAGAAATATGGGTTCCGTTGCCGGACTTGCCAGGTATTTTGTGAGCCAGAAACTTCGTTTTGAAGCCGGATTTAAAAAAGATTTTGTAGAAAATATATCTTCGCCTGTTCTCTATTCCTTTTCAGGAAAATGGGAGCCGTTGAAATGGTATCATATAGGATCAAGTGTTTCAAGAAATTTCAAAATTCCTTCATTTAATGATCTTTACTGGCAAAAAGGAGGGAATCTTGATTTGGTTCCTGAAACTTCGACCAATTTGGATATGGATCATGAATTTATTTTGGGGGATTTCAGGCTGACATTGAGTCCGTATTATATGGACATTAAAAATTACATCGGCTGGCTTCCTACATCGGCTGGCTATTGGGCGGCCTTCAACACTTATAGTGTAGAAATATACGGACTTGATTCTCAAATCACTTATCAAAAGAATTTTGGAAATCACCATTTCAGGGTTAATGCAGGGTACACGTATTCGAAATCTACCAACAAACAGACAGGAATGCAGATGATGTATGTTCCGCTGCATAAAGCGTTTGGAAATATGGATTACCGTTATCGTTTCCTGAATGTTTATGTTCAGGGACTTTTCAACGGTTTGACCTATACCACTACTGATGAAAAAAGGGCTGATGCCATTGATCCTTATTTTGTGCTGAATACGGGAATTTCGGCTAATCTTTTAAAACATTACACCTTAGGGTTTAAAGTAAATAATATTACTGATACTGTATATCAGACCGTTTCATATTATCCTTTACCCAAAAGGAATTATAGTGTTTATGTACATATTAATTTTTAACATTTAAATATTATGAAAATAACTAAACTTCTGACTCTGATTTTAGCTTTTACTTTGCTGTTTAATGTCTCTTGTAGCAGTGAAGACGGTATAACAACAGGAGAAATGTACTACAGCAACGGATTTTTACTCAGTAATGAGGGGAATTTTGGGAAACCAAATGCTGATGTCACTTTTGTAAGTTCAAATCTCGCCAGTAAGCAGGATAATATTTTCTCTGCCAACAACGGAGGATCTAATCTTGGTGATGTTTTGCAGATGATTGCCTTTAATGGTGATAATGCTTATCTGTTGCTGAATAACTCAAATAAAATTCAGGTTGTCAACAGGTTTGATTTCAAAAAAGCAGGAGAAATTACCACTCAGCTGAATTCACCACGTTTCATGGCCTTCGCGAACAACAACATTTATGTAACCAATGACAAATACGGAGGTGACAAATTTGTAAGTATTTATAAAAGTTCTGATTTGTCTTTTGTGAAAAAGATCAATTTTACGGATACGGTTGAAAGAATTGTAGAAGCGGGAAACAATATTTTTGTACAAAATGCCTCTTTTGGATTTGGTGATAAAATTACTTACATCACGACTTCTAATAATGAAGTTCAATCTACCATTACGATCCCTAACGGCAATATCAATAAAATGATTGTAAACAACGAAACGGTATATGCTATTGCAGCAGGAACCAGCGATTCTTACATTTATCAGATTTCAGCTACGGGAGTTACAAAGACATACACTTTAACAGGTATTGCTGATGCTAATAATCTTGAAATTGAAAATGGTAAATTTTATTTTACCTCAGGACTTAAAGTATACACCATGGACCTAACGGCTACTTCAGCACCTTCTGCCCCATTATTTACAGTAGATAACAGCGTTGATCCTTATTCTAATTTATATGGATTCAGCGTTGTAAACGATAGAATTTTTGTTTCGGATGCTAATGGATTTACCGAAGACAGCAAGATCAGCGTATATTCTAAAAACGGTCTTCTGCTGAAAAGTTTTACAGCAGGTAAAGCTACAAACGGAGCGTACTGGAACTAACAGTAAATTGTATTAAACCTTAATACAACTTTTTTTCATCATTTGTGTTTTTTTCCGGGCGGTTTCTTCGAAACCGCCCGGATTTTATTTTAATTCAATAAAAGCAACAGACCGGAATCTATTGCTTTGGTATTTTTAATATTACATTTTCAGGCTAAAGTTAATCCTAATTTTAATGCTTCTTCGATCACAAATTGCTTTGCCTTTTCGCCGT
Organism: Chryseobacterium sp. 27AL; assembly: GCF_057815395.1. Taxonomy (NCBI): domain Bacteria; kingdom Pseudomonadati; phylum Bacteroidota; class Flavobacteriia; order Flavobacteriales; family Weeksellaceae; genus Chryseobacterium; species Chryseobacterium sp. 27AL. The sequence goes on along the minus strand of NZ_JBYRIW010000019.1, from coordinate 52,846 downwards.
CGTTTTCAATCTCGCCTTCAAGGATGGCTTCTTTTACCTTTTCTTTTAAGATTCCGATTTCACGGCCGGGTTTCAGATTAAACATCGCCATGATTTCTTCTCCCGAAATGGGCGGCTGGAAATTTCTCACCTGGTCTTTTTCCTCTACTTCTTTAATTTTTACTGCAACATATTCAAAATTTTTCTTGAATTTTTCCTGTTTTTTTGAATTCTTTGTAGTGATATCGGCTTTACAAAGTGTGAAAAGGTCTTCCAGATCCTCTCCTGAATCAAATAACAGTCTTCTTAATGCAGAGTCAGACGCATCATCGGTGATAAGTGCAATCGGACGTGAGGAAAGCTTTACCATTTTCTGGACATACTTCATATCGTTTCCTAAGGGCAGTTTCAGCCTTTGGAATAATGTTTTCACCATTTTTGAACCTAAAAACTCATGTCCGTGGAAAGTCCATCCTGTTCCTTCAACGAATTTTTTTGTCGGTGCTTTTCCGATATCGTGAAGCAGTGCTGCCCAACGTAGCCATAAATTGTCTGTATTTTCCGCGATATTGTCTACCACTTCAAGGGTATGGTAAAAATTATCTTTATGGGTTTGTCCTTCCACTTCTTCTATCCCTTTCAGATCGATGAGTTCAGGAATGATTAATTTCATCAGACCGGTTTCCTCCATCAGTTTAAGACCGATAGAAGGCTTTTTGGAAAGCATGATCTTGTTAAATTCAACCATGATTCTTTCCATGGAAACGATTTTAATTCTTTCCGCTTCCTGTTTTATGGCGTTAAGCGAATTTTCTTCGATCCGGAATTGGAGTGTAGAAGCAAAACGGATGGCTCTCATCATTCGCAATGGATCGTCAGAATAGGTTTGTGCAGGTTCAAGCGGTGTTCTGAGAATTCCTTTTTCCAGATCATCAATGCCGTTAAAAGGATCTATGAGTTCGCCAAAATTCGTCTTATTTAAAGAAATTGCCATTGCATTAACTGTAAAATCCCTTCGTTTCTGATCATCTTCTATCGTACCACCTTCCACTTCGGGTTTACGGCTGTCTTCGGAGTAGCTTTCTTTCCTGGCTCCTACAAATTCAAGCTCGAGATCTTTATATCTGATCATCGCTGTTCCGTACGTTTTGAAAACAGAAACTTTCATTTTGGGATCAATTTCTCTTCCTACGTTTTGGGCAAGTTCAATTCCACTTTGTTCAGTCACAAAATCAATATCTGTAGACGCCTTTCTTTTCATGAGTAAATCACGGACATAACCTCCCACGATGTACACCGACTGGCCATTCCTTTCCGCGACTTCAGAAATTATTTTAAAAAGTTTAAGGTTTTTATTTTGATTAAGATTGATATTCATTGTAAATATTCAAAATTCAGAGTCTGCAAAGATAAGCGTATCATCCTTTTGTTCTATAATTAATTTTCTATGTTTTTGTCCCCATTCCACGATCGATTCTATGAGAGGCTCTAAAGATCTGCCATGTTCTGAAAGCATATAATAAGAAGTATTGTCACGTTCTTTTTTAGTAATCAGTAAGTTTTGCTCCAAAAACTTGAGTTCCCTGATCAGCGTTCTTGCAGTAATATGCTGAAGATCTCTCTGTAATTCATTAAATCGTTTTTCTTTATCACATAAGCTGGCAAGAATGGCACTTTTCCATCTTCCTCCGATAATATAAATAACGTCATTGACGTCTCTAAGTTGCAGTTGCTTTTGTTTATTTTTCATCATCCTGTTTTTCCGGTATCCTGAAAGATACTTATATTTTCATCAAAGATATTACAGCAAATTGGATTTTTATTTAATTTTACCAAAACATTTATGATGAAAGACAAATTACATGTACATCAAAGCATTCCCTTATCGGTAAAAATATTCTCGTGGATTCTTATTGTAGCGGGAATATTTTTCTTTTATGTTTTCACCTTCAATCCCGGATTATCTTTTCCGGGGGCAAGTATTACAGATTATTCCTCACAGCTGGGATTTAGCAGCACAGGAGTAAGGGTATTAGGCAGTGTCGTTGCTTTACTGATCTCTGTCATCTTTAATAAACCTCAATGGCTTTTTATTACTTTAATTTCAAGATTGGTCATAGAAGCCGGTGATATTATTGTTAATATAGTTACGGATGGTACTATGGTCAACACCATTATGATCGGAATAATAGCCATTCTTGAATTTTGGGCTGTTGTAAAGCTGTACCGAATTATTAAAACTTAGTTCGGCAATGATTCTACATTATTCCCTAAGAACCTTTATTCTGTTATCGCTCCAGATTTTGATGACGGATGAACCCGAATATTTTGAAACTTTCTCTCTGTCCTCTTCCACCGCATAATCTACCAAATTGATAATTTCAGGAGAAATATCAGAGAATTTCAAAGGACTTTTTTCACCACTGAAATTGGCTGAAGTTGAAACCAACGGCTTATTTAATTTTGTGATTAATTTCTTACAAAATTCATTTTTAACCAGCCGGATTCCTATGCTTCCGTCTTCAGCAAGAAGTTCTTTCGGCAGTCCTCTGGGATTTTCATAAACGATTGTTACCGGCTTTTCGCTCAAATCAATGATTTCCCAAGCCATTTCCGGAACGTCAACTAAATCCTGAAGCCTCTTTTCAGATTCTACGAGGATGATCATGGATTTGTTTTTTTCGCGTTTTTTGATCTCAAAAATTTTATTGACGGCTTCTATATTTGTCGCATCACAGCCAATTCCCCAGATCGTATCGGTTGGGTATAAAATGGTGCCGCCGGATTTTAATATTTGTATGATGTTTTCCATAATTCAGTAGGGACGGGCTTTAGCCCGTCTTCAAAATTAAGCATTCATTCGGCTTTAGCCAAAGCCTAATTTAAAATTATATTTTTCAATGAATTCCAGATATTCTTCTGTAAAACTTTTTTTCCTGTGATGAATTTCCTGATTCTTAATATAATTTCTGATAGATTCAATCATAGATTCTGATATAGAAACTGCAAAATATTCATCCTGCCACGAAAACTTTTCTTTTGTTAATTGATTTTTGTTAATCCAATGAGAAGACTCTCCTTTCAATAATTGTACAACTTTTTCAATATTCTGATTCGAACCAAGAGAAATCAGACAATGACAATGATCCGAATAACCATTAATCATATCTAGAAAAATTCCTTTTTCTGAAGCATTTTTTTTTATATGCTTCCAAATTTTGAGTCTTAATTCAGGAGAGTTTAAATAAGGAATTCTATTTCTAGTCGAAAAAACAATATGAATATAAATTTTAATAAATGGCATTTGTGTTGTTTGTCCAAAAATATAAATTTATTTTAGATTTTGGCTAAAGCCAATTAAATTGTATTAAATAGAAAGCGGGCTAAAGCCCCTATTGATGGTTGTAAAATTGTTTTTAATTCTCAAATAAACAGAAGAACACATTATAAATAAAATTGAAGCCAGCCATAAAAAATATCCGATTTCTAGGCTGTAAATAGGAGCTTCTCTTCCACTTTCTGAAACTAATACAGAATTCCAGAATAGAAAAGATACAGAAATTAATAAAGCAATGATGCCGGTAACAATTGAAGCAAAAAATTTCTCAAAAAAGAAGCAGGCTATTGAGATAAAAAACCAAATATTTGCTGACCAAATAAAGAATTCCAAAATTCCACCACCTAGAAAACTTATACCACCGATTAGTAAAAGCTCAAAAGAACTAAAATCTCTAATTTCCTTGGATTCTGTAACTTTAAAAGCAGTAAAGAAGAGAGAGGCTATAAAAGTTAGCAGACTTATGAGAGCTAAAATATTTTTTAGGGAATACTTCATAATACCGGCAAATATCTTTCCTCAATAATATTCAGATGATGTACATTGTGACCGACAATTAATTTCCCGATAGTTTCTACGGAAATTTCATTTCCATTGACTATTCCGGTATTGTTTAAAACAGAAGGATTCAATGTTTCCAGCAATAACTGTGAAGATTTTCTCACGGTCTGATATTCGTCCAGTAAAGAACTCAGGCTTCTTTCATTCGCATAAGAATTTTTGGCGTAATTTTCTTCGTCAAAACCGGGAAGTTCATTTTTATCGCCTCTTGCGAAAGCCAGAATTCTATATTGAAAAACCCTTTCGGTATCCGACAGGTGTAAAAGCAATTCTTTAAGAGTCCATTTTCCTTCGGCATAAGCGAAATGCGATTGTTCTTCCGAAAGTTTACTATAAATTCCGACTGTTTTCTTTTCTGTTCTTTTCAATTCTTCCAGCCAGTTTTCAGAAGGAATCAAATCTAAATATCGCTGTACGTATTTTTGAAATTCTGTCATAACTTATGTAAGTTTAACAATGTATCAATCTAGCAATGTAGTAATTTATCGGTAAACTGCTACATTATTAAATTGTTACATTAATTATTTGGTCCATTCATAGAAATTCACTTCGTCGTAAATTTTAAATCCGCAGGATGGATATAATTGATTTCCGATATTATTCGATTTCCCGGTTTCCAGAAGAATTCCGCAGGCATCAGTTGTTATTGCCATTTTCTTGGCTTCTTCAATCAATTGTTTAGAATAACCGTTTCCACGGTGATTTTCATTAACATATAAATCATTCAGCAACCAATAGCGTTTCATCCTTGTAGAGGAAAACAATGGATATAATTGTACAAAACCTACCAATTCGCCTTGATTTTCAGCAACAAAAATTTCAGAATCTTTATTTTCAATTCTTTCTGTTAGGAATTTTTCGGCTGCAGGAATATCAGATTCTTTATGGTAAAATATCCTGTATTGATCGAACAATTCAGACAATTGTCTCACATCCTGAATGGTGGCTTTTCTTATCATGATATTAGGTTGTAAAAACTTTGTCAAAGTTAAAAGCGTTGAAATCTAACTTTGACAAAGTTGTGAAATTCAAATTAAGAGAATGCTCTTTCCAGATCGGCGATCAGGTCTTTCGCATCTTCAATTCCTACGCTTAAACGGACTAAATCGTCTGTAATTCCTAATTCTGCACGTTTTTCTGCAGGAATAGAAGCGTGAGTCATTAAAGCCGGATGATTTGCCAAAGATTCTACACCACCCAAAGATTCAGCCAAAGTAAATACTTTTACTTTTTCCAAAAACTTAATTGCATCTTCTTTCTTACCAGATTTGAAAGTGAAAGAAACCATTCCTCCGAAATCTTTCATCTGGGATTTTGCCAGCTCAAACTGAGGGTGGGATTCCAATCCCGGATAGATGACTTTATCTACTGCAGGATGAGATTCAAGATATTTTGCCACGGCCATTCCGTTTTCCGAATGCCGCTGAACTCTTAATGCCAATGTTTTAATTCCTCTTAATACTAAATAAGAATCGTGAGGGCCTAAAATTCCACCGCTAGCAAACTGGATAAAGTGAAGCTTTTCTCCCAATTCAGCATCTTTTGCCACTAAAGCACCCGCGATCACATCGGAGTGACCTCCTAAATATTTCGTTGCAGAGTGCATCACGATATCTGCTCCAAGATCGATTGGTCTCTGAAGATAAGGTGTCGCAAACGTATTGTCTACGGCAACCAGAATATCTTTTCCTTTTGCAACTTCCACAACCGCTTTAATGTCTACGAGTTTCATTAAAGGATTAGTCGGCGTTTCGACCCAGATCAGTTTGGTTTTATCGGTAATAACGTCAGCGATTTTTGAAACATCATCGAAATTCACGAAAGTAAATTTCAACTGGTATTTCTCGAAAAGTCTGGTAAACATTCTGTAAGTTCCGCCATATAAATCATCTACAGCGATTACCTCATCTCCGGGATTTAATAATTTTAAAACACAATCGATTGCTGCCAGCCCCGATCCGAAGGCTAGTCCTCTGGCTCCATTTTCAATGCTTGCCAGAGAATCTTCCAACGCCTGTCTTGTAGGATTTGCCGCTCTGGAATACTCATATCCTGAGTGTACGCCCGGGCTTTTCTGTGCAAATGTTGATGTTAAAAATACAGGAACATTCACAGAACCTGTCGCCGATTCGTGGTGTTGCCCACCGTGTATAACTTTTGTATTGAAATTCATAATCTTAATAATTTAACAATGTATCAATGTACCAGTTTACCAATAATTGTTACATTGCTAGACTGATACATTATTAATTAATTTTTACATTTTTATCGCAGATTTTACGGCAAACTCTTCTGCCATCTCCTCCATCCACTGGGCTACATCTTCTTCTCCCGTTGCTCTCTGGTAGGTATTTCCGAGAGACACTAAAATCTGATGGATAAACATTTTCATCTGATCTACCGGCATTTCTTTTGTCCAAAGATCGATTCTTAAAGCTTCCATGGCTTTATCATCCCATACCGAGATCATGGTAGCTTTTGTCGCCTCTTTCTCAATACCACCGTCCTGCGCATTCCAGGTAATGTTTTCCGGGATGTGATTTTCGTCCAGTTCTACATCTATCGTAATCTGAGTTTTTCTCATAACTTTCTTTTATTTCTAAATTTGTTGCAAAGTTAATACTTCTTAAGCTTATCCAAAATTTCTACAAAGTTATCTTCATCCGGGAACGGTGTATTCAGGTTAAATATTTTACCTTCAGGATCAATAATGATAAATCTCGGAATCGACTGAATTTTATACGCTGCAAGAAATTTTTCGGTATTTTTAAGCCAAAACTGGGGAACACCTGACGGTTTTGTCTTTAAATAATTTTTCCACTTCGACTGATTTTCATCTACGCTTACAGAGATAAACTGAAGATTCTGATAATATCTATATTGATTATTTCTTGCTTCAAAAACCGGCCGGATTTGTCTGCACGGTGCACACCAGGTTGCCCAAAGATCGATAATGACATATTTTCCTCGGAATTTTGAAAGGTTTACAGTTTTTCCGTTGTCATTTAAGAAAGTAAGATCCGGAAACAAGGCTCCCTTTTGGGACCTATTGATCTGATCCATTTTTGAATACAACATGCTCCGGTAATCGGAATTTTTGACATTATTGATTTTACCTGCGAATAATTTATTTCTCGCCAAACTATCGGTTTGCAACTCCATTGTTTTAGACAAATGTTTCGACAACAGTCTGTCTTTTTCTAATCCTTGCGGCAGTTTATTGATTTTCGCGAAAAGGATACTGTCTGCATTGATCGACTGGTCTTTATCCGTAAGAAGATGGTCCAGCTTGAACTGAAGGTAATTTTCGTTTTTGCTTAAAAGCCGTGATGGTTTACTGATATTGGCATTCAGTTCATCCACAAAAGCTTTAGGAGGGGAAAATTTAGGATCATTCCACGAGGTCATTTTTCGGTAATTGCTAATCTCATTTAAGTAATTAATGGCCATCAACTGTGTTCTGTACGTTTTATATTCATCGGAAAGCGCATTGTTAGCAGGATCAGCAAAAACATTCAGAATTCTTTTCTTCTCTTTCCAGTCATCCTGAGCTGCCTCGTAGAATTTTTCCGGTTCATTGTTGTAGGGTTGGTCATTCAGCACATACGTAAAATCCCTTCCAAAGGAATCCTGCTTTTCACGATAGGACTGATCTGCTTTACGATTTGACTTTATATAAGTCACCATTACGGTGTTATTAAATTTAAAATCAAGATCAAACCAGTCGCCGCTTCCCATCACCAGGATCAGCTTTTTATTCCCGATTTCAATAATATATTCATCCAACGGAAGTTTTTCTTTTGTAGCCCAGCTGAATGTATTATTGATTACAGGTGCGGCTCCGACTTTCTTGTGAAAATCTGAAGTGTAAATTTTAACGGAATCAATTTTAAGATCAGTATCTAATGTTCCTTTCATGAAAACTCCTGCACCACTGCTTTTATAAGGCTTCGGCAACTGAATAAAATAGAGAAAACAAAATCCGGCAAAAAATAGTACCGATGAGATGACGATCTGTTTTTTATTTTTACCAAAAGCATTTTTAAATCCTTTTTTGCTGTACCAGAAATATCCTATGATGAGAAAAATTACCATCCAAAAAATACTCATATATTCCGAGTGTGAAATAAAAGTATTGAGGTTCCTGATCTCCGGAGCGTTCCAAAAGGTATATAAAGAACCATAGGGATTAAAGAAGAATGACTGCTTCTGAATGAGTGCTGTAATATTTGAAGCAATACCCAAAGAACCAATCAGGAAAGACCAGATAAATCCATGAAAAGCTACCGAAATACAGAGCTGAAGAGCTGCAATTCCTAAAACTGTAATGCATATCCTGATATATGTTTTAATAGCCCATACTACATCAAAATCCATCAGTTTTACGGCATTCGGATGAATATAATAATCTGCCGTTGCCATGATCATACTAAATATAAAATATGAAGTGATGCACATTACACTCAGGATCACCACAATGATATATTTTGACAGATAAAGCTGCAAACGGCTTACCGGCTGTGTTTCCATAAGTTGCCATCCGTTGTTTTTATGGTCAGTCTGGGCAATCCTGTTTGCGGCCACAATAATCAGCAGCGGTAATATGAAAAACACAAAATATTTTAACTGATCACCACCGATAGCATCTTCAAAAACAGAAAATTTCAATGTTCCTTCCGGAACCGTTTCCGGCATAAAAAACGAAGGAACATATACCAGAATCGGAAGTAAGCCACCTAAAACAATGGCAATATAAATGATTCCTAATCCTTTAAGCTTCAGCCATTCCGTACCGGCTGTTGTGAGTAATTTTTTCATTGATCTGCGTTTTAATTTTTAGTAATTTCCATGAACCATTCTTCCAGTCCCGCACTGTTTTTGACTTCAAAGATGGCGGCATCCTTCAGCACAAGTCTCTTTACAAGATCGGTAATATCTTCCCGGGATGCGGCCGTAACTTCTATATTCGTTTCGTCCAGCATTTTCGGAGAATAGCTTTCAGGAATTTCGTTGATGAAAACTGCAGCATCATTCAACCCGATCTTTATGCGGTTGTATCGATACATTTCATTGAGGTCTTTAATGCTGCCTGCAAATCGGATCTCACCATGAGAAATAATGGCCAGATGCGTAATCATCTTTTCAATTTCCTGCAAAAGGTGACTTGAGATAAAAATAGTAACCCCTTCCTCTTTATTAAGTTTGATGAGAAGTTCACGTATTTCCATCATTCCGTTGGGATCAAGTCCGTTTACCGGCTCATCTAAAATCAGAAGATCGGGTTTTCCCAGTAAAGTTATGGCAATCGCCAGCCTCTGCTTCATTCCAAGCGAATATCTTTTCATCTTCATATTTCTACTTTCCCACAACCCGACCAGATGCAAAACTCTTTCACACTCGGAAAGCGGAAGGTTTCTGAGCCTTGAAATCACAAGAAGATTATCCCAGCCCGAAAGGTGATCGTAAAAAGCAGCCGTATCGATAAGGCTTCCGATTTTATTAAATCCTTCGGGATAAAGCACAGATAGTTTTTCGTCAAATATCCTTATTGTATTATTCTCATCAGGAATGCTGCCAATCAGCATTTTCATCGTGGTAGATTTCCCTGCTCCATTTGCTCCCAGAAACCCGAAAATACTTCCTTTCGGAACCGAAAGACTGATATCTTTTAAAATCGGTTTATTTCTGGAAAATTCAAAACTGAGATTCTGAATCCTTATAATATTTTCCATAAGTTATTATTTTATTGTACAAATATATAATATAAATAGTAATATGCAATACAAAGTAGTGAAATTAACAACCAAAGCCAAAAAAAACCTCCAGCAACTGCTGAAGGCCTACTATCATTGAAATTCTATGATTACTATAATTTAGGTTTGTATCCGGATTGGTTAAAAATAACCGTTGCATCCATATTCAGAAAATCCTGAAGTTTCGTTTCCGGTTTCTCTTTTAAATATGCTTTACAGATCTGCCATCCCGTAAAAATTCCGATTTGTGGTGAAGATTCATTGTCAATTTCGGTATAAAACTTGGAAAACGGACCAGGCGCGATGAAGCGATCTTCCAGCCTGTGATCATCCCCAAAGATCAGATTATTCTCAACGAAATAATTCCAGATATTGGCTTCATTGGATACGGCCCATTCATATTGCTTTTGGGTGTAGTTCATCTTCAGATAATCCGGATAGGTCGGCAGGAAGGCATCTTTCAGAATCATGATTTTCCCGTTGAGAATGATCATATCGATAAATTTCTGATGGTCGGGAGATTCTTTTACAAAGCCTTCTGCATAGAGCTGTGCTACTTTCGGAACAATATTGTTTGGGTTCATGGATTTTTGAAAATACATTTCAAGACCTTTATAATTGGGATTTCCTTCTCCCATAAAGCCTGTAACATCGATGAACAGCAGATTTCCTTTTGGATCATAAAAAATAGGATCCTGAACCATCTGCAAAGCGGATGAAAAAAGATATACTTTCGGACTCTTAAATGAAGGAAAATAATATTTGATATGGGAAAAAAGATCCTGAAGATCTGCCTGAAGCTTTTTCTCATCGATCTTACCGATAGCTTCTTTATAGATCTTGATTTCCTCCTGATCAGCTCTGCGTTTTGAAAAATCGGCATCGGTCACCGTACCCTGAAACCAGGGAAATTCTGATGTAAACTGCTCCAGAGGAACATTCTGATCATAAAACTTTTTGGAAATGTCGGTGATAGTTACTTTTTCCGCAGGGTTTTTCACTTCAACCTTCCATTTGTTTTCAGCTTCTTTTTTACAGGAAACCAATCCTAAAACCAATACCAATGAAAGTGCAGTAATTATGAAAATCTTCATATTTTTACATGAAATTAAGTGTACAAAAATAATGATTTAAACACAATTCAGTGATGAAATTTAAAATAATAATCCCTTTGCTCCTTATTTCAATATCTACATTTCTTCGGGGCCAAAAACTTATTTTTAAAGATAAAAACCTTGAAAAAGCTGTCCTTGAAAATTTTGACACCAATAAAGACGGTAATATTACCCAACCGGAAGCCGACCTTGCTGAGAACCTTTTTCTCGTGGGGAAAGGGATCACTTCTGCAGAAGATATCAGCCATTTTAAGAATGCTAGAATGATTGTAATGGATGAAAACACGATTCCCAAGATTTTAATTAAAAATATGAATCGTCTCCAGCTGTTTTCCTGTACGGGATGTAAGATCAGCACATTCAGCATTGAGAATGTCAAAAGCCTTACGTCGTTGTATCTTGACAATAACAATATTGAACATATTTCACTGAAATCAGCTCCCTCAATTAATCAATTAACCTTATCTTTAAATAAAATTAAGATCATTGATGTAAGCGCTCTTAAAAGCCTTAAAAATCTTAACCTTGAACATAATCAGATCCAAAAACTGGATATTTCAGGAAACCCGAATCTGCAGACTTTAAATGTAAAACAAAATCCTTTAAAAGAGACAGATATCATAAAAGGGAATCAGAACGTAACCATTTTTGGATTTCATCAACAATAAAACTATGCATCTGGAAACCGAAAGACTGATTCTAAGAAAATTTGAAGAAACCGACGCGGAACGCATGTTCCTCCTCGACTCCGATCCTGAAGTGATGAAATACCTCGGAATGCCTCCCCTTTCCGACATCAGCGAATCTCAAAACGTTATTACAATGATCAGACAGCAATATTCCGACAATGGTGTTGGCAGGCTTGCTGTAATTGAAAAGGAAAGCAATCTGCTGATCGGATGGAGCGGATTAAAATTACTGACCCAGGAAATAAACGGCTATAAAAATGTGTATGATCTCGGATATCGTTTCATACCTGAGTATTGGGGAAAGGGTTATGCTTTAGAATCCGGAAGGGCTTCCCTTGATTTTGGCTTCAATGGTTTAAAAATTGATATCATTTATGCTCACGCTCATTCCGAAAACCTGGCTTCCAACCATATTCTGAGGAAATTGGGATTCAGAAAAACAGGAGAATTTACCGAACCGGACGGAATCTGCTTCTGGTATGAGCTGAATCGTGAAAATTATCTTTAATAATCTTTTCAAAACATTTAATTTTGAAAGTTCTTATATAAAACCTATTTAAAAATATAAACAATGCAGACACAGAAAGTAATAGATCATATTGTCAGCTGGCTGAAAGACTATGCCGTAAAGGCCAATGTAAAAGGATATGTCATCGGAATATCAGGGGGTGTGGATTCAGGAGTGGTTTCTACGCTTTGTGCCATGACGGGACTTGAAGTTCTTCTTCTCGAGATGCCGATCCGCCAAAAGGAAGACCAGGTAAACCGTGCGCAGGCTCATATAGAAGATCTGAAAAAAAGATTTCCGAACGTGCAGGGAAAAACCATTAACCTGACTCCTGTTTTTGAAAGCTTTGAGGAAACTGTACACGATCACATAGAAGGAAGATGGAGCAACAACCTTGCTTTAGCGAATACGAGATCCCGTTTCAGAATGCTTACTTTATATTATTTCGGACAACTTCATGGGCTTCTGGTGTGCGGTACCGGAAATAAAGTAGAAGATTTCGGAATCGGATTCTATACAAAATATGGCGATGGCGGTGTCGACGTTTCGCCAATTGCCGATCTCTATAAAACAGAAGTTTATGAACTGGCCAAAGCGCTGAACCTCATCAAAAGCATCCAGAATGCAATTCCGACAGACGGACTTTGGGATGCCGACAGAACCGATGAAGACCAGATTGGTGCCACCTATCCCGAACTGGAAAAAATCCAGAAAGAGTATGGTACAAAAGCCGTAGAAGATTATGAAGGTCGCGATAAAGAAGTATTTATGATCTTCGACAGAATGCATAAAGCCGCCAAACATAAAATGGTTCCTATTCCGATCTGCGATATTCCGGAAGAATGGAGGATAAATTGATTACATCAATTTATCAGTGTAGCAATGGATTAATGTAACAGTCTGGCAATGAATTAAACGATCAATCATTTAAAGTTGTTACATTATTACATTGGTAAATTGTTACATTTCTACATTGGTACATTAAACAAAATTTATGAATAATAAAACAAGACCGCTGTTTTTCATCTGCCTTGGACTTCTTTTCGGGATGTCCGTGATGTATGTTTACAATAATTTTATTGCGGATAAAAAGGTGAATGATTCAAAACCTGTCATTGAATATGGCAGTGCAGAACCTTTATCAGGTGAAGTTTCTTCCGCTCAGCAGCAATCTATCGACAAACTTACGGAAGAGAAGACTGTGATCAGTTTTGTAAAGCAGAATCATAAGCTCCCTGATTTTTACATTACTAAAAATGAAGCCAGAAAACTGGGCTGGGATCCTTCAAAAGGCAACCTTTGCGAAGTTCTCCCCGGAAAAGCCATCGGTGGTGACCGGTTTGGTAACAGGGAAAAATCATTGCCTGAAGGAATGTCTTATTTCGAGGCTGATGTCAATTATCATTGTGGCAACCGAAACGGCGACCGCATAGTATTCACAGAAAACGGTGATGTTTACCTGACGAAGGATCATTATAAAAGCTTTAAGAAGCAATAAGAAGAATATGAAAACAATATATATCGACTTTACAGACATAGGAGATTATGAAGACTTCTATGCGCAATTAAAAGAGAAACTTCCACTGCCGGAACATTTCGGCGATAATCTTGATGCTCTTTCGGATGTGATCACCGGCGGACTTGAAATGCCGCTTCATCTGGAATTTGTAAACATGACAGTAGATCAGCTCGAAATTTTTGAAGACCTGCTCACTACTCTTGAAGATGCAGAAGATGAGATGGATGGATTTACATTTACGTATTTTCTTGAGCAGTATGAAGAGTAAGTTTCTATAGTAGGTGACGTCGAGAGACACTCCCGTCTTTACTATGTTTTGTCAACAGGGAGTCCCTTCGGGACGACCTATATCAGGACAGGATAAAATCCTGTCAACGATAATTTGAATCAATTCGGCGAGCCTTTGGCTCGCCGAATTGATTTTCATACAGTGAATCCATCAAATCCAAGGCTTGGCTCAGTCACTTCCCTTTTTTTGTAACGCGGGCCTTAGACTCCGCTCAGGCGCCGCCATTCGACAACCCCGACGTTCCGCAGGAATATCCATACACACTAAGATGTTGGAACGCTCACACTCTAAAACTCTCCAACCTCTCAACCCTCACACACGGGCCCACACACTTTTGTCATTGACTACGTCGAATCTGTGATTTCCGGAGGGATCTCGGCAGTGTTGGTAGTATTGGATGGAAAGATTCATGCTTAGATCCTTTCAGGATGACAAGGTATGCGATGGCTGCCATTGAATGGTGGCTGAGGCGACTCGAAGCTACCAATCCTTAAAGTATAATGCGGGCCTTCGAGAACCTCAGGCCCCGCCAGCCGACTACTTTTTTTCGCTTCGTAGAATATCCATACTCATTATACTCTAAAATTCTCGCTCCAACTCTAAAACACTATAACGCAACGTTGGTTGAGCGGAGCCGAAGCCAAAAACTCCGGCCGGGAAAGATTTCCCAACCGGAGTAACACACTGATGAAAATACCCATCTTTACGATGGAATGATGGACTCTTACACTGATGAGCCTTACTTTGGTACTATATTACCTCCGTACGGTCAATACACCCACACTCGGGCGGTCAACACACCATTGACCGAGCGGTCAACGCACCCTTGATCGGACGGTCAACACGGTGTTGACTGTAGCGCTTCCTTTTCTCTTACACCACAGTCAGTACTTTATCAAGGGTAGCCGTTCGAACTTCTTTCAAAAGAGCGCCTTGCGTGAACTGCGTCACCACTTCCAGATTATAGGTTCCCGCAGCCAATGCAGGAATCACTACCATGAGTTCAGAAGGATTGTTGGTGACAATATCACTTTGCTCTACTTTGGTTCTTCCCTGTGTTGCAGTTTCTACAAAATAGATTCCCACTAAAGCATCATCACCGGCGACTTTGATCTTGCTTCCCACGATCTTCAGGTTTCTGCCGGGTGTAAGGAGGTCGTTTACCGAACCACTCTTCACATCGGTTACCTGTAAGATAACCGAAGAAGCTTCTGCTACACCCAGGATATTAACCTCAATATTAGGAATCTCCGCCCGTAGCTTTTCTCCCTGGTTGAACTGGAAAATAATGCTGTGCTTGTCTTTATTAAAAGTCTCCGAAGGGCTGTCGAAAACCCCACGAATGGTAGTGCTTGCGGTAAAGTAACTGGTGTTTACCGAAAAGCCGTCACACAACTGATACGCCATTTCTTTCAGGAAAAGCTCAGTCGCATGCTCCATTGCCGAAGCGGAAACATCTGCCCCACCACGGCTGGCGGCAGCTTCACAGATCTGCTTTACAGAAAGGGAACGCTCGCTTGCCGTACGGGCAATGAAATCATTGGGATTGTCTTTGGTTAAGGTGTTATCGTAGAGATACGCTTTGATTTTGTGGAGAATGTTTGCCATTATTTTAGTTTTAAATGATTGGTTAAGTAGTTGTTTTAAACCTTTGAGATTTCTGAGACCTTGAAGGTTTAATTTTATAAATCAAGGATTATGATCCGCAAAGGTTCTATTTGATCCAAACTTGATGATAAGTCGAGTTTGCCGCATTAGTCAGAAAATCATCTACTTCCCATCTTGGAATCCCCACACCCGCACCGTTAATTCCCCAATGATAAGTATTACCTTTATAAAATGGGTACGTTGTAAGAGATTGATCACCTTGATCACTAGAATATGTACTTGTGTTAACAGGCAAAAAAGCAGTATGTCCTGACAGAGCAGTATAATTTGTTGATAGTCCTGTAAAACTTCCTGTTCCCGTCTTTATGTATGAAATACCATTAGCAAGTGATGTTTTAAAATGTATAATTCTGCTATGACCACTTGTCTTGCCATAAAAACGGATAGAACTAAAACTCATTGTATTGAGCATGTTTGTTGAGGTATGCCCCCAATTATCTGTATTACTACTTTCATCATTACCAAGGGCAGTGCTTCCAATGACTGGAAAAGAATTAGTTTTCACCGAAAGAGAAGGTGTTGTATTGCCTTTATGGAGATAATTTAGTATTAGTGTCCACCCACCACCATCAGTCGTCATATCACATTGCGCTTTAACAGGGGTATAAGTACTTCCTGCCTGATCAATATCTACGTAATAAACACCATCCGCTGTTGTCAATCCTTTATCTTTAATTTCCTTACAACTTGCACATGGTCCTAAATAAACGGTACATCCGCCAGCTGTCGTAAAGGTTACTGCTCCATTAGTTGTGCCTGTGTAGGTTCCGGATAAAGTATAGGTAAGATTTCCGCTGGTACTGTAGGTTCCCGCTGTTAATGTCAGTGTAAGACCGCTTTGGGTAATGGTTTCCCCTGTGTAAGCACATCCTCCTACAGTATATGGTAATGTGTAAGTACCGGAATAAGAAGTTCCATTGATCAGTCCATTAAGCCTATATTCAGGTAATACACTTGACCATGATCCTCCACTACAATTGAAGTTAGGGATCACCGGAGATGTTTTGACAGAATTTAAAGCGAGCTTTGTCCATGTTGCCGTAAGCGTTCCACAGGCAGCTGGTGTCCCTGAAAGGGTGTAAGTTACCGTCACACTAGCTCCTGCGACCATGTCAGTGACATTAGCTGGACTCACCGAAGCGACCGATAAACCACCGATCCCTGAAAGCAACAGATCTGAAGTACCGAAAGCAATGGTGGCCGAACTAAAAGAATTATTAGTTATTGTTACCGTAAAAGTATTAGAGGCAGTCATTGCGGTTCCTGCCTTATACGCTCCGTTGAGGGCTGATGATGTTACGACTACTGCCGGAATTGAGGAATTCGACAGTTTCTGCCATACGCTTCCGTCAAAATAATAATATCCCTCTGCGGTAATATTAGCCGTTTTGGTACTTGGAGAAGTGGCGGCAGACAAAGCATAAATGATTGTTCCTTTTTGAGCGGTACCATATTGCCCATCAGCTGACTGGATCTGGTCACCAGTCAACCTGGGTGCAATTAGTCCTTCCGGCTTGGTGCCATTATTTGTTTTGGCAGTAATATCAAGGGTCGCTTTGGGAGAGGTATTATTAATCCCCACCTGAGCTTTAATAATCAGGCTGATGAATAGAACAGCCATTGTAATAAAATGTTTCATTGTTTTGTATTTAGGTTGTTGTTATATTTTAATTGTGAACACGAAGCGCGCTAAGCTTTTTGTTAACACGAATGGCACTAATGACTTGAACACTAATTTCACAAATGTTGTGCGAAAATGCTTTGCTGAGATCCCTACGGGATGACAAACGGAGTGGGAAGTGTCCTGTTGCATTAAAAACATTTGTGCTATTTGTGCATAGATATTTGTGCTCATTTGTGTTTAAATTCGTGTTCATTTGTGTTTAATAAGAAAAGCAAGTATGGGAGGAGGGCGGCTAAAATGGTTTGTAGTGATTTTTAAGAGGTTAATATGGTTAATAAACGGATATATGAATTTTCTTTCGGAAACAACCACTTTCTGCATTGCCCAAAAGTCAGAGCCGGTCATTTTATGATGTTGTTTTACCGGAGAGGGATTTCCTAAAACAGCTGTTGATAAAGAATTATTTGAGTTTCCAACATAATGTGAACTCTTCGGAGCTGTGAAGCAAGTCTGGCTTGATAGATAGATATGATTTTTGCTGGTAGATGAGTATAGCTTAAAGAAAGTTTTACGTTTAGTTGTATTGGCCTTTTTTACCACATTATTTGTCCCTGAAAAAGAAGTTGCATCGGAGACTTCAACCCGTGATTCAACATACAAATAGGAATCTTCGGAGATAAAAATTGTTGAGTCGGAATAGAAAAAAGGAGTCTGGGAACTGATGAAAACAGCAATGAAAAATACCTGCAAACACAGCATCCTTACGCTAAAACGCAGGAAATGAGGGAGCTGAGAAAGGGTCATCATTTGTTGTTTCATTGTGTATAAAAAAGTAGTCTGGGTTGGACTACTTTCAGAACCAATGATCTAGGAATCAGGATTATTTTGTTTTTTCAGGGTAAAAACGAGGGCTGTTTCTTTTCCTCTGAAACGGCCAGTTTTTAAAGGAAATTATAGTTTTTAATTGATTAACATATTAAAAAACAAAGGATTATTATTTGGAAGTAAGGATAATTTGTTTACATTTGTGACAGAAAAAGTAGTCCAACCCAGACTACGTTTTTTAAGATTTTATAGGGAAATATTCTGTCCGGAAAAATTAAGGCTTTCAAGGCTATTTGTATTCCAATCTAAATACTTACGCTCCTCCAAAACCGGCCGGGAAATTCTTCCCAAACCGGATTCATCATACTAATAATTAAACCTCATACCTGTGGTACTGACGGATACGACCGAGTGGCAGTGAACGGACAGTACTGATGGAAGTATCAGGACAGTGCGGGTGGGACGGTCCGGACAGCATTATTTAAAATTCTACTTTACAGGTTAAGTTTTGTATTCGAATCTTCTCTTTATTTCGCATTAGAAAAAGTATGCGGAATAATGAGATCACAATAGTAGAGTTATTTTCCGTATCTCGCTGTATAAGGCATGTATGTGGTATTAATAAATTTTTAATCGATATGTTTATTTGTTATTTTTATCTCAAATAAATAACAGTTAGATTATGATCATATGCGAAAACCTCTTGTTTTCCCATGGTGCTGAGCAACAAAATTATAATTCCGGTGAGTATATCTTTGAAGAAGAGAGTACTCCGAAGTATTATTTGCAGATAAAAACCGGGATGGTAAAAATAAGCAGCTTTCTGGAAGACGGCAAAGAGTTTATCCATTCGATGCCTTTCGATGGTCATTGCCTAGCCGAAAGCTATCTTTTTAGCAATAAGAAATATGCAGTAAATGCAATTGCCGTCAGCGATTGTGAAATTATAAAACTTGAAAAAAATAAGCTGATCGATCTTCTTCTGAAAAAGCCACAGCTGATCTTTAATCTGTATTCTTATACCGCAGATCGTATGCGCTATAAGCACATCACCTCTGCCCCATTCTCTTTTCAGGATCCGGTAACGAAACTAAATCTTATCCTGAATCATGTGAAGGGCCATTTCGGTTTTAACGATAAATTTTCCTTCCATGTTCCATACACCCGGCAGCAGCTCGCTTCGATCACCGGTATGCGGATAGAAACCGTAATCCGGGCGATCAAAAAAATGGAAAAGCAGAATATGCTCAAAATAGACGGGACCAAGATATTTGTATAAATTAAAAACCTTAACATCGCTGTTAAGGTTTTATGCTATTTCCCGATTGCTTCCGTAATAGGATTTCCTACGTTTCCGCTCGGAAACTGTATTCTCAATAATGAGGCAACTGTAGGAGCAATATCTGTCATATAGTAAGCTTTGCTGCTTTCTCCGTGCTGTATTCCCCAGCCCATGAAGATTAATGGGATATGTGAATCATATGAATTCCATACACTGTGTGTGGTTCCGGTTTTGGAGTATGGTGGCAACATGGAATCGTGAGAGATCAACTGAATATCGCCGCTTCTCTGTCTGTTGATGCCATTAATAATTCTTTGTTTGATCGGTTCCGGGATAGTAGACTCCTGTACCCTGGTTACTGAAACAGCATACAGATCATCCGGATCATTCTCTATTTCTTTAATGGTAAAATCTCTTACGACATCCAGATCAAGCTTATTGTCTTTCAGAAGCTTTCTGTCAAAATAAATCTGGTAATTGTCAATGGCGTTGATCAGTTTATCTACCCCGAATTTTTCTTTCAGCTTCTCATTCATGTTTTTATCCATTCCATCACCGAAAAATCCTGTGGTAATTTTATGTTCCTGTAAAAAACCTACCGAATGGGCTCCTCCGTGATCTGCAGAAAGAAAAACGGTATACTGCCCTTTTCCTACTTTAGCATCTAAATAATTAAAAAACTGGGCAAGATCCTGATCCAGCCTTAAGTATACATCTTCTACTTCAATAGAATTGGGGCCGAATTTGTGCCCGGCATAATCAGTTGAAGCTAAATTGATCGCCAGCATATCCACTACATTGTCGCTTCCCAACTGTTCTCCTTCAACAGCAGCTTCAGCAAGTTTCAGGGTCAGCGTATTTCCAAAAGGTGTATAGCGGATGTTATCTTTTTTAGCTTTGTAATCTGCGGCTAAATTACTGTAAGGGAATACAGGGGTTTTTGCACTTCCCAGCAGACCTTCCCAAGCAGAATTATCCGGTGAGCTTTCTGTATACTGACTGATCGGAAGTAAGGTATTCCAGCCGTTTGCCACTAACTTTTCAGGCATTTTCTGAGCATTGAACGCTTTTACCCATTGAGGCAGATCATTCATATACCAACTGCTTGTGATGAAGTCTCCGGTAGAATCATCAAACCAGAATGCTCCATTCGGAGTATGCCCTGCAGGCAAAATGGAAGCTCTGTCTTTAAGGGAAACCCCGATTACCTTACCCTGGAAATTGGTTGCCATTCTGAGCTCATCCGTAATGGTGGTTGACCACAGGTTTTTCGGTGAGTGGCTTCCTGCTTTTGCATTGGTGGTTCCCACGGGTTGTACAGATTCGTCTGTGGTACAGTATACGTTTTTGCCTGTTTCTTTATCGGTCCAGTCATTTCCTGCGATCCCGTGAATTGCCGGAACCGACCCTGTATAGATGCAGGTATGTCCTAATGCCGTAACAGTAGGAACATAAGGAATGTGAACATTATTCAGTGAATATCCTGTATTTAATAATCTCTTAAAACCGTCGTTGCCATATTTATTGTAAAAACGGTACAAATAATCCCACCTCATCTGGTCTACCACAAGTCCTACAACAAGTTTCGGCCGTTCCAGTTGTGAATTTTTAATCTTCTGCGCGTTGATCGTCATCACGGACAGCATAACTGCCGCTGCGATCGAAATTTTCCTAAGCATCCAGTAACATTTTTATTGAGAGCAAATTTACGGGTTTTGAATTTTTGGTATGTGAAATTTTATTTAAATTTCTTCAGTGCCCTGTTAATTTTCGTATCGTATTTTAAAATAAATCGAGAAAAATTAGGAAAATATTGAATGATTTTCTCATAAAAGGCTTTAAGGTATATTATTTGTATGGAATTTGTTTCAGAATAATTAAATTTGAACAAAATTCAAATCCCTATTAATACACAAACAAATGAAGCTTCTCCGACCTTTTCTTTTATTCGTCTCTATTATTTTATTTGCTTGGCTTTTTATAAGCAACATCAATCTGATCAACGTAGCTACGACCCTCAACGAAGCTGAGATCAGCTCTGAAATCGAAAAAGTAAATAATTTTACGGACATCACCAGCCTCAAGCAATTCAGCATTGAAAAAATCAATTATATGGAGGCCATCAGAAACCGTTTTACTGAAAATGCAATGATCCGGGTGGCAGTAATCTCAGTACTGATTATTTTACAGGTAGTTCTATATGCGACCGGTGGCAATATGTTCAGTTCCAGACAGCCCCGAAAATCACACTGATTGCAAAGGCCTTTAATTCCTTTATTATGTCACTGGAAATCAGAAAACTCGAAAAGCTGACCGGCAACCCTACGCTCGCATGGGGACGAAATGGCTATACTACCGATAAAATATTCGTGGTTTCCGCTATTGAAGCCGGAAGTACTTTTGAATTCAGCTTACGGGAGAAAAAACAGTCATACACCAAAACGTGGAATCTGAGTGAAGATGATATCCATGAACTAAATACGATTATCAGCCAGGGGCATTCTTTCGGAGCCTACCATGAAAATGAACTTATTGGCTGGATCATCTGCGATTTCAGATCTTGGAACAACAGTCTTTTCATTGAAAGCATATTAATAAGTGAAGCCTTCAGAGGGCAGAGCATCGGCAGATTACTTATCAAAGCCGTTAATCGTGAAGCGCGTGAACTACAATGCAGGATCGTAGAGCTGGAAACCCAGAATACCAATTACAAGGCTATTAAATTTTATCAGGAAGCAGGTTTTGCAATAACCGGCATTAACACAAAATTATATAATGATTCTGCGGAAACGGCTTTGTTTATGAGCTTTGAACTTTTAACATAAAGGCAATTTGCCCATTAATGATAATAAATATTTTTAATTAGAATATATACGTTATATTTATAAATCTACTTATTATCATGAAAAAAATCACATTTTTTATCGTATTTTTAGCAATCCAACAATTTATTTTCGCCCAGAAAAGTCAATATGCAGATTTTATTAAGACCTGGAATTTCATTAAATATTACCATCCCGACCTGGCCAGCAGAAAAATGGATACCGACAGCCTGTTTCTGATGAGTGTTGAGAAAGTAAACGCCAAAGAAAACTTCAACGACGTAATCAAACTGTTAACGCAGAATCTGAATACACGTTTTTCCACACCACCGATTGTTGAAACCCAAAAAGATGTACTCTCTGTCAATCAAAACTTTGACTGGTTTCGAAAAAACAAAAAGATCAGTCCTGAAAATAAAAGTTTAATGGATAACATCTATAGAAACCGTTTTGATTACACGCTTCTACCCAAAGGAAAATCAGTAGAGGATGAAAAAAAGTATGAATTTCCACCAAGAGCTTAAAGTTTATTGTTTTCATTTAAAATAATCAGGATACTAAAACTCCGCGCCCTTCGGGCGCGGAGCTCTTATAAGGTATAAAGTTTATGTATTAAAACTTCAAATCTCCATTCACTTCTCTTACCGCATTGGCAGCTTCAGCGAATTTCAATTGCTCTTCAGCAGTAAGGGTTACGTTCACGATTTTTTCTACACCGTTTGCTCCGATGATCGCCGGAACACCAAGGCAGATATCATTTTGACCATATTCTCCTTCAAGCATTAAAGAACAAGGAATCATTTTTTTCTGATCGCAAGCGATAGCCTGAACCATTACAGAAACTGCAGCTCCCGGAGCATACCAGGCAGAAGTTCCTAATAATTTAGTCAGGGTTGCTCCTCCCACTTTTGTTTCTTCGATTACATATTTTTGTTGCTCAGCATCAAGAAATTCAGTTACAGGAACTCCGTTTCTTGTAGCTTTGCTCAATAAAGGAAGCATTCCTGTATCACTGTGTGCAGCGATTACCATTCCGTCTACGTCTGAAATTGGAGCTTCCAACGCTTCAGCCAATCTGTATTTGAATCTTGCAGAATCCAGAGCACCACCCATTCCGATGATCTTGTGCTTTGGAAGTCCTGAAGTTTTGTGTACGAGGTAAGCCATTGTATCCATTGGATTGGAAACCACGATGATAATAACATCAGGAGAATGTTTCACCAGGTTTTCAGTAACGTCTTTCACGATTCCTGCATTGATACCGATCAGTTCTTCTCTTGTCATCCCCGGTTTTCTTGGAATACCTGAAGTAATAACGGCTACGTGAGAACCTGCAGTTTTGCTGTAATCACCTGTTGTTCCGGTAATTTTCGTATCGAATCCGTTAAGAGATGCTGTCTGCATCAAATCCATTGCCTTACCTTCAGCAAATCCTTCTTTAATATCCACCAAAACTACTTCTGAACAGAAGTTCTTCATTGCGATGTATTCTGCACAGCTTGCTCCTACAGCGCCTGCACCTACTACAGTTACTTTCATAATATACTTATTTATTGTTTTTTAATGGTATTATGGAACTTTACAGTTTCATAATATAACTTTAAAATTTATTTATCTGAATTATTTGTTTAGCTTAAAATTGAAAACTCCCAAATTTAACAATTCCTGAAAAATTGAGCAATCTTTCAGGAATTTAATTATCTTTAAAATATTATTTAGAATAAAATAGCTGATTAATTAACATTCAGCAGGAAAGTGTATAATTTTTTTGCACCCGACAATACATCATCGTAATGCGGCTCTTTAATTTCAGTATCCAGCACTTCTTTAAAATCTTTCCACATGGTACCCGTATTTTCATGGTAACAACCAAAGAAATTGAATGTCACCTCATCAAAACCATCAGTTTTGGAAAGCTGTTTTGCGATAACATTTCCACCAAGCGTAGAGCCCTCTATCACATACATTGCGCCCAATGCTTCGCTTTCATTGGCAAGTATCAGTTCCTGTGAAGCAATACTTCTTTTCAGCTCAAGGCTTTTAAGATCTTCTTCAATTAAAGAAAGTTTTTTTCTGTCATCAAGCTGAAGCTTTTCCGAGAACCTGTCTGATAATTTACTGAAAATCTCCTCTTCCGAATTCAGAAGCATCAGGTAGTTGGTACGGATGATTTTTTTATAATCTTCAAGTGTAAATGTTCTGTTGAAAATTTTTTCTGAGCTGAAAAGCTTTTCGGCAGCATCGTGATATTCTGCCGTATTTTGTTTAAGATATTCTGATATCGTCATAAAGATTTAAAAGGTATTCCTTTGATTTTAAGGTTTTTTGAAAGTTAAAATGAATGTAGTTCCTTGTTTACTGCTTTCGTAGTCTACATTTCCGCCTATTCTTTTCATAATCCTGTGAACAATTGACAATCCTACACCATTTCCTTTGAATTTCTTGGCATTATCCATTCTGTTGAAAATCTTAAACATTTTATGCTTATTTTCATGTGGAATACCGATCCCATTGTCTGAAATTCTGTAGATGATATGATCACCGTCTTCAGTTCCTTCAATTTCAACTTTTGGTTTTTCCTGTTGGGAAGAATATTTTATGGCGTTATTGATAATATTTAAAAATGCCTGGTGAAGCATGGTTTTATCAGCGAGAACTTCAGGACAATCTTTGATAACAACCTCACTGTCAGGAGTTCCAAAAGTGATTTTTGCGTTCTCGGTAATCTTTTCAATCGTTTGATAAGTCTCAAGGCTTTCCAGCTGAATTTCACTGTGTTTTGCACGGCTCAGCTGTAACACGTCATGCATCATTTCTGCCATATTATCAATTTCCTCTATGATAGAATTGATCTTATTTTTGCTTTTCTCCGATTCATCGGTAAGTGTTTTCAGCAGCATCTGCGCATTAAGTTTCATCACCGTAAGCGGAGTTCCAAGATCATGCGAAATGGTGTAAGAAAAGCTGTCAAGCTCTTCATTTACCTTTTTTAGCTCATCGTTGAGCCTTTTGATCGTATTATAATTTTTATGAGACGTTTCTAATATAAGATCCCGCACAGCCTGCAAGGCAACAATATTTCTGGAGTTCCATCTTTTCGAATTTCCTTTGATGTCTTCCGTAAATATTTTAAAAGAAGTTCTTGGAGAAACCATTTGTTTTTGCTCTCCATTCTGGTAAACGGTTTCAATTTTCTTTTGGGGATTTCCGGCCCAGTCGATATGCTCATCAAACTCTTTACGGAACCAGATCAGAAGATTATTTTTACTCCTTTCCACAAAATAAATGACAACCCCTGCAGCTCTGTCATCGAGTTCCAATTCCTGACCGTAATCTTTCAGGAAACTTCTGCTGAGATAAATGCTGTCTTCCGTATTTTCGTGTGCCCATTTCGTTATTCTTTCAATAGCAGACACATCGGGCGTTGTTCCGTCTGTAACGATTTTCTCTTCTGCAATAACGGCTAAACCGTCAGCATCAAGAAAACTTCTGATTTCAGCTTTGTTTTCAATTAAAGAATCGAATAAGCTGTTGTATTTCAGAAATTCGGCTTTTAGACGGGAAGCTTTATCATTTAATTCCAAACGGTAGTTCAGCTCATTTTTTGATTTAAAAGATGAATAGGCATTGGATGCTAAAGCCGTAAAAATTCCTGCCTGTACCCTGTCTTCAAGGTCGATATGTTTAGGTTCAGAATTCTGGCAGGTTACAAGTCCCCAAAGATAATCGTCAATGATAATGGAAACACTGAAGCTCGAAGAGGCTCCCGAATTTTTGATATACTGCCCATGAATAGGGGACATCCCTCGGGAAGTCGTATAAGTAAGATCAATATTTTCGTGGGTTCTGCTTAGCAGCGGAATGGTCTCCGAATGTACATTGCTGAAGATTCTCTTTCTTTTTTTAAGGTAAAGCTCTCTGGCCTGAATCGGAATGTCTGACTCCGGATAGTGCAGCCCCAGGTAGCTTTCCAGATTGTCGTTGGTTTTCTCTGCCACAACTTTTCCGGAACCGTCCATCATGAATTTGTACACCATCATACGGTCATAATTCACGATTTTTGACAATATATTCAGCAGCTGATCCCAAATTTCCTGCTCATTTTCTACAATATAAAAATTATCATATTTGTTGGAAATCTGCTTATTGGGATTTACAATTACCTTTTCGAGCTCAAGAAAAATATTGCCTTTACTTCTGAAAGCAGACAAATGATACTGCTTATCTTCAATAAAAATCTTATCAAAAAAAGTTTCGTTATCTCTCCTTGTAAATTCAGGTAAGGATTTATAAATATCGGAATTGATGACACTGCCAAAAACTTCAGGAAAGTCTGTAAGCTTCTTATCGAAAAGCTGTTCAAGGTTTTCGATTTTAAAAATATCCTCAATATTCTTGCTGAAGAAAGTGATGGAATGAGATTCTGCATCAATGCCAATCAGATAGCCAAAACTTTGTATGTAGCCCGGAATATGGATAGGCTCTTCATGACACTCTACAAAATTCATATTATACTTTGATCAATCAAATATAAAGAAAATTTTAAACCTGTGGTACTTTTTACAGTAAAATACATACCACACAGGCTAAACCATCGAGTCCTTTAAAAAAATAATGTTATTTAATATTAAAAAAAAGGAGTTATTTTCTTTATATTATCTTTAACCTTCTTGTTTACAGCCCAAAAGGCTTTTTTATTTAGACTTATTTAAAAATAGTTATCTCTCCTTTGGAGAGCAGTAAATCAGCCACAATTTATACATTGAATTATCCGAAAAGCTATAAGATTTTTCTTTCCATGACCGGCTGAATATTAAATGAAATTAAACTTCTTTTTCGAAGTACAGCATATAGTATTTTCCATTTTCATCTTCTCCCTGGGCGATCTTCTGGCGGTCACCATGGATGTAGATATGGAAATTCTTATCTAATTTAATGATGCTTTTAAAGTGCCTCTGGGTTTTCTTTACCGCTGTTTCATTAATCGGGAATTCTTCTGCGATATTGATCTGCATATCCTGCTCATAATCTGTTTTGAAGTTAACAAAACTTTCGATCACATGCTCATCCTGAAGAACTTCTTTATTAAAATCATCCAGGTTAAATTCTTCTTTTTCCTTAAAGAAATTAATGGATTTATTTAGGAAATCGGCCTGATCTGCTCTGGAAACTTCAAATTCCTGAGGCAACTGTTTGGTGATGTAATCTTTATACACCATCAAAGCCTCCTGGGTATGGAAATATTCGTCATCGCGTTGTTTTACTTTCAGGAAATCCTCAAACCAGTAATACATGTCGCCGTTTTTATTATTATCAACGACGGAAAGCACATAGCCGGTTTCTTTATCATTGTTGTAGATCAGAGCTGCTTTATCAATCTTCGAAAGCCCGATTCCCTGGTCTTTTTCGATTTCAAAGCTTTCTTCCTGCGGAGAAATTTTAAGGAACGATTCTCTTTTTTCAGTTTTGAAAATTCCGATTTTATCAACCTTTTCAGTACCTTCCCTTTCGTCTTCAAAATAAACAATAAATAATTCTCCTCCCTGAACCCGAGGGTTTTCAGCGGCTTCGAAAAGATGTTTTGCAATATTTTCAGCTTCCCAGAGAAACTTGGCTTTATCATCAAAAATTTCGGATACCGAACTGTACACCGGATTATTGACCAGGTATGAATCGCTGTAAAAATGAAAAGTTTCTTCTGATTTAAAAGATCCTAAAAAGTAATTTTCCAGAAGCTCCGCCATTCCTTCATCCAGCTGCAATTCTTCCTGAGAAAGTATTAATGACTCTCCATTGATTTTATTTCCGACTCTGTGTACTACGATTTTTGAAAACATCTCCTGAATATTTTTGGACTGCAAAGATATTAATTAAATCATACAATCCGTAGAATTTCATTCTGATAAAAACCTTATCAATATGAGATGATTTTTTTTTCATATTATCTCCAATCATGAATTAACCAAATGATTATCAACAACATAAAAAAACCAATCCCTCACAGGTATGAAATTTGGCATTTTGATTTTGAATATTAACAACAAATACAATGGACTTAAAGACTTTAAACAGAATTGATACGCTGAGAAGACTTAAAAGCAGAGGACCGGAAACTCCGAAATGGATGAAACCTTATCACGTGATGCTTTTTATATTTATGACAATCGCGATTTTAAGTGTATTGATCAGAACGTTACAACCCAATCACTAAATTATAAATGATATGAACTATTTACAAGCCACTCAGGAAATTACCGTTGCGATACCTGAAATCCGCGATGAACTTCAACAAACAAGAATACAGAATTCTTATCACATCATTGAGTTTTTAACTGATAAAATCAAATCGATGATTCGTCAGAACAATACAGATTGTGTATTCAAATGTCTTAAGAAAATGAATGAACTATACAGCAATGGCGATCATACTGTAAAAAGTGCCATTGAGAATTCTTTTGTATACTCATTAGACAACTGTACAGCCTTCTGCGACAAGGCATACCGTGATACTATTTTCAGCCGTCTTTCGACTGATTTGCAGAAAGTTTATATCAGACAGATTTACAGTCATAATATCTGACTTTATTACATTTTTAAACTGTTTCATTACAAAACATAGAAAATCAACTCAACAAAAATCGATTAATTATCAATTATTTATGAAATCTAAGATACGAAAAACATCAGACTGGAAAACCCTTGAAACTACGACAGACAGGCATCATATAGAGATTTTAGCAACGCACATCGCTGTGATTATAGGAGTATTTATTTTTGCCGCTTACCTTTAAACTTTGGTACAGTTTTAGCGTAGATAAAAACGCTCGAAATATTATTTATGATGAATGCACATATGCAAACTATTAATCAAAAAATAGCTGTTGAATATTTAAAGTTTTTTTATCCGCCACTTCGTACCGAAATCACACAACTGTCAGTACAGGATAACTTTGCAGGAATTATTCAGTCTACAATTAATTATCTGAAAAACCTCCTACTTGAATCAAAAATAAATATCATCTCCCATCATATCAAACTGATGGACTGGATCTACAGAAACGGAAATTCTTATGTCAGGGATATTATTGAAAATCTTTTTGTAAGATCTTTTGAAAGTTTTAAAAAACACGCTAAAATACAGCACTGGAAATTGCTTTATCAATATATGCCTGTGAGTTTTCAGGAAATATATGATCAACAGCGAAGTCAGGATAAAATATTTTTCGGTAAATAAAATATGCTAAAACAATTCGGGCGAAACCTTTGGTTTCGCCCGAACTTATTAATTTTTCTTCGTGAAAACTTTCTGTATCGTCTGAAGATCCTTGTCATTCATCTTTGAAGATTTTTTAAGTTTTGCAACAAAAACATCGACTTCTTCAGGAGTTGACGGACATCCAAGATTTTCATTTTTATCATTAAAGGAATCTGCAAGAACTTCCCCTTTAGGATTCAGAACCAACCAGAAAGGAAGACCTGCATCTTTTCCTTTATATTTGTCCATTAGTTCTTCTCCTCCGGGATTTTCAAGTTTCTTTTTATCTCCCATTTCCTGAACATCTACGTAAGCGGTAACGAATTTTTTCTCAAAAATAGGCTGGGTTTCAGGGAGATTCATATTCTTTTCCATGACGTGGCACCATTTGCACCAGGAAGCATGAAACATCAGAAGTACATTTTTATTTTTTGCTTTTGCTTCCGTGAGCGCTTTATTGAGCACAACATCCGCTTTTTCCTGGGCAAAATTTAACTGGAATAAAAACATTCCCAACAGGAAAAGTATCTTAGAAATTCTCATTTTTAATCGGTTTTAAAGTTATACGAATGTAAACATTTTCTTGTGTTTTTAAAATAAATTTATCATCTGTCTTTTATTTTGGAAAATCATATATTCCACCTAATTTTAAGTTTGTTTAAATTTTTATAACCAGAAAGTCACAAAGGATGAGTCTGACTTCCATTTAAAATTGATGACAACAAATAAAAAAACCACAGTAGATTAAAAAAAATCTTCGATTTTTATTCTTTTGAAAACTTTAAATATTCTTAATCATTGCGTTATGATTATCTTTTGTAACTTTTGCGGTTAATTCTGAAATTACTTTAAACAAGTTTTTCTTAAAATCACAAGTCAATAAACATTTCACCCTTTAGTTTTTCAGTTTGAACATTTTATTTATATCATTGGAATTAATATTTTACTTTCTTTGTACAAATGATCAGAAACGAAAGAAAAATTTATATTTACAGTGCCCTGCTGATTACTTTGGTCGCCAATTCCGCAAAATTGATGGCCCTTAATTCCGATGGAATCATTGCCCGCTACTGGCAGTTCAACATTTGGGAATACGGATTCCAGTTCCTGTATAATATGGTATTCTGTGTGGTTTTGCTGCATCTTAACCTTTCAAAGGGAAAACTTTTCAGCATTTACAGGGAAAATAAGCAGTGGCTGAAATTATATGTTTTTAATATATTACTCATAGTAGCATTCATTATTTTAGGCAGTTTCATTCACACTTTACTTTTTGGAGATTTACCTTTTCCAAGAATCAGAATCAGAGGATATTTTGCGAGATTTTTACTCAGCAGTATAATGATTGCAGTGGTCATTCGCCTTATCCTTCTGATGCGCGAAAGCAGAAATAAAGATCTTATTAATGAACAGCTGCACACAGCTTATCTTCAGGCTCAATTGAAGTTGCTTCAGGAACAGCTTAATCCACACTTTCTGTTTAATACGCTAAGCAGTCTTTCTGCCATGGTAAGGGAAAATCCCAACCTTGCCCAATCTTATATTCTTCATTTGTCTAAGGTTTTCAGATACACGCTGGTGCATTCAGGTAACGATATTGTAACGATAAACACAGAGCTTCAGCATTTGGAATCTTATATCCAGCTCGTAAAAATGCGGCTTGAAAACGCCTTTCAGATTCAGATCAATATTAATAAGGATACTTCAGACAAAAAATTGCTTCATTTGTCACTACAGCCATTGGTGGAAAATGCTGTTAAGCACAACAAGGCTACAATTTCAAATCCTTTGATTATCAACATTTATGAAGAAAATGACTGGATCATTGTAAAGAACAATCTTCAGCCAATGAGCAGCGAAGCAGAAAGCACCGGACTTGGCCTAACCAACCTGAATGAAAGATACAGATTACAAACAAACCATGAGATAGAAATTTATCAGAACGGTGAATATTTTATAGTTAAATTGCCATTATTATGATCCCCAACCTCCGTATTATACTGATAGAAGATGAGGCGGCAACAGCGAGAAACCTGGAATTTATCCTGAAAGAAATAAATCCTGATATTGAGGTTGTTGCAACCTTACAAAGCATCGCAGACTCTGTAGACTACTTGTCTGTAGGTAATCATGATTATGATCTTATATTTTCGGATATCAGACTTTCAGATGGACTGTCGTTTGAAATTTTCAGACAAACAAGCATCAAAAAACCAGTTATTTTTGTTACAGCTTACAGTGATTATGCACTAGAAGCTTTCCGGAACAATGGAATTGATTATGTTTTAAAGCCTTTTGATAAAGAGGAAATCCAACGGACTCTGCTGAAATACAATACCATCATTGCTGATATCAAACTGGAACAGACCAAAACATCAGCCTTACTTCAACAGCTTCAGTCTTCAACAAAGAATTATAAAAAGTCTTTCCTGATCCATTACTGTGGCCGACTTATCCCGGTAGAATCCGCTAAAATCAGTTGGTTTTATACGTCCAACGAAATTGTGTACGCCTACACAGAAGCTGGCCAAAAATATACCATAGAATTCACACTCGAACAGCTGGAACGAGAACTGAATCCTGAGCTTTTTTTCCGGGCTAACCGTCAGTTTATTGTTAACCGGAACGCCATAGATACCATAGAATACTTTTTTAACGGAAGACTTTTAATCAAAATTCATCCTTCACCAGATGAACAAGTGATTGTCAGTAAAGCAAAAGCCATGATGTTTAGAAAATGGCTGGACCAATGATCTGTTTTACCACTTGATTTGGTCGGTTCACCCTTTTTTATGTTAAGATCAACTATTGCGATTATTACATTTGTTTTATTAAAAACTTAAAATTTCCAAGATGATTCTAAAGACAAAAAAACAGATGACTTTTCTGGCAGCAGTTTTTATATGCATTGCATGTACAGGCTTATCGGCACAGAAAAGCAAACTAAAAGACAGCACTCCGGAGCAGCGTGCAAAAATGCAGACAGAGTGGATGACGGCTAAATTAAACTTAAATGATCCACAAGTTCAGCAGATCTCAGCACTCAACCTTCAATATGCCCAGAAGAATGAGCCTATCATTCAAAGTAATGACAGCAAAGTCTCCAAATTTAAAAAACTGAAAGCTTTACAGAAAGAAAAATCTAATGCGCTCAACCAAATTTTAAGCGAGGAGCAGTACAAAAAATATGAGGAGATTAAAGATCAAATGGTTCAAAACTTTAAAAATAAAAGAAAATGAAAAAACTACTTTATTCTTGGGTAATCATGATATTCATTACTGCTTCAGCATGCTCTCAGAGCAATACCGATAATGAAGAAGCTGAGGCAGGTATCGTACAGAAAAACTCTTTGCTTGGACTTCAGGGACCAATACAGAAACCAACTTCGGGATATGGTTCAGATGGAAATTATCAAGTGGCAGAAATTGATTTCGACAATCCTCAATATGAAGGGACTCAGGTTTCTATTTTTTATCCGCAGGGAATTACCACTCCCAGACCAACTATATTTTTTTCGCATCCCTATGGTGGCGAGGATAAAGAATACAATATCGAGCTGTACAACTTTATTGCGAAGAAAGGTTATGTGGTGGTATTTGTACCTTACCGTACCTTTGATGTAAGTATAGACCACCGCTACCAGACGCTTTGGGAAGGCTTCACAAAGGCCGCGGAAGATTATTCCGACATTATTGACACTCAGAAAGTAGGTTTTATGGGACACTCTTTTGGTGGTGGAGCAAGTATCGATCTGGCCTACAAAGCATTTACAGAGAAAGGATGGGGAGAGAATGGACGTTTTCTTTTCACGATGGCGCCGTGGTATGCTTTTAACTGGGGCAGCCCGCTAACAACTCAACAGCAATTACAGAATTTCCCTCCCAATACCAAAATGATTACCCAGGTCTACGATGAAGATGATGTCAACGATCACAGGATGGCCATCGATATCTTTAAAAACATCAATATTCCTAATGCTCAAAAAGACTTCATTTATATTAAATCATCTACTATTAACGGGTACAATTATGTAACAGACCATGCAATGCCAAGTTCAAGAGTGACTTTCGACGCATTGGATTATTATGGAGTGTACCGTCTTTTGGATGCTATGATGGATTATAGTTTCAACGGAAATCTCAGTGCGAAAAATATTGCTTTAGGTAATGGTTCTGCCGCACAGGTTACCATGCCTTCCTATAACGGACAAACAATGACTCCGCTTGAAGTCACAGATAATCCTACCCCGAAATACCTGCAATTTAAATATCAGTTTAAATGTGGAAGCAGTACCAATCCGCGAAACAACTATTGCAATTAATTAAAAAAATTTACAGTAAAAAAAATAAAGGCTTTACCATTCTGTGGTGAAAGCCTTTAAATTTAATTAAGCCCTTTCTCCCATGTGTAGAAAGGGCTACTTTAAACATTATCCGGAACACTTCATATCATCCTTCCTTACTCCTAATTTATTTAGGATCATATACATCAAACACCAGCCTGTAAGAGCGTGGATCCACATGTTGACTCCGACAAAACCGGTCAGCCAAAACCAGTTTTCACTGATATAAATTCCCAATAAAAGGCTAATTAAAATAATGGTTCCTGCAATGGCGTGTACAATTCTTGTCTGCATATCTCGATTTTATTTGTTTATAAAGATTTTTCAAGTGAAATACTGGCCATATGAATTTGAGACAGAATTTCGAGCCCTGAATTCAGTGTTTCTATTTTTGTATAGATTTCATCAACGAATCCATCCTCTATAAATACGGTAAATAGTAAAGAATCTACCGATAAATGCGGTGTTGAAAACCATCTTTCAATATCGTTTACGTTATTTCTATATCCTTCTACAGATTGATATGAGAAAGCCTTCACTCCTGAATGTGTAAGAATATTGATAATATCTTTTTCAAATTCTTCTACTGCAGTAATTAATAGTAATTTCATAAATAAATATTTAATTTTTAACGTTAAGGCTTTATTTTTTATACTTCAAAAAATGTATCATCAGAACCGGATTTGTTCTCCCACTTTTTCTTTTCGGTGATGTAATACACCAATGGCACCACAACCAGCGTAAGCAATGTGGAAACAATTGCTCCAAATACTAAAGAAATTGCCAGTCCCTGGAAAATCGGATCAAAAAGGATAATGACCGCTCCTATTACAACCGCACCTGTCGTTAATAAAATAGGTGTTGTTCTTACCGCTCCGGCTTCTATGATAGCCTGCTTCATAGGAATTCCATCTTTGAGGCGAATTTCTATAAAGTCGATTAAAAGAACGGAATTTCTTACCATAACACCCGCTAGAGCGATCATTCCTATAAAGGAAGTTGCCGTAAAGAATGCGCCTAATAACCAGTGACCTAGCACGATTCCAATAAGTGAAAGCGGAATGGCAACCATCATCACAATCGGGGTTTTAAAATTCTGGAACCAACCGACAATCAGCATATAAATAATGATAATCACCACCGCAAAAGCAGTTCCCAGATCACGGAAAACCTCTAACGTAATTTGCCATTCTCCGTCCCATTTTACCGTATAATTGCTCTCATCTTCAGGCTGATTCATATACAGTTCATTGATTGAATAGCCCTTTGGAAGCTGGATTTTTTTTAGCTTTTCTTCCATTCCGAGAATCGCATAGGCCGGACTCTCCAGTTTTCCTGCCATATCGGCAAGAACATAGACTACTCTCTTCTGGTCTTTTCTGTAAATGGTTTTATCCAGTTCTTTTTCCTCTACTTTTACAAGGTCACTTGCCGGAACCATCCCCATCTGTCCTTTAATTTTCAAACCTGTGATATCCTGAATTGTAGATTTATCCGCATTTTTCAGCTTCATTACAATATCCACAGGATCATTAGATTTTTCATCGTAAAGGTTTCCAATCGGATATTCTCCTATCAGATAGGTTATATTCCCGACAATCTGTTGCGGAGCAACCCCGTTCAGCATTGCTTTTTCTTTATCCGGAACAAGCTTGAATTCTTTCTGAGGTGCTTCCACCATCCAGTCAACATCTACGACATCATCTGTTTTCTTCAGAATATCTTCAACCTGTTTGGCAACTTTGATTTGTCCTTCATAATCCGGTCCGTAGATTTCTGCTACAATAGTTGAAAGAACGGGAGGTCCCGGCGGAACTTCCACCACTTTTACGTTAGCTCCGTATTTTGCAGCTATTTTCTGAATTTCAGGACGGATATTTTTAGCAACATCGTGGCTCTGTGCATCACGATCTTCCTTGTGTAAAAGATTGACCTGAATATCTGCGGTATTGCTGCTTCCACGCATATCGTAATGACGAACCAATCCATTGAACGTAATCGGCGCCGAAGAACCTATATAGTTCTGGTAGTTTACCACTTCCGGAACAGTTTTCAGATATTGTGCAATATCCTGAGTAACAGCTGAAGTTCTTTCCAACGTTGTTCCTTCCGGCATATCGATTACTACCTGAATTTCA
The DNA here is from genome assembly GCF_057815395.1 of Chryseobacterium sp. 27AL. Classification (NCBI taxonomy): domain Bacteria; kingdom Pseudomonadati; phylum Bacteroidota; class Flavobacteriia; order Flavobacteriales; family Weeksellaceae; genus Chryseobacterium; species Chryseobacterium sp. 27AL. Next base: position 17,139 of record NZ_JBYRIW010000019.1, on the reverse strand, counting down.
TTTTTATTATCAAAAGGAAGCATTTTTACCGCTACCCATTTGGTGAAAAATGCCGCCACGGAAATCAATAATAAAACAACAGTAACCGCCATCGTTGTCCATCTTTTTGATTTTGAATCTAAAAGCGGCTGCTCTATTTTTTTATAGATTCTATAAATCCTGTTGGTTTCCAGACCCTGCTCTTCTTTGTGCTCCTGCTCATCTTTTACTTTTAACAAATGATAACCGAGATATGGTGTAACCGTTAATGCCACAAAAAGGGAAAGCAGCATGGCAATAGAAGCCCCGATTGGCATTGGCGACATATAAGGTCCCATCATTCCGCTTACAAAAGCCATAGGCAAAATTGCAGCAATCACGGTAAATGTTGCTAAAATGGTAGGGTTTCCTACTTCATTAATGGCATAGATTGCTGCCTGTTTAAACGGCAGTTTCTTCATATGGAAATGCCTGTGCATATTTTCAGCAATGATAATACTGTCATCCACCACAATTCCCACAACAAAAACCAGTGCAAAAAGTGTAATTCTATTCAAAGTATATCCTAAAATATAATAGCTGAATAACGTTAAAGCAAACGTAAGCGGAACAGAAAAGAAAACCACTAAACCACCTCTCCAGCCCATTGCCAGCATTACCAGAACCGTTACTGCTAAAATTGCAATTCCCAAATGCATCAACAGTTCTGAAACTTTGTGGGAAGCGGTTTCTCCGTAATTTCTCGTCACCTCCACATGAACATCATTCGGAATGAGATTTTTCTTTAATTCATCTACTTTGGTAAGAATCTGCTCGGAAATTTTCATCGCATCGGCACCTTTTACCTTGGAAACAGAAACGGTAACCGCAGGATATTCCGATTTAAATTTCTTGCCGTTTTCTACCGCATTTCCATATCCGAAACTCACATAATTGGCAGCATCAGAAGCACCATCTTTTATCGTTGCGACCTGTTTCAGATACACCGGCATATTCTGTGAAGTTCCAATAACCAGATTTTCCACATCTTCGGCAGAGTTCAGGAATTGTCCTGTCGTTAGAAGATATTCCGAATCGCCTGAATCAAATTTTCCGGATTGGGAACTTCCGTTATTGGCCTGAATCATCTGCATTACAGAAAGTGCATCTACATTCAGTTCAGCCATTTTATCCTTGTCTAAAATGACCTGCAGCTGGCGGTTTCTTCCACCAATCGTTTTGGTAAGAGAAACATCTTTTATTTTTTTGATTTCGGAAGATAATTCCTCTCCTATCTGGCGAAGCTGAAAGTCATTGTAATTGACATTATCACTCCACAAAGTAAGGCCCAACATTGGAACATCATCAATGGAACGTGTTTTCACCATTGGTTCCATCACGCCTTTCGGGAAGATGTTTTTGTTCTTCATCAGCTCATCATAAAGCTTTACATAGGAACGTTCCGTATCTTCTCCTACATAAAACTGAACAATAATCATGGCCTGTCCGTTCATTGCCATCGAATGAATATGCTCTACTCCCTTGATGTTTGAAATAATCTTTTCCAGAGGTTTTACCACACGGCTTTCCACTTCTTTCGGGTTGGCTCCGGGGTAACCGACCATTACATCCGCCATCGGAATGATGATCTGCGGTTCTTCTTCTCTTGGTATTAATGTCGAACTGTACACCCCGATAATCATCAAAGCTATCATCAACAGAATGGTTAATTTTGAATTGATGAAAAATTCGGCAATACGTCCTGCGAATCCTTTTTCCATAAAAAATATTTTTTTTAATGTAACAATGAATCAATCTAACAGTGTAACAATGATTTTCATTGGTAAATTGCTACATTGATATATTGTTACACTATTTTACTTGCACTTTTGCTCCGTTATACAATTTCCCTGTTGAAGAAACGATGTACGATTCTTCAGGATTTAAACCTGAAAGGATTTCAATCTGATCTCCGATTGTTTTTCCTGTCTTCAGCCATCTCAACACTGCCGTATTTTGTGAACTGACTACATAAACGCCTGTGAGCTGACCTTTTTCTACCAGAGCTGTAGTAGGAATCATCATTGTTTCATTAAAATCCTGATTTATTTTTCCTGAATTTTTTATTGGAAACTGTACATTCACAAACATTCCCGGAAGTAAATCAGAAGCATTATGAATATTGATTTTCACCATATATTGTCCACCTGTATTGGCTGCCGATTTGCTGATTTCGGAAACCGTTCCGGAAACGGTTTTATTCAAGGATTTCAAAGTAATCTGAACGGGCATTCCGGTATTGATTTGGGTAATATTCTGTTCAGAAACCAGCACCTGAGCCTGCAGAGACGATGGTGATTCTATCGTAAGCAAAGGCATTCCGGGACTTGCCATATCGCCCTGCTCTGCAAATTTTGCTGTAATGGTTCCGGAAATAGGTGCAGTAACGTTGGTGTAACGGTATTGCGCATTGACCTCGTTTTTCATCTGCTGTGCCGCTTGTAAACCAGCTTGTGCCATTTCGTAGCGTGCTCTCATATCATCCAGCTCTTTTTGGGAAGTACTTTGGGATTTATAAAGATTCTGGAATCTTTCATAGTCTTTTTTGGCAATATTGTAGCTGGCCTGCGCCTGAGAAATCTGCGCACTGGCCTGTCCGCCTTTTGCCTGAATATCTGTGGCATTGATGCTTACCAGAAGCTGTCCTGCACTTACGTTTTGTCCAACTTCTGCTTTCATTGCCGTGATGTAACCCATCATTCGGGTAGAAACATTGACTGAGTTTTTGGCTACCAGTTTTCCACTGGATGTGACAAAAGCATCATTCGAACCTGTTGCTGACTTATGAACGGTTACAGAAACAGGAGAATCGGTGTTAACCACTGATTTTTCCTGGTCCGTCGAACAGCTTTGCAAAATCATTGTTCCTAAAATTAATGTTGAATAGATGTATGTTTTCATTATTAAAATTTTTATTTATTGATATCCCACAGGTTTCAACTGTGGCTTTTGTTATTGAACCCTTCGGGTTCCGGGTCCGGTACATTATTTTCTCAAAAACTTCTCATATTCCCCGGCTACGTTGTATTCGTAAACTGCCTGCTGATATTCCAGTTCTTTTTGGGACATCAGCGTTTCTGCTGAAAGAAGATCAGCGGACTTTTCGAGCCCCTGGTCGTAACGGTTTTTCCGGATTCTGTAGGCTTCTTTGCTTTGTTCCCAGGCCTGTTTTGTGAAGTTTACCTTAGATTGGGCATCTTCAATCTGTCGGATGGCTTTGTTGAGTTCCAGCTGGCTTTGTTTGGAATACTGCTCAATTTCGGTTTGCGCTTTAGAACGTTCTGCTTTGTATTTTTCCTGCTCACCTTTTGACTTTAGACCATCAAAAACATTCCACGAAAGCTGAATTCCTGCTAAATATCCATTGGCATTGAATTGCGCTACTTTATTGTCATACATCTCAAAACTACCGAATGCGTTGAGTTTGGGAAGAAATTTGGCTTTCGAAGATTTTATGATCCAGTCATAGGCTTCCAGAGATTTTTGGTAAGCCTGCAAATCTTTGCGGCTGTCGTTCAGTTTTGCATCAGAATCGATTATATTTTCTGTGTATTCCAGATTTTCTGACGGTTTCAGGATTTTGTTTTCTGAGCTTTCATTCAAAAGAAAATATAAGTAATCGGAAGCGTTTCTGATGTTGGATTTTGCGGTCTGAATCTGACTTTCGATCTCACTGATGCGGACATCCATATACAAAACTTCAGATTTCTGGATCATTCCGTTTTTGTAATAATTGTCGATGACTTTTTTATTGGCAAGGGTTGTCTGCTTTGCATTTTCAAGCGTTTCGAGCATTTTATAGGCCAGCTGAAGCATCATGTACGATTTTTTCAGCTCAAACTGAACGTATTCTTTAGTTCTTTCTGTTTTGATATTCAAAACTTCCGCTTTTACCTGTCCTGCTTTTTTCTGATACACCGCATCCATATTGATGATCGGCTGCTGCACCTCTATTTTTGTTGCAAAGTTGGAAATGCTTTTTGGGCTGTTCAGATTATCGGGATTGAAATCCATCATCGTTATTCTTTCCTGATTGAGCTTTGCACCAAATGCGTACAACGGATTATTGGTATTGGAAAAAGTATAAGATGCATTTACATTCGGCAAGTACATCGCCTTCGTTTCCAAAAGCTCTGCTTCTGCCAATGCTGCTTCCTTTTTTGCCATTTTTACCTGCAGATTATTATCTACAATCTTATTTTCCAGATCTGTTCTGGAAATGGGAATAATCTGTTGCGGAAATAATTTTGAATAGCTTATGAATAATAAAATAAGTATGGTTAATTTTCTCATTGTTCCAATTTTAAAGCAAAATTAGACCGATGATGTTTCCTGTACAGTAACCTTTATCACATAAGGTTTTTTTTCTAAGACATTCATAAAAAAACCGCCTGCAAGGGCGGTAACAATATATACACTGTAGAAATACTACATCAGTTTTATTTGTGGAATCATCGTTATTTTTGATTTCACGGAATTGGAGATTAAACAATTGGCTTCAGATTTTTGGAGAACTCTTTCCGCCTTTTCTCTTTCGGATTCGCTTTTAATGGTAACAACAGGTTCCAGAATCACCTCGGTCATCAGGAATTTACCCTCTACCTGTTCCAGCTTTCCTTTGGATTTACATTTAAAATCTGAAAATTCAAGTTTTGAGTTATCTGCTATGGCCAGAAATGTGGTCATCAGGCAGCTGCTTACTGCTGCGGTAAAAAGATGTTCCGGCGACCAGATTCCTTCTATTCCTTTCGGAAATTGCGGAGGAGTCGCTACTTCTATATTCTGAGAAAGTTCAGGAGAAGACATTTCGCCTTTACGGTCATTTTTCCACTCAATATTAACGTTATAAAAATGTGCGTCCATCGTTTTAAATTTTATTGTTTAAACTTACCCAACCGCCGCCGTTATGTACATTTTTATAGCCATTATTCTGAAGGATATTTTTGGCAGAAGCACTTCTCATACCGGAAGCACAGCACGTAATAATGGTTTTCTCTTTGTCTTTAAATTTAGAAAGGCTTTTCTCAAGCTGATCGACAGGAATATTGATGGAGTTCTTAATGTGTCCGCCCGCATATTCGCTTTTGCTTCTTACATCTACAATTACAGCACCTTGTTTTATAAGATCTGCATAATCGGTTTTATCCATTCCGAAAAGGTTTTTTATTGCATCTAACATTTTTATTGTTTTTAAATTGATAATGCAAATGTAGAATGAAAACAAAAGCCTGTCAGTGATGAAGGTTACAATAGAGTAATTTTATTTCTTGATAGTTTTATTTTGCCGTCGGTTTCGATTTGCTTGAGAACGCGGCTAACCGCTTCCCGGGTAATTCCGAGTTCGTCGGCCAGCTGCTGATGGGTTACATTAAGCTCTTTGGATTTATAGAGCTGAGATTTCTGATTCAAAAGATGCAATATCCTTGTATCAACTTTCTGGAAAGCGACAGAATTTACCACCTCCAGCAAATCTTCAAATCTTCTTTGGTAAAGGCCGAAGATAAAATCGGTCCATTCAGGGTATTTACGAAGCCAATCTTTTGCCTGCTGCAGGGAAATCATCAGAATTTCGGCATCTTCCTCCACTATAACTTTTACTTTTGAAGTATCCTGGGTAAGCCCCGAAAGAATGGAAGAGATACAGCTTTCCCCCGGAGTAAGGTAATACAGTAAAATTTCGCGACCGTCTTCTTCCGTACGGATCACTTTAATGCTTCCCGAAACCACCAATGGAATATAATTGATGTACGAATTGATATCTAAAATGACTGTTCCGGCGGGAAACAGTTTGAGATTTCCGTTTGACGCAATCTCTTTCTTGAATTCGGGATCAGATATTTTGTTAACATTCATATTCAAAGATAAATATAATTAACAATAACTTTTTAAGTTTAAATTATGCATCTGCTTAAAAGTTATATTAATGTTTAGATCCTGTAAATTTGATTAAATGTTACAAAATCATCATTCTTTTTTTGACGCAAAGATTTTATCCGATTTAATCATTTAAGTGGGCAAAGAAGAATCTACAAGTTAATTTGATGAAGCTGAGCTTTCAAGCTTCACAAAGCAAGTTTTATTTGCCTTTACTTTCTAAAATAATATGTAAAGTTGAATTAACACTTTACGTTATAAAAAATAACAGAATCATAAAAAATGTAAACATCCTATTGTTTATGAAGATCAGATTCAAAAAAACCGACTGCAAATACAGCCGGTTGGATAAATTGGATAATGAAAAATATTTTCTGTTTAGAATAAATTCGATCAATTCATTCCATACAACAGAAAGATAAATTATTTTTAACGGCCTTGCAGATTACCTGACAGGTCTATCTGCCAACTTCTTGTTTATAATTTCTTTAAAGTTTTAAAAGAACCGACTGTCTATAAACAGCCGGTTCAAAGGAAAAAGGGATTTCCTTCTAAAAACACTTAATACTCACCATATACCCCTGTAGCTTTTTTATATTTAGCCTCATTGATCTTATATTCTGCTTTGGCATCCAGGATCTCCGATTTCGCTTCCTGCCAAAGGACCTGAGCTTTCAACACTTCATCTGCCACAACGGTTCCCGCATCATACCGGTCCTGATTCAGACGTAAATTTTCCGTTGCCTGAACAAGAGACTTTTCTGCAAGCTCGATACGTTTAACAGACTGATTAAGTTGCATCACGGCATTCTGAACTTCCAGCACCAGGAGTTCCTTTGTTTCTTCCATTTCAAGTTTCTGAGCATTGGTTTTATACTGCTGCTCTTTTACTTTCTCTTTTCTTGCGCCCCAGTCATAAATCGGGATATTCACCGACAGCATTCCCACAAATCCCTGCATATTATTTTTCATATTAACAGGATTAACGTTTTTACCAAAGCTTGAGAAGCCGATTCCTGAAAGCGCAACGGTAGGCTTACGATCGCCATCCAGCAGTTTTTCCTGAAGCTCATTGATTTCTACTGCCTTGGCAAGAATGGATAGCTCGGGGCGGTTCTTCGGCTGTAGCTGATCGTCTGCCAAAACATTAGCAAAGTTTCCGCTTACAGCATCATCTACATCAAAATCGGAATTAGGAAGTCCTGCGATCTGGGCAAGGTTTAATTTGGCAATGCTAAGACCATCTTCTGCACGTTTCAGGTTGAGCTGAGCCTCGTTCTGCTGGACTTCTATTTTCAACAGATCATTTTTATATGTCAATCCCGCATCAAATGAATTCTTTACATTGGTATGCAGCTGATCCAGAAGCTTGATGTATTCTTTTGCCAATTCTATTTTCTCCTTGGCATTTACAATTTGCCAGTACATGGTTTCTGCAGAGAGTTTTACCTCTTCTTTGGTAAGGCTTTTCTGCGCCATCTGCAGATCTACGGCCGCTGAAGAAATCTTTTTACCGGTTTCTACTTTACCGCCGGCATACAAGACCTGGGTAACGTTCACAGTAGCACTTCCCAATACTTCCGGTATAAGGTTGGATAAGGGTTTCGAGAAATAATACCCTCCCACACTTCCGTCTACGGTAGGCTTTCCGCCTGTTTCTGCAGCCGTTCTGGCAGCTTTGGCAGCTTCGATATTCTGCTGCGCTTTTTTGATCTTTTTATTGTTCTCCAATGCCAGATTTTTCACTTCATCCACAGAAACTACTCGTTCCTGCGCCTGAGCGCCTATTGCTGCCGTAAGCATCAGCACCAGGACTATTTTTGATATTGTATCGTATATGATTTTCATTTTTTTATATAAAGGTTGCCCTGCAGCAATAAACGAAGGAGCTTATGAATAGGGTTTGATACAGGACAACCGGTTAAAAAATTGATATTATAATTATTCGTGATGAGGTTTGGGTTTATATAGAATAACCTCATCGTCCAATTGATCTTCAGGGGTTTCATCTTTAGGTACGGGATTTTTCAGAAGCTTGTAATACATCACCGGAACAATGAAAAGCGTAAAGATCATGGAGAAAATAAGCCCAAAGGCCAGCACACTTCCCAACGGTGCCCACATCGGGGATTTTCCCAGGATCATCGGAACTACTCCAACAGCCGCTGCGGCTGAGGTAAGAAATATCGGACGCATTCTTCGTTTGGCAGCCGCCATAGCCGCTGCTTTGTGCGTGTATCCATGTTCACGAATCAGCTCATCGGCATAATCTACCAGGATAATTCCGTTTCTTACTACGATACCGATCAAGCTGATAATTCCCATAAAGCCAGTCATTCCCAATGGATTTCCGGTAATGAATAATCCGAAGAAGGCTCCGAAAAGACTCAGAAGAAAAGTACACAGGATAATGAGTGCCTTCCCAAGACTCTTAAACTGGAACAGCAGCGTAAGGAAAATCAGGATAAGACTCACGGAAAGCGAGAGCAGCATTCCTGGAGTATTTTCCAGCGTTGATTCGGCATCACCGCCATATTGAATAGTCGTTCCTGCAGGTAATGCAAGCGCATCAATTTTAGGCTGGGCCTCTTTCAGGATCCTTGATGGCTTCGGCCCCAACTGGGCCTCTGCAAACACGCTGGTATATTTGATTCCGTTCTTTCTTAAAATGAGCCCGGTGTGCCATTCCGGCTGTAATGTCGCCACTTCCTTCAAAGGGATCTTTTCTCCGAAATAAGACTGGATGTGAAGATTTTCCAGCGCATTCATATCTTTTCTGCTGATGGAATCATATCTCAAGAAGATATCCACCGGCTTATCACCTTCCCATAAGGTTGATACAGAGTAGCCTTTCAGTCCGGCCCCAAGGGTTTGGGTAATGGCCTGGTTGGTGACGCCAAGACGATTGGCCTTTACATCATCAACATTCAGCTTTACCCCCATATAATCATATTCGCTGCCAAGACGTACATTATTGGTTCCCGGTGTGTTCTCAAGGATCTTTTTCACCTCAAGGGCTACTTTCCGCTGATCGGCTTCATTTTCACTTACCACGCGGATCTCGATTGGCGAACCTTCCTGGAAGCTGAGTTGCTTTACTTTAATATAGCCATCCGACATAAAGTTTTTCAGCTTTTCCAAGTATTCTTTTGCCATGTCATTCGTGGCATCGTTGCTCACAGTCGTAATGAAAACCTGGGCAAAATACTTCTTGGGAGACTCCGGGGCATAGGTGGTATGGAAACGAGGCGAGCTCATCCCTACAAAGCTGGTGACATCCACTACCCGGTGGTCTTTCTTAAGGATCTTTTCAAGTTCTTTTACCTTAGCTTCCGTTTTCTCCAGTGAGGATCCGTTAGGCATCCATACTTCCATATTGAACTGGTTTCTTTCGCTAAGCGGGAAAAACTCCGGGTCTACTTTAGTGGCGATGAACAGGGCGCTGATAATTGATAGCGCTCCAATAAACATGGTCATTTTAGGCCATTTGAAAGCCAGTCCCACCCCATTATCAAAGGCAGACTGAAGGTGATCCAGCATGTTCTTTTTTGGAGGTCTGTCGCTTACTTTATGCTTTAGTCCCTTTTTAATGAAAACATAGCAGGTATATGGCGTAAGGAACAGCGCAACAAGCATGGATGTAATCAATGCAATAGCTACAGTAATTGGCAATGAGACCATAAAGTCCTTAGCAATTCCTTCCATAAACAAAGCCAATGGAGCAAACGCGAAGATGATCGCCATTGTTGCCGTAAAGATCGGAAGCGACAGCTGTTGGGCTGCCTGCCAGGCCGCCGTCCACGGTGTTAATCCTTCGTCCAGCTTTTCGATATAATTATCGACGACGACAATGGCATTATCTACCACCATTCCGAGAACGATGATCAAAGCGGCAAGGGTTACCTGGTGAAGCTCCAGCCCCACGATCTGCATCAGTCCAAACGTAATCACGATAGAGATAGGGGCTGCTGCTGAAGCCACGCCGGCTACCCGTATAGGAAGCAGTAGCATCACTACCAACACTACAGAACCAATCGCCATGGCAAATTCAACCATAAAATGACTGATACTCTCTCCAACGGCTTCCGGCTGATTCACGATCGTTTTCATATGAATATCCGGCGGAAAATCTTTCTGGATGTCCTCGATCTTCTTCTCTACTTCTTTCCCGAAGGCGACGATATTGTTCCCGGGCTGCATGTCAACGGTGAGAACCATTGCCTTTTCATCACCCACCCTTACAAAGGAATCAGGTTCTTCGAAACGTCTTTCAAGGTCAGCGACGTCTTTCAGGCGAACCACATTACCCGCCGGGGTGGTATAGACGATCTGCTCAGCAATATCGGATATATTCTTATAGCGGCTGTTGGTATACACCGGGATGATGGCATTGGAACCGCCGGATATTTCTCCGTTGTATCCCGTTACATTCTGCTGCTGTATCGCACTGACCAATGTATTCACGCCAAAACCGTACTGCTGGAGTTTCTGGTCATTGATCTTAATGTAGATCTGCTGTCTTTGTCCGCCGGAACGATTAATTTTGGAAACGGTAGGGATTACCTTCAGACCATCTTCAAGTTTATCAACATAACTTTCAATCTCAGCATATGATCTATCTTTGGAAGATACAGAGATGATCATCGCAGTCACATTGGCAAAATTACTGTTGATAAATGGCCCGACAACACCGGCAGGAAGCTTCGGACGCAGATTGGCATCCATATCCAGCTGGAGGGTATGCCAGAACTTCTTACGGTCTTTAACATCAGCATTCATTTCTACGGTGAAGAATACCTGTCCTTCTTTCACTTCAGCCTTGACTTTTTTCTTTTTGATCTCTTCAAAGGAGAAAAGATACTGTTCTATCTTTTTTGCGACTTCCTCTTCTACCTGGTGTTCATCGGCTCCGGGATAAACTGCATATACAGCGGCAACGGGCATATCGATACGCGGGTTTTCGCTTCGGGGCATATTCATCAGCGAATTGATTCCCATGACCATCAACAGGATTACCAGCACGATCACCACCTGCTTATGCTTCATCGCAGCTTCCAGAAAATGCACTTTTTTATTCGTCATTTCTTTCATTTCTTTTTTGAATTAAAACTTAACCGGTTTACCGTCTTCCACACGCGTCTGCCCGGAAATAACGACCTGGTCATCCGGGGCCAGCCCGCTTTTGATGATCACATCGCTGGTACCTGCCATATTCTGCATTTCCACTCTCCTTTTAAAGGCGGTGGCACCGTTCTTAGCAGATTTCACGGTATACACATAACTGGAACCGTCAGGATTTTTAAGTACTGCCTGAGCAGGAATGATAATAGCATCCTTGCTTTTACCGGTATTAATGTTGATATCTGTGATCATCCCTGGCAGGATCTGCCCTCCCGGGTTGTCGAGACGAATTTTTACGGTGTACGTTCTGGAATTGTCATCCGCCTGTGGATTGATAATGGTGATATTTCCGTGAATCGTACGGTTAAGGCTCGGAATGGAAACCTCTACAGGATCTCCTATTTTTAAGGCACTAATCTCGTTTTCCGTGATGGACGCAGCGGCATATACTTTATCTGTTTTCACAATAGTAAATGCCGGAATTCCTGGTGCAGCCGTAGCGCCGGCTTCGGTTTGTTTTTGAGAAACAATGCCTGAAAAAGAGGCATACAGCTTCGTATCTCTCAAATTTTTCATCGCCATCTCTCTATTGGCTTTAGACTGTGCCAGCGCTACTTTTGCGGCGATATAATCCCTTTCCGGTAAACTTTTTTTAAGATACAGCTGGTTGAGACGGTTGAAATTATCCTGGGCCTGCTCCATCCCTGCACCGGCAACGGCCAGGGCATTCTGATAGGTATTGGTTTCAATGGCCGCCAATAGCTGACCTTTGGAGACACGCTGTCCCTCCTGAACATAGACGGCGGTTACACGCCCGGAAACCCCAAATCCAATGCTTACACTGTTGTCGGCCAGAATATTTCCACTATAAGAAAATGTTTCAGGCTGGGAAACCATCTCTATTTTCTGCACGCCCACCTTTACCGGCTCAGCTTTGACCACAGGCTGCTCTTTTCCGCCACATGCTGAAAGCAGCAGCAGGCTCCCTAATAAAAAAAGACTTTTCGTTCTTTTCACTATCATAAAATAAATTTTTACCGTTAAAGAGAATTCAATTGTAATTGGTTCACGATGCAAATTTGAGGTAAGGAAAAACATAATAAAAGGTCTGTTTTTGTCTGATATTGGTCTAAAACGAAACGCCACTTCCGCGTATGTTCTGCTTTGGCACTTCCTGTCATTTTAAATGGTGGTTTTGGCAATCTCTCTCAAACCACCCCCACCCAAAATTCTCTGAATTTTCGGTACCCCTCCAAGGGAGGGGAATTTTTTTTATTGTCTTCTTATGTTAGAATTTGGGGTGCTATGATTAAGGAAATGATTCTTTAAAAAGCATCTGATTTCCGAGAGGTGTTCTCATCGGTCGATGAGAACACCTTATCACGCCCGATGAGAAACCCTTTCGTCGCCCGATGAGATCTACTCTCGGAATTATCTGCGCTGACTACCCTCTGTATGATCATGATGGATAGAATTGAATCACCAAAACAGCTCTCTCCAAAACTCTCTAATACTCTTCCGCATACTTTTGTCGTTGATTCAGTCAAATCTGTGATTTCCGGAGGAATCTCGGCATCGTTGACATCAGCTTGGAAAGATTGGGGCTTAGATCCCTACGGGATGACAATCGGGATGGTAACATGGTGATTAATGCTAAATATGCTTTGTCAACACCGCTTACATCGGGCGGTCAACATACCCTTGACCGTACGGTCAACACACCCGCATTGGTACGATCAATGCGGTGTTGACAATAGAGGCTAATTTCTGCCTGTTGATAGTTTCTGTTTTTAAGTGAATATTGCTTAGCACGTAAGGGGATGTCACTTAGCGCCCTTAGGGTACCCCACTTAGCTGCCTAAGTGGGGATCACTTAGGTAGAATCGAATGTACATTTCCATTACAGTACCACGTACTGAGGACATACTATCCTTCGAGCGAGGGAAACAGAATCCTTCGAGCGAAGGAACACTCTTCGCTCGGACGAGGGATAACGGTGGCAACATGCGGGATCCTGCCTTATTAAACAGTTAATCGTTGAGAACTTCCTGCTACGAATATAAAGGGATCAGGACCATAAGCTCTAAAAAGAGTATCGGTTACCTTATCACTGTAATGTGTTGACAAGCTTCATCATGTTCAGATTCTGACCAGTTTACGCCGAATTCAGACCTTTTTTATTAACATTTCACTATAGAAATTTGCATTATTAACCAATATGAAAGAAAATACATGAAGAGTCTGGCTTTATCTGTAACCAGTAACCTGATTGATAAAAAAGAGGTTTGGAAACTGATTACAGATATTGACCATTGGAGTGAATGGGATTTCAACATTGAATATTCAGAGTGTATCGAAAGTAAAGCCGGACAGGAACGTTTATTTAAAGTGAAACACCGTAATTATTTTATAACAGCCACAGGTGTTATTGAGGAATTCAGACCTTATGAACGCTTCACATTCCGAATACGGCTTGGCGGAGCCAGACTGTACAGAAAATATGTAATGGAAGATACAGAGGATGGATTGAAAGTCACCATTATTACTTCTGTTTCAGGTTTTCTGGCCAGACTATGGAATTTATTGATAGTAAAAAGAATTGTGAAAGATACTCCGGAAGATCTTAACATAATCGTTGAACAGATAAAAAACAGATATGAAAAACAGTGTGCTTTTTAAAACAAGATTCAAAAAAATTATAGATGCGTTCTGGCTTAGGGAAGACATCCTGGAAATCATTCCCAACTGCCAATGTGAGTATCTCGACAACAATTTCAGACTGTTGAGTGTATCTTCGGAAACTTTTTTTTCGGAAAATGAGCTTAAACCTATATTTGAATTTTATGAAACGGAGTTCTCTATTGTAGAGCTCTATATTTCAAAAACAGGTGTAGGTCATTCGCCTAATATTGTATAAAAATAATCATTTATATCTTGAGTTTCTATGGGTAAGGGTTGCTCCTTATTTATTAACTTTACTAACATTCATATTTAAAAACCATGACTCATAAAGATATTGTTTTCCATAACCTCCACGATCTGTTCAAAATGTTGGATAAAAACAATGGTCATCAAAAATGCAACAATGATTTCTTTACTATCCGGGAGTCTCATAATCTTGATGAAAATTCTTACGCCTATCCCTTCAGAACAGACAATTGCGCCATTATGCTGATTACGGAAGGGGAAGGAAATATGCAGGTTAATCTTGAAGAAATATACATTAAAAAAGATGATATTGTTATTATCACACCCAATTCAATTATTCATCCGGCCAACAACGGTTCTTATGCCAGGGCAAAGGGTATTGTTTTCAACGATTCTTTCGTACAAAAAAATATCCGTCACATGCATTACATCAATGAGATCATCTTCTTTTCCGAAAGAAACACTCCGATCTTACATCCGGACTTTAATGAAAGGGAAACGGTAAGATTTCTGCTTGATAAGATCAGCCTGGCGGATGAGCAGGATAATTATTATTCCAAAGATATCATCAATCATTATTTTAATGCACTGCTCCTTGAGCTGATGGTGATATACCGTTATAATAATACAAGGATGATTGATCCTAAAACATCAAGAAAGAAAGATCTTATCAATCAGTTTCTTGTTCTGCTTTCGGAGCATTCAAAAAAAGAGAGAGCGGTTGAGTTTTATGCCGAGAAGCTTTTTGTGACCCCAAGTTATCTGACACGTATCGTAAAAGAAGCTTCCGGTGAATCTACCCGTACGATTATTACCAATTCAGTTATTATTGAGGCGCGTGATCTGCTTTTAAATTCTAATCTTTCGATTACCCAGATTGCAGAAGAGCTTCATTTCAGTGATCAGTCTTTTTTTGGTAAGTTCTTTAAAAAGAAAATGAAGATGTCTCCCAAAATGTTCAGGGTAAAGCATAAATAGAACTATATAAAACCAAAACCGCCTTAAACTGAATGTTTAAAGCGGTTTTTAATTATGTTATTACTGTATTATCAATACTTATTTTACTTCTTCGAAGTCTGCATCCTGTACATCATCAGCACCTGCATTATTTCCTCCAGGATTTTGTGCACCTGCATCAGCGCCAGGCTGTTGACCTGCAGCGTACAATTCTTCTGAAGCGGCCATCCAAGCTGCGTCTAAAGCTTCTGTTTTAGCTTTTACATCGTCTGCATTCTTAGCTTCGAAAGCGGTTTTCAACTCTCCGTGAGCGGCTTCGATGGCTGCTTTTTTGTCAGCAGATAATTTCTCACCGAATTCTTTTAACTGCTTTTCAGTCTGGAAGATCAATCCGTCTGCTTTGTTGAAGATTTCCACTTCTTCTTTTTTCTTAGCATCGGCAGAAGCATTTTCCTGAGCTTCTTTCTTCATTCTTTCGATTTCTTCATCAGAAAGTCCTGAAGACGCCTGGATTTTGATAGACTGCTCTTTACCAGTTCCTTTATCTTTAGCAGAAACACTTAGAATACCGTTTGCATCGATGTCGAATGTTACTTCGATCTGAGGAACTCCTCTTGGCGCTGGCGGAATATCTGTAAGGTCGAATCTACCGATTTCTTTATTGTCGTTGAACATTGGTCTTTCCCCCTGTCCTACTCTGATGCTTACAGCCGGCTGGTTGTCAGAAGCTGTAGAGAATACTTCAGATTTTTTAGTTGGAATCGTAGTGTTTGCTTCAATTAGTTTAGTGAAAACAGAACCCATTGTTTCAATACCTAAAGAAAGTGGCGTAACATCTAATAAAAGAACGTCTTTTACATCACCTGTCAATACACCTCCTTGGATTGCCGCACCAATTGCTACCACCTCATCCGGGTTAACACCTTTAGATGGCTTTTTACCGAAGAATTTTTCCACTTCTTCCTGGATAATCGGGATTCTTGTAGAACCACCAACCAGGATTACTTCGTCGATATCAGAAGTTGATAAACCTGCATCTTTCAATGCTTTAGCAACAGGTTCCATTGATCTTCTTACCAGATCAGCAGACAACTGCTCGAATTTAGCTTTCGTTAAAGTCTTCACTAAGTGCTTAGGACCTGTAGCTGTAGCGGTGATATATGGAAGGTTGATTTCAGTTTGTGGAGAAGAGGACAATTCAATTTTTGCTTTTTCAGCAGCTTCTTTCAATCTTTGTAATGCGATAGCATCAGATTTTAAGTCAACACCTTCTTCAGATTTGAACTCATCTGCCATCCAGTTGATGATCACATCATCGAAGTCATCACCTCCTAAGTGCGTATCACCATTTGTAGACAATACTTCGAATACACCATCTCCCAAATCAAGGATAGAGATATCGAAAGTACCACCACCAAGGTCATACACGGCAATTTTCTGATCTTTATGGTTTTTATCAAGACCGTAAGCTAATGCTGCAGCAGTAGGCTCATTGATAATTCTTTCTACTTTAAGACCTGCGATCTCACCAGCTTCTTTAGTAGCCTGTCTTTGCGCATCGTTGAAGTATGCAGGAACCGTGATTACCGCTCTTGTTACTTCCTGACCAAGATAATCTTCAGCAGTTTTCTTCATTTTCTGAAGGATCATCGCAGAAATTTCCTGTGGAGTATATTCTCTGTCGTCGATTTTTACTTTTACTGTATCGTTTGGTCCGGATACAACTTCATAAGGTACTCTTGAGATTTCAGCAGCATCTTCTTTAAAGTGTGTTCCGATAAATCTTTTGATAGAATATACCGTTTTCTTTGGGTTGGTTACCGCCTGTCTTTTTGCAGGGTCACCTACTTTTCTCTCACCATCTTCTGTGAATGCTACGATAGAAGGCGTTGTTCTTTTACCTTCTGCGTTAGGAATAACAACAGGGTCTTTTCCCTCCATTACAGCAACACAAGAGTTGGTTGTACCTAAGTCAATTCCGATTATTTTACTCATAATATTTTTATTTTTTCTATTTTAAATTTTTTATTTACATTCAGTATTTCTCAATATTTATACCATTCAAATTTTTGTGACAAATTGACATATTAAAAATACAAAACCCTGATAACTCGTAGTCATGGTCGGAAGAAAAATTCTTCCGACTTTTTTAGTTTTTTATCCTGAGAAAAAGCAATTTAATTATTTGATTATCAATTATTTAACTTGCGTTTTAGAAATTTATTTTCGTATCTTTATAGC
>NZ_JBYRIW010000018.1:0-60371 GCF_057815395.1 Chryseobacterium sp. 27AL | reverse complement strand
TTTTTTGGCTTCAAGAATGTGGCTTCGGCTCCGCTCAGCCACCGTTGGGTTGGAGGGTTTGAGTTGAAGGACTGGTGGCTTCGAGTGACCTCAGCCACCATTGGGGTTGTAGTGTTTTAGAGTGGATTGAGTGTCTTTAGAGTATAGTTGTATGGATGTTTCTGTGAAACGACGAAAAGTAGTCGACTGGCGGCGCCTGAGCGGAGTCGAAGGCCCGCGTTACACTGGAAGGACTGGTGGCTTCGGCTCCGCTCAGCCAACTTTTAGTAGGAGGGTTTAAGAGTTATGGAGTGTGAGTGTTTTATCATTCCAGCTTGTCATCCTGTAGGGATCTAAGCACGAATCTTTCCATGTTAACTTTAAAAGCTATGCCGAGATTCCTACGGAAATCACAGATTCGACGTAGTCAATGACAAAAGTGTGTGGTAGTGTAGGAGGGTTGGAGTGTTTTAGAGTATGAGCGTTCCCTTCGGTTAGGGTATATGGAATTCTACGGAGCGACATAAAAGTAGTCGGCTGGCGGTGCCTGAGCGGAGTCGAAGGCCCGCATTAAAGAATTGTTGCTTCAAAGAAGATTATTGTACGTTTTTAGATGCAAAAAGACCACCGTAAACGATGGCCTTCAGATGTACTTTTAAAAATTTAATTTCCAATCTATCTAACTTAACATATTTTATTAATTTTCACCTAATTTCTTAGGATTTGATCCTTATAACCAGTTTACGGCACCGGTTTCCACATCATAATTGGCACCTACGATTCTTATTTTACCTTCTTCTTCCAGCTTTCTAAGCGTTGAGCTTTGTTTACGGATATCTTCAATGGCACTTTTTACATTCTGATGATTAAGTCTTTCCAAAAGTGAGCTGTTGCTCGAAGAACGCTCTTCTCCTTCTTCGATTACTTCTTTAATGATCGGATCGAAATGATTGATCAGGTGATTCAGATTATCCATTCCCAATCCTTCGATCTTTGCAGCATCCAGCCCTCCTTTCAAAGCGCCACATTTAGTATGTCCTAAAACCACAACCAGCTTCGAACCTGCTACGTTACATCCGAACTCCATAGACCCCAGAATATCCTGGTTCACAAAATTTCCTGCAATTCTGATGCTGAAAATATCTCCCAGGCCCTGATCGAAAATAAGCTCTGCAGAAGTACGGCTGTCTATACAGCTTAAGACTACTGCAAAAGGCCATTGTCCTTCACGGGTAGCGTTTACCTGCTCCAGAAGATCTCTGTTGGCTTTTAAGTTATTGACAAATCTCTGGTTTCCTTCCTTTAAAAACTCTAATGCTTTTTCCGGAGTAATGGTAGACTGAGTTTCGTGAGTGTGTGCTTTCATATAATTTATTTATATTTTTAAAGTTAAAAAATTTATTAAACAATGAGTTTACATTGCTCTTTTATGAGTGACAACGATATGAGAATTTTCATCTCTTTCATAGTCTCTGTATGATGTTTTGAACCCTAACAGCTCTACATTGATGTCTTCTTCTTTGGCCCTTATGTTGGCAAAATCCTGAATCATTTCCAATACATCGGTCGCGATATAGGACGTTCCCCTGGCATCAATCGTTACCGTAGAGTTCGGCTTTATATTTTTCAATGTTTTCTTAATCGCGGCTTTATTCAGGAATGAGACTTCCTCAGCCAGTTTGATATTGATTCCGTCTGCATCATCAAGTTTCTCCCTGCTCAGATAATACGCTCTTTTCATATTTCCCTGCAGGATGTAGAAAACCGAGATGGCAAGACCTATTCCTACTCCTTTCAACAGATCTGTTGCTACAACGGCAATCACGGTAGCCACAAACGGGATAAACTGGAATTTACCCAAATGCCAGAAATGTTTGAAAGTCGCCGGTTTTGCCAGCTTGTATCCGACTAAGATCAATACTGCGGCCAAAGTAGCCAGAGGAATAAGATTTAATATAACGGGTATAGACAAAACACATATCAATAAAAGGAATCCATGAATAATTGCGGATAATTTTGAAGTCGCTCCTGCGTTGGCATTGGCAGAACTTCTTACGACCACCGAAGTCATGGGAAGACCGCCGATAAATGAACTTACCAGGTTCCCGATTCCCTGCGCTTTAAGCTCGAGGTTGGTGTCTGTGATTCTTCTCTGCCGATCCAGTCTGTCAGAAGCTTCGATACAAAGAAGGGTCTCAATAGATGCTACTATGGCGATGGTAGCCCCGGCGATCCATACCTTCGGATTGGTAAAACCTGTAAAGTCCGGTAGCGTAATAAGGTTCTTAAAATCATCCAGAGATTGCGGAACAGGAAGAGACACCAGGTGCTGGCTTTGTATAGCCAGTGAGCTTCCTGTCATTTTAAAGATTTCATTCAGGATAATTCCTGCCACTACAGCGACAAGGGCTCCCGGAAGCATTTTTATTCTCCTTAAAGCATACACTTTATCCCAAATGATCAGAATGGCAACCGAAACCAACGTCACAATAATGGCTCCCGGATGAACGGCTCCGAATAATTCTGAGAAATAACCGAAGTTCAACCCATTATCAAAGATCGACTGATGACCTTCGTAATCTTTATCAAATCCCAAAGCGTGTGGAATCTGCTTTAAAATAATGATGATACCGATAGCGGCAAGCATCCCTTCAATAACGTTGTTAGGGAAATAATTGGAAATGCTTCCTGCTCTTATAAATCCTAAAATTAATTGAATAACGCCTGCAACAATCCCTGCGCAAAGGAAAATATTAAAGGCTCCGAGATCAGTAATTGCGGTAAGAACGATGGCTGTTAATCCTGCCGCCGGCCCAGACACCGAGATGTTTGAATTACTTATTGAGCCTATTACAAGACCTCCCACGATACCCGCAATAATGCCGGATAAGGGCGGAGCTCCTGAAGCCAGTGCGATCCCCAGACAAAGGGGAAGTGCTACTAAAAATACGACGAGTCCTGAAGGGAAATTCTCCTTTATTCCTCCTATTAATGATGTTTTTTTCATGATATCAAGCTGCTGTGAAAGAACTGATCTATTATTGTTTCAATAAATCAATTACATAAGATTGGAAATTTAATTTTGTAATAGTACATGAGTATCCGATATCAAAAATGATATGAATATGCATTAAAAACTCTGATTATACTAATTAAGCTTCCGGAGGCGGAGAAAATATGGTTAACAGGGGCGACAGATGAAAGGAATCATCTACCGGCACAAAAGATCTCTCTTCCAGAGATGTTTCGAAAAATTTAAGATAATCGAATACATCCAAAGGTTTTGGAAGGGCCTTTTCGTAAACAATGAAGGATGATGGGTGAGAGTGCGGCTCTTCTTCGCTGATCACTACATTCGTTCTGGTAAGATCCCAGCCGAAAACCGAGGCTATACCCGGTAAAGCCGTGAAATTCAGAAAAAACACTAATGTAATAATACTCCAAAGTTTCATTTCACATTTTTTTAGAAAAACTATTTGGTCTTTCTGCTCATTACCCAGTCAGAACCTGTAAGGTTGTAGATCTTCTGGATGTCTTTGAGAATTTTTTCAAAATCAATCTCCAGATCAATGATCTTACCCGTTCTGAGGTCAAAAACCCACCCGTGAACAACAGGATATTCTTCAAGAATATATCTTTCCTGTACACAGGCCATTTTTACAACGTTGATGCATTGCTCCTGAACATTAAGCTCCACAAGCCTGTCATAACGTTGGCTTTCATCACTGATAGAATCAAGCTCTTTCTGATGAAGTCTGTAAACATCGCGGATGTTTCTCAGCCATGGATTCAGCAATCCGAGATCTTCAGGCGTCATGGCTGCCTTCACACCGCCACAGTTGTAATGGCCACAGACAATAATATGCTTTACTTTAAGGTGTTCTACAGCATATTGAATAACGGCTGTGGAACTCATATCCAAAGTATTGACAATATTGGCAATATTTCTGTGAACAAACACTTCACCGGGCTTTGCTCCCATCAGTTCTTCCGCGGTAGCCCTGCTGTCTGAACATCCTATGTACAGGTAATCAGGGTTCTGGGTTTTAGCCAGATCGTGAAAGAAATCAGGGTTGTCTGCCAGTCTGGATTCTACCCATTTTCTGTTGTTTTCAAAAATAACTTCGTACGATTGTGACATAATTTAACTATTTATAATTATTTATTTCGTGTAAATTATTTTTAAAATCAATAGACTAAATCAATAATACTGCAAAAATAGAATTTTTGATGAAAAAGCAAATACTTTTAACAAAGTTTAATATAAAATATGCTTAAAATCATCCTTGTCTTAAAACTTGTTTAAACTAATTTCAGAATTAACCAAAGTCACAAAAGATAATTTAACGCAATGATTAGAATATTTAAAGCTTTCAAAAGAATAAAAATCAAAGATTTTTAAAAACTATTGTTCTTCGTGTTTATTAACTTAGATTAAAAAGTATCTAAATCTTTTGCATCTTTTGCGGTTAAATAGAAATTTTAAACAAATTTTTATTCTATGTTTATTATTTTCCTGTTAAAAGTACGAACAATTCATAAAAAATCAACAATAAAGATTTGATTTTCATATCTTATGGTTAATGTAGCCTTCTGTAGCTGCTTCTGAAAGATAAATAGTACCGGGATTTCCCACGACAACCGAATGGGAAGGAACATCAAAATTAACATAGGCATTAGGAGCAATCAAAACGTTGTCACCAATGGTAATTCCTCCCACGATTACTGCGTTGGTACCGATCCATACCTCGTTGCCAATCACGGGGAAACCTGCATTCTTCCCTCTATTTTGCTGTCCGATCGTTACCCCTTGGGCTATATTGCAGTTTTTTCCGATTTTCACCTTCGGATTAATGACCAAGGCACCCCAATGCCCGATATAGAAGCCTTCTCCAATTTCAGTTTCAGGATAGATCTGATAGCCGTATTTGATTTGATAATGTCTTACAATCAATTTCCAAAAAATGCTCATCAATGGAGTTTTCCTGTATTTCTGGGCTTTCCTCAAAATATAGATAAAATGCAGATTCGGATTGATACATTTCGCAATAATCTGTAAGCCGGAAAGCCATTTTCCACTTTCCCGGTAAAAATCTTTTTGGATGATGGTATAGCCTGCCATTATGGATGTTTTAAATTTCGTCAATAATTTTTTGAAGATGTTCTACCGATTTTTCCAGAGTAAAAGGGAGTTCGGACTGTTCAATTCTCCTTTTGTATTCTTCAGCAACATTTTTATCAGTAAGAAATTTTTTCATTCCTTCATAAATTCCTTCTTCAGAATTTGCAGTGATGTTTCCCAGTCTACCGTCCTGTAGAAGATCCCGTATTCCGGAAACATCAGTTGCAGAAATAGGCTTGTGGAAGATGAGTGCTTCTGCAATAACCGTAGGGAAACCTTCATGTCTAGAAGACGACACATAAAAATCCGCTTTTTTCAGGTAAGGATAAGGATTGCCAGTGAATCCAAGCATTTTAGCTGTTTCGTGAAGTCCTAATCTTTTAAGCTGATCATGAATAGCATCAAAATCATAACCGTCACCAATAATCAGCAGCTGATGTTTCAGTCCTTCATCGATCAGTCTTTTATGTACATTCAGCAGTCGATCGTACCCTTTTTGTGGAAATATTGTACCGATGCTTATAAATGTGGGAAGGTTTTCTGTAAAAGGAAAATTATGAATTTCAACATCTGCTTTTCTCAGTGTTTCATTGCGGTCAATCGGGTTAAATATTTTGATAATTGTACCTTTCTCATCTTCGTTTTGTGCCAGATCATACATTCCGTCGCGGATTTTATTGGAGATCACAAGAATTTTATCAAATCTGAAAAACTTACGAATTATCTTAGGAGTATAACCTTTTATACTGAAAATGTCGTTATGCACCCAGATGATTTTTTTTGAATTTTTCTGCGGGCTTGAAAGTATTTCTTTATAAAGGCCATGAATGCCTGCGATCTCTACGTCGTACTTTTTATTTTTTAGAATAAACCTGTAAAGTAGAAAAGGAAGCCAAAGAAACATTTTCTCATAAAGAACCCTGAAAGCTTTTATAGGAATATCTTTGGGTCTGTTGGTCGTGATCATTTCTCCTTTTATTAGGTAGTGAAGATTTATCCAGGCAGGAACTTCCTTGATGTAGAGTCCGGAGTATAGATTCAAGAGAAGATCAATTTCATATTTGTCCGGAGGAATATTTTTCAAAAAGTTGATCAATACCTTTTCGGCACCACCGTGGCGCAATGAACCAATTCGGATAAGGATTTTTTTCTTTTTCATCATTGTATTTTTAGAATTCCCTGATTTATCATTCCTGTTTATGAGCCAATTCTTCGATAATTTCTTCGACAGCGTTAAAAATCTTTTTATTGTCGAATTTACCCTCAATATTTACCAGATTCTTTTGAATATTTTCAACCAGATTTTTATTCGTTAGAAACTCCTTAATTCCACGGTAAAGACCTTCCTCAGAATATTCGGTAAGATATCCGGTGGTATAATGATCGATCATTTCAGGAACGCCGCCCACTGCTGTTGCTATGATCGGTTTCTGAAGAATCAGGGTTTCCGCAATAATTAATGGCCAGCCTTCACTTTCAGAAGGCATAATGTAGAAATCGGCGTTTTTTACATACGGATAAGGATTAATTTGTGTGCCTAAAAGTTTGAAGGAACTTTTAACTCCCAGTTCATCAATTCTTTTGGAGAGCATCTCGTAATCTTCACCGTTTCCGATTACGTAAATATGATGAATAAAACCATCTGCCAGAAGTTTTTGGTGTGCTTCGAGAAGAGTTCTGTACCCTTTTCTTATATCCAGTCGGCCCACTGAAACGAATGTAGGTGCGTTTTCAAATTCGGGGATAAAAGCCTGTGCCTTTTCTTTGATCTCCTCCATAGGAATGGCATTGAGTATCACTTTTCCCGGCGGAAATTGTATATGAGGATATTTTTCTTCCAGAATATCTTTACATTGCTGAGAACCATAGATGATGTAATCAAACTGCTTGATGCTGTTGAAAATATTTTCACGATAAGGATCGAAAGAGGGAAGGGTAAGATCAGAATGCAGCCACGCAATTTTTTTTGAGTTTTTATTGCTGGAATTAAGAACCGTCTCATAAACTGCGTACGTTGTTGCAATTTCCACATCAAATTGGTCCTGAAGAATGCGGTCTGCAACAGACGGATCTTTCCGGGCTTTATTGAGCTTCAGTTTTCTTATGGCCAGCTGTAATTTCCGGATCAGTGGATTTTTTGAAAAATCTTCCTTTCCTTTTGCAATATATACTTTTCTGACGTGGGAAGGAAATTCGTTCCGCAGCTCACCCTGATTGATATTGAGACATATCGTAAGCTCAAATTTTTCCCTATCAAGGTTGTTAAGCATGCTCAAAACTACCTTTTCGACACCGCCCATTTCCATAGAGCGATGCCTGAAGAGAACTTTTATTTTATCTTTTTTTGTCATTAATTAAAAATTTGCTGGATAAGGATAATTATCTTTCTCTTTATTTTTGAAGTCAGCGTATTCTGGTACTCAAGGAGGGTATAGATTTCATCAGCATTTTTAAACTCATTAGGAATCGGTTTCCCATTTACTTTTTTTAAACCTCTCCGTTTCATTGCGTTGAAAATCACTTGAGCAAAATATTTTCTTGATTTCTGTTTATTTTCATTCTGCGAAATTCCGCCGGAGTGCATTCGGTAGAGGTAATTGGGCTCATTAATAAAATATACTTTCCCTTTCTCGTACATTTTAAGATAGAGGTCCTGATCTTCTGCGATTTTCATAGAGGTGTCCATTTTTTCCGTCTGGTTGTAGATCTTTTTTTTAAATGTAACAAAATGGGCAATTTCAATAGGGTTATTAAAAAAATATGGAGATTTGTTTATCACCTGCTTTCCGCCGTTGAAAACTTCCTGAGGATTGAGATTTCCATCACATTTTGTAAAAAGGGAATACGTAAGTACAACATCCGGTTTTTTTCTGTAAATTTCCATACTTGAGGATATCGCCGTCGGCAATATGGCGTCATCGGGATCTACAAATCCGCATATTTCTCCTTTTGCCAGTTCTATAAGCCTGCTTTTAGTGACGCCGACTCCGCTGTTGGTTTCATTATAATAAATTCTGAACCGCCCGTCATTTCCTACTATTTTCTTAATAACCTCTACAGAATCATCAGTGGATGCATCATCAAGAATAATGGCTTCCCAGTTCTGATAATTTTGAGACAGAAGAGATTGAAAACAGTCTTTAAAGTATTTACCGTTGTTGTAATTGGCAATAAGTATCGAAAATTTCATTATTTGTGTTTATGCTTTTGAAATGTAATGAATTCAGATAAAGCTTTTGCTGATCAATTCCTGGCGATTCATAAGGATGGTGTTTGGTGGAACATCTTTATAAATCACACATCCGGCGCCTATAATGGAGTTATCTCCAATTGTAACTCCTTTAAGAACAGTGACATTGCTTCCCAACCAACAGTTATTGCCTATCGTTATCGGTCCTGTATTAAATTGATTGGGATGAATTTTAAAATCCGGCGTGGTTTCATAGCTGTGATTATGATCGTAAAGCTTTACATTTTCCCCGAATAAGGTATTATCACCTATGCTGATGCTTTCAAGACAGTTGATAGAGCAGAAATTATTCATGAAAAAGTCTTTTCCAATCTCAAGCGATGCTTTTTTACCGACAAAAATATGGATGAAATTTCTTAACGACGCAGAATCGTCTATTTTCATGATTTTAATATCGGGGTCAAGGATAAAATGATTATAATTCCCCAGTCTGATATCTTTAAAGGATACTTTTTTGTGTTTTTTAAGCAGGGAGGTTTGGCCTCTTCTCTGGATTTTCTCGAAAATGTTGAAAGCCATCGGTGTAAATTTTTCGTCATATTTGCTTTACAAATATAATAGTTTTGTGTAATTAAAAAAAATATATATTTTTGTTTTTAAATTTAACACAATGACTGAAATATCGAGAGTTCTCAAAACATTTGTGGCTTATCTCAAGAGGCCAGGTCTCTATCCCGAGTTGGGAAGAAAAATCATTAAAAATACTGTAAACCGGAAAAGTGCATTCAAAGGAAAGGAAAAGACAAATTCCTGGGCTGCATCCGTAGCGGTTTCCCAGAAAGAAGCTGTTTCCAGGCTTTTTTCTATGGATATTGATGATTTCAGAAGCCAGTTTGCTGAAATCTTACAGGCAGCGGGCCAAAAAGAAAAAGAATGTCCCATAAAAATGGGCGGTCCGGGTGCACTTGAACTTATTTATTATGCATGTGAATTCACCAAAGCAGAACGTGTCCTGGAAACAGGAGTCGCTTACGGATGGTCTTCTCTGGCCGCTTTACTTTCTTTAGAAAAGAGAAACGGTACACTGTATAGCTCAGATATGCCTTATCTTGCACAGGATGGGGATCAATTTGTAGGCTGTATTGTTCCTGATAATATTAAAAAATATTGGAAATTATTCCGGTTTGCTGATAAAGAGTCTTTGCCTAAAATTTTCGCTGAAAGCTCCTCTTTCGATGTGTTCCATTACGATTCTGATAAAAGTTACAATGGCAGAATGTGGGCTTATAATGAAGTCTATGGAAGGATGAAGCCCGGTTCAGTATTCATCAGTGATGATATTGGAGATAATTCTGCTTACCAGGACTTTTGTGAGAAAAACAATATTGAAACCACTGTTGTGGAATATGAAGGAAAATACATCGGGGTTTTTGTAAAATAAAAACTTTTAGATGTATTTTTGGCCCGTGAAAATAGGTCAGATTACATTTACCCGGTTTGTCGCTGCCATAGCGATCGTTATTTCTCATTTTAATAAAGATTTGTTTTTATATAAGATCAAGTATATTGAGGAAATTTTTCTCCGGGCCAATGTAGGGGTAAGCTACTTTTTCATCCTTTCTGGCTTTATTATGATTGTGGCCTATCATCAAAAGATAAAGATCAGCTATAAAGATTTTTACAGGAACAGATTTGCAAGAATTTATCCTTTATATGTGGTCGGATTACTGCTGTATCTTGTGACCAGATATTCGGATTTTAGTATTTATAAATGTCTTTTATATCTTCTGGGTATCCAAAGCTGGATTCCGGGGAAAGCGCTGGTGCTTAATTTTCCCGGTTGGTCGATCTCCGTAGAATTTTTATTTTATCTTATTTTTCCCTGGTTATACAATTATTTGTATTCAAAAGGGAATAAAAGCATTTGGGTTATTGCCATACTGATTTGGATAGGAACCCAGTTTTTTATAAATCTATATGTTAATTCTCACGCTTATAAAGGTGCGCATACGGTAAGTCATGAATTCAGCCACTATTTTCCTTTATGGCATGTCAATGAGTTTTTGATTGGCAATTTAGCAGGCTTATTTTTTGTGAAAAACCGGAAGGAAAAGAATTATGATATTGCCGTTAGTTTAATTTTTATCGGAATTTTATTATCACTCATTTTTATTCCGCTGAATTTCCATAATGGCTTAATGGCAGTTCTGTTTGTACCTTTAATCTATCTAATCTCCTGCAACAATGGTACGCTGACAAAAGTATTTTCATTAAAACCTTTGGAATTTCTTGGAGAGATCAGCTATGCTGTTTACATTGTTCATATTCCTGTGCTGTATATTTTAAGGTCTGTTTTATGGGATTATTTCCAAATGTCTCAAAGCAATATAATATTTTGGATTTATATTTTGGTTCTAATCATTGTTTCTGCTATTTTTTATCAGTTTGTTGAAAAACCAATGCGTGATTATTTAAGGAAAATTAATTTTTCAAAGCAAAAACAATTAAAACTATAATTTAGTTTAAGAATTATTTATTTAAATGAATCTCAGGGTCAGAAAAGATCTTTCCTGAAATTAATATTATAAAGTCCGGAACGGATGCTTTGATAGTCTGTTAACAGATATTTTAGAATCATTCCCCATTTTTTCAGAAAATGCGCATTGGCAATGCGGAAACTTCTATGCACCCTTTTAATATGAAGTTTAATGTTTTCAGGCAGAGTATTTTCATTTTGTGCCCAGCTATTAACCTCTTCCCATAAAATGATCCTTGTTGAGGATGGTTTTATTTCTTTTGCATCTACTTTGGTGATCCTGTTATTTTGATGTACACCACGTACGGCAACTGCCTTGTCAAGAATTCCGGGATACAGATTAAGGTAATAAGAAAGCCTGAATAAAAACTCGGTATCCTGATGAAGCTTTAAATGTGTTTTAAAGAGATATTGCAATTTTTTCAGAGAACTTTTCCTGATGGTAAGGGCATCAATGCTGAACAGCCCGAATGTTCCTTTCATATTTAGCAATCCGGGGAAAACATCTTCCGGCGCATGCTTTTGGTAAACGGTAGTAAGTCGGTCTCCAAATAACTTATAATACTGTTCTTTTGCTTTTTCGGAGTAATAATGAACACCAATTGCTCCATAAACACCCTCTACATTGCTGTTAAGAAATAATTCTTTTTCCGCATCAAAACGATTGGGAAGGTAGTAATCATCTGCGTCGAGAAAAGCAATAAAATCTCCCTCTGCCATTGATATGCCTAAGTTTCTGGAGGCTCCTGCACCGTGATTCCCTTTATCCAGATGCTGATAAAGCTTTACACGGCTGTATTTTTTTACAAGTTCATGGCAAACCTGCAGGGCATTGTCTGGGGATTTGTCTTCTATCAGGATGATCTCAAAAACTTCATCAAACTCAAGGGCGGATTCTACTGCCTGTGAAACATATCTTTCCGCATTATATACCGGAATAATTACTGAAATTTTCATTTTATGCTTTTAATTTAATTTTTAAATAATGGGTTATTTTTTTGTCAACAAAAAAATAGAGCAGGGAAGCCAGCAAAATAGCAAGGGCAATTTTAAAGATGAAAAGCGGATACCTGTGAAACCTTCAGGCTTACAGCTTTTTAAAACAATTTCTATAAAGGGATGAGAAAGATATAATGAATAGGAAATGTCTCCCAAGAATATCATAAAGGTATTTCCTTTCCAACAGAATGTATAATCAAAAGTTAAGAACGATAACACAAACAGGGAAATGAAAAACAATTTTATCCATTCATTATCAATTGGGATAATGCCGGGAAGAATCAATATAAATGATAAACATCCTACTAAAGAAATTGCTGTTGCATAGTTTTTCGGAATTTTATATCTGTTAAGCAAATAAAGGTTCAAAGAACTGGTTGCCATTCGAATATAAGGATTTCCAAAAGGAATGAAGAAGCCTAAAATAAAAGTAATTACAAAAAAATAGATAATAAAGTAATATCTTTTTTCCTTAAAAAATAATGACAGCCCGAAGACGAGATAAAAGAACATCTCAAAATTCAGCTCAGGGAAATTTATTGTTTCACGAAAGTGAAAACAACAGACGAGTAATGCTGAAATTCCTCGTAATATCTGCAGATTGTTGAGCTTCATTTATAATGCTTCTATCTTTTATATATTTTTTTCAGGATAAGTCCCATTACAAAAGGTATTCTGGAAATATTGTGCTGCCAGGTTTTTAAACGGTCGATGGTAAACTTAGTTTCTTCTGTCATTCCATATTCTGAAAAATCCACTTGATGAACCGCTTTATGCTTGAAGGTAGCGTTCATAAGATTATATTGATGGACAATCTGAATATACATTTCCTTACTGTCTTCCACAGAAAAATCCGGATAATGCCGATAGCTGTTATGGGCTCTTTCTTTTAGCATGGTTTTAAAATTGTCAATGCTTTCGGCAAGGCTTACAAACGGATTTACGGTGGCATTATACAAAGTAACGATTGCTTTCCGGTGAGGAAACATGGTAAGCTGGTAACCTCTTCTTAAATCGATCACAAGATCATGAACGGGTTTAAAATGCTCTTGGACGGTTTTTACATAATCCTGATGAAGCATATCGTCGTTATCCAGCTCGCTGGTAATTACAAATTTTGTTTCGGGGGTGAAGAATTGCGGAATTATTTCCACTGCTTGAGTTTTCATTTCATCAAAATCTTCAACAAAAACAGACCTGAAAACAGGGTATTCTGCCTCAATCTCTTTAATGATTTTTCTGAATTTTTCTGATGTATTCACATCAAAAAAGCTAAGCCAGACATAATTTTGATTGGTCTGCTTTTTATAGGACGGAAGCACATAGGTTCTGAACAGCCTGAACCGGTCGTTCAGCCATTCTTCTGTTAAAGGTTTGTATCCTGAACGTGTTTCATTCCAGCCTTTTGTTGGAACATTGAATCTTGTCATAATGATATGTACAAACTGACTCATCGGAATAAATTTTTTAAAAAGTTATATATTCTATAAGGTTTACTGGAATAGATACTTTCCAGTTTTTTTTCATAAAAGGTTTTTCTGTTTAAAAGGGCAATGTAGCTGGGAAAGAACTCATGGAAGAGTGCTTTATGCTTTTCGTAGACGGTATGGTAGATAATTTCTCTTTTGTCATTGTTGCCGGTAATTTCTTTAATCATAGAAGTTTCTGGATGAGACCTGTAGTTGAACACCGGATAATCTATTTTAGTGAAAGGCTGCTCTCGATGGGAAGATTTCAGCTGTATCCAGAATTCCCAATCTTCGAATCCGTGTCTGAGATTTTCATCATAGATAATTCCTTCATCAAAATATTTTTTTTCAAACATAGAGGTACAGTATAGCTTATTTCCTAAAAGCAATTCTCTTAGTGTAAATTTTTCCTGAAGGTTAGATTTTTTTTGAGTATGCCCAAAGGTTACCGTATCTGAAAATACAACCAGGGTCTCCGGATTTTCCCGAAAAACGGAAATCATTTTTTCTAATGCCAACGGATTGAGGGTGTCATCTGCATCGAGAGGTAAAATATAATTTCCCGTTGCATTTCTTATGCCTGTATTTCTGGCTCCCGATAAACCTTTATTTTCCTGATGGATATACAGTATCCTGTTATTTTCGAGGCTTCGGGATACGGTTTCCGTATTATCTGTAGAGCCGTCATCTACAATAATACATTCCCAATTGGTGTACGACTGGCTGATGACAGACTGTATACATTCTTCAAGATATTTTGCGTGGTTAAAACACGGGACGATAATCGATACTTTATAATCCATACAATAAATTTTATTATTAACCCCTCTGGAATTTTCTTCAACCATAGTTTTTATAAATAATAGGAAAGCAATTTTCTCAGATATTCATCAGAAGTTATCCCTGAAAAAAAAGATTCTGTAAGTGGATTAAATTCTATAGCATAACAGGAGCCTTCAACAACATTTTCATAAATTGCATTTTTACCGAGATGATTTTCCATTCGCGACAGAATTTCAGCCATAGAATATTGATAAGGATATGCAAGGTTGATTATTTCATTATTCAAGTTTTTTATATGTTGGCTGATAAATAATGCAATGTCTTCTGTACCAATAAGGATTCTTTTTGCATTGGTATGGATGGTAAGTTTATTTTCCGAAAGGATGGCGTTTTTTAGGAAGTTGATGAGTGTATTGGGGTTTCCTCCACGGCCTATAGCATTTCCTACCCGGAAAA
Organism: Chryseobacterium sp. 27AL; assembly: GCF_057815395.1. NCBI lineage: Bacteria > Pseudomonadati > Bacteroidota > Flavobacteriia > Flavobacteriales > Weeksellaceae > Chryseobacterium > Chryseobacterium sp. 27AL. The sequence continues at coordinate 45,837 of NZ_JBYRIW010000018.1, read as the reverse complement.
TAATGTAGCTTGGACAATGTTCTGCAATTAATTTTTCAATTGTAAGCTTATGAAGAACATAGGGGCTTTCATTTTTACTGGGATCGTAAATACTGCATGTAGAAAAATATATCAGTTTTTTATCGTTATCACTGCAGATAACGGACTTTAGAAGTGTCCTTTCTCTTTCAAACTCAGCCGGATTTTTTTCCATGGAATTGGAAACTCCGGATGCAAAAAAAACGGCATCTTTTGTATCATATAATCGTAAGGCATTTGCCAGAATTCCATTACCGATAATCATCATTTGTTGTTTTTAGGGATTTATAATCTTATTGGTCCTTCATCATGTATTCGTTTATTATTTCATTTCAGCGATTTTATTGATGACTTTATAAAACATGGGAGGGATCTTACTTCGGATTGCCCAATCAAGTCTTTTGATCTTATAAGGGTAATGATGATACACATTCATGTAATCTTCGGGAAGCTTTTTCCCTGAAAGGTAATATCGGTGTGTATATGCATTAACTTTATCTTTTACAGTTCCTTCTGAGTCAAACATGATCTGCAACTGTGTCGTCTCGAGTTCTATCTTCTCAGCCTTGACTTTCGATGTGTTTTGCGGATGCATACGGTAATAGGTAAGCTTTTCAGGGATATAAGCGATAAGATATTTCTCACTGATTTTCAGCCAGCGGAAATAATCTTCCACAATAAAACGGGTATCATATTTACCGGTCTCTTTAATCACATCCGTTTTCAACAAAACCGTTAATGCTGCAATCCTGTTACCTTTTATGAGTTCTTTCCTGAAAATATGAGGGTTGATATTTCCTAATGAATCGTAATCTGCAAAATCTTGAACGATAAAGCTGTTGTCATCAACCGTATGAGTATTGCTGAAAACCATTCCGTATTCTTCTCCTGAACTTTCAAGCTTGGAAACATATTTTTCAATAGCTTCTTGATGAAGGAAATCATCTGCAGCAATCAGTTTTATATATTTTCCTTTTGCCAGGGTAATGCACTCATTCAGCATCGTGGCTAATCCTGTGTTCTCAGCATGAAAATTTCTTTCTGCCGGGTAATTGTTTTCTTGTAACCACTGCTCAAAAATTTCAACAGAATTATCCTTAGAAGCATCATCTCCAACAATTAACTGAATATTATCATACGTCTGATTTCTAATGCTTTCTAAATTTTCCCGGATAAATCTCCCGTGATTATATGAAACCACAATGATGGTGACTAATGGTTTTTCCATCTAGAATTGATTTACGCTGTTCATGATGTGCAGGATGTCTTCTTCTTCAAGAATAGAAGAAATTGGTAAACTCAGGCATTCATTATGCAATTTTTCCGTAACAGGTAAAGAAAAATGGTTATACTCTTTATAAGCCGCCTGCTTATGGGGAGGGATAGGGTAGTGAATTATTGTCTGGATCCCTTTTTCAGCCAGGTGGTTCTGCAGTGAATCCCTGTTCTCCGTTCTTATCACAAATAAATGCCAGACATGTTCTTTTTGGTCAGCCGGAATTTCGGGAAGAATAATTTTTGGATGGGTTATTCCGGATATAAATTTGTTGGCGATCTTCCGGCGCATTTCGTTTTCATGGTCAATATATTTTAATTTAATATCTAAAACTGCAGCCTGTAATTCGTCTATTCTCGAATTTAAACCTTTATATATATTGATGTATTTTTGATTGGAACCATAATTACCCAATGCACGAATGGTTTCAGATAATTCTTTATCACTAGTAGTTACTGCGCCTGCATCTCCTAAAGCGCCCAGATTTTTTCCGGGGTAAAAGCTAAAGCCTGAAGCGTCGCCCAGATTTCCGGATTTAATACCCTTCCATTCTGCTCCTATTGCCTGAGCATTATCCTCAATAATTTTGAGCTTGTATCTCGTTGCTATTTCTTTCAGCTTTTCTGAAAAGACAATTCTTCCCTGAAGATGTACAATAAGGATAGCTTTGGTTTTCGGACTGATTTTTTGTTCAATTTTTGAAATATCAATATTATAAGTATCTATATCCGGCTCAACAAACACAGGAATCATCCCGTTATCTGATATAGCAAGCACAGAAGCGATGTAGGTGTTGGCAGGAACAAGGACTTCATCCCCTGTATTCATTACGCCAAGCTCGATGTAGGCGCGGAAAATAAGACGCAGGGCATCCAATCCGTTGGCGACACCAATGGCGTGATCTGTACCGATATAATCTGCTAAATTCTTTTCGAAACTTTTTGTTTTTCCGCCAAGAAGATACCATCCGGAACGGAAAGTCTGGATCAGGGCTTCTTCTATTTCCTGTTGGTACCTGAGATTGATTTTTTGTAAATCGAGAAATTTTATCATGATACGTCTTTATTATTGAAAGTTAAAGCAGAGCTATTTCATAAAAATCATGGCAGACAGCCCTTCCACCAAACATTTCTTTTTGGTTAATAAGCCCTTCATTTAAATATAAGCCCTGGTTTTCAGTAGAAATCCCGAAGCTGAAATATTCGCGATCCCGGAAGTGATCTTCAATTAATTTTATAATCAGATAATCCAATGCGCCTATTGTTTTACCTCTTTGCGAATTAGCCAGATATTGGGTGTGGATAACGTTGCCAAAATCAAAGATCACGCATCCACAAATAAGTTCTCTGTTTTCATGAACTCCGAATAGTTTGATATGATCAGGAAATCTTTCGGACAATAGTTTTATCTCTTCCAAGCTGTGTGTGGGTTTTGCATTGTGGCTTTCCAAAACAGAGGTGAGAAGTTTCCAGTACTCTTTAAAATTCCGGGTTTCTTTAAGGATAAGATCCAAAGCAGAACAATCTTTAAATTTTTTAGCAGGAGATTTCGCAAGCGGAAGCTTATCTTTAATGGAAATTACCGAAGAAATATCTCTTCTGAAAAGCTTTGCATGATTTATAAACAATGCGTAAAGATCTTCCTGAAAAGGAACTTTAGCAAATATATAAGGGATGGATTTGTATATTATTTTTTCAAAGCTGCACGAAGAATAATATTTCATCATTGCTGTAAATATTTCCAGAACATCTACAGATTTCGTTCTATCACTGATAAGTAAAGATCCATAGGTTAATCCGCCGTGAGAATGAATTTCTTTCCCTCTTTCGTTGGCAGGAAAAATGGCAGCGATATGATTTTTCTTTCTGAAAATCAAAGAATGATCAGAAAACCGGTCGGCATGATAATCCATATAATCTCTCTGAAAAAAGAAAAGTCCGTTCTTGCTTTCTTTCACAAAAATATCCCATGCTGTCTTATCACTTTGCTGATATCGTGTAACTTCTATTTCCATTATAATGTTAAAGTCATTCTGATATTATTGTCATCAATACGATCGATCCTGAACCCAAAATTTTCATAAGCCCGTATTGCCCTGGTGTTTTCCGGGATCACATTCAGGTATAAGCAGTTAAGTTTAAATTCTTTTTTGGCAATTGAAACAATTTCGGATAAAATATGGCGGCTTATGCCTTTTCCCCAGAACTGCTTTTCACCGATATATCCGAAATATTCTGCGTCATTATTGTCTTTGTTAATTTTTTTTAAACCGGCAACTCCGATAGTCTTATTATTGTATGAAATGCCTTTTATGCAATAATTGCTGTTATCGCGAAGGCTTTTGAACCATTTTTTTTGTTCTTCCCGGGTAAAGTCCGGGCTGTTCGTAAGCTTTTTTATTTCGGGATCATTAAGCCACTTCCAGGATTTTTCCAGTACCTCTTCATTATAATCTGTCAACATCAGAACATGCTCTTCTTCATACAATTTAAAATCTTCATACGTCCTGAAGTAGTCGTTTTCATCATACAATTCAGAAGCAAGACATAGCAGTACTGCGTTGTGTGAAAATTTAATGTCTCTCCATATCAACCTGGGAATGTATAAGCCCTTTGAAGGGTTATCCAGGACAAATACTGCCCGATTCCCTTTTTGATCTTCGGTGCTAAACTCAATGATTCCGGAAACGGCGAATATGATCTGTTCAAGTTTTTTATGGGCATGGCCACCTCTTATTACGTCTTGCGGCGTGTAATAGGTCCAATAAGTGCGTTTGATCTCGAAAGGGATGTTTTTTGAGCTTTCAGCTACAGTTATGAATCCCAGCGAAGAGTTGCCGATCTTATCTAAATGAAAATATTGAACGTTCATGGGATTGATTTGTATTCTATTTTATAGTCAAAATGAGGTCTTATAATTCCTGGATAAATGTGCATTTTGGTACCTACTTTCACATTTTCTACCTCAAAACCTACCATATTATCAACTGCATATAAAACGGTAGTCTGGTTTTGTCCGAAAATTAATCTGAAGTAATAATTTCCCGCATTTAACAATCCTGAAGGGATATCGAATTCTAAACTATAGTCTCCGCTCTTGGAATGTTCAGAAATGATTTTTCCGACGTGGAAAATTATCAGTTCTTCATAATTTTTAAGTTCGAACGTGACCCCGAGATTAATGTTCGGAACAAAATTTTTAAAAACCAATTTTACTCGGATTCCGGAATCAATATCTATAATATTTCCGTTAACAGGAGCAACAGAAAATTCTTTTATCCGGATATTTTCATTTCCTTCTGCCTCATCTATAATACCATTATAATGATAGGAAGTTGCACTTGCACTGTTTTTCTGATATTCTATGATGGTGTTCAATACACTTCCTTCATATTCAAGTGTGCCTTGGTTAAGAAGGATACCTTTTGTACATAATTCCTTAACGGCCGTCATGTTATGGCTTACAAAAAGTACGGTTCTCCCTTCTCCTTTCGTGACGTCACCCATTTTTCCCAGGCATTTTTTTTGAAACTCTGCATCGCCTACTGCCAGAACCTCATCTACAATAAGAATTTCAGACTCCAGATGTGCGGCGACAGCAAAAGCAAGACGCACATACATTCCTGAAGAATATCTTTTTACCGGAGTATCAATATATCTTTCCACTCCTGAAAAGTCTACGATTTCGTCGAATTTTCTACTGATTTCTTTCCGGGTCATTCCGAGAATAGCGCCGTTGAGGTATACGTTTTCCCGGCCTGTCATTTCAGGATGAAATCCGGTTCCTACTTCCAGCAGCGATGCAATTCTTCCCCGGCTATATATTTTTCCGGTAGTTGGTTTTGTAACCTTACTCAGTAATTTTAAAAGAGTAGATTTTCCTGCGCCGTTTCTTCCGATAATACCTACAGCATCACCCTCCTCGATTTCAAAATTGATGTTCTGCAAAGACCATACATATTCGGATTCTCCTTTTTCGGCTCTGTTATTTGCTTCACCGATCTTAAGGTAAGGATCTTCTTTGCCTCTCATTCTATGCCACATACGGTTGAGGTCATGAGAGAGGGTTCCGGTGCCTACCTGCCCTAATCTGTATTGTTTTGATATATTTTCTGCTTTTAAAACCAGCATAGTAATAAAGTTGGGAATATTAATAAATTTTTAAACGGTGTCCATAAAAGTCTTCTCTACTTTGTTGAATATAAGGGTTCCTGCGATCAGAAGTAAGAAAATGATAACAGAACTTATTATAAGCATTAAAGGAGAGAAATCTCCAGCGCCCAGCCATGCATATTTGAAGCACTCGAAAATTCCTGTCAATGGATTATAAAAAGCCAGTTTTTTAAAAAAGCCGGGAAGAGAGGAAGTGGGATAAATAACAGGAGTTGCATACATATAAAGATTTACTCCAAAAACCAAAAGCATGCTGAGGTCTTTGTATTTTGTGGTAAGGGAAGAGAATATCATTCCCGTTCCTAGCGCAAAGAAAGCCATAAGAACAATAAGGAATGGAGTTGCAACGATCCATATATTAGGCTGTATTTCCCCTTTAAAAAGATAATAAATCCAGACCATCAGGAATAGGAGAAACTGTACTCCGAAGCGCATGAGATTTGACATCACAATAGATATTGGCGTTACAAGCCTTGGGAAATATACTTTCCCGAAAATACCTGCGTTTCCTACAAACGTGGAAGATGTACTCAAAAGGCAGGACGAAAAATAATTCCATAGTGTTACCCCAGAAAGATAAAACAATAAGGGTGGAGCACCATCTGTAGGTAAGCTGGCAATTTTTCCAAAAACAATAAGATAAGTAATAGTGGTAAATATAGGGTTTATAAAAAACCAGATGGGACCTAAGATCGTTTGCTTAAAGCTGGATATAAAATCTCTTTTTACGAACATGTAAACAAGATCTTTGTAATTCCATACCTCCTTAAGTTTTAAGTCGAATAAAGAATGCCTGGCTTCAATTATTTCGGTCCACTTTTGTTGTGGTTCATTCATTTGTGTAAAGTTTACTGCAAATTTATATTTTTTAATTATATCTTACACTTTTATTCTTAAAAATTTATCATTAATGAATAAAAAAGTTTTAAACAATATGAATATTTACTGCATTAAACAAAAAACTGCCACTAAAAAGCAACAGTTTTTACAATATGTTCAGGTATTGATTATTTATTGATGAGGTTCTTCAGATATTCGCCATAACCACTTTTTCCATATTTTACAGCGGTTTCAAGCAGTTGTTCTTCATTGATGAACTTATTTCTGAATGCAATTTCTTCAATACATCCTATTTTAAATCCCTGTCGTTTTTCGATTACCCGTACAAATTCCGATGCATCGTTCAGTGATTCAAAAGTTCCTGTGTCTAACCAGGCAGTTCCTCTGTCTAAAACTCCTACTTCAAGTCTTCCTTTATTAAGATAGACATTGTTTACATCTGTTATTTCAAGTTCGCCTCTTGCAGAAGGCTGAATGTTTTTTGCGATTTCAACGACTTCATTATCATAGAAATATAATCCCGGAACAGCATAGTTGGATTTTGGTTTTAACGGTTTTTCTTCAATGGAAACCGCTTTAAAATCATCATCAAATTCTACCACTCCATATCTTTCGGGATCTGAAACGTGATAGGCAAAAACGACTCCTCCTTCAGGATTTGTTTTGTTTTTGAGAAGAGTGCCCATTTCAGAACCGTAGAAAATATTGTCTCCCAATACCAGGGCTGCGGAGTCATCTCCGATGAATTCATCGCCGAGTATAAAGGCCTGTGCCAGTCCGTCCGGACTAGGCTGTACCACATACTGAATATTACAGCCAAGCTGTGATCCGTCACCTAATAGCTTTATAAAACCAGCCTGATCGTGAGGGGTGGTGATAATCAGAATATCTTTAATTCCGGCTAGTAAAAGCGTTGACAAAGGATAATAGATCATCGGTTTGTCATAAATGGGCATCAGCTGTTTGCTGACCGCAATGGTAAGAGGGTAAAGTCTTGTTCCTGAGCCTCCGGCTAAAATGATACCTTTCATCTTTGTTGTGTTTTAATGATATTGTTTTTCGTAGTATTTCTGATAGTCTCCGCTTGTCACATTTTCCAGCCATTCTTTATTTTCGAGATACCAGTCGATTGTTTTTGCCAAACCTTGCTCAAATGTTACTGAAGGCTTCCAGCCGAGATCTTTATTAAGCTTGGTCGCGTCAATTGCATAGCGTTTATCGTGTCCCGGTCTGTCTTTTACAAACGTAATAAGTTTTTCGGAATATCCCTCAGGTCTTCCGAGCTTGGCGTCCATCTGTTTGATTAATTCTTTTACCAGATCAATATTTTGCCATTCATTAAATCCTCCGATATTATATGTTTCTCCGGTTTTGGCGTCATTAAAAATCTGGTGGATGGCCTTGGCGTGATCAATGACAAACAGCCAGTCTCTTGTGTACTTTCCGTCACCATAAATAGGTAATGGTTTTTCATTAATAATATTCGAAATGCAAAGGGGAATCAATTTTTCAGGAAAATGATTCGGCCCATAATTATTGGAACAGTTGGATACAATAAAAGGCATTCCGTAAGTATTTCCATACGCTCTTACCAAATGATCTGAAGCAGCCTTCGAAGCCGAATATGGTGATTGCGGGTCGTATGGAGTTGTTTCTAAAAAGAATCCGGTTTCACCAAGGCTTCCGTATACTTCATCGGTAGAAATATGGTAGAAAAGATTTTTTCTTTTTTCATCCGGAAATCTTCCGTGGGTATGATCCGGATTAAGAGTCCAGAACTCTTTACATAAATTTAAAAGATTGGCAGTACCATTAACATTAGTATTAATGAAAGCCATCGGATCCGTAATGCTTCTGTCAACATGACTTTCTGCCGCGAGATGTACAACTGCATCCGGACGGTATTTTTCAAAAATTAATCTTAATTCGTCAGGTTGGGTAATGTCTGCCTTCTCGAAAACATAATTAGGTTCATTTTCGATGTCTTTCAGGTTTTCGAGATTTCCTGCGTAGGTAAGAGCGTCTAAGTTAATGATCTTAATTTCAGGATTGTTTTTTACGAATTCCCTTACAACATGTGATCCGATAAAGCCGGCACCTCCTGTAATGATTATATTTTTCATTAGTTTTAGTTTACAATGGTTTTACGGCCAATACTCTTATAATAGAATCCGTTTTGCTCGGGAACTTCCAATGGATACATGTTTCTTCCGTCAAAAACGGCCTTATTTTTCATTTTTCTGGCCATCAGTTCAAAATTAGGGTTTTTAAATTCAGGCCATTCTGTAGCGATGAATAACGCGTCTGCATCTTCGAGAGCATCGTACATGGTTTTGGCATATTGAATTTTATCACCCAGAATTTTTTTAACATTATTTTCTGCAACGGAATCATACGCAACAATTTTTGCGCCTTTCTCTAATAAAATAGAAATGTTATCAAGTGAAGAGGCTTCGCGGATGTCATCGGTATTTGCCTTAAAAGCCAATCCCCACATGGCGATGGTTTTTCCTTCGATGTTTCCTCCGAAATATTTTTCAATTTCAGAAACAAGAATTACTTTTTGTGCTGAATTAACTTTTTCTGTAGCTTCCAAAATACGGAAATCAAAATCATCATTCTTTCCAGATTTTATCAACGCTTTTACATCTTTGGGAAAACAACTTCCGCCGTATCCAATTCCAGGGAATAGAAATCGATGCCCTATTCTGTCGTCACTACCCATTCCCAATCTTACTTTATCAACATCTGCTCCTACTTTTTCACAATAGTTGGCAATTTCGTTCATAAACGTGATTTTTACGGCAAGGAATGAATTGGCAGCATATTTAGTGAGCTCCGAAGATTTTTCATCCATAAAAATAATAGGAACTCCGGTATTGGTGAAAGGCTGGTAAATTTTTGCCATGATCTCCTTTGCTTTATCAGAGCTTGATCCTACAACCACTCTCGACGGATTCATAGAGTCTTCTACAGCAAATCCTTCTCTCAGGAATTCCGGGTTGGAAACCACATCGAAAGGAATTTGAGTTTTTGATCCGATCACTTCTTTTACTTTGTCGGCAGTACCCACAGGAACTGTACTTTTGTTCACGATTACTTTGTACTCCGTCATCATTTCACCAATATTATCAGCTACTTTCAGGACATAAGAAAGATCTGCTGAACCATCTTCTCCCGGCGGTGTAGGCAAAGCCAGGTATATGACTTCACTTTTGTCAAGTGCTTCTTTTAAATCGGTGGTGAAAAATAATCTTTCGGACTGAATGTTTCTTAAAAACATTTCTTCAAGGTTCGGCTCATAAATGGGAACTACGCCGTTTTTCATACCTTCTACTTTTTTTTCATCAATATCTACACAGTATACTGAATTTCCAAGTTCTGCTAAAGTCGTTCCTGTGACTAATCCTACATAACCTGTTCCTACAATGGTAATATTCAAAATATATGTTTTTTTTAAAATAAATACAAAAATAATAAAAATACCATCATGCTGTACTTTTAAATAATAATTAACTTATTCGCTTGATAATTAAGATATTTTGCTTTTTTAATAAAAAGTCGTATATTTGCAGTGGATTTACGGAAAAACATGGGAAGGCCTTCGGAAGAAAGCCTTTTTTCGTACGGTAAATCAAGATTAAATAACATATGGAGTTTAGAAAAAGAATTGAAGAATTATTAAATGATTTTCTGGAAACCAGAAAGGATTTATTTCTTATAGATCTGAAAATTTCTGCCGGAGATGATATTACAGTGATTTTGGATGGAGACAACGGAGTTTCTTTACAGGATTGCCTTGATGCCAGCCGTGCCATAGAATTCAATATGGATCGTGAAGAGCATGACTTCAGCCTTCAGGTAATGTCTGCCGGATTGAGTGAGCCTCTGGCAACTCCCAGACAGTTTAATAAAAATATCGGAAGAGAAATTGAGGTTCTCCTGAATGATTCTACGAAAATTGAAGGAGAGTTGGCAAAAGTGGATGATGAAAAGATTACTCTTATTCTGCGTTACCGAAAACCGAAAGATATCGGAAAAGGAAAAGTAGATGTGGAGGAGGAAAAGGAAATTCCTTACGCTGAGATTAAAAAAGCATTAGTAACAATTAAATTTTAAAAGAAAAAGAATAAATGGACAATATAGCGTTGATTGAATCCTTTGGTGATTTTAAAGACGAAAAAGGGATCAGTAAGATTGATCTTATGGCAATTATTGAAGATTCACTGAAAACTCTTTTAAGAAAAAGATACGATTCAGATGATCATTTTGATGTGATTGTAAACCCTGACAAAGGAGATTTTCAGATATTTTTAAATAAAACAATCGTAGAAGACGAGATGTCTGAAGATGATGATTTGGAAATTGAAATCTCTGAAGCTAAAAAAATCGATCCAACTTTTGAAGTGGGAGAAGATTTTACAATGGAAATTCCTGTTGCTCAATTGGGAAGACGAAATATTCTTACACTAAAGCAGATTTTGGCTACGAAATTGCAGGAGCACAACAATGCGATGCTGTACGAGCAGTTTAAAGACAGAATCGGGGAGATTGTAGTAGGAGAAATTCACCACATCCGTCATAAGCATGTGATTTTGCTTGACGATGAAGGAAATGAATTTATTTTACCTAAAGAAAATCAGATCCCGTCGGATTTCTTTAAAAAGGGTGAAAATATCAGAGCTATTGTGGAAACCGTAGATTTCAAAGGTTCAAAACCGCAGATTATTATTTCCAGAACTGCACCTAAATTCCTTGAGAAATTATTGGAGCTGGAAATTCCTGAAATCCAGGATGGAACAATTATGTTGAAAAAAGTAGTAAGGATTCCTGGTGAAAAAGCAAAAATTGCAGTAGATGCTTATGACGACAGAATAGATCCGGTAGGTGCTTGTGTTGGGGTGAAAGGATCAAGAATTCACGGCGTTGTAAGAGAGTTGAGAAATGAAAACATCGATGTTATTCAGTGGTCGAAAAACCCTGAGATTTTGGTGAAAAGAGCTTTAGGAAATGTTACCATCAACAAGATTGATATCAATGAAGATAGTACTTATGCATTGGTATATACGCCGGTTGAAGAGATTTCCAAAGTGATTGGAAAACAGGGTCAGAATATCAGACTTGCTTCTTGGTTGACAGGTTATGAGATTGATGTGCACAGAGAGGCCAGCGAAGATGATGATGTTGAATTAAAAGAATTCAATGATGACATCGACCAATGGATTCTGGATGAATTTAAGAAAGTGGGTCTTACGACTGCAAAATCGGTTCTTGATAAAGAAACTGAAAGTTTATTGAATATGGTAGACCTTGAAGAAGAGACCATTGAAGAAGTGAAACGTATTCTGAGAGAGGAATTTGAAGATTAAGATTTTTAAGTAAATTTTAATAAACAGTAAAAAAGAAATACTTTAATTTTAAGAATTAAAAAAACAGTAAATAATATAGATGCCAAAAATTAGATTAAATAAAGCGGTTAAGGAATTCAACATTTCGATGTCCAGATTAGTAGAATTTTTACAATCAAAGGGCATTGAGGTTGAAAGCAATCCTAACGCTCAATTGGAAGAAGCGGCATATTCTGCATTGGAAGCTGAGTTTGCCAAAGACGGCGAACAGCGAAAGGCTTCCCATGAGGTGGTGATCACAAAAGTTCCGGAAGAAAAGCTGGAAATTGAAGAAAAGAAAACCCCTGAAGTAATAAGAGCTAAAGCTAATAAACCGGAAACTAAGATTTTAGGTAAAATAGACTTAGAGCCTAAAAAACCTGAAGTGGAAGAAGCTCCTGCTCCGAAACCGGAACCTGTGGTGGAAGAGAAAAAAGAAGTTGCTCCTGAAACAAAAGCAACTCCTGAAAAACAGGAATTCAAAGTTCTGGATAAAATAGATTTGTCTCAGATCGAGTCTAGAAACAGACCGGTGAAAAAAGACAAACCAAAAACAGAGGATAAAAAAGAAGAGGAAAAACCTGTAGAAAAACCAGTTGAGGTTGTAAAAGAAACACCTAAACCAGCTGAGGAAGTTCCGTCAAAGCCTGTAGTGGCAAAAGAAGAAACTCCGAAACAGGATGATGATCAGCAGGAACCTCAAAAAATTGAAACCGTTTACCAAAAACTTGACGGTCCTAAAATTGTTGGTGAAAAAATCGACTTAACTCAGTTTGCCCCTAAACAGGGAGCCGGAGCTAAAAAGAAAAGAAAAAGAATTGAAAAGCCGGGCGGTAACAACCAGCAAGGTGGAAACAACAATAATCAACAAGGAGGAAACAACCAGGGACAAGGAAACCGTCCTCAAGGCCAGGGTGGACAAGGTGGAAACCGTAACCAGGGTCAAGGTGGACAAGGCGGAAACCGCTTTGGAAACAACCAGGGTGGCGGACAAGGGAACCGTCCTCAAGGTCAAGGTGGACAAGGCCAGGGTGGTGGAAACCGTTTCGGGAATAACCAGGGTAATCGTCCGCAAGGCCAGGGCAATCGTCCACAAGGTCAGGGCGGCGGAAACCGTTTTGGAAACAACAGACCAGGGCAAAGAACAATGCCTGTTGAACTAACTGATGAACAAGTTAAAAACCAGATCAAGGAAACCCTTGAAAAATTAACCAATAAAGGAGGTAAGTCTAAATCTGCAAAACACAGAAAAGATAAGAGAAACTTCCGTAGAGAACAGGATGAACGCCAGCAAGAGCTTGATGCAGCAGACAGAACATTAAAAGTAACCGAATTCATCACTGTTGGTGAATTGGCAAGTTTAATGAATGTGTCACCTACAGAAGTGATTTCTGCATGTTTCTCACTTGGAGTAATGGTTACCATGAACCAAAGGCTTGAAGCTGATACTTTATTATTAGTAGCTGACGAATTTGGTTATAAAATCGAATTCTCTGATGCGGATCTCGAAGAAACAGAGGCTGAAGATGAAATTGATAATGAAGAAAATTTAGTATCAAGAGCACCGGTAGTTACTGTAATGGGACACGTTGACCATGGTAAGACTTCATTACTGGATTACATCAGAAAGACCAACGTTATTGCGGGAGAATCCGGGGGTATTACCCAGCACATTGGTGCTTATAACGTTAAACTGGAAAATGGTCAGAGAATTACATTCTTAGATACTCCAGGTCACGAGGCCTTTACAGCGATGAGAGCCAGAGGAGCACAGATTACGGATATTGCAATTATCGTAATTGCTGCCGATGATGATGTAATGCCTCAGACTAAAGAAGCGATTGCTCACGCTCAGGCTGCACAAGTTCCTATGATTATTGCAATCAATAAGGTTGATAAACCGAATGCGAATCCGGATAATATCCGTCAGCAGCTTTCAGGATTAAACCCGCCGGTTTTAGTTGAAGAGTGGGGAGGAAATGTTCAGGCTCAGGAAATTTCAGCTAAAATGGGTAATAATATTGATCTTTTATTAGAAAAAGTATTATTACAGGCAGAATTATTGGAGCTAAAAGCTAATCCTGCACGTTCAGCAAACGGAGTTGTGATTGAAGCATCATTGGATAAAGGAAGAGGATATGTGGCAACTATGCTTGTACAATCAGGTACTTTAAAAGTTGGAGACTATGTAGTAGCAGGTAAAAACCATGGAAAGGTAAAAGCTTTGCTTGATGAAAGAGGTAAAAATCTTGCCGAAGCTGGGCCATCAATTCCTGCGACAATTTTAGGTCTTGACGGAGCTCCTACAGCAGGGGATAAATTCCGTGTATATGCTGATGAAAGTGAAGGTAAAGCGATTGCAAACAAAAGAGAACAGCTTCAGAGAGAATTATCGATCAGAACGAAAAAACATACGACACTTGAGGAATTGGGAAGACGTATCGCTTTAGGAGAGTTCAAGGAATTGAATATTATCCTTAAAGGGGATGTGGATGGTTCTGTTGAAGCACTTTCTGATCAGTTGCAGAGATTGTCAACAGAAGAAATCAGTGTGAAAATTCTTCACTCAGGAGTAGGCCAAATCACGGAATCCGATATCAACCTGGCAGCAGCATCTGATGCAATTATCATTGGATTCAATGTAAGAGCTGGTGCGAATGCAAAAGAACTTGCAGACCGTGAAGAAATCGAGATCAGAACATATTCTGTAATCTATAAAGCGATCGATGAGGTGAAAGAAGCGATGGAGGGAATGCTTTCTCCGGAAATTCAGGAGCAAGTGATTGGTAATGTTGAGATCCGTGAGGTGTTCAAGATTTCTAAAGTAGGTACCATTGCAGGTTGTATGGTTCTTACCGGTAAGGTTACAAGACAATCAAAAATACGTCTATTGAGAGATGGTATCGTTAAATTTGAAGGAGAACTTGAAAGTTTAAAACGTTTCAAAGACGACGTAAAAGAAGTAACAAAAGGCTACGAATGTGGACTTAACCTTAAAGGATACAATGATATCGAAGTCGGAGATATTCTTGAGGTGTATGAAGAGGTTGCTGTGAAGAAGAAGTTGAAGTAACAATTTTTTATGGCTAGTCCAAAAATACGTTAACAATTTTCGATTAAAATATTATCCGGAAGATATTGATTTTCCGGATTTTTTATACATTATTTCCATGATTTTCATCTTCAGGCTAGTGTGTGCTCTTTTATTGTTATAAATATGAATAGTTTCATTCACTTAATAATTTTAAGTCCTGAATATTTTGTATTTGTAAATGAGAAATTATATCTATCATTGTTCTCTAGGCTTTTTTGATAGATTTCACAGCAATGTTATAGTCTTTCATCTGAGTGATGGATGAGAGAGGAAGATTGTGGTTCTCTTTCCCCACAGCTATTTTAGAACCTTGACTGCATTTTCAGTATTCAAATTCGTTCAACTCGTGTCTCATATCTTTCTGCTATAAGCATTAGTGGCCAAAAATGAGTAATGGGCAATATATGATAGGCTTAAAATATCTGTTACTTTTGGGGCAAACTTTTTTGATCTATACCTTATTGACGATTTGAGATATCAATTATCATATTGAGAACTCTGACTTTAGGCTTATCATGGTCAGTTCTTCTGTAATTTTTGATGGTTTCTTTGGATTATAAAATCGTGTAAATAATTGGTTTGCTTTAAATTCCATACTGCCTGTTGCATATTTATTAATACTTTTAAGATAAGTAAATGTTAAAAAGTAATAAGGTCTCTATGGGGTACTTCTTTGAAAAATACCATGCTAAATATCCCTTTGTGTTGAAATATTATCATTTTGTTTAAGATTAAAATTTATAATAATTCTAAATAAGGTTTTGTAAAACGTTTTTAGATATGTTAAAATTTTTATTATAATATTACTTTATGTCTTTAAATTTCCAATCATTTGCGTTCTTGAAAAAAAAAACGTGGTATTAAATTAAGTATTTTTAAGTATAACTATATTACTGTTAATAAATTGTTAAGTATAAAAATTGCTAATGTTGAAATTTATTAACATATTTGTTTACTTTTTTAAAATATTAAAATTTGTTAATATGAATGTGAAATTACGTGTATTGAGTGCCGGAGTTTTGTTTTTTACAGGACAGGCTTTAATTGCTCAGAAAACTGATACTATTCCTAAAGAGAAAGCTATTGAAGAAGTAGTCATCGTAGGATATAGCGCTGTTCCAAAAGATACCTATGTTGGTACGGCATCGGAAGTAAATGCTAAATCTATTGAGTCTAAAAGTGTTTCTACTGTTTCTCAGGCGCTAGCTGGAGAATCAGCGGGTGTTACGGTTTTTAACACCTCTGGACAGCCTGGTACAGAAGCTACTATTAGAATAAGGGGGTTTGGTTCTGTAAATGGAAATAGAAATCCATTATATGTTGTTGATGGTATGCCGTATTCCGGAAATGTCTCTGCAATAAATCCGGATGACATTGAAACTATGGTAATTCTTAAAGATGCCACCGCAACATCAATCTATGGAGCAAGAGGAGCAAATGGAGTAATTGTCATTAATACGAAAAAAGGAAGAAAGAATCATTCTGTTGTTCAGGTTGAATCTAAAGTTGGGTTTAATATGAATCTGCTTCCACGATATGATGTAATACGATCTCCTGAACAATATGTAGAATTGAGTTGGGAGGCATTATATAATCAGGGAAGGTTAAATGGTAGTACTAACCCTGTTAATTACGCTAATACTAGATTATTTGGGGCGGGAGGTATTCAACCCCAGTATAATATGTGGAATGCTTCCGGAGATCAGTTAATAGATCCGTCAACAAGAAGATTTAGACCTGGTATTTCTAGAATATATGATCCGGAAAACTGGGAAGATTATGCTTTTCAGACATCTATTAGAACCGAGAATAATTTTACAATTAGCGGTGGTGAAGGTAAAACTACATATTATACAAACATCGGATACTTAAATGATAAAGGATACTCAATAAATTCAGATTTTGAAAGATATACTGGAAGATTAAATGTATCTCATCAGGCAAAAAGCTGGCTTAAAGGCGAGTTTAATATTGGTTATGCATACTCAAAAGCAAACAGAAATGGGCAAAGTTCTGATTCTGGAAGTATTTTCTGGTTTGTAGATAATATACCATCTCTTTATCCGCTTTTTCTAAGAGATGAGAACGGTAACATGGTGCCGGATCCTTATTTTGGAGGGTATGTATATGACTACGGAGACTCACCTGGTAGAGGGTTTGGTGCTTTTACAAATGCTATTGCTGACGCAAAATATAACTTAAATAAAACATACAAGCACGAATTAAATGCCAATATGTTTTTGAAGGCTGATATTACAAAATTTTTAAGTTTCGAAAACAGAATTGGTGGACAATACTATAATAGTAGTAATGACCAGGTGGATAACCCATATTATGGGAATGCAGCAAGTCAAAATGGATATATTTCTAAAAATAAAACAGAATTAATGTCTTGGAATTGGCTTCAACTCTTAAGATTTAATAAGAAGTTTGGAGATCACTCTGTTCATGCTTTTGCGGCTCATGAGAGTAATTCTTGGGAACAAAAGAATTTAAGTGCTGGAAGACCTAATATTGTTAATTATATACCTGAATTAAATCAAGCTGTTGGTGAAGCATTAACAGGATCTTATACATTAAATTATCAATTAGAAAGTTTCTTTGGTCAGGTTGATTATAATTTTCAAAATAAATATTACATAACTGGAACAGTTAGAAGAGATGGGTCCTCTAGATTTTTAAATAATAAATGGGGTACCTTTGCTTCTGTTGGAGCATCTTGGTTACTTTCTAAAGAAAAGTTTTTGGAGAATAATAAATATATTACTTATTTAAAGGCAAAAGCTAGTTATGGTAGTGTGGGAGATCAAGCAGGGGTAGGATATTATTCTGGATATAGAACTTATCCGATTGATAATTTCATGGGTTTACCAGCTGTATATTATAATGGACAAGGATATCCAAATTTATCTTGGGAGAAAGCAACAACCGGACAAGTTGGTTTGGAAATGGGATTCTTTAAGAATAAGGCAATAGAATTAAATGTGGATTACTTTAGAAAAAGGACGACAGATTTGATCTTTAATCAGAGTGTTGCGAATTCGACAGGAAGTCTTACACTAACAGTAAATGATGGAGTTTTGATTAATAAAGGTCTGGAAATTGACTTAAAAACTCATATAATTAGTCAAAAGGATTTCTATTTAGATTTTGGAATTAATGGACAGATTCTTAAAAATGAACTAACTAAAATGCCAATAGATTTATCATCATCAACTGGAAGTGACAAAATTATTGATACTTCATTATCTGGGTTTGGTAGATCGGTTGGACACTCCGTATATGATTTTTATATGCGTGACTGGGCTGGTGTGAATCAAGCTACAGGTGCAGGTCAGT
The DNA here is from genome assembly GCF_057815395.1 of Chryseobacterium sp. 27AL. NCBI lineage: Bacteria > Pseudomonadati > Bacteroidota > Flavobacteriia > Flavobacteriales > Weeksellaceae > Chryseobacterium > Chryseobacterium sp. 27AL. Next base: position 27,711 of record NZ_JBYRIW010000018.1, on the reverse strand, counting down.
GGTTTGTGAACTGGGTAGATACTAACGGAAATGGAGTTATGGATGCAAATGAAAATATTACAAACTTGGCAGAATATCAGCATAATAATCCTAATGCGAATATTTTAGAGGGAGTTACAGAAAATTATGCACTTGCAACACAAAGGTATATCGGTAAATCAGCTCTTCCGGATATTAGCGGAGCATTCAATTTAAATTTTGGCTTTAAATCCTGGGAATTAGGTGTTCAATTCTTGTATAGCTTAGGAGGTTATGGTTATGACTCCAAATACGCAGCTCTAATGGGTAATGGACAAGTTGGAAATAATAACTGGCACACAGATATTCTTAATAGATGGAATGAAGGAAATACAAATACAGATGTACCTAGATTAAGTTCAAATCGTGCAGGAGATACTAATTATGCATCTCTCTCTAGTAGATTCATTACAAGTACAGATTATTTGGCATTAAATAATATCAGATTAGGGTATAATATTCCTAAGCAATATTTGGATGCAATGGGAATAACTGGTCTTAATTTATTCGTTACTGGTGATAATCTTTGGATTAAAACCAAAAGAAAAGGTTATAACCCTTTAGTATCTGAAATTGGGTCTTCAAGTGTATATAATTACGCGCCGTTGTCTACTATTACATTTGGAGCAAGAATTAACTTTTAAAACTATCAAAATGAAGAGAATTATAGTATTAGCATCTTTAGGATTGTCGCTTTTAATGACAACTTCTTGTCAAGATGAATTTTTGGAGGCAAGTCCCACGCAGACTGCTCCAAGTGCTACGCCACAACAGAAACTTAATGGAATATATGTATTAATGGTTCAGACTGGGTCTGGAGGAACAAATCTTGATCATGATGACTTTGGTCAGAAAGGTTACGATATTTATGGAGACTTATTGTCTGGTGATATGGCACTGGAAGGAGTAAGTTATGGTTGGTATTCCAGAATTGCGAGTACTGATGATCAAGTTAATGCTACTAGTGCTTCAGGGCTTAAGGTGTGGAGATTTTATTATAAGATAATAAATGCGGCTAATGATGTAATTAAGGATTTAGGAGGTACAGATTACGTCCCAGCATCAGAAGAAGAACGTCAAATGATGGGGCAGGCTAAAACTTTAAGAGCATATGCTTATTTTTACTTACTTCAATATTTTACTCCAGGGTTTGATGCTTCGGCTGCTGCTATACCAATATATACAGCTCCTGATTCGCCTGCAGCAGGTAAATCGACTCAACAGCAAGTATATGATTTGATTATTGATGATTTAACTAAATCTATATCTTACTTGTCTGATTTTCAAAGACAGAACAAAGGTATGGTTAATCAGGCTGTAGCTAAAGGTATATTGGCTTATACTTATGCGGCTATGGGAAGAAATGCAGATGCTGCCGTGCAGGCAAAGTCCGTTATTAATGACTATGCATTTCCTCTTACAACCAGAGCTCAGTTAGTTTGGACCCAGGATACAGGACTGCAAGGAGGTTTTAATGATCTTAATACAAACAGTTGGATTTGGGGCTTTGATATCCAAATTGTTAATGGGTTAGATTTGGTAAGCTGGTGGGGGCAAGTCGATAGATTTACTTACAGTTATGCGTCTGCAGGTGATTATAAAGGTATGGATAATAATTTGTATAGTAGTATTAGCACGGACGATGCAAGGAGGTCACAATTTCAGTTCACAGTACGTCTTCCAACAAATAAGTTTTATGACTCAAAAAGGATAGTACAAGGCCAAAGACAGATTACAGCAGATTACTTATATATGAGGGTAGATGAGTATTATCTTTTAGCAGCAGAAACTTTGGCAAAGAGTGGACAAGAAGCTGAAGCCAAAACAATACTTAAAACATTATTGAATAATAGATATAATAATCCAGCATCGACTTTAACGTATATTGATGCTTTGTCAGGGGTAGATTTACAAAACGAAATATATAAACAGACTCGAATAGAGCTTTGGGGTGAGGGTAAATCTTATCTTGCTTTGAAAAGAAATAAAGCAACAGTTGTAAGAGGCTCGAATCATTTATTCTTAGTTGGTACACCACTAGCGTATAATGATCCCAGAATGTATTTTAAAATTCCTCAAAGAGAAATTGATGATAATCCGAATTTCTAATAACGAAGAGGCTGTCCAAAGACGGTCTCTTTTTTTTTGAAGCATATTTGCTAAGATAGAGGTATTCTTTTCTTCTTTAGCTTTAAGCTTGGAATATAGAGATTAGTTTTGATTTACCACATTAAACGGCAAGATACATTATTGTGTGGTTAGGTAAATTTCTTCTTTTATAACAACTTTTTTGATTACTATTTAAAGGTTTAACACATCTATATTTAATTTTAAAATTATTTTACTTTGATTATCAGGGATACTAGAGTGAAGATTTATCGGATTAGGATACATTATTAAATTTAGAACAATTCTAAATAATTTTCTATTATTAATAAACATTAGTGAATAAAATTTTGAAACAAATTTTTTTTACGTAAAAACAAATTATGACAAAAAAAATTAATTAGAATTTCATTTTTAATGAATCTATATATTTGGTTATCAGTAAATTGTGTATTTTTATTTCTTGGAAATTTTAATATTTATTAACATATTTGCCATTATAAATATTAAAATTTGTTAATATGAATGTGAAATTACGTGTATTAAGCGCAGGAGTATTGTTCTTTATAGGACAAACAGCTTACGCACAAAAGACAAAAAAAGACACAATAACTAAAGAAAAGACAATTGAAGAAGTTGTTGTTACTGGGGCACTAGGTATTAAGAAAAAGCAAGATGCTTTTACAAGCAGTAACACTGTTATTAAAACAGATGAACTAAAAAAAGCGGGTAACCCAAACGCTGTGCAAGCTTTGACAGGAAAGGTCTCAGGCTTACAAATTAATATCCCTAACAGTAGCGTAAATTCTCAGGCAACAATCAATCTTAGGGGACAAAGATCTATTACCGGTGATAATAGTGCACTTATTGTTATTGACGGAGCAATTTCTAGTGCTGCTGTTTTTCAGCAATTGCCACCTGAGATTATTGAAAGTACTAATATTCTTAAAGGTCAACAAGGGGCTGCTTTATATGGTGAACGAGGAGGAAATGGTGTTATAATAGTAACAACTAGAAAAGGAACCAATTCTGAAAAAATTAATTTTACTTTAAGTTCAAATATTGATTTTTCATCCGTATATAAACTTCCAATATATCAAAAAAAATATGGACAAGGATGGCCGGGAGATGGTACTTATGACCCAACTGATTATAATGGTACTAACTGGGTTCCTTTTGAAAATGGTTCTTGGGGTCCTGAATATACTCATCCTGCATTTGCAGGACAGGAGACTATTATAGGTTTGCCACAGGCAGATGGTAGTTTTAATAAAGGGTTGTTTGCTCCCATTGATAATCATTTAAAAAACTTCTTTAAGACCGGCATTTTGTTCCAAAACGGATTGTCTATGAACGCTGGAGGTAAAGACTCATATGCTTTTTTGTCTATTAACAGAGTGCAGAATGATTTTGTTGTAGATAGAGATCAGCTGAAGAGAAATAATATACTTTTTAAAGCTGGTAAAAAATTAGGTGATTTAAGAGTTGAAGGAACATTCAATTTAATAGACCAGCATACTTCTGAAACTGACTCTAATCTTTATGATCAATTACTACAGACTCCAACAAATGTTGATGTAAGAAAGTTTGCTAATTCCGGAATAATGGGAGGTTGGAGTGCTTATATTGATAACCCTTACTGGACAATCCAAAATGTAAGATACGATAATAAATCAACAAATTTTATTGGGAATTTAAAAGCGGAATATGAAATTAATAAAAATATTAATATTTCATATCTGGCCAATATACGTACATTAAGTAATTTAGCGGAAAGCCATAATAACGGTTATCAGTTTACAGATTTCTGGAATGCGCCGGGGACTATATTTGATGGAGGGAATCCAGAAACTTTATTTGCACATTCAGCAACTACTTCTAGCTACTATAAAAGTATCGATAAAAGATTTGAATATTACGGAGATTTGTTATTGAATTTTAATTATGATTTGACAAATGATATCAATATGAAGTTAAATCTAGGATTTAACAATACAGATACATCTTTCTCAATTGTTACACAAGGGGGAACCAACTTACAAGTTCCGGGCTTTTATCATATTAACAATGTCTTAAATCTTGATACAACAAGAAATTTAGCAAATACACAAACAAGAAGAAGAACCATTGCGGGTTTAGCCAACCTGGATTTGGCATACAAAGATTATTTGTATGTGAATTCAACTTTTAGATATGAAAAAAATTCCGGTACCGCTACAACAGCAACAGGTACAGACGAACTTACAATTAAATCAACTCCATATTACTCATTTGGAATTTCCTTTATTCCAACTAAAGCATTTGACTTTATTAGAGATAATAATGTATTGAATTATGCCAAATTAACAGCCAGTTATACAAGAGTAGGTAATGCATCGGGTATCCCAACATATGGTACAGATGAGGTTACGGGGGTATTACCTACAGGATACCCCTTCAATGTGGCCTCGTATACAATTAATAGAACACCAGTTGATCCAAACATAAATCCTGAATATAATTATTCAAAAGAGGCTTCTCTTCAGTTAGGCTTTTTTAAAGATAGAATTTCATTAGGGATGGCTGTTTATAAAACAGATGTGGATGATCTTATAACAAGAAAAACAACTTCTTCAGCTTCGGGAATCTCATCTTACTTGGCGAATGTAGGCGATATGACCAATAAAGGTTATGAGTTGGATTTGGAATTAGTTCCATTCAGATCAAAAGATTTTGAGTGGAAATTAAGTGGATCCTATTCTACATATAAATCTGAAGTTACAGCCTTAGATGGAGGCGTTGATCGTGTAAGTTTGTTGGCATATGGCACACCAAATGTTGGGATTTATGCTAAAGTTGGAGAGCAGTTTCCCTTAATCATGGGATCTGCTTATCAGCGAGATTCTGAGGGACGAATAATTGTAGGTTCTAATGGTATTCCTCTAATAAATTCGGAGCTACAAGTTTTAGGCAAAGTTAATCCGGATTATATTTTAGGATTTAATACATCATTTAGATATAAAGGTTTCACACTGTCCGGAACTGCAGATTATCGTACAGGTAATAGTTTTGTGGCTCTTACAAAAAGAGAACTTGCATTTGTTGGAGCATTGGAAGAAACTGCTGATTTTGATCGATCACAGGGGTATATTGTACCAAATTCAGTTCAATTGGTTAATGGACAATATGTTGCAAATAATACTCCTGTAAATGGGATTGGGAATTACACTAATGTGAACGCTTATTTCACGGGGCCATATAGAACTGTCGGTGAAAATATGGTTGTTGATGGTAGTGCTTTTAGAATAAGGGAAATAGCATTAAGCTATTCATTACCTAAGGCTTTATTACAAAATACTTTTGTTAATAGTATTACATTAGGGGTATATGCCAGAAATCCTTTTGTTTGGTATGCAAAATCAAATAGAAATTATGCCGATCCGGAAACTGCAAGCAATTCAGGAGCTATTGATCGAACCCCAGGTCAGGCTCTAGGTATCGGAGGCCCAAATGCTTTCGGGATAGCTTTTGCTGGGCAGTATCCAACTACAAGAACTTTTGGATTTAGTTTTAATGCAACTTTTTAAAATTAAAAAAATGAATAAAATAAAAAATACTTTTCTAATATTAACACTTTCTTTGTGCACAGTTTCATGTAATAATTATCTGGATATTAATGAAAACCCAAATGCTGCCCATATTGAAGATGTAGCGCCTTCTTTAGTCTTTCCAGGTGCAGTTACAGATATTCACAGAGTACAGACAGGTGGTACAGGCTCAATGATGGATTTTGGAAACTTAATGATGAACAGCTGGGGATCGAATGTGTATGCATTTGGTGGAGGATTCAGTAGAGAGTTCACTCTATCTACTGTAGATGGTTCTTTTTATGGAGGGATTTGGAATACCATATATCTTCAGTGCGCTAATTTTAAGCTTATAGAAGATTATCCAAATGCAGATCATAAGCAGGATTATTATGTAGCAATGGCTAAAATTATGAAAGCTTTCTACATGCAATATATCGTAGATTTATATGGGGACGCACCTTATACCGAGGCATTTCTTAGAAATGCGAATCAATCACCTAGATATGATGATGATAAAAATATTTATAAAGCATTAATTGGAGATTTAGAAATTGCTGTTGATCTTATAGATGCACAAAATTCAAGTGCAATTAATCCGGCATCTACCGATGTTGTATTTACTGGAAATATGGCTAACTGGAAAGCGTTTGCAAATACAATTAAGTTAAGAATGCTATTAAGGATGTCCAATTTAACAACCGGTGATATGTTAAGTTACAGAGACCAGAAATTGGCAACTCTTTCTGGAGCAGCATTTATAAACCAAAATGTTACAGTTAATCCAGGGTTTAGTAGTGCTAATGATGAAAAGATGAATCCGATAATTGCAGCATACAGAATTAATTCGGGTATGACATCTATTCCGCAAAATTATAATGCTATTACTGCTTCAGAGCATATTGCAATTTGTTTGAATGGAAATAGAATAGGGAATGTACAACCTTATTCATCAGATCCTTTTTATTCAAAATTCAGTAATATTATAGATCCCAGAAGTTTCAGAATATTCACTGGGGTAACTTATCAAGGAGTTGGTCAGGTAAAAGGTGTTAGACAAGGGGCTCAATCAGGGCAGCCAGGAGCACCTTTAGATCTAACAACTACATCAAGACCAGGGCCAGGTATGTTCAGTAGCTCTACGTCCGTTACTAGTGCAAATACTTCCACAAATTGGGCAGCTTTAATCTCCACAGGAAATACAAGGGGAGGTCTGGTAATGTCATTAGCGGAATCGAAATTTTTACAAGCCGAAGCAGCATTAAGATATCCTTCATTATTTTCGGATCCACAAAGCCGTTTTAACGAAGGGATAGATGCATCTGCAAGTTGGCTTGGTGCAAATAGCGCAAGTATGACAACCTATAAGACTGCAATTTCAACTAGAAATGGATTAGGATGGACAGGAACTGATGCTCAGAAATTAGAAGCTATTATGACACAAAAATGGTTGGCGCTGACAAATGTAAGTCCAGTAGAATCTTTTATTGATTATTTAAGAACAGGATACCCTTATACACCAATGGCAGTAACAGCTACTGTTGCAAATAAACCATATCGCCTGATGTATCCGATATCAGAATCTTCGGCTAATAGTGCTAATGTTCCTAGTTTATCTATGAATCAATTATTCACGAAAAATCAATATACTCCATTTTGGAATCAAAATTAAATTGATTATTTTTATTTACATCCCGCACAGTAAAGTGCGGGGTTTTTTATTCCCCATTATTTCTTATTTTTGCTTTACAAAAAAGAATAATGAAGTATATACTTTTCATAATAATTTTCTTCGGATGTATAACTAATGCTCAGTTGGTCAATAAGACGGATTCAAACCGGCTTCCTGAAAAGTCAGAAGACACTTTGGTTATTGACTCCGGGAAGAAAGATTCCTTAAAAATATTTAAACCAACCATTAATGATTATCTGTATCAGACACAATATTCAGAAAAGAAAGTGTTTGACACCGTAATGACATTTGACAAAACATATATATTTTCACAATATAACAACAGGGATAATTTTGGCAGAGTGCAGGTTGCCAATATAGGTGCCGGATTTAATCCTATTTCTTATGAGTTTAATTCAGAACAGAATTTGGCATTATTACCTACCAATAAGTCATACGGTATTCTTGGTGTAAACGATATTCATTATTACGATGTTAAAACGCCTACAGCAACTTTCATTTATCATAATGCCATGAAAAACGGAGCGGCTCTAAGATCATCCTATACTCAGAATATCGGTAAAAGATTCAATTTTTCATTAGAGTACAGCGGATTGCGTTCTCAGGGGATGTACAGGAACTCATTAGCTTCGAACAATAACACTTTGTTTTCCGGCCATTACGTTTCAAAAAGCGGGAATTATGAGTTATTCGCTCATTATCTACATCAAAATGTTAACAATCAGGAAAATGGAGGTATTGCTGTAGACAGCCTCTTCCAGAATGGTAACAGTGATTCCCGGAACAGACAGAACATGCAGGTTAATCTGGCATCCTCAAGCTCCCAGTTTTCTTACCGCAGATATTATCTGACGCACCAGTTTTCCCCTTTCAATTCAGAGAAAATACCTTTTAAAATCAGGCATACAATTTCTCATCAGGGGAATAAATACTACTATACTCAAAGCTCACCTGAAGCGTTTTGGTATGATGCTCCGCAACAGCTTGTCGCAGACGGGCCTGTATCATCAAAGAAATACTCAGATAATTTTAGCAATACCGTAAGTCTGGTTTGGGACAATGAAAAATTTAAACTTGATGCCGGCGTCCGATATCAGATGCTGAAATTAGGAACGAGTGAGATCATTTTGCCTTTACTGGAAATTCCTACTGAGATAAAAGAAAACAGAATTGGCGCTGTAGGAAATTTACAGATCAGACTTTTTGATAAATTTCAGCTGAATTCATTTTTAGAGTTTTCAAATGGGAGTCAATTCGGAAACTACCTGAAAACTACCAATAACCTTAAGTTTGAACCGGTAAAAGATTACTTTGTAAATGCTAAATTAAATTTTCAGACAGCTTATCCGTCATTCAATTACCTGCTGAATACTTCTATTTACAACAATTTCAATTATTATTTTCAGAATGCAAAAAACCAAACGGTGTTGGAAGCGGGCGGAAGCCTTAATCTGAAATGGTTTAAAACAGAATTATTTGCCAATTATTTCAGAATTGAGAATTATACCTATTTTGATCTGGCGGCGATGCCAAAGCAAAGTGAAAGTTCAGTTAATATTTCCCAGATCGGAGGTGATGCCACCTTCAGCTATGGTAAATTTCATTTAAATACAAGATTACAGTTTCAAAACGTACTCACCAATAAAGATCTTTTGCCTTTGCCGGATTTCATTGGAAGAGCCAATTTCTTTTACCAGTCGAAAGCATTTAAAAATGCGGCGGAAATTCAGGCAGGAATAAAGGTTTATTATTTCTCAAAATTTGCATCAAGAGAATATTTCCCGATTCTTAATGAATATATTTTACCCGGAGCCAATTCGTTCTCAATTGGAGGACAGCCGATCGCCGACGTCTATTTTAATATGAAAGTTAAGAAAATGTTCTTCTTTATTGAAGGACAGCAGGTCGGAACTTTTATTTCTCACAATAAAGCCTATGCATTCCCGAGTTATCCGGTCTATGATTTTAGATTAAATCTCGGAATTGTGTGGTATTTATTCAACTAAAACAAACAGAGTTGAAAACAATTAATAAAATATCATTTCAGGATATAGCAAGCATACCTCAATTAGTAAAAGATTTTTTGAATCAGGAGATTGAAGGTTTTGAAGAATACACATTTTCGTTGGACAACTTTATGAAAAGACTCCACGAAAAGCAGAATTCTTTCACTTCAGATCAGAGAGAAAGTCTCGCTGACGTGTTGAAAGATCAGCTTTCAGGTCTTACGCTGTCATCAAAGCAAAAGCAAAATTTAAACGATTTAAAGCTTAAAAATACTTTTACAATCACCACGGGGCATCAATTGAATCTCTTTTCAGGACCTGTTTTTTTTGTCTATAAAATTTTGCAGACCATTAAAACATGTTCTTATCTTAAGGAAAATTTTCCTGATTTCAATTTTGTTCCTATATACTGGATGGCATCTGAAGATCATGATTTTGCGGAGATCAATCACTTTAAAACTGAAAATAATTATTACGAGATTAATGAAAAATCCGGTGGTGCAGTAGGAAGAATCCAGATCACGGATACATTTTTTATTTCAGAATTTGAGAAGGAATTTAAAGACTTTGTTTTCGGAACCGAATTGATTTTAATGCTGAAGGAAGCCTATAAAATAGGAAATACACTAACGCAGGCAATTCAGATTTTGGTCAACCGACTGTTCTCTGATTTTGGATTATTAATTCTTGACGGAGATTCTAAAGAATTAAAAAACAGAATAAAAGGAACGTTTAAGGATGAGCTTCTTAACTTTACTTTACATAAAACTTCGAAAGAAAAAGTAGAATTATTAACGGAGAAGTATGGTAAAGTTCAGGTAAATCCACGAGAGATCAATCTTTTTTATTTAACCGACACAAGAGACAGAATTGATTTTGATGGGAAGAAATATAATATCGTTGATAAAAATATACAATTTACCGAAGAAGAAATTCTTAGTGAACTGGAAAATTACCCGGAAAAATTCAGTCCCAATGCTCTGATGCGGCCTGTTTACCAGGAAATAGTTTTGCCCAATCTGGCTTACATCGGTGGAAATGCGGAAATTATGTACTGGCTGGAATTGAAAGACTATTTTAAAGAGATCAATATGCCGTTTCCGATTCTGATTCCAAGGAATTCAATGTTGTTTTTAAAGGAAAAGACATTAGGGAAAATTGAAAAGTTACAGTTGAAAATTGAAGATTTTTTCAAAAATTTTACAACGATTACAAATAACAAGATCTTAGATAATAATGAAATCCTAAGATTGCTTGAAGAAAAAGAAAGTCAAATAATCCATCAGTTTTCAGAATTAAAACGAGCCGCAGAAACCACGGAAAAATCTTTCGGAAATATGGTGAAGGCGGAAGAGGTAAGGCAGATGAAATCTTTTAAAAGAATGAAAAAACGCCTGCTGCATGCCGAGAAAATCAAACAGAACGAAATGCTCGAAAGGCTTGAAAATTTATTCCTTGATGTTCATCCTTCCAAAAACTGGCAGGAAAGGGTTTACAACTTCAGTGTGTTCTTTGCAGATCACGGATATTCTTGGCTTGAGACTTGTTTAGAAGAAATGCAAATTGAAGAGTCAAAATTAATAATCCTTGCCATTTAATTTTAAAGAAGTATTTTTGTAAATATAATGATCCAATATGATAAAGAGGTTTTTTATTCTGTCCAGTTTATGTATGGTTTTGGGGGTGTCTGCTCAGAAATCGCACACCGTTGTAAAAGGCGATACTCCTTATAATATTGCAAAAAAATACGGGCTTTCCGTAGATGAATTGCTGAAGCTCAATCCATCTGTGAAAGACGGTAAGCTAGCAATTGGTGATGTTTTAACAGTTAAAAATGATAAAGCAGCATCTTCATCAAAAGCAAATGTTGCAACAAAACCTGCCGGCAATGCTCAGTTGGGTAAAATTGTTCTTCAACCAAAACAGACCATCTACGGAATTACAAAACAATACAGAATTTCAGAAACTGATCTCAGAAAGCTGAATCCTGAGCTGGATTCCCATATGAAGATCGGTGATGAGGTTACCTTACCTCTTGAAAGTATTAAAAAATATGGTGAAAGTCAGCAGGCAGTTGCGCCAACTGTAAAACCTGTGGAAAAGGTAGCTGAATCACCGGCAGAAACCGTTGCTGAAGGTGAATATATCATTCAGCAGAAAGACAATTATTACAGAATTTCAAAGCAATTCAATATCAGTAAAGAAGAGCTTTTTGCTTTAAATCCTGGTTTGGAAGAAAAAGGGCTGAAACCTGGAGAGAAAATTTCAGTTAAGAAATCAAATACCGGAAGCGATTCCGGAGCTGCAGTTTTTGAAGAAAAGTCCAATTCCAAAACAAAAGTAGAGTCCGGAAACGAAAGATCATCAGCAAATATAACTTCTGCCGCTGCCGACGACTATGTTACCTATACCGTTCAGCAGGGAGATACCGTGTTTTCTATTGTCAATAAATTCGGAATTTCTATCGATGAATTAATTGCGCTTAATCCTGAATTATCCAGGGGATTAAAAGCAGGAATGGTTCTTAAGATTAAAAAAATGGATCCCGCTTATGTAAAGAAAAACGGAGATGCATTAAGTGTTGTGATGATGCTTCCTTTTGGCTACAGTACAGGTGAAACCCAATACAGAACAATGGCGTTGGATTTCCTTACGGGAGCCAAGCTTGCTATTGAAAGAAATGCAAAAAACGGACAGAAGCTGGATGTGAAGATTGTAGATTCTGGAAATGAAGCCTCCTTCCGAAATTCATTAACGCAAATCAATCCTGACAATACAGATTTAATCATTGGCCCGTTCTTTAAGTCGAACGTTGTTGATGTACTTGACTTTACAAAAAATCAGAAAATTCCGATTGTTGCTCCTTTTGCCAACTCTCCGGAATTATACAACTACAGCAACCTTATCATTGTTGAAACAAACGGGCAGACCTATGCTGATAAAATTGTAGAAGAAGTAAAAGCAACATATTCCGACCAGAAAATATACATTGTTGCGGATGCTAAAAAAGAAAATGCAAACTATATCAAGGCAGGTCTTGAGAAAACATTGAAAAATCCGAACGTTACGATTGTAAATTCAGCAGCAGATGTTCAGCTGGATCAGAATATGATGACCGGCCAGTCTGCTCCGGTGATTGCCATTCTGGCAAGTGATAACGACGCTGTTGGTGAAGCTTTTGCTAATAGAATCATTACTCTGGCTAAAGAAGTTCAGGGCGTAAAAGCGTTCAGCATGCATTATGTTGCTGCATTTGAGAAAAAAGTAGATGATCTCGCTCTGGCAAACCTGGTATATCTCATGGACAGAACAATCAATACGGAAGGAAGTTTTGAAAAAGAAATTCTTGCCGCCTATAAAGCTAAATACTGTAAAACGCCTCCTCGATATGCAATCATAGGTTTTGATGTAGTCAATGATATGCTGACCAGAGAGAATAAAAAAGGGGAGATTTTTAAACAAATGAATAAAGTTCAGACTCAGTTGGCTACCAAATTTGAGTTTGTAAAATCTAAAGCAAACGGTGCCTACGTAAATACAGGTTATCGTGTCATCAGGTTGGTTCCATAAACCATCGGGTGATTTCTAAAGAATATTATTAACATTATATTTATATTTGCAAAATATTTTAAATTAATAGATGAAAGCACTTGTGTTTCCCGGGCAGGGTTCTCAGTTCGTAGGAATGGGAAAAGAATTGTATGATTCTAGAAAAGACATCAAAGATCTGATGGAATCTGCCAACGAAATTTTAGGATTCGATATCCTTTCTGTGATGTTCAACGGAACGGATGATGATCTTAAAAAAACCGAAGTTACTCAACCTTCAATTTTTATACACTCTGTTGCTGCATTGAAAGCAGTAAACGGTCTTGGCGCAGAGATGGTCGCAGGACACTCTCTGGGAGAGTTTTCAGCTCTGGTTGCCAATGGGGTTCTGTCTTTTGATGACGGACTGAAGTTGGTTTCCGAAAGAGCAAAAGCTATGCAGGCAGCCTGTGATGCCAATCCAAGCTCTATGGCAGCAATTTTAGGATTAGATGATGCTAAAGTTGAAGAAATCTGTTCCCAGATCAGCGGAATCGTAGTTCCTGCTAATTACAATTGTCCAGGTCAGCTGGTAATCTCCGGCGAAACAACAGCAGTTGAAGAAGCATGTGTGAAATTAAAAGAGGCAGGAGCCAAAAGAGCTCTGTTGTTACCGGTAAACGGTGCATTCCACTCTCCTTTGATGCAGCCGGCACAGGAAAGACTGGCAGCAGCAATCGAACAAACGAAATTCAGAAAAGCGACCATTCCGGTATATCAGAATATTACGACCACTGCGGTTTCTGATCCTGATGAGATTAAGAAAAACCTGATCGCACAGCTTACAGGTCCTGTAAAATGGACGCAGTCTGTACAGAATATGATCAAAGACGGTGCAACGAATTTCGTAGAAGTTGGGCCAGGAAAAACATTACAGGGACTGATCAAGAAAATTGATGGTTCTGTTGACATTGCTTCCGCAATCTAAAAATAAATAAAACAATTATGGGCGAGATATTTTCACCGGGAAAGCTGATGCTTACTTCAGAATATTTCGCAATAGACGGAGCTCTTGTGCTGGCTGTACCTACAAAGCCGGGACAAGAGTTTTCCTTTAAAGAAACAAATGATGGGAAATCCCTGATCTTCTGGGAAGCCTATCATCAGAATACATTATGGTTAAAAGCTGTCATTGACTATCAGAACTGGCAGATTCTGGAAACCAATATTCCTATAAGTGCTGAGTTTATTGTAAAAACATTAAAAAACGTTCAGTCACTTTCAAATACTAAATTCAAAAGCGATTTTACGTATCATCTTACGACCAATCTTCAGTTTCCGGCAGATTACGGCTTGGGAAGCAGTTCAACTCTGATGAACAACCTGGCAGAGTGGGCAGCGATTGACCCTTTTTATTTAAATACGATAAGTCTCGGTGGAAGCGGTTATGATATAGCCGTAGCAAAAGAGAAATCAGCCGTGCTTTATCAGAATAAGCCGGAAATAAAATATGAAAAGGTAAATTTCAGTCCTCCCTTTAAAAATGAACTGATTTTTATTCACCTCAATCAGAAGCAGGACAGCCGTGAAGGAATCAACTTTTACCGGTCAAAAAATAAGTCTCAAAAACTGGTTGATGAATTTTCGAATCTTACAAGAAAAATTTTGTTATGCAACGAATTGGAAAACTTTTCTGATTTATTATTGATTCATGAGCAAAAAATATCGGATTTCCTTGAAATTCCTACAGTTAAGGGGCGTTTTTTTGCAGATTGCCCTGTTTTTATTAAAAGTCTGGGGGCATGGGGTGGAGATTTTGTCATGAGCTCAAAATTTGAAGGCTTTAAGGACTATTTTTGGGGAAAAGATTTTAACACAATTTTTGAATGGTCGGATTTAATAGGCTTATAGTCAGTAGATTATAAAGTTTCATTTTTATTTGCCATTTTGACTTATATCATTATATTTAAACCACTTTTAACAATTAATTAATATTAATTTTGTTAGACCCAAAAAAGAAATAGAAAATATAAGTAAAATGAAAAACGCTAAAATCATCCAGGATTTAGAAAAATTAGGGATTAAAGGAAACTATGAAGTCGTTTACAATCCTTCTTACGAGGAGTTGTATCAGGCTGAAGTTTCTCCTGAAAATCAGGGCTTTGAAAAAGCTGAGCTTACGGAATCTGGTGCAGTATCAGTAAAAACAGGAATTTTCACAGGTCGTTCACCTAAAGACAGATATATTGTTCAGGATGATGTTACGAGAGATACAATTTTCTGGGACGGTAAAGTAAATCTTGCTACAACACCTGAAATTTTCCAATCTTGTAAGGAAATAGTACTGAATCAACTTTCAACGTCGAAGAAAATCTATGTAGTAGATGCTTTTTGCGGAACAAACGCTGACACCAGGCTTAAGGTGAGATTCATTGTAGAAGTAGCCTGGCAAGCGCACTTCGTTACGAATATGTTTATCCGTCCTTCTCATTATGAGCTTAAAAACTTCGGAGAGCCGGATTTCACCGTGATCAATGGTTCTAAAACGACGAATCCAAATTGGGAAGAACAGGGATTGCATTCTGAAAACTTCATTATGTTCAACCTTACCGAAAAAATTCAGATCATCGGAGGTACATGGTATGGCGGTGAAATGAAGAAAGGAATGTTTGCCATGATGAATTATTACCTTCCGTTGAAAGGCATGGCTTCCATGCACTGTTCTGCCAACGTAGGAGAAGAAGGAGATGTTGCTCTTTTCTTCGGACTTTCGGGAACCGGAAAAACAACCTTATCCGCAGATCCTAAAAGATATCTTATTGGAGACGATGAGCACGGATGGGACAACAATGGTGTGTTCAATTATGAAGGCGGATGTTATGCAAAAGTGATTGATCTTTCGGAAGAAAAAGAGCCGGATATTTTCGGAGCCATCAGAAGAGATGCGCTTTTGGAGAATGTTGTTGTACATGACGGCGTTTCCGATTATACAGACAATTCCATCACAGAAAATACAAGGGTATCCTATCCTATTTATCATATTAATAAAATTGTTTTGCCTTCAAAGGCAGGACATGCCAAAAAGATCGTTTATCTTTCTGCAGATGCGTTTGGAGTATTGCCTCCGGTTTCAATTTTGGATGAAGATCAGGCACAATATCATTTCCTTTGCGGATATACCTCAAAATTAGCAGGGACAGAAAGAGGAATTACAGAACCTGAACCATCTTTTTCACCGGCATTCGGAGAGGCTTTCCTAACACTGCACCCAACCATGTATTCAAAGACACTGATCGGAAAAATGAAAGAGCATGGAGCAAAAGCCTATCTGGTAAATACAGGATGGAACGGTACAGGAAAAAGGATTTCATTAAAAGATACAAGAGCAATCATTGATGCCATTATCGACGGATCCATCGAAGAGGCTCCGAAAACCAGAATCCCGATCATGAACCTTGAAGTGCCTACTTCTTTACCGAATGTTTCGGATGGTATCCTGGATCCGCGCGATACATATCATAATGTTGAAGAATGGGAAGAAAAAGCAAAAGATCTTGCTGCAAAATATATCAAAAACTTTGAGCAGTACTGCAATTCGGATGAAGCTAAGAAATTAGTGAAATCAGGTCCTCAGTTACAGGAACAGACAACAAACTAAAAATAGAATCCTCAGCAAAAACTGCTGAGGATTTTTATTGAAATAATAAATTTAGAACATGTTTAATTCTAAATATATTTTTAACATTAAGGAATAAGGCTTACTTCCTTAATATCTTAATTTAAATCATTAATTGATCTTGTTTTTTTAACAAATTAACAAACTGAATTCCTTAGTGTTAAGAATAAACTTCGTTTATTTGAATAAAGTACATTAAGAGAAGTCCACAAAAATATCAGATAAAATTTAAACAGACACTTATGTTAAACTTAAAACAGCCAGTCGGTATCCATTCATCCCAAAGCCAGACAAAACCGCATTGGTATTTGCGGCCGTTACAGACTTTTGTCGGAACTCCTCCCTTTTATAAATATTGCTGATATGTACTTCTACTTTGGGTTTAGCGATATTTTTTAAACAATCTGCAATCGCGTAAGAATAATGCGTAAAGGCACCGGGGTTAATCACCAAAGCATCAAAATCATCTTTCTGTAATCTGTTGATAATTTCACCTTCAACATTCGATTGATAATATTGGATCTCATAAGAAGGAAATTCAGATTTTAAATTGTCCAGATAATCTTCCATAGATACATTTCCGTAGATTTCAGGTTCTCTGGTTCCTAAAAGGTTCAGGTTGGGGCCATTTACAATTAAAACTTTCATAGGATAAAATTAGTGTTTTTACAGTATACGCAATGGTTTTAAACTTATTTTTTTAGCGGAATCCAGAAATACTATTTGAATGTAAATAAATCCAATTCAACATCAGGCCTGGATCAGAGATAGTCTGAACATCAATAGAAATTGGGCTTTAGCCTATTTAACAATAAGATATTCAATTGGCTTTAGCCGAACCTGACCATATGATCAGAGATGGCCAAAGGCTGGATAATTTAAATAAAATTTCAATCGTTAAAAGTTATCAGGGCGGCAGGAAGATCTGTCTAAAAACTACTAACTTTGAGTAGAAGGAAATACGGAATAATGTAAAGCCCCCAATAGCCGCGAAATATAATATCATTTACATAGATCATGAAAAAACATATCGAAGACAAATTAATTGACAAAAATACCAAGCCCACCAGCATGAGAATTCTGGTGTATGATTTCCTGAGTTCTCAGGAAGCTGCTTTATCATTATCCGAAATTGAAAATCACTTTGAAAATGCCGACCGCACAACCATTTACAGAACATTAAAAACATTTGAAGAAAAGGGAATTGTCCACAGCATTCAGGAAAATACAACTACCAGATACAAGCTTTGCCACGACGGCTGCAACGAAAATACACACAAAGACTGGCATCTGCATTTCTATTGCAAAATATGCAAACAGACCACCTGTAGAGAAGATATTTCTTTTCCGGAAACTATGCAGACTGATTTCCGCATTGATGAAATACGCCTTTTTGCCAAAGGAATCTGTGAAAGCTGCCTGAGTTTGCAATAGTATTGCATGGGATTAAGGTATAATTTTGGATAAAAATTAAGTTATGGAAGAATGTTGCAGTACAAAACCCAAAAATGACCATAAGCATGATCATGAAGGCCACGACCACGATCATTCACATGATATAAAAGATCAATCTGTAATTCAGGTGTTTCTCCCGGCCCTGTTTTCTTTTCTTTTGTTATTAATCGGCATTGCATTAGACCACTTTGTAAAACCGGATTGGTTCACCGGATGGATACGCATTGTCTGGTATCTGGTGGCCTACATTCCTGTCGGATTGCCCGTGCTGAAAGAAGCTTACGAAAGCATAACCCGGGGAGATGTTTTCTCAGAATTTTTCCTGATGGGAATTGCTACCGTGGGTGCCTTTGCTATAGGTGAATATCCTGAAGGCGTAGCGGTAATGCTGTTCTATTCTGTTGGTGAAGTTTTTCAGGGAATGGCGGTCACCAGGGCAAAAACAAATATCAAATCACTCCTGGATCAGAGGCCAGATGAAGTTACCGTCATACATGATGGAAAACCGCAGACGGTAAAAGCAGAAAAAGTAAACATCGGCGAAATTATTCAGTTGAAATCAGGTGAAAAGCTGGGACTGGACGGAGAGTTGTTATCAGAAACTGCCTCATTCAACACTTCTGCACTGACTGGAGAAAGTAAACCCGATACCAAAACAAAAGGAGATACCGTATTGGCCGGCATGATTAATTTAAATATCGTCAGCCAGGTAAAAGTCACAGCAGCTTACAAAGACAGCAAGCTGAGCAAAATTCTTGAGATGGTACAAAATGCAACGGCTCAAAAAGCACCTACAGAATTATTCATCAGGAAATTTGCCAGAATCTATACCCCGATTGTCGTCTTTCTTGCCATAGGAATTACCTTTTTACCCTACCTGTTCGTAAAAGATTATCAGTTCAGCGAATGGCTGTACCGGGCATTAATATTCCTGGTGATTTCCTGTCCGTGTGCATTGGTGATTTCGATTCCGTTGGGATATTTCGGAGGGATCGGTGCCGGAAGCAGGAACGGAATTTTATTTAAGGGAAGTAATTTCCTCGATCTGCTGGCCAATATTCAGAATGTGGTAATGGATAAAACCGGAACGCTGACAGAAGGGGTTTTTAAAGTGCAGGAAGCGATTTTTAAAGATGATGTGAACAAGGATGAGATTCTTAAGCTTGTTAATGCACTGGAAAGTAAAAGCTCACACCCCGTGGCAACAGCTATCCACGAATATGCAGGAGAAGTCGATCACTCTGTTCAGTTGGATTATGTGGAGGAGATTGCAGGAAATGGTCTGAAAGCTACCATTAATGGGAAGGAACTTCTGGTCGGAAATCTGAAGCTAATGGATAAATTTAATATCCGCTATGATCTAAATGCTAAAAATATTGTATATACAATTATCGCAGTGGCTTATGATCAAAAGTTTGCCGGATACCTTACCATTGCAGATGCTGTGAAACCTGATGCGCAGTTAGCGGTCAACAAATTGAAAGCACTGAATGTAAAAACAACGATGTTAAGTGGTGATAAAGCTTCTGTAGTAGAATATGTAGCAGACCAGTTAGGAATTGTAAATGCTTACGGTGATCTGCTGCCGGAAGATAAAGTCAATAAAGTAAAAGAAATAAAAGCAAAGAGAGAAACCGTTGCCTTTGTCGGTGATGGAGTAAATGATGCTCCCGTTGTAGCGCTCAGTGATGTAGGAATTGCCATGGGCGGGCTCGGAAGTGATGCCACGATCGAAACGGCCGATGTCGTGATACAGGATGATAGACCAAGTAAGATCCCGATGGCCATTAATATCGGAAAGCAGACGAAAAAGATTGTCTGGCAGAATATCATTTTAGCATTTGCTGTAAAAGCGGTGGTTCTTATTTTAGGTGCCGGCGGGTTGGCTACCATGTGGGAAGCGGTCTTCGCAGATGTTGGCGTTGCTTTACTCGCTATTCTGAATGCCGTGAGAATCCAGAGAATGACTTTTACTTCGGAATAAATACAATTAAACGACTTTTCAGTTGAATAGGAACAGGCTTTAGCCAGTTTTTTTTTTTATTGGTTAAGAACATCTGGCTTCAGCCAAAATTAAAGCAAAGCTTTACATGAGTCTGATTATTTCCATTTCTAATCAATGATAAAGAGGTGATTTAATTGTAGAATATTAAATTTCAATAGGAACGGGCTTTGGCCCGTTTTTTATAATAGGCTGGAACGATTTGGCTTCATCCAAAATTAAAATAAGTACCAGACATTTTTCCTTTCTTCCGAAAGTCTCCTGCAAGGTTGCAACACGTTTTCGGGTGTTCCCGAAAGTTTGTCGCAAGGGTGCAACAGGTTTTCGGATGTTCCCGAAAGTCTCCTGCAGGTTGCAGCACGTTTTCGGGAGGCTCCGAAAGTTCCCCGCATCATGCAGCAAGGTTTCGGGGAAATTATCAATGACTTTCATCATAAATGCTGTACAGAAAGATTTTCAGTAGTATATTTGTGGTAACAAAAAAGAAAGTTGAGGTTTTTCATTTCCATATTTATCATTTGTACCATCGCATTACGTCCGGTTCTGCCATTGATCAATTATGCGGTCAACTATGATTATATCGTAAAAAATCTCTGCGAAAACAGAAACGTCCCCCAGTCTACCTGTAAAGGAAAATGCTACGTGGCCAAAGAACTGGCCAAAACAGAAAAACAATCTAACAACAATCAGAATATAAAGATTGGCAGTGTAGATGTATTTCTTTCCAATGAAATTCTTTCTTTCACAGCAGAAAATCCATTTTCCGCTCATCTCAAAAATCCATTTCCGGACTATACCCGCTTTGGTACATCAGAATATTTTTCCGGGATATTCCATCCTCCTTTAGCATAATTGCTTTAAACAAATTTATATTCATTTAAACCCTTAAGACTGTTAGGGAATCGCTTACATTAAGTTGAAGGTTTAAAAACTTCTATGATTTCTTAATTAAACTTAACTTCTTCAATAATCTTAATGGTTCAGGACGCTTTATAATATTAAATTTAGTTTAAAAATCAACCTGTTTTTTTCAACACAAGTATTAATTTCAATTTAAAATAAAATGAAATCAAAATTTTTTTTAATGGCGTTATTATCTGTTTCTTTAATGGCATGTGCCCAGGAAGCGCCTAAAGTAAAGCATAAAAAAGCAAAGACCGCAGCAAAGACTGACGCAAAACCGGTAAAATTTGCCAATGCTGTAGACCCGATTTGTCATATGCCAACAGAGCCTCACATGAAAGATACCGCAGTCTACAAAAATAAAACGTACGGTTTTTGCAGTGCATACTGCAGGGACGAGTTTAAAAAAAATCCGGAGAAGTATGTCCAGAAATAAGAAGAACAACAATACAAAGAGCAAAGTTATCATACCGATTGTAGTCATTGCTCTGCTTTTTCTGGGTATAGGTGTCGGAATGGGATACTTTAAGAAGAATCTGTACACGGTAATGAAAGTTCCAGGTTTTGAACTTACTGATCAGAACAATAAAAAGATTACGGATAAAGATATGCTGGGGAAAGTTTATCTGGTAGAATTTTTCTTCAGCAGATGCCCTACGATTTGCCCGGTGATGAATACCAACATGAGGCACATCGAAGACCAGATCAACAATCCTGATTTCGGAATTATTTCAATCAGCATCGACCCTGAAAATGACACTCCGGAACTGTTGAAGGAGCATGCACAACGAATCGGCGCAAAATCTCCCAACTGGCACTTTCTGACGGGTGACAGAGATTATATAGGAAAATTGGCAGATGAGTTCAATATCTATGTAGGCGATAAAGAAGATGAAAGTGAAAGCCTGAACCATAGCGGAATGATTGCCCTGGTGGATAAAGAAGGAAACATCCGCTGCCGGTACAATAAAGAAAATATGCCGATCCTGTATTATTCAGGGTTAAATTATGAAGATCCGGAAGGGAAAATCCCGAAGCTGATCGGAAAATATCATCCGGACCGGGAAATCCTGATCGAGGATATCAGGAAGTTGTTGAAGTAAAGAATGGAAGTTAGAAGCTGGAAACTGGAAGTTTAATGGTGTTTAGAATCACTTCCATTCTTCCCAGCTTCTATCTTCCAGCCAAAAAATATTAACCATATATAAAAATAAAAAAGTATGAAAATTATGAAAATTGCTGCTTTGACGGCAGTATTTGCAGCCCAGTTTACCATGGCACAATTCAAACAGACTCCTCTTCCGTATGCATACAATGCACTGGAAGGTAATATTGATGCGCAGACCATGGAAATTCATTATTCAAAACATGCTGCAGCTTATGTGGCCAATCTGAATAAAGCGATTGCCGGAACTCCACAGGAGAAGCAAACCTTGTTTGAGATCATGTCGAATGTGTCAAAGCTAAGTCCGGCGATAAGAAATAATGCCGGGGGCCATTACAATCATGAATTGTTCTGGACGGTGCTGACCCCTGAGAAAAATACCCAGCCTTCAGCAAAATTGGCTAAAGCGATCAATGACGCTTTCGGAAGCATGGCTGCTTTCAAAGAAAAGATGAGTAAGGCGGGAGCCGACCGTTTTGGTTCAGGTTGGGCCTGGCTTTCAGTAGATAAAAATGGTAAACTGTTCGTTTCTTCAACGCCTAATCAGGACAATCCTTTAATGGATGTGGTGGAAGAAAAAGGAACACCGATCTTTGGAATTGATGTTTGGGAGCACGCCTATTATCTGAAATACCAGAACAAAAGAGCAGATTATCTTACAGCCATCTGGAACGTAACCAACTGGAAGGAAATCAGCAGAAGATACGAAGAAGCGATCAGCAAAAAATAAAGCTGAATTCATGAATTATATTTGCAGCATATTCCTCACCTTATTTGTGGTATTCAGACCTCTGGTGCCGCTGGTGGAGTATGCTGTAAATTATGATTATATTTCCGAAGTTCTGTGTGTCAACAAAAGCAGGCCCGAAATTCACTGTAACGGAAAATGTTACCTGAAGAAGCAACTCGCAAAAGCTAATGATACCGATTCTTCACCTTTAACCAAAACAAAAAATTCAGGGCAGAAATTACTTGATATTTATGTTCTTCCTGGAATTACAGAAATCAACAAAACAGAGAACACTTTCATTTCAAATTTTAATTTCCTTTACAAAACGGCGTATTCTTTTCTGTTTTTGAAATATATTTTCCGACCGCCGGTTTTTAGTGTATAATTTTATTTTTTAGGGCGATCCCCTTTCCTGGCTTTTCCAGCCGCCTGGGTCGGGCTGTCCGCTCATATCTTTTTTTAGATTCTTCCTTACGTCAGAATCCAAAAAAAGGATAACCGCTTCCATCCCTATCGCGATGGGCATTTCAATATATTTATCACTAAAAAATCAACAATGAAAATTTATAAATTTTTATCATTATTCTTTATTGCATGTACCCTATTCACTCTTTCATCATGCAGCAGCAATGACGATGATGATGTTCAGGATCCTACTCCGGGAAATCTTCAGCTCAAGTTTGAAAACGGATTTAATAATCTTGGAGATGTTGTGCTGAACCAAACAACACAAACTTCTTCTAACGGACAAAAGCATCAGTTTTCAACCTTAAAATATATCATCAGCAATATCACTTTAATTGATGAACACGGAAATGAATTTAAATATCATGAGAATGATCCTGATAAAGGCGCTTTCATCATCGATCAGGCAGAAGCTGTGGCGGGAATCAATTATATTAATCTCACAGAAATTCCAAAAAATAATTATAAGAAAATCAGGCTCGGCCTGGGTATCAGTCAAAATGCTTACCTGATCGGCCAGGAAGGACAAGGGATATTCTGGCAAAAAGCCAAAGCTGCCGGAATGGCCTGGTCGTGGGCGGCAGGATATATTTTCACAAAACTGGAGGGTAAATACGGAACTTCTTCACCGACCAACGAGTTTATGAATCATTGTGGAAATATGGGAAATACTTCCGCGAACAACACGCCTGATCTGTATCGTGAAATTACCCTGGATCTGCCAACTACAGCGAGAGTGTCAAAAGAAATTACTCCTTCCATCCATATTCTGGCAGATCTTAACCAGTATCTGGGCGGGCAGACTGCTTTAACACTGGACACTACGAATGATTCGGCCATGGGATCGAGCCAGCATCTGGTGAATGTTACTAATAATATTTCAAAGATGTTTAAAGTAGATCATGTTCACAATGATTAATACATTTCCATTATCCGGAAGAGGGCAGCTCAGTACTCTTCTGGTTTTGTTTATTGTGAGTATGTTCATACTTTCATCGTGTTCTGATGAGGTTATAGAGCCTTTAGAAAAAAATGAGGCTTACCGGCTTGATAAGCCTGCCGGTTTCCCTGAGATGACATTTGATGTCACCGGTAATCCCATTACCATCAATGGAGTTGCTTTGGGTAAAAAACTGTTCTATGAAGGTAAATTGTCACGAAACAATACCATTTCATGCGGGTTTTGTCACATCCAGGAATATGCTTTTACCCATCATGGGCATAGTGTAAGCCACGGAATCGGCGACAGACTTGGAATCCGAAATGCACCACCAATACAGAACATGGCTTTCCTGAAAAATTATACCTGGGACGGCGTAAGTCATAACCTCGATGAAAGATCGCTGGTACCCATCACTACCGATTTTGAAATGGATAGTTCGCTCCCCGAAGCGGTTGAGAAACTTAATGCTGACAGCAATTATAAAAAAATGTTTAAAGCAGCTTTTGGTGATGAAAATATTACAGGGGACAGGATCCTGAAAGCGATTTCCCAATTTATGGCAACCATGATATCGGCCGACTCTAAATATGATCGCATGAAAAAAGGAACGGCTGTTTTTACTGCTGAAGAAAATCAGGGAATGGATTTGTTTCAGAATAAATGTGCATCCTGCCATTCGGGAGAGTTGTTTACTGATGAAAGCTACCGCAATACGGGGATGTATTACAACAGTCAGTTTGATGACAGAGGAAGATACCGTGTAACACTGGACTGGGATGACAATATGAAATTCCGTGTTCCGAGTCTCAGAAATGTAGAATATACTGCACCTTATATGCATGACGGAAGATTCTATACACTGGATGCTGTATTGAACTTTTATTCTGAGAACGTGGAAAACCAGCCGAACCTTGATCCTCTTTTAAAGCAAAACGGACACATCGGAATTCCCATAAACAATCAGGAGAAGCAATATATTATTGCATTCCTGAAAACTTTAAGTGATCAAAGTTTCATTACCAATCCAAAATTTGCCGAGTAAGCCATGAGGAAAAGAATTTTTTTATTAATAAGTTTGTTATGTTTTTCTATACATCAGGCTAAAACGGTTAATGACAGTCTTTATATTCCTAACAGTTTCATTAAAGCTATTCTGTATAACGATTGCGATGCCTGTGGCTGTGCCGCGGGAAACGGTTCTTCCGGCTTTGAATCTTTACTGAATCCACAGTTTATCGGGATTAAGTATTTTGCGCAGCATTATAAAGCCAAAGAAAATCTCTTTACGGATCAATTGACCCAGGATCAGTATTTTAATACCATTCAGATTTGGGGTAAAATTCCGGTAGCCGGAAAATTAAATATTTACGCAAGCATCCCTTATCATTTTCATAGCAAGAAAACATTGCAGGGCGATATACGTATTGATGGCATTGGGGATGCCAGTATTATGGGAATTTATCAGCTGTTCAGTTCTAAAAATTCATCTCATCAGCTTAACGGCGTGGTGGGTGTGAAAATTCCGGTTGGAAGATTTGATGAAAAAGGAATTTCTGGCATAAATCCAAGTTTTCAGTTGGGAACAGGGAGTTGGGATTATCAATTAGCATTACATTACCAATTCCAAAAAGATAAAATTGCCGTATTACTCAATACCGATTATACGCTCAAAACGGAGAATAAAAAGTTTTACCGCTTCGGAAACCAGTGGAATTATTCTGCCAACGGTTTTTACAGATTTTGGAAGAGCGAGAGCAGTATTATTTCCGGAAAGTTAGGAATGCAGGGGGAAATCTACGATTGGAACAGGCAGTTTGGCGAAATAATGCCCCGTACGGCAGGAAGTGCTTTATATGGGAAATTCGGTTTTGAGGCGTCTTATCAAAAGTTCAGCCTGGGAAGTGAGATCATGTTTCCTGCATATTCCAATCTGGCAGGAGGAGATCTTGAAGCGCGGTCACGTTTCAGCATTTTCCTGAACGTTGGGATTTAAAAAGATATTACAACAGAAAATTAAGAACTAAATATCTTTTTTAGTATATCCAATTTGTGTTGGCCTTCACCTTTGCCTTGGTGGAGGCCTTTTTTATTTAAATAGTAGCAGTTTTTATTAATATAAGAAATGCCGGATGTATAATTACTGACGAGACATTTGTATTCTGATTTAAAATAATAATTGATATTCCGTTATTATAGGCTATAATCCTTTTTTCCCCTCAAGCCAATAACCTTGTGATGAAATATTATCTCGTGAGTTACCCTTCAAGACTTTTCTGAATGTCTGGACTGATTTTACGTTTCCTGTCAATATAAAATTTGCTGTGTTCCATTCATCAGAGTTAAAAATTGGCAGTTCATTTACCCATTTTTCATCTCTGAACGTATTTTGTTTAGAAAACACGGTATAATTTTCCAAGCCTAATAATTCAGGAATATTTTGATTCTCATCGTCCAATTCAAAATAAAACTGATATTGATGTTTATTCTTTTTCAGGATTGGCAACATTGAGCAGGCAAGTCCCAAAGATGTTTCATCACCAAAAATGAACTGCTGCTTTATGTTTTCGTTATACATTTTTTTACCTCTCGGAATGCTGATTCGCAGTTCGTCTGGCGGTTCCAGCGAGTCAATATATTTGCTTCCGACACCATTTCCGTGAATATGAAAAATTAATATCTAAAATCCCTTCAGCGATATTATGGTAGGAAGTGGTATAATTTCTAAACTCTGTATCGCTTACACGAATAACATTGGCATGACCTATTTGGAAGTTCATTCGTGATATATCCGCCTTGGAAACGTATTTTCTTTACGTTGGGGCTTATATAAACTGTATCCAATATTTTCATATCAGTCATTATCGAAGACGTTTTTTCCGTCAAATCAGCAGCCCATTTTGGTAGTTTTGAAATCATCGTTATTGCATTAAAATAATAATACAAAGGAACAGCGAACGGTATCGATAAAAAATAGAATGAAAGAGGTAAGTATAGGACTAATCGTGGTTTTTGTTTCTGAAAGTTAACGCAGTCATTCCGGTTGATTTAATAAACAGACGAGAAAAATAGGCATAATCTTCATAACCTAATTCGGCAGCAATCTCCTTGACCGACTTGTCTGAATGGTAAAGCAATCGTTTGGCTTCCAGAATAACACGCTGCTGTATATGATAGGTAACAGGAAGTCCTGTCGTATTTTTCACATTCATTAAGATAGGGAACGGAAATGTTTAGTTTTTGAGCATAGTCGGCAGGCCGTTTATCTCGGGTAAAATTCTTTTCTAATGCTAATTTGAATGCCTTGGTGATAAGGTAAAATCGGGAAATAGTGGATCAACACCAAAAGTTGGGGAGAAAACTAAAAAAGGATAATTTTGTATTATGTCTAATGAACAAGAATTACTAAAGTTTTTACTACCGGAATACTTGGTTGAATATTTTGAGATTTCCAAATT
>NZ_JBYRIW010000017.1:0-73867 GCF_057815395.1 Chryseobacterium sp. 27AL | reverse complement strand
AATTTCCTTTTGCGGGTGAAATCTCTGCTACTCATCTTGTATTCATTACAAATAGCAACACTGTGGATCTCCTCCTCCAATAATAATAAAATAGCTGAAACCGTTTTTTTGCATAATAAGCAGATGAAAGATTAAATCTCAAATATAGCAAAAGCATACCGTTAAAAATACTAACTTAATGACATTGGGCTAAAGTAAGCTTGGGAATAACTGTACGTTTTCACCTTTTCATTACCGAGGATACCCCTGTAAATAACAGGAACGGTTCCGTCATACAGATAATAATAGGGTGAATTGATCTGGATCAGGGCCCGCCTAAAACTGAAATCAAAACGATCGGGAATAATCTTTCTTTCACTCATTGATCTAATCTATTATCTAAAGAGACCAAGGAGAAAGGCGTGGTGTAATTACCGAGATATACAGAGTCTTTCGTTGAGCCTGCGAAATAAAAAGAATTAACGGCAAGATCAAACCGTTCTTCTTCCGTAATCGGATGTTGAAGAAATCTCCTGATAAAATGATTTTCTTTCTTCACCATATAATCGGAGCGATGGTATAATACGCTGATCATGCCCATACTAAAAACAGACAGGATAAGCTGTAATAAAATGGAAGTCATCATCTTTTTTCGTCTCTGAGCTCGATCAAGAAGAATGGCTACAGACGAAAATACAGCCGTTGCGACGTTAAAAATGAGATGGGTTCTCCATCCCATTTTTTCCAGTATGCCGCCACAGGAACATGGTACATTATCACTATAGTTTAGTATGACATAAATGTAAATCGTGAATGAAACCATCAGGAAAAAAGAAGAGTACAATCCGATGATCCTTGTTCTTTCAAAAAATAAGCAGGATACAGACCAGCAGTTCTGTAATCAGTACACCAGAAGAAATAAGTCCTGCTACTGAACTGAAAATAGGGGACTGTGCGATCTGAACCTGGAAATTCTCAAAATCCATGATCTTGCTGATGCTCGCATAGCAGAACAGCAGTATAAAAAAATAACTGACGTATTCTGCGAATCCTGATTTAAAGGTTTTCATTGGTTTACTTTTATTTCTGATTTATCCTTTTCTGATTAATATCCATTTGACATTCTTACCGCAGTAGGCCGGCATGATCTCTCCCTTTGATACATATATGATCGTGCTGAGCCTTCCCTGTATTTCCCATTCCCCGCTGACGGTGCATTTTCGTCCTGTTGCCAGTGTGATCTTCTGATCTTCCATACCGAAGCTTATTTTCAGCGTTTAGTTAGACTACCAAACTGAATCGATTGGAACTTTCCAATGCTGCTTGTCATCTTGCGGTTCATCATCGTCACCGGTTCCTTTGACGCGGAATCAACCTGCGTTTCCGGGCATCGTGCGGATTCGGTTTTATGTTGATTGCTCTTGTACTGGATGCTTTGCACGTTGTCTTCAGGTATTTCATTGTTTGCGGTTGCTCTGTCGCAGGACAACATACCAAGTACCGGTGCCAGCATTAAAATTGAGATATACTTTTTCATAGTGGTTTGTAATTTTTTGATGTTTAAAAAAGTTTATCCCGGCCGGGGTCGTTTAGAATTCTGACATCGAAATTAGCGGGACTGATGCCTAGAAAAAAGTGAAGGTGGTAACGATGGATCTTTTAACAGGGAATGATTGGTACATTGTTCCCTGTATTTTTACAGATATAGTTCTGATAATCAAATATTAATAGGATTTAAAGTTCTGGCAAAGTGAAACACATGTTTAATTGTTGATTTTTGAGTAAATTTGAATATATCTCATTGTTATGAACTATCATAATAGCATTTTATTACTGATCTTTAATCTGTTTTGGTGTTTTGTTGATGGTCATCAATTCCCTGAAAGATCTTATAAGGAAATCGCAGCACTGTACAGTTCCTATCATGAAAATGACGAAAGGGCTATGGTCTTTGTAAACCTGTACATTAATAAAGCAAAGGATGACAATAATCTCAAAAAACTGATCAGAGGTTACGAAGAGTCCATTTACTACAGTGCAAAGTCTGAGAGAAAACTCTTATACGCAGACAGTGCCATCATCTGTGCCTTAAGGTCCCGTGATGCTGATCAAATTGCAAGAGCTTATCTGGGTAAAGGTATTATCTACTATTATAACTGCAGGCAGTACAAGCCTGCGCTCGAACAATATCTGATTGCATTCAGGTACTCAAAAAGTTCAGAGGACCTATATCTTATAATTATGTGCTGTATAATCTGGTGTACAACATCAGGAACAACAAGCACATCATCTTTGCCATCTGGCTTTCAAAAATTCCACCGACCGGGACAGCTCTGAAGCTCTCCACCTTGAACAGAAAGTTCGGACTTAACTACAAAACAGCGAACGACCTGTGCTTTAAATTTCTGAAGCCCGCCAGGTCGAATCTTGATCGGTGTAATAGTTTATCATTCAACTTTAAATATAAAGGAGAGATAATCTCGATCATACCGTATTCAACGGATGCTGTTCCTGAAAAAAGGATGGAACCGGAAAAGTAGGCAATTGATATTACAAGACGGCTAAGGTATTTCAGGAAAAGATATGGCTTACGGGAGGATGAAATGCTCCAGTTTTCCTATCAGTATAGAAATATTGTGCAGACACGCGAGCTGATTGAAAAGGCATTCAGAGAATTGATCCGAACGTCCAGGTTAAGAGGAAAAAGTTCTACCGAATTCCAGGGCAGGGGATTTTTGATAGAAATCCAGGAGAATATGATTAAGCTCTACCGTGAAAGCAAGGTTGGAAAACTGCTGCCGAATGGCTATCCGGTTATCCTGTGAATTCGGATTGGTACTCATCCGTATTTCGGTATTGTACTGCTTCGAAATTCGGAATGGAGCTCGTTGGAATTAATTAGATGTTAAAGGTGTATGTATATTGGGATACTATATCGGAATTGAACTCATTCCTGAAAGTATGGTAAGCTTACCGTTTGTTGATTATACCTCAATATTGTGGGTTAGGTTCTGATTTAAAGAATTGATTGTAACTGAAAACGGATTTGAACTCATTTCGAAATTATTGCTTTTTCGGATTTATACTCAGCTTAATTTCGGAAATGAACTGATCTCAATGTCGGAATTGGACTCATTTCGAAAATCATCCAAACGGTTTCTAAGATTGCAGTACACCCAATTCCTAAAAGTACAGTGAAAAGATGAAAAAGTTATTTTTTGTTTAAAAGGAATTGGTAAGAGAAACTTGCTTTAAAAAAGAAAAAAATGAATTGCGAGAAAATCAAAAAAAATATCAGCATTTGGAATCATTTAGCTTTTTTCCGGTCAAAGAAAACAGCAGAACCGCTTTTTACTTTGCGTTGGAGAGGGAAGAAAAGGTTCCCAGTCTTTATGTGGATTTTATAAAAAACACGGCTTTTGATTCTGGAACAGGAACGAGTTATGATGTAATTTCTGTTGTGCAGCAAATTATGATTCTGCAATATAAGCAGGAGAAAGATGAACAAATGATGGTTAATAAAGCGATTAATTTTATCCAAGAGCGAGCAGATGAAAATAAATACTTGTTCAGATCTTTATTCACAACAGATTTTGTTAAAAAAAGTTTGACGTCTGGAATGAATTATCAAAATGACACTAATGTACAAATCGAAATGAAAAGAAAAAGATAATATCTTAACTGATTGGATAGTTTATAATTTTATATATTTGTAATACAATAATGATAATTATTGCTTATAATTAAAGTTAAATCATACAGTTATGTTACTTATATCGTTGTCTAAAGCACAAAAGATGATTTCTACTCACGTTCGTGACCGAAGGCTTCTGATGGAGCTTACTCAGGAAGGTCTTGCTGAACGTTCAGGTGTAGCACTTTCCACCCTCAGGAAGTTTGAGCAAAAAGGATTGATTTCGATGGACTCTTTTCTAAAGATCTTGATGGTGGTTGGAGGATTGGAAGAAATGCTTGATGCTCTTAAGCCAGATAAGCCGGCTTTCAATTCAATAGATGATGTTTTGAGACAAGATGATAGTATAATTAAAAAAAGAGGTCGAAGAAAATGATCAAGCCTGTTGCAGAAATAAAAGTAGGGTTAGATTTTGGCCTGGCAGTCCAGCCTGTTGGTCGTCTTGCAATACGTAATGGTGTCATCTATTTCCAATATGATGACAATTTTCTTGGCGCAGGAATTGAAATATCTCCTTTCAGGCTGCCTTTAAAAAGGGGCCTTAGTGAATTGCCTCTGCATCCATTTGACGGACTGGCCGGGGTATTTAGCGACAGTTTGCCGGATGGCTGGGGGCGATTGCTGTTTGACAGGATGATCAGAACCTTTGGATTGATGCCATCAGATGTTTCGTCACTGGACCGCCTGGCTCATGTTGGTATGCACGGAATGGGAGCATTAGTCTACGAGCCGGATAATAGTCCTGAAGTGCCGCAAGATAAAGTTGACCTGGATGTGCTGGCTGTACAAACTGAAAAAGTCCTGGAAGGAAGTTCGGAAGAGGTAATTACTGAGCTGTTAGCTCTAAATGGTTCTTCAGCAGGTGCCAGGCCAAAAGCACTTATTGGCGTAGATAGCGAACGTAAAAATATTTTATACGGAGCCCAAAACTTAGACGAAAATTTTGAACATTGGTTGGTTAAGTTTTCCAATTCACAGGACGGTCCGGATTCCGGAGCTATTGAATACGTCTATGCGCTGATGGCTGCAGAAGCGGGTATCTCAATGCCGGATGTGCATTTATTTCCTTCTCAAAATGGTGGGAGCGGTTATTTCGCAGTGAAGAGATTCGACAGGGACGTTAATAGGAGATTACATATGCATACTGTAAGTGGCTTGCTACATAGCAATTTCAGGTTACCTTCGCTTGATTACGAAGATCTACTGAATTTGACTGCAACCCTGACAAAAGATATTCGTGAAGTCGAAAAAATGTATCGACTGGCGGTTTTCAATGTTATGGCTCACAATAGGGATGACCATGCAAAGAACTTCAGTTTTTTAATGGACGAAACAGGCAACTGGAAACTTTCGCCTGCCTACGATTTGACATTTTCCACAGGTCCTGGTGGAGAGCAGAGTACAATGGTGCTAGGAGAGGGCAGAAATGTAAGCATCCAACATCTTATTAAGCTAGGCAAGGAAGCTAAACTTCCAAAGAATACAGTCGATAATATTATTGAGCAAACACGTTCTGCACTGGATAAATGGTCGTACTTAGCGAAAGATTTTGGAGTCAGTGAATCTAACAGAGAATTAATTACACGATTGATTAAAAAATTTTAAACTAAAATTGAGCCTTATCAAATTCTAACCCTAATTTTTATCAAACAAATTAGATAAAACTAGAAGTGTAGGGATAAAATGTATCAATTATTACAAGTGCTGTCGGGAATTGTTAATTGTTTGATAATGATTAGACTATATGATCATTTTGGTAGAAACAACTAATTAATCAGCACAGTCAATTTTAGTAAATTATGATATATGACAAAATAAAAAAATCTATTACATTAGTTTGAATCACTCTTCAAGACAGGTAAAAATTTATACTTAACAAAAAAAACTATATGGAAACGAATAGCAGAGAATTCATTGATATTATTGAGAGTTATATGGAAGAAGTTTCCAATTTCATAAATAATTCCGATAAATCTAGAGAACATTCTCAAAAACAATATAAGCTAGCTGAAGATAAGATTCCGAAGCTATTAGATTTTAAACTGATGATGGATGGCCTGATAGTGACTGTTTCAAAAAATTTTCATGCACCTGCAACAAATCTTAATGATAACATTTACTATCAAATTGCTCTCTCGGCATCTTACATTAGAACACACTTCTTAATTAATTATTTAGTGAAGTCGGGTGATGTGATCGAGGCGGCAACGTTGATCCGTAAACAACTTGAAGCACTAACCAGGTTAATAGAGCTGGATAGTAAGGAGATTTCCAAGCTTGAGAAGAAAACACCTAATGTTAACAATGTTTTTAACAATAGCACAAAAGATTTATACAAGCAACTTTCCGAGATTGCCCATTCAGGTAGTAATAAGGTAACGGATATGATATCTCATTTCGTAGAGGATCGTAATAGGGGGGAAGCGTATATTTATCCGCAGTTCTCACCTCATTCGTTGGAGTGTTATAAATTTCATGCTTTTATTGCAATGGTTTTTTTAGGTTATTTCATAAAATTTGCAATGAAGGTTTATGAAGATAATTACCAATATGAGGAAGATATAAAAGTGTTTTTAACTCTGGTAGATCTACATAAAACAAGTGATTTTTTTAATAACAAATGAAATGACAAAACAATATTGATTACGAATAAAGACTTCTTTAGATTCTCTATCGGTAGTTTATTCTATTTTAATCCTCTTTTACAAATCAAAATTCGTAAGTAACCCATTTAGTGATTAAATAGACTTTGATCAATTTATCATACCGTATTCTACCATATTTATCGCGATTTTAGCTGATAATTTGATTATTAAATTAAACAGTTATTATAAAAAATATACTGAGTCAAATAATCAATCAATCTAGATAAGTTAATGCGATAAGTATTTAGGAGCGATGCGTGGCAAAAGAAAACAAAAAGATTCTCAACTTAGAGATTTGAAGGAATTCGAGCTCGAACCACTTATGAGGTTTAACGAAATGTCGGTAAGTGAGGCCGATAAAATATTGAAAAGATCAAACATTAATATGTCTGAAAAAAAAATTTCAGATGTGCTGGCTTTACTCCATACTCTTGTAAAGATGACCCTCAAAGAGCTCATCTCTGCTAAAAATTAATTTCGTATTTTAGTGAATACAATATTGATAATCAAATTGATCTCAATATTAGTCACCTTCTAATATACTAATGACAACTTTATGCAAATCGCCGATTTATATATCCGAGTTTCAACGGATGAACAAGCTGATAAAGGTTATTCACAGCGCGATCAGGAAGAGCGCCTCCGCAAACATTGCAATAGTCAAAATATTCAATCGATCGGGTAATTTTTGAGGATCATTCTGCAAAAACTTTCGACAGACCAGAGTGGCAGAAATATATGTTTAGCTTCAGAAGAGGCAAGCCTGCTAAAGAAGTTAGACTTCTTTTGTTTACGAAATGGGATAGGTTTAGCCGTAATACAAGCGAAGCTTACCAGATGATCTCGAAACTTACCAAGTTAAATATTTCTCCGCAGGCTATTGAGCAACCTTTAGACTTGAGAGTTCCCAAAAATAAACTTTTATTGGCTATATATCTTTCAACTCCTGAAGTAGAAAATGATCGTCGTGCATTGAATGTTATTTATGGAATGCGCAGAGCCATTAAAGAAGGCAGAATGATGGGAACTGCGCCTTACGGATATATCAATAAGTGCACGGAAGATGGCAGAAAATATGTGGCATTAAAATAACCTGAGGCCTCTAACATCATCTGGGCCTTTAAGGAAGTAGCGAAGGGACATCTGCCAAGTGCAAAAGTTAGAGAGCTAATGAATAAAAGGGAGGGTAGGAAGCTCACACGTAATTCTTTCCTTGAGGCTCTTCGCAATGTGGTTTATTGTGGTAATATTGTCCTAAAAGCCCATGGTGATGAAGAAGAGAGAGTTATTAAAGGCAAACATGAGCCTTTAATCTCAGAAGAGCTTTTTATGAAAGTTCAGCATATACTCAGAAGGAAAAGCAATAAAGATATTTTTTTACCGGGAGGTAGGGTGATCAATGAAGATAGGTATCCTCTGCGTGGATTACTGTTATGCCCAAAATGTGGAAAAAATTTAACTGCAAGTAGTGCTAAAGGAAGGTCAAAGCATTACTACTATTACCATTGTACCTTAGCTTGTGGCTTCCGTCACAACTCTGAAATAGTTAATGAACTATTTGAGGCAGAACTTTCAAAATTTGAGTTTATTCCAGCATTTGCAAGTTTGTTAAAAGCTATAATGATGAAAAATTTTTCAAGTGTTTCGGACGGCCTTGATGATGAGCGAAAAATACTGACTGAGCAAGTCACCAGAATTGAACAAAAGATAGCAAAAGCAAGAGATTTATATCTGGAAGATAAATTAGATGAAGAGGATTTTAGAGCAGTGAAGACAAAAAATAAGGATGAACTTGACCGACTCTTATTCAAACTAAATTCGATAAAGCAAACCAAGAAGGATAATAACATAGAACTTAAGCTGGATGCGGCTTTGAAGGCTGTTACGAAAATTTCTGAGAGACATAAAAAAGCAGATTCAGTAGACAAAAGAGCTATAATTGGTTTGATATATCCTGAAAAGTTAACTTTTGACGGCGAGAATTTTCAAACCGCAAAAATCAATACCTTTGTACATACTATCTTTCTGATAAAGAAGGAATTAGGAAATAAAAAAAAACCGACATCGAAGAGTAAAATCTTCAAATGTCGGTCTTGTGACCTCGACAGGATTCAAACCTGTAACCTTCTGAGCCGTAATCAGATGCGCTATTCAGTTGCGCCACGAGGCCGTTAATAAATGGTTTGCAAATATAGCACTTTTTTCTTTTCTTTGAAAGATGAAATCAAGAATTTTAGTATTAATCGCGTTTTTAGCGCTAACGGCTTGTAAAAGAGAACAAAAAAAATCACCTTCAGAATCCGTTTCGATCTCAAATCTTGTGCAGTACAGCGAAGAAAATGAAAATATTCACATTGAGTCGGGAAATTTTACTTACGATTTTAAGCAGAATCAGCTTCCTTTTAAAAGAATTATACTGCTGAATGCAAGCATGGCAGGCT
This sequence comes from Chryseobacterium sp. 27AL, assembly GCF_057815395.1. Classification (NCBI taxonomy): domain Bacteria; kingdom Pseudomonadati; phylum Bacteroidota; class Flavobacteriia; order Flavobacteriales; family Weeksellaceae; genus Chryseobacterium; species Chryseobacterium sp. 27AL. The sequence goes on along the minus strand of NZ_JBYRIW010000017.1, from coordinate 65,108 downwards.
ATGTTACCGAATTAAATGCAGAAAATCTGATCATCGGCGTTTCCAGTCCCGAATATATTTATTCTGATACGATTCAAAACTTGTTGAAATCAGGGAAAATCCAGAATGTAGGAAATGAACAGAAATATGATATTGAGAAAATTCTTTCATTAAAGCCAGACGCTATTTTTACCAATTACATTTCGAGCTTTGATAATACTTATAAATTATTGAAAGATAATGGAATACAGGTTATTTTTCTTGATGAATACATGGAGCAGGAGCCACTGCAGAAAACGGCTTATATCAAACTTTTTGGAAAGCTTTTGGGAAAAGATCAACAAGCGGCAGCCAAATATGGAGAAGTAGAAGAAAACTATAAAAAGTTAAAACAGCTGGCTTCAAAAGCAAAAGACCGTCCGACAATTTTGGCCAACGAAATGTACGGCGATGTATGGTATCTTCCAGGCGGAAAAACGGCTGTGGCCAACTTTATTGCAGATGCGAATGCAAATTATATCTTAAAAAATAATACAGACGAAAAAGCTGTTACCATGAGCTTTGAGGAAGTTTTTGCAAAATCGAATGAGGTTCAGTACTGGATCAATGCGGGAAATCATATTTCGAAAAAAGAAATGCTGGGGATGAATCCTGTTTACAGCAAATTAAGTGTTTTCAATAAAGGAAAAATTTATGTTATTACGGGGAAAGAAAAAGCTAAAGCAAACGATTTCTTTGAAAGCGGTGTCGTAAGATCAGATCTTGTTTTAAAAGATTATATAAAAATTTTCCATCCCGAGCTCTTACCGGATTATCAGTTTACTTACATGAAAGAATTGCAATAACTCGAGTATTTGCTTATTTTTGGTTTTTCTTTTTAAATTATGTGGAAGACAATTAAACGCATCATATTTATTATTCTGATTCTGAACGTGGTATTCATCGTTTGGGGCAGATTTTTCAATCCTCCCATCACAATTACGCAGATCGGCGGTTTTTTCGAATATGGAAAACTGCACAGGGATTATATCTCCTATGATGAAATGGGCAATAATGTCAAAAAAGCAGTCATTGCTTCCGAAGATCAGAAGTTCTTCATGCATAATGGCTTTGATTATAAGGCTATTGAAAAAGCCATGAAAAATAATGAAAAGGGTAAGAAGCTGAGGGGAGGAAGTACCATTTCCCAGCAGACCGCAAAGAATATTTTCCTTTGGCAGGGACGAAGCTGGATCAGAAAGGGGCTTGAAGCGGTTTACACGTTTATCATTGAAAAAGTATGGAACAAAGATATTATTCTTGAAAGATACCTTAATTCTATTGAAATGGGACAGGGCGTTTTCGGAGTTGAAGCTGCGGCTCAATATTATTTTGGAAAGCCTTCAAAAGATCTTACCGTGTCGGAAGCAGCATGGATTGCAGCCGTTTTGCCCAATCCTAAAAAGTATGATCCTAAGAACCCTTCGGCTTATTTAAGAAAGAAACACAATTGGATCATGAGACAGATGAGGAATGTAAGTTTGAAATAGTATCTTTGCCCTAATGAAACTCTTTAATTCCAGCACAAGCTTTGAGTCGGTTCTTAAAAAGTATTTTTCTTTTAAGAATCAGACGCATTCTCTGGAACCCTTTTCGGAATTTCTGGAGAGTGTTAAAAGTGCTGATTTTACTGATGTACTCAATTTTCTTAGAACCAATCTCCAGGTTGCAGAAAACTTCAGAAAATACATCCACAATATTTTTAGGGATAAAACTTTTAATCTGTCTTTAACAGAAGCAAATATACTCTCGGAAAACGCCTTTGTACCGGAACTTAAAAAAAGAATTCTTAACAAGATTCTACCTCCGGTTGTCAATGAGCAAACGATCTGGTACATGATCGATAACGTGAGTTTTACGCCCAAAAAAGATCTTAAATTCCTTCAGAATCTTCCTGAGAATGAAATTGATGAGCTTTTTATTATTCTGGGCATATCCGATTTTATTGTAAGACCGGAAGTAAAAAAGGAACTTCTTTTCTCCATGAACATCCTTTCATGGCGCGTTACCGGTTCGGCGATGGAAGTTGAGGTGGTGAGGATGGCACCGCAATACCGTAATTTTGATAATCCATTTCTGGCGTTACAGAATGAACTTGAAGAGCTTGCCGAAGAATTTGAAAAAAATCCCGGGCTTCAGTTGCATTCAAAAGACAGCAGATATAAGCAGATTAAAATTTATATTGAGCAATGTCTAGAATTTGTAAATATTTCATTTAAAAACTCTTCAAAATATGGAATTTCCGGAAAAATTAACCAATCCTTATTGAAGATTCGTCAGCAGGTTCAGAGAATTTATGAAACGGTCCAGCTTTTGGTGATTGACGAAGAAAGAGATGTTTTAATTAATTCCAAGCAATTGGTATTTAATATATTAAGCTATAAATCCCACAGGAATAATATTTCAGAGCTGATCAACGACAGTACAAGGCTGATTTCACATCTTATTACGAATCATACTGCGGAAACCGGTGCACATTATATCACTTCGACCCGGAAAGAATATATGACCATGTTCTACAAAGCGAGCGGTGGAGGAATAATCGTAGGTGCGTTATGTGTTTTGAAAATGCTCTATGGATATGTGCCGGGAAGTGATTTTTCACACGCATTTCTGTATTCCATGAATTATGCAATGGGTTTCGTGATGATTTATTTAATGGGATTCACGTTGGCAACAAAACAGCCGGCAATGACGGCCGCAACGATGACGAAAGTTTTGTCAGAAGAAGGGAATATAAAAAGCGACAGTAAGGAATTCGCACATCTGGTTTCAAAACTCTTTAGAAGTCAGTTTATTGCGTTTGTCGGGAATGTTCTTTTATCTTTTCCTATTGCTTTAATTATCATTTACGGGCTGGATGTCTTCTTCTCACAAAATCTTGCCGTTGAAAGATCGGATAAATTACTGAAAGATCTTGATCCTTTTAAATCCAAAGCCATACTTCATGCATCTATTGCCGGATTTTACCTTTTTATTTCAGGAATTATTTCAGGGAACATCGGAAACAATTCTGTGTTTTACCAGATACCGGAAAGGATATCAAAAAATCTATCTATCAGAAGGTTATTCGGGAAGAATTTCGCAAAAGCGTTGTCTAAATATTATGCTAAAAACTGGCCCGGAATCGTATCTAATTTCTGGTTCGGTGTTTTTCTTGGAGCAACGGCTCCGGTAGGATTGTTTTTAGGACTCGATCTCGATATCAGACACATCACTTTTGCTGCAGGAAATTTTGCTTTAGGGCTGTATGGAAAAGATTTTTCTATTGACTCTTACACGTTCTGGATTTCCCTAATTACCGTTTTTCTGATTGGGTTTTTCAACTTTGCCGTAAGTTTTAGTCTTTCGATGTTTTTGGCATTCCGGTCCAGAAAATTGAATTTTGGACAGGTAAGCGAAATTTATAAAGGAATTTTTAAATATTTTTTAAAGAACCCGCTGAGGTTTTTTATTCCTTTACGATCCGGACTTGACAAAAGGACTGATGATCTCATGAACAGCACGATACCTACAAAATCTGAAGATCATTAAATAAAAAAAGCTACATTTCTGTAGCTTAATTTTTAAAGACAGTTTGGAAATACTGGACACAGGACTTTAGGTTCTGTCCAATATGCGCATTCATTTGTATTGCAGTAAAATACGCAGCATATACTACCATTTCCGCCATTAATCTGTCGTAAAGTTTCTCTTGATAATTTTCTAGTTGAAAGTAGCTTTTTCATGTTGATTTGATTGTTTTGGTTTAAGCTAATATAGAAAAAAAAATAATGTGCTGAATCGATTTAAAGAATATTAAGATCATTAAATTTATCAGCGCCAAATTTATCTTTAAATTTTTTAAGGTAAAAACTTTTACGCATCTGAAAATCATGCTTTAAAAGCGGAGAATTAATTTTTATAATAACAGTCTGATCCTCAATATTCACACTTTTGATTTCACGAAACAGGCTTTCGTCAAGGTATTCCTCAAGAAAATCTTTGATTTCAAAGGCGATGAGTTTATCTTCAAAACCATAAATTCTTGCGAAAGATTTCACAAGTTCTGATGACTGATATTCTCGTTTTTTATTTCTTTTCATGATGAATAGAGCTTACTCTAAGATTTTTATTGACTTTCAGAATGGATTACAATTCAAAAATAATACTTTCTTCATTGATTTTTTTAACGACATTTTCCGTGCGTTCCCTGTGGGTATCCGTAATGAAAATCTGTCCGAAATTTTCCTGGTTGACCAGTTCGATCAGCTGAGAAACCCGGTTGTCGTCAAGCTTATCAAAAATATCATCGAGGAGGAGAATCGGCGTTTTCTTGGTCAATTCCTTTACCAGGCTCATCTGTGCCAGCTTTAGCGAAATCAGGAAAGATTTTTGCTGACCTTGTGAACCTATTTTTTTGATCAGAACAGAATCCATCTCAAAAAGAAGATCATCTTTGTGAATACCTTTTGAAGTGTAAGTAAGCATTCTATCGCGTTCAATGCTTTCTTTCAACAGATTTTCAAAAGAATTTTCCAGCAGATGGGATTCGTAAATAACTGAAACATTTTCCATACCTCCCGAAATAATTTTATAAAAATTCTGAACGATAGGATTGAGTTTTTCTACAAAATCTCTTCTTTTAATGAATATTTTTGTTCCTAATCTTGTTATCGGATCGTCATAAATCTCAAGAGAATCTCTGTCCCAGACTCTGTTTTTGGCAAAATATTTTAACAAAGCATTTCTTTGCTGAACCGCTTTCTGGTACTGGATCAGATCAAAAAGATATTCCGAATCAGTCTGTGAAATCATGGCATCCAGAAACTTTCTTCTGCTTTCTCCGGAGTCTGAGATTAAATTAGAATCATAGGGAGAAATCATCACACTGGGCAGATAGCCGATGTGATCTGCAAGTCTTTCGTAGCTTTTATCGTTCTTTTTAATAATTTTTTTTGCTTCTTTCGGCTGTGAAATTTTAATGATATCATCACTGTCTTCATTGATGATCTCTGCATCGATTGTGAAAAAATCTTCATCATGCCTGATGTTGTTGAGGTCAGTATTTCCCAAAAAACTTTTACCGACCGAAAGATAATGCAGCGCATCAAGAATATTGGTTTTTCCCACACCGTTGTTTCCCACAAAACAGTTGATCTGCGGGGAAAATTCAAATTTTTTCTCAGAATGGTTCTTGAAATTATACAGCGAAAGTTTCTTGATAATCATTTGTCAAAAATACTTCATTATTACTGAAAATAAAAAAGGAAGTGCAGAACAGGTTTCGACTCCGAAAGAGAAATAAGAGTCATCCCGTTCATTTTCAGAGAAATAAATGAGAATATAAGAGATGATTCCTGACAGAAAGAAAGAAATAGCATAACTGAAGCTAAGATATTCCACAGCAAGAATAGTACTGATGAAAATCAATACATAAGCAATATATTTTGTATTCTGCACACCGATAATCGTTGGAAATGTCTTTACAGTGTCAACTTTCATATCACGGATGTCAAAAGGCAGAACCAGAGCAGTTATAAAGAAAAAACTAATCAGAAATATAGGCACATTGAATTCAGGCAACGTGAGCCAGCAGTTCATCAGCGTCCAGACAAGTCCGACATAAAAAACTTTCAGCAACGGAATTTTCCGGATATAAACATCAAGGAAAAAGCTATTGTAAAGCAGTCCCAGGATAACAATAATTGACCATTTTAACAGGCGTATTTCATTATGGTTGTAAATAATTAAAAGTGCAGAAACTAAACCTGCTATAATGTTGAAAATTAATATTTTAAAAAGATATTTGGTTTTCTGGTACTTCGTATAAAGATATCCGCTGAAATAAGTGATGAAAATCAGGAAAAATGTGGGATAACGGAATGTATTTTGCTCCTCCATGAAGAATACTGCAAAAAGAGTTCCCATTAAAGAGACGTACAACTGACTATCAATAATGGATTTTTTCAGTATTTTTAATAAATTCATTAGATCAAAAATAACATTTATGAAAAGATTATCCAAGACTTTTATATTTTTCCTTCTGTTGCTGTTCTCAACAGTGATATATGCTCAGAAATATTACGATGAGCAATGGAAAAAAATCGAAGAAAACAGTACAAAAGGAACTGTTAAATCTAATCTTCCTACCATTCTGGATATCCAAAATCAAGCCATGAAAGATAATAATACGCTTCAGCTCATTCGTTCCTTAAAAGCAGAATTTGTGATTGTGAACCAAACCCGGGATGATGATCAGAACAATGCTGCCTCAAAGTTTTTCAGTAAACTAACGGATATTGAAAAGAAATTGAAAGGTGACGAAAAAATCATTTATAAAGTCTTAATGAATGGTTTTATCATGGATTATTACAGCCGTAACAGCTGGAAGATCAATGGCAGAACCAATATAAATTCTCAGGATATTACACAGATCGAAACCTGGAGCAAACTTGATTTTAAAAATTACATCAGCAAAAGCTTTAAAGAACTTGATCAGCAAAAAGCTGAAATGAGGAAAATCGCCCTGGCTCCTTACCAGTCATTGTTTACCAATACAAAGTCCATTTCTTTTTTTCCGACGCTGGCTGATTGGTATGCACTTAAAAAAGTTGATTTCTTATCTGATAACGGGCTTTTTACGAAAAATGAATTGTCAGATAACCGTAAGCAGATTGATGATATTTTTAATGAGCTAATTGCGCAGAATAGTGGAAATCCTAAACTATACTTTATGCATCAGAAACTGCAGGAGAATTGTAATTACAATCAGTGTAAAGACAAACTTCAGCAGCTCAACAGCCTTTTAAATTCTGATACCAAAGGCGACTACAAAGTAGTCATCATGGACGATATCATGAATGAATTATTGGCCAAAAATCAGGAGAAAGAAGCACTTGAAATTGCTGCAAAAGCCAAATCTCAGTATCCTCAATCGCCGTTTATTGAAAATATTAAAAATAAAGAAGAGCAGATCAGGCAGACTTCTTTAAGCATAAAGTACGAGCAGCAGACACAGGGTAATAGACCTATTCATTTTGTTGCAGAATACAAAAATCTTAACAGTTTTTCTCTGAATATTTACAAGGTTAATGATGATTTTGTATCTTTTTTCAAGTATTTAAGAAACCCTTATCCTGAAATGTTCGGAAAGGTAAAAAAAGAACTGATCAGAAAAGAAACATATCAGGTTCCGGATCCTAAAGATTATCAGTTGCATAAAACATCTTTTGAAATAAAACCGCTTCCGTCAGGAATATATGTTGCTGAATATCTGGTTGGTGACGGAACCAACGATAAGAACCAAAATTTCTATTTCTTAGTATCTGATCATAAAATTATTTACAAAAATAAAGTTGAAGGAAATTTCTCAGCCAATGAACTGAAATTAGTCAACAGTGAAAACGGTGAGCCGGTATCCAATGAAGGTCTTGCTTTTTATGAATTTTCGGGAAATTCTGACATAATTAAAAATACGGGTAAAACTGATAATAAAGGCATTTTCAAATTTCCGTCTTCATCTGATAAAAAGTATTTTAGGATGTTTCTAATCCAGCAGCCCAAAACAAATGATTTTCAAATGATGCAGGTCTATGGAAATGATTATAATGATGAATTTGATATTGACGATAAAGTACATGCAAAAACTCAGATTTTTACGGACCGAGGCATTTACAGACCGGGACAGACTGTTTATTTTAAAGTAATCAACACGAAAATCAATAAAGATAAAGAATCTGTAGATGCAGGATTAAAGCAAAAAATCACTTTAGGTGATGCTAACGGTAAAGAAGTCTCCTCCCAAAACTTTACGACTAATGAGTTTGGTTCTTATCACGGAAGTTTTGTACTTCCTAAAGGCAAACTGAATGGGGAATTTTATTTGAGTACAGATGGTGAAACGCCGGTTTTCAAAGGATTCAGTGTGGAAGAATATAAAAGACCGAAGTTTGAAGTCAATTTTGAACCTGTAAAAGAAGAATATAAGTACGGTCAGACCATTGAGCTGAAAGGTAAGGCGACAACCTTTTCAGGGATTGCATTAAACAATACGAAAGTGAATTATGAAATAAAAAAACGTAATATTCGCTGGAGGTATTTTTGGTGGTATCCACAAGGAAATGATAATGAAAACTCTATTCTGGGAGAAACTCAGACTAATGAAAAAGGTGAATTTACCATTCGTCTGGAACTTAAAAAAGATGAACAGTTGGAAGGCATTCAGATTGATAATTATGAAATCAATGCTTCCGTTACAGATATCAATGGTGAGACGCAATCTGCAGATACACAGTTGAAAGTCGCTTCAGTTTCACATTATATCAAAGCAGATGAAATAAAGGATGTTTTTTCTGACGAAAATGTGAAATTAAAGGTTGAAACCAAAAATTATAACGAACAGAATTTAAAAAAATCTTATCACGTAAAGCTTGCAAAACTTCAGGCTCCGGACAGGATTTTCAGGAGCAATTTTAAAGATGCAGTTCAGAATCTTCCGGTATTTTCGAAAGAGGAATTTATCAGAAAATTCCCTCATGATCTTTTTGATAAAAATGATGAGGTGAAAAACTGGAAAATTTCTTCTGTCATTCTAAATGATGCTCAGCGTACAGAAGAATCATTGGATTTAGGGAAATTAGATGCCGGTGATTACCAGCTTGATCTGTACAATATCGAAGGAAAGGATACGATTAAAACTTCCCAGTATTTCAGTGTTTGGGATAAAAATAGCTTAAAGGCCAATCAGAAGACATTCCTTACCGCTTTACAGCCGAAAACAGAATTTTCAAGGGGAGAAAAAGTCAAAGTTTATGTGTATTCTGCAGTTCCGGATGCATCGGTAAATATTTTTGTGCAGGATGGTTCGGGAAAAGCCGTTTATGATGTTCAAAAAACGAAAAACGGCAAACTGGAATATGTTGTTGATATTCCTAAAGATAAAGGAGTATCTGCCATGAATATTCAATTCCAGGTTGTGGCCTATAATGATATTCAGACGGCAACGGTAAATTTAAAGATCAAAGATTCAGAACAGCCGTTGAAAATTGAGACTACAACTTTCAGAGACAAACTTGAACCTAATGTAAAAGAAAAATGGTCGGTAAAAGTTTCAGGAAATGACAAAGAAAAAATCAATGCAGAAGTGCTGGCCAATATGTATGATATGTCGCTGGATCAGTTTGCGGTCAATAGTTTTACCTGGGAAAAATTGTACAGACCTTATTCATTGGTGACCACTTATGATTTGAGAGATAATCTTTTAACAAAATATTATCAGAAGAGAATAAAATTCTTTAATGGAAGTTTTGTAGAAGTTCCTCAATTTAATTGGTTTGACAGGAATGGTTTGATCATGCTGCAAGGCAGAGCCGCCGGAGTTACTATTCGTGGTGTTGCAAGTCGTGCTCCTATGGCAGCAGACAGTGCAGTCAGTAAAAATATAGAAGAAGTTGTCGTGACAGGTTACGAAACTAAAAAAGAAGTTGCGGCTACAGCTTCAGAAGTGGTTGCTGCTGATAAAGTATTAGATAAGGGTGACTTAACAGAAAAAGTTTCCGTGCGTCAGAATCTCAACGAAACCGCATTCTTTTATCCTGATCTGAAAACCGATGCCGAAGGTAATGTAAGCTTTGAATTTACTTCTCCTGAAGCCTTGACAAAATGGAAACTGATGTTCCTGGCTCACACCAAAGATGCCAGAGCAGCAACATTGGAAAAAGAAGTGATCACACAGAAAGAATTTTCCGTAACACCAAATTATCCTAGATTTTTGAGAGAAGGCGATGAACTTAATTTACAATCAAAGCTTTCAAATTTAACAAATAAAAAGCTTAATGGTTCAGCAACCTTACAAATTTTAGATGCATTTACCAACGAAGATATTTCGGCAAAATTTGGACTAAATGCCAATGTGCAGAATTTTGAAATTAACGAAAATGGAAATTCAGCATTAACCTGGAAATTAAAGGTTCCTGAAAATGTTTCTTCCATTATCATCAAAGTAGTGGCAAAAGCAGGAGCATATTCCGATGGCGAACAGCAGGCAATTGCCGTTCTTCCAAACAGAATGCTGGTAACCGATGCAGTTCCGGTTTTTGTGAAAGAAGGAGAAACCAAAACATTTGAGCTTGAAAATCTCAAAAATACCAATTCAAAAACCATTTCGAATGTTTCCAACACACTGGAGCTTACGACTAATCCAATCTGGGAAATTATGTTTGCGCTTCCAAGTCTTAAAAATGACCCGAACAATTCTGCGGATGTTATCTTCAATAAATGGTTTGCCGATGTTTTGGCATCCGAGATTTTTAGAGCCAATCCAAAAATGAAAACGGTGTTTGAAGAATATCACAATAAAGGCTTACTAAATTCAAATCTTGAAAAAAATCAGGAACTAAAACAGCTGTTGCTTGACGAAACACCATGGGTGCTGGAAAGTAATAACGAACAGGAACAAATGCAGAAGCTGGCATTGCTGTTTGACGCTAACACGATGAAAAACTCCATTAGCCAGGATTGGGATGAACTCAGAAAACTACAGAATCCGGATGGCGGTTTCTCATGGTATCAGGGATATCCAAGCTCGTATTCAACTTCATTGTATATCCTGAAAAACTTAGGAAAAATTAATGTATGGTTAAAAGATAACGTAAAAGATTATCAGAATGCTGAACAGAAAGAATTAGTGAAAAACCTGATTGCCTATGTGGATAAAGAAATCAACACCTATTATGATGTGAAAACGCAAGATGTCTGGACCAACTGGGCACTCGATTATCTGGATGCCAGAAATTACTGGGAAAAAGAATATCCTTTAAAAGGTAATGGGTCAACTTTAAAATCTCTGGTAAAACAAAAAGCAAAAACGGCAAAACTTACCGATTTCACATTTTTCGGGCTTCATCGTGCTGCATTGTTGATGAATGATTATGGTCTGAAAGATGTTTCAGACAAGCTGATGAATTATTTAAAAGAAACGTCTGTAGAAACCAAAACCCAGGGAGTTTACTGGAAGCAGAATCTGGATGGTTGGGGCTGGTTTAGCTCAAAGGTCGTAAACCAGGCCGGAGCGTTGGAAGCATTTAACAGATTGCAGCCTAATGATCAGAAATTCATTGAAGAAATGAAAATCTGGCTGATCACCCAAAAAGAGGTTAATTCGTGGGGCAGCTCAAGAGGAACAGCAGAAGTTATCTTTACCATCTTGAATTCCGGGAAATCATGGACATCTGCGGAAAGTGATAAAGCAAAAGTTGTTTGGGGAGGTAAAGAATTAAAACCGGAAACCCAAGCTACAGGATATATAAAATCTACGGTGAAATCAGATATTGTGAATAAAAATCTTGCTGAGGTTAGTGTTTCAAAACCTGGTCCTGGAATTGTGCAGGGCGGATTGTTCTGGCAATATTATGAAGATCTGGATAAAATAAAATCATCAGAAAATTATATTTCCGTAACGAAAGAGGTTTACAGAAAAATAAAAACAGTGAACGGTGAGGAATTACAGAAAATTTCTCCGGAAACTCCGTTAAAAGTCGGAGATAAAGTAACGGTAAGAATGATTCTGAATACAGATCGCCCGATGGAATTTATCCACGTAAAAGATATGAGAGCCGCAGGATTTGAGCCTGTAGATGTATTATCCGGTTATCAGTGGAAGAACAACCTGGGATATTACCAGTCCACCAAAGATGCATCCACAAATTTTTACATTCAGTATCTGCCGAAAGGAAAGTATGTATTTGAATATGATTATCTGGCCAATGCATCCGGAAGATTCTCAAACGGAATTACAAGCATCCAGAATTATTATGCACCGCAAATGAATGCGCATACGAAAGGTACTGATGTGAAGATTTCAGAATAATTTAAATTAAATTTCAACTAAATATAAATACCCTTGAAAATCAGATATTTTCAGGGGTGTTTTTTATAAATGAAATCGAAAGGTAATATTTTTAAAAATGGTTAAAAAATAATGTTAAAAACAATATATTTGCTTTTTAACATTCGCTAACTATGGAAAACATTTTTGATGTAAAAGTTGTTCAGAATTATATTGACAGGATCAATAGCCTTACTCCTGAAACACAGCCCTTATGGGGAAAAATGACCGTTGACCAAATGCTGGCGCACTGCTGTGTATCGTATGAAATGGTGTATGAGCCGGAAAAACATAAAAAGCCGGGAAGCATTGCCAAATTTATCCTGAAAACATTTTTGAAACCTAAAGTTACCGGAGAAAAATCATATCCTAGAAACAGTCCTACCGCACCGCAGTTTATTATTGCCGACAGAAAAAATTTTGCTGAAGAAAAGAAAAGACTTATCGGTTTTATTCAGAAAACCCAGCAATTAGGCGCATCTGCTTTTGATGGAAAAGAATCTTTCTCTTTCGGTAAACTCAAAGCTCAGGAATGGAATAATATGTTTGCCAAGCACCTGAATCATCATCTGGCACAGTTTGGTGTGTAAATTTCTCGCATAAAGTTTTTTAACAATTAAAAGATAATACAAATGAAACTAGGAGCTTTTTCAATCAGCTTAAGTGTAAAGGATCTTCAGAAGTCCAGAGAGTTTTATGAGAAACTGGGATTCAGCCGTATGGCGGGAGAAATGGATCATCATTATCTTATCATGAAAAACGGAGATCATATTATCGGGCTTTTTCAGGCAATGTTTGAGGGTAATATGCTTACTTTCAATCCCGGTTGGGACCAGAATGCCCAAAATCTCGACAGCTTTGATGATGTTCGCGATATTCAAAAACATCTGAAAGAACAGAGTATTGAACTTCAGAAAGAAGCCGACGAAAATACGTCCGGACCGGAGCATATTTATCTTAAAGATCCCGATGGAAATATGATCTTGATCGACCAGCACAGATAAATTAAAACTAACGATAAAATAGTATGGCAACAGTAAATGTTTATTTAACATTCAACGGCAACTGCAGGCAGGCTTTTGAATTTTACAGATCAGTTTTCGGAGGAGAATTTCCTTACATCGGAACTTTCGGAGAAATGCCTCCAATGGAAGGCAGGGAAACGCCTGAAGAAGATAAAGATAAAATCATGCATGTAACCCTCCCGATTTCCAAAGAAACTATGCTGTTGGGAAGCGATACAGGCAGTGAATGGGCTTCTCATTTTAAGGAAGGTAATAATTTTTCAGTTTCTATCAACGCAGAATCTAAAGAAGAAGCGGATAAACTGTTTAATGGCCTTTCTGACGGTGGAAATATTACCATGGCTATGGAAGATACCTTCTGGGGTGCTTACTTCGGGATGTTCACCGATAAATTCGGAATCAACTGGATGGTGAATTATGATGATCCTGAAAAAACACAGCAACATTCTTAAGAAGATCAGCTTATATAACAGACCGGCGATAACAGCCGGTTTTTTTGTGAATTCAGTCAAAACTTTTTTAACATAAATATTTTCCTTATTATTGATACTAAATATTAAATTTTGCTATTTAATAGATTTCAGTAATAAATAATAAACGATATGAAAATTATAAAAGCATTGGCGGTAAGCGTTTTTATTTTAGGAACTTCAGTTTTAAAGGCTCAGAAAAATGATCTAGGTGCATGGTATATGTATTTTGGGAATAATAAGATCAGTAAAAGGCTCAACTGGCACAATGAAATTCAGTACAGGAATTTTGATGCTATCGGAGATCTTGAGCAGCTTCTTATCCGTACGGGAATTGGGTATGATCTTACGGAAAACAATAACAATATCTTACTGGGATATGGATTTATCTTAAGTCAGCCTTACATAAACGGCGAAAAGACCGAGAATGTTGAACACCGAATATTTCAACAGTATATTACAAAACAAAAATTCGGACGTTTCAATATTCAGCATCGTTATCGCCTGGAAGAAAGGTTTCTGGAAGATGATTTCAGGATGAGGTTCAGGTATTTTTTAGGGTTTAATATTCCGATTAATAATAAAGAACTTACGCCTAAAACCTTTTACGCTTCTGCTTATAATGAAATTTTCCTGCACTTTGACCGTCCGGTTTTCGACAGAAACAGAGTCTACGGAGCTTTGGGATATGTCATCAGCAAGAATATGAGAATTGAAGCAGGGTATATGAACCAGCTTCAGGAGAATAAAAACCGCGGACAAATTCAGATAGGATTTTACAACAATATTCCTTTTACGAAAAATTAAGGTTCATAGATACATCTATTATTTTGTTTTTGAATGATTAACGATAAGTTGGTTTAAACTTTTATGGTTAATTCTGAAATTAGTTTAAACAAGTTTTAAACTATTGGTAATTCATAACTAATGTAATGATTTAAAATATTTTGAATGAGAAATTCATATTTTTCTTTAAAAAAAACACTACATTTATTATTAGAAAGTCTCAATGATATTGTCGTATTTTAAGAATGTCAGAGATTTTGTATACATTAAATTAAACAAAATATATGAGCCATCCGATCATCATAGAACAAAAGGTAAATGCTCCGGCTGAAAAGGTCTGGAAAGCAATCACCGATAAGAATGAAATGAAAATATGGTATTTTGATATTCCTGATTTTATATTAGAAATCGGAAAAGTGTTTAATTTTTATGAACCCGGAGATGAACGAAAGTATCGTCATCAGGCCGAAATCCTGGAAATAATTCAAGAAAACAAATTTAAACATACGTGGTCTTATCCTGATTTTTCAGATAAGAAAACGACTGTACTTTGGGAGCTTTTGACTGAAGGAGACCAAACGCTGATCAGGCTGACTCATGACGATATTGATCATTTTGAAGATCTTGGTGAAAAATTTTCCCGGGAAGCTTTTAAAGAAGGATGGGATGGGATTATCGGGCAGAGCCTGAAATCTTATGTCGAAGCTTAAAATCTAGTCAATGCATATTACAATTTGGTCAACATCGCATGGAAATTAGCAGCGAAAAATAAATTTTGCTAATTTTGGAGAAATTTATTTTAGAAATCAATGAAAAAAAATATTATAGCCGGTTTTGCGGCGATCATGTTGTTGGCATCTTGTAAAAATGATAAGAAAATTCTTGATTCTCTTGCGGATTACAACAATTCAATGGAGCAGAAAGGATATCACTTCGGAGATAAACTTACATTGCCGGAAGAGGTGACTGAAAATGCAGAAAGTATTTCCATCAGTTTCGGAGATAAGGAAACATCCAATTTAACGATAGACCCGAAATTCTTTACTTTGGGCGACAACCCGGTTACTTTTAACATCAAAACGAAGGATGGCGAAACGCTAACGCAGGATGCTACCATTAATGTTTTTGCAAAAAATCCTGAAAAAAAGATATCTTACGAAATCGTAGCCGAATATCCACACGATCCTAAAAACTTTGTTCAGGGTTTCCAGATTGAAGAAAACACTATTTATGAAAGTGACGGACAAAATGGCTCTTCACAGATCTTAAAATATACGTTGGGCACGACCACCCCTCTGGCCTCAACCAAGCAGCCTCAGGAAGATTTTTCTGAAGGAAGCACTATCGTTGGTGATAAAGTGTATCAGCTTACATGGCAGAGTAAAAAAGGATATATTTATGATAAAAATTCATTGAAATTATTGTCTGAATTTTCTTATCCGAATGTTCTGGGAGAAGGTTGGGGATTAACATATGACGGGAAAAACCTGATCGCATCAGACGGAAGCAAACTGCTGTATTTCCTGGATCCCGCAGATCCTTCAAAACTGGTGAAATATATTGCTGTAGCAGGAAGTTCACAGGCATATGATCAGCTGAACGAGCTAGAATATCACAATGGATTTATTTACGCAAATGTTTGGCAGAAACCTATTATTTTAAAAATTAATCCGCAAAACGGAGAAGTTGTCGGAACCTTTGATTTTACAGATATCGCCAAACAGAATACCAAGGGAAGTGATGACGTTTTGAACGGAATTGCTTTTAAAGGCGATAATATGCTGGTAACAGGAAAAAACTGGCCGAAAATTTATGAAGTTGCAGTTAAATAATTATTATATATTGAAAACTGTAAAGAAAAGTCTGATCTCAGGTTTTGCACTGATTCTGTTATTAACCTCTTGCAGGAATGATAAAGAAATGTTGAATGCTCTTGCTGATTACAACCATTCAATGGAAGAAAAAGGATATCATTTTGGTGATCGTCTGAAACTTCCTGAAGATGTAACGGATCACGCTGAAGCTATTTCGATAAGTTTCGGAGACAAGGAAACATCTGAGATGGCGATTGATCCGAAATTCTTTGAATATGGAGAAAATAAGGTGACATTCAATATCAGAACCAAGAATGGTGAAATGCTGAATCAGGATGCGACGATTAATGTTTTTTCAAAATCTCCCGAACAGAATATTACTTATAAAGTGGTAGCAGAATATCCCCATGATCCAAATAATTTTCTGGAAGGTTTTCTTCTCGAAGGAAATACGGTTTATGAAAGCGATGGTTTGAAAAATTCTTCTCAGCTTATTAAATATACTTTAGGAACTACCAAACCAATTATTATAGAGAAGCAGCCCGGTCATATTTTTTCTGAGGGATGTGCTATTGCGGGGGATAAAATTTATCAGCTCACCTATCAGAATAAGATAGGATTTATTTACGATAAAAATACATTGAAGAAACTTTCGGAATTTCCTTTGCCCAATGAGATCGGCGAAGGTTGGGGACTGACTTTTGACGGTAAAAACCTGATCGCTACGGATGGTTCGAACACACTGTATTTTCTTGATGTGAATAATCCTTCTAAAGTGGTAAAGAAGCTGGCAGTAGGAGGATATAAAGATATTTACAGTCAATTGAATGAATTGGAATATCATGACGGTTTTATTTATGCAAATATCTGGCATGAGCCATTCATCCTTAAAATAGATCCGAAAACCGGGGAAACTGTAGGCAAATTTGATTTCACAAAGATTACAGAGGAAAATACAAAAAACGATAAAGAGCATGTTCTCAACGGTATAGCCTTTAAAGGTGAAAATATGCTGATTACGGGTAAAAACTGGCCGAAGATTTACGAAGTGGCTATTCAATAGGTTAAATTTAAATATCTTAAATAGAAATAAAGTAGTAAATTGGTAGCGTTCCTTTTGGAGCGCTACTTCAGTAGAATAATTTGAGAGTATTATATTTGATATGTATGTTCGTTTTCTGTTCGATGTATGCACAGAAAGCCCTTCCTTTAGACACTTTAAAACTGAAGGAAGCTAAAGATATGCTTGCCGATGATTATGGCAATCTCTACATCTACAAGAACAAAGATTTCAGCCTTACCAAATATGATTCACTGGGAAAACAGATCGGTAAAATGATGCTGACGGTTCCCTACAAAATACAGACCGTACAGAATCCGCTCAGTGTGCCGCTTTTTTCTGAAAACGCTCAGGAGCTTAAATTTGTTGACCAGAATATGAATGAGATCCAGCGAGTGGATTTCAAACAAAAATTCGGTTTCATTAAGATGACGTATGCTGAAGATCTGCAGCAGCTCTGGTTGCTGGATGAAAGTACCAAAAGGCTTATCCAGTACAATTTCAGAAATGAGACGATTATTAATTCTTATCCCTTTGACGCCAGTTTTGATGATCTGATGGATCTTCTGGTGTATGAAAATAAGATTTATATATTAACGAGACAGAACATCAGAGTTTATACTTTTAAGTTTGAAAAAATCTTTGAAGCACCTGTTGAAAACGGAAAACGTTTCAGAAGGGAAAATGAATATATTTTAGTGATTACTCAGAATGCTATTCTGAAATACGTCCCGCAAAAAGAAATGGTTAAAATTTTTCAGGATCCTGATGCGCAGATTGTGGATAAAAATACGCTTTCTTATTTTGAAATCAAGGCCAACAAACTTTATCTTTACAGCCTCGAAAAAAATAAAGAAATCCAGCCACAGACGGAAACCGAACCTCAACAGAAAGATACAGAGCGGGATGTAAAACCATCGGAAGACAAAACTTCAGAACCGGATAGCCCGGAAGAAAAACTGGAAAAAAAGACCCAGGAAATTGAAGATAAAAATCCTTCGGAAAGCTCTTTACAAAAGCTGATTGAGGACATTTCCACGCTAGAGTCTGCAGGGGATTAGTGGGATAAATCATTTAACATAAGGAGAAAATATGCATATTGCAGTTACAGGAAATATTGGAGCCGGTAAAACAACTTTAACGACTATGCTTTCAAAGCATTATGGATGGGATGCACAGTTTGAAGATGTAGATCACAATCCTTATCTCGAAGATTTTTATGCGGATATGAGTAAATGGAGCTTTGCGCTGCAAATTTACTTTTTAGGAAGCAGATTCCAGCAGGTAAAAGAGATCAGGGAGAGTGGTAAAAATATTGTTCAGGATCGTACGATCTATGAGGATGCTCATATTTTTGCGGAAAATCTTAATGATATGAACCTGCTTTCTGACAGGGATTTTAATAACTATGCCTCTGTTTTTAATCTGATGAAATCATTTGTCTCTGCGCCCGACCTTTTGATTTATCTCAAATCCGACGTTCCGAATCTCGTTAAAAAAATCTATAAAAGAGGCCGGGAATATGAAGCTTCCATAAGTATTGAATATCTTTCCAAACTCAATCAGAAGTACGAAAAGTGGATTTCCAATTATACCGAAGGAAAATTACTGATTATAGAAGTTGATGATCTTGATTTTGTGGAAAAGCCTGAAGACTTCGGATTTATTCTTGAAAAAATAGAAGCAGAACTTTACGGATTGTTTTAACAAAGATTTATTATAAATTAAAGCAATACGACTGTTTTTCTTAGTAAATTTGTTTAGTCCTTAAATCATATAAAAATGTTAGTGAAAGTTTTACATAACGGCAACTGCTCGAAATCCAACGCTGTGTTGGAGTATCTGGATGAGAATGGAGTCCCGTTTGAAATCATTAATATTGTTGAGGAACCATTAAGTCCTGTGGAAATCAAAACTGTTCTGAAGAAACTTAATCAGAGTGTTTTTGATATCATCAGAAAAAATGAGAAATTATATCTTGAAAAATTTGCGGGTAAAGATTTTTCAGAAGAAGAATGGATTCAGATTTTAGCTGAAAATCCTTCGCTGATTCAGAGACCAATCCTTATTAAGGGTTCTGTAGCGATGCTGGGAAGACCTATCGAAAATGTGAAATATTTTATTGAAAAATAAATAAAAACATATTAAAAATGTAAACAGAAAAGTCAGCTTAATTGCTGACTTTTTTCAATTTATAATAGAATAACACCTTCTATTTTTGCGACCTCTTTATAAATTTTAACGACCTGGTCTGCATCCAAAACAAATGCATTAATATTGCATGCTGTATATTTTCCGTTTTTGCTTTCTCTGTTTCCCAGTGTAAATTTTATTCCGTCGAAAACTCTGTATATCTCTGTTAATTTTGCCTGATCCGTAGGAATAATAAATTTAAATAAATAATCTTCCGGAAAATCGTGGTGATCTTCCAGTTTTGTCTTTAGTGAATTGTAAAAATCCTCAGGACTTGCATGTTGATTTCCTTGTAAAATATCCATTTACCAATTTTAAATAATATATAAATATAACGAAATTATTTCTATTTTCCAAGAGGACCCAACAGCGACTGAGAGTTCTGAATTTCATAATCTTCGATAATATTAAACATTCCGTTTACCAGTTGCTCAGATGCAAGCTGGCTCAGTCCTCCGGCATTTACGGTGCTTTTATTTCCCCCAAGCAGACTTCCTAACAGGTTGCTTCCGGATAATGCGGTATTAATGCTTCTTACAATTCCATACTGATTCAGTTGTTCCTCAACTTTTGGAGTGATGGCTGCAATGAGTTGCTGTGATGTTTTTTCTTTAAGAATCAATGTTGCAGTACCTTTTTCTCCCTGGATGATTCTTGTTACATCCTGGGCATTTAAGCTATTCACGGCATTAACAAGAATAGGTTTTGAAATATTGACTGTATAAACGGCCGCATCTGCAATATATGCCCTCTCTTTTTGTACCAGTGAAGGAGCCACTTTTTCCAGCATCGAATTGATTTCTCTCAATTGTTTTGGAAGTGCTTTGTCTACCATATTATTTTGCAGAAACGCTTCTCTGTTACTGTAGATGTTTACCCCTTTATCAATCCCGTTTAAAAGAAACCTTTTAATGATGGAAAGACCCAGATCAGATGTTGCCAGCGTAGTGCAGGACTGCACAGCCGTATTGATAAAAGCTCCTGTACCAATGATGAGGGCAGCAGCAATAATGTACTTTTTCATTCTTATTGATTAAACACTTATATTTTCAAATTACGAACCAAATTTAGTTACAATTATTATTTTAACAAATTTTATAGTGATTAATGATAAGTGCAGTTACAATAAACCTTAAAAACTCTTTAAAATTATTCTAAATGTTAATTCTTAGGTAAATTTTTTTTTAATAAGAATATGATGGATATTAACTTAAAATTGATTGTATTATGCTGTATTTCGAATATAGTTTTTAAATGTAATCGCATATTATTGTATTAAATAAAATTTAAACTTTAACATAAAAATAAAAACATTAAGTAAAATTAACATTGTTCAAGATATTTTTATAATTTTGACTAATGTCTTTTTGTGAGAACATATATTTTTTCATGATAAGCAGGAAGAAAGACGCTGTCTTTTTTGTTAAATATGATTGTACGAATAAAATTTAACTATATGAAACAAAGTGATTTAAAGTATTCATGTCTCATTGCTGTTCTCTACTTTGGTATGAATGTCAATGCACAAACCACACCAGGAGATACTGTTGCCAAGGAACAGAAAATTGAGGAAGTGGTGATGATTGGGTATGGATCTCAGAAAAAAGAAAATGTTACAGGAAGTATTGCTACAATATCTTCAAAGCAACTGGAAAATCAGCCTAACCCTAATGCGCTGAGCTCTGTTCAGGGAAAAGTAGCGGGTGTTCAGATTACAAACGGCGCCGCTCCGGGATCTTCTCCAAGAGTTGATATCAGAGGGATTGGAACTTTAAACGGAACAACTGTATTTATTGTTGACGGAAGTATAACAGAAGATATTTCTTTTTTGAATCCGCTGGACATTGAGTCGATGAGTGTTTTGAAAGATCCCTCATCATTGGCTATTTACGGAGCCAAAGCTTCCAAAGGTGCGGTAATTATTAAAACAAAATCAGGTAAAGGTAGAAATGTCTTTAATTTCAATTCTTATATCGGCTTAAAGAGAGTTTCCAATATACCTAAAATGGTTAATAAAGATCAATATGTTGAGCTATATAATGAAAAATTAAAAAATCAGGGTTCTACAACAGGATTTATTAATTCTTCCATGTTTCCGACAAGCACAAACTGGTTTGATGAGATTTTTAGAGATGCCATGATCAATTCCAATGATATTTCTGCATCAGGAAAATCAGACAAATTGAATTACTTTTTAAGTTTAGGCTATTTAACAGATCAGGGAAACCTGGCTGCAGGTAAAGGAATCAACAGTGGAGATGAGTTTCGCAGATTTACTTCAAAGATTAATTTAACGTATAAATTAACAGATCATTTAACCGTTGGTACCAACTCAACATGGAGTGCAACACGAAGAGATAATGCAAACAATCCTACATTAACAGCATATCTTTCTCCACCTGTATACAGCCCAATGAATCCGGATGGAACTTACGGCTATCAAACGCTTGTTTCATTGGCAAACCCAAGAGCTACTTTAGATCTTTTCAGAGGAAAGGATAATGGTAACAGATATTTGATAAATCTATGGGGAGAATATAAGTTCTGGGACGATTTTACGTATAGATTAAGTTATACCCAGGATAATTCTGATATAAAATCTTATTCTTATAATCCTGTTATAGACTACATTCCTGCAAGTACTTCACGTTCAAGTCTGTTAAGAACAAACCAGATGTTGAGATCATATGTTTTGGATAATACTTTAACCTGGAGAAAGAAGTTAGGAAATCATAATCTTGAAATTTTGGCCGGTATGACCAGAAATGAGGATTACGGGCTTAATCTTAATACTTTTGGAAGAGATATTGTATATAACGGGACAGAGCAATCTTTATATTTTTCAGGAAGTATACCAACAACAAACGGCGGCGGAAATAATTACGCAGACGGAGCATCTTGGGAGGTTGGTTTCAGAGACAGAGTACAGTCTTATTTCGGAAGAGTGAATTATGATTACAAAGGCAAATATCTAATTAATGCATCCATTAGAAATGATGGAACTACAGGATACAGCTCTGAAGACAGAACACACTGGTTTCCTGCTGTAAGTGCAGGATGGGTTATTTCCAAAGAAAACTTCATGAGCAACCAGAATATTTTTGATTTATTAAAAGTCAGAGGAAGCTGGGGAAGTTTAGGAAACCCTGTAAGAGGTCTTAATTACGTTTTAACAACACAGACCGGTTTGAATGCTTACTTTGGAGGTGTTGGTTATCCGGGTGAAACAACGACAGACATTATTGATACATCAATCGGTTGGGAAACTATTGAAGGAACAGATTTCGGATTGGAGATGGCCTTCCTAAAAAACAGGCTTAAAGTTGAAGCGACCTATTATAACAAAGATTCCAAAGATGTTGTATACGGAATTCAGCAGCCATCAATTTCCGGAGCACAAAATAAATTAGTTACGAATGCTTTTTCTTTTAATAACAAAGGATTTGAATTCTCTGTGAACTATGAAGCGAATCTTACGGATAAAATTAAATTTGGAATGTATGGAAATTTAACCACTCTTAAAAATGAAATTACTTCGGTTTATAATAACTCATACAACGAAACAGGGCCTTACTTATTTGGAAGTACAATCACAAGGCTGGAAAAAGGGGTTCCGGTAGGTTCTTACTATGGGTTCCAGGTAGCAGGAATATTCCAGAATCAGGCACAGGTAAATGCTGCACCTCAGCAGGTTGGAGCTGCTGTCGGAGGATTCCAGTTCGCAGACCTTAACGGTGACGGAGTTATTGATAACTCAGATAAAACATACTTAGGCAGCCCAATCCCTGACTTTACGTATGGATTCGGAATTAATTTATCAGGATACAATGTTGATTTTTCAGTTGATTTCCAAGGGGTTGCAGGAAATGAAATTTACAACTATAACAGAGAACAACGTTATGGTAACGAAAGCTGGGATTTAGACTTCTACAACAACAGATGGAGAGGTGAGGGTACTTCTAATACGTATCCTATGGTTACCAATGATCAGAATATTATCAAGCCAAACAGTTTCTATGTAGAGAATGGAAGTTTCTTCAGAATTAGAAATATTCAGATTGGATATACACTACCTTCTGATTTGTTTACTAATACAAAGATTCAGAAGTTAAGATTGTATGTTTCTGCTCAAAACCCATGGACATCTTTTAAATACAACGGTTTTTCACCAGAAATATTGAATACATCAGATCGTGTTCAGTTGGGTGTAGATCAAAACATCTATCCATTATCTTCGATCTATACAATGGGGGTTAATTTAACGTTCTAAAATTAAAAAAATGAAAAAAGTATCAATACTGTTATTAAGTCTATTTCTGGCATCATCTTGCGGAAATGATTATCTAGATATAAAACCTGAAACTAAAAACGAAGCAGACAATTTCTTTACAACAGAAGCTGATGCTGTCTCTGCCACGACTGCTATTTACAGTTTTTTAAGAAGCTGGGAAAATTCAGCATTTCCGGCTCAATATGTTTTTGGTGTTCCTGCTGATGATGTCCTGAAAGGTTCTAACCCGGGAGACGCATCATTTATGCTTGCTTATGATCAATTTACCTATACTGCTTCAGATGGCGGAGTAGAAGGATATTGGACAGGTCAGTGGAATGCTGTTGCAAGATGTAATCAGGTAATCAGCAACATTCCAAAGATTACCATGAATGAGACATTGAAAAAAAGACTGCTTGCAGAAGCTAAAATGCTAAGAGCATATTTCTATTTTAATCTGGTAAGAATTTATGGAGGTGTTCCTATTTTTGATGGTATTCCTTCAGATTTAAATTACAATATCCCTAGAAAATCCAAAGAAGAAGTTTATGATTTTATCATTTCAGATTTAATTTCAGCTTCTGAAGTTTTGCCTCAGTCATATTCTGCTGCGGATCAGGGCAGAGTTACCAAAGGTGCAGCATTAGGATTGTTATCGAAAGTTTATCTGTATAAAAAAGATTATCAGAAAGCATACGATGCTTCAAATCAGGTTATTGCAATGGGCTATTCATTAGATCCTGATTTCAACCATCTTTTCAGAATAGCAGGAGAATTCGGATCAGAGTCTGTATTTGAAGTAGATTGTGAGTGTTCTTCATTGGGAGGAAGTCAATATGCTGAAGTTCAGGGGGTAAGAGGTCAATTTGGTTGGGGATTCTTCACCCCGTCTCCTTCTTTGGAAGCCGCATTTGAAACTGGAGATATCAGAAAAGAGCTTACCATCTTAAGGGATGGAGAAACAACACCGGAAGGAGATGTTATCGCGGTTGGAGATCCTTTATCAGTAAAAACATTTAATCAAAAAGCTTATGTTCCTAAAAGTTTAAATAATACTTCATGCGGATACGGCTCCAGACAAAATATCAGAATTTTAAGATTCGCTGAAATACTGCTAATTAATGCAGAAGCAGCAAATGAATTAGGAAATTCTGCAGCTGCAATCACTAATTTAAATAAGGTGAGAACGAGAGCTAACTTACCGGCTACTACTGCATCCACACAATCTGCATTACGTACTGCCATATGGAAAGAGCGAAGAGTAGAATTAGCTATGGAGGGAGACCGATTTGTTGATCTTATAAGAACAGGACAAGCTTCCAGTGTTCTGGCAAGTTACGGATTTGTTGCTGGAAAAAATGAAGTGTTTCCAATACCACAAAACGCAATTAATCAAAGCAATGGGGTGCTTGTTCAGAATCCTGGATACTAAACCTCATGAGAATTAAAAATTTTCTAATATTAACAACTGCCATATTTCTATGTGGCAGTTGTTCTTCTGACTCTATTGTAGAGGGGACAAATGAAAATCCTACTGTCACACAGCCTTCTCAATACACCGATCCCCAGCTCATCGAGATGGTCCAAAAAGATGCATTAAAATATTTCTGGGATTATGCAGAAACCAATTCAAAGCTGGCACGAGAAAGATATCATACCGATAATCCTTCGCAGGATGCTAATGTTGTCACTACGGGAGGATCAGGTTTCGGACTGATGACGATTCTAGTGGGAATTAAGAATGGATATATTTCCAGAGCTGAAGCAGTTTCAAAACTTACTACTTCACTTAATTTCTTACAAAATGCCAATCGTTTTCACGGCGCATGGCCACATTGGATGAATGGCACAAATGGGCAAGTAATTCCATTTAGTACAATGGATAATGGTGGAGATTTGGTTGAAACTGCATTTTTGGCACAAGGATTAATCTGTGTAAGAGAATATTTTAAAACTTCTTCTGACAATTCAGAACTGGCACTTTCTCAAAAAGCGGATGCTCTGTGGAAAGGAATTGAATGGAATTGGTATACAAAAGGAGAGAATGTTTTATATTGGCATTGGTCTCCTAATTATGATTTTCAAATGAACCTTCAATTGAAAGGGTTTGATGAGACTTTAATTACATATGTTTTGGCTGCCGCTTCACCCAATTATTCTATTGAAAAACAGGTCTATCAACAAGGGTGGGCTCGAAATGGGGGAATTAAAAGTACAGCAACACAATACGGAATTCCTGTGATAGTTAATCATAATGGAGCAAACAATACTGTCGGACCAATGTTTTGGTCTCATTATTCTTTTTTAGGCCTGGATCCTAGAGGTTTATCAGATGAATATGTGAATTATGGAGATGCAACAGCCAATCACGCAAAAATTATGTATCAGTATGGTGTAACCAATCCCAAAGGATGGCAGGGTTATAATTCAAAAAGCTGGGGACTTACCGCCAGTTATTCAAGAAATACAGATGGCTCAACAGGATATGCTGCACACCAGCCAAATAATGACTTAGGCGTTATTTCCCCTACAGCAGCATTGTCAAGTATGCCTTATACTCCTACAGAAAGCATGAATGTACTTAGATTTTTGTATAATGAAAATTATAATAAATATATTGGAGTTGCCGGACCTTATGACGCCTATTCTGTACATTACAATTGGTTTACCCCAAGGTATTTAGCCATAGATCAGGGAACAATTGCTCCAATGGTTGAAAATTATAAAAGCCAATTTTTATGGCAATTGTTTATGAATGCTCCGGATATTAAGCAAGGTCTAATCAAGCTGGGTTTCCATTCTACACAATACGGATTCTAATAAAATTATAAAAAATATTAATATGAAGAGGATTATAATGTCAGTCACTTTAATATCATTACTCACGGTTTCCTGCAAAAATTCGCAGGCTTCAAAACAAGAAGCAGTGAAATCGCAAACAGTTAAAAATGATATTACTGATCAACAATTAATGGACAAAGTCCAGAAAGATGCCCTGAAATACTTCTGGGATTATGCCGAACCGAATTCTTTGCTTGGAAGAGAACGCTACCATGAAGATAATATTTATCCGGATAATGATAAACATGTCGTTACAACAGGCGGTTCCGGATTTGGGCTTGCAACTGTTCTGGTAGGAGTTGAAAGAGGTTTTGTACCAAGAAAAGAGGCGGTGAAACGGTTAACAACTATGATGGATTTTCTCGCAAAGGCCGATCGTCATAAAGGTGCCTGGTCACACTGGATCAATGGTGAAACCGGTAAAACAGTACCTTTCGGGAAAAAAGACAACGGAGGAGATTTGGTGGAAACGGCATTTTTGACTTCGGGTATATTAATGGTCCGGGAATATTTTAAAGACGGAAATGCAGAAGAAAAAGCGTTGGCCAAAAAATGTGACGAACTTTGGAAAGGCATTCAATGGAATTGGTACACAAAAGGCGGTGAAAAAGTATTGTACTGGCACTGGTCACCGGATTACCAATGGGAAATGAATTTTCCGCTGGAAGGATACAACGAATGTCTGATAACGTATATTTTAGCGGCATCCTCACCAACTTATCCCATCGATGCTGAAACGTATTATAAAGGCTGGACAAGAAATGGTACCTATCTTTCTGATAAAACAAAATACGGACTTCCTTTATACGTTAAACACAACGGAGCTGAAGAATACGGAGGCCCACTATTCTGGGCGCATTATTCATACATCGGTCTCGATCCTACAAATCTTTCAGATAAATTAATCAAGAATTATTTCGATTTAAATAAAAATCAGGTTCTTATTGATTATAAATACTGTGTTGAAAATCCTAAGCAATGGGCAGGTTATGGACCAAATTATTGGGGTTTAACAGCCAGTTATTCAAGAAATAGCGATGGAAGTGTTGGATATGATGCTCATTTTCCACAAAATGACAGAGGAGTAATTACCCCTACGGCAGCATTGAGCAGCTTTCCATACACCCCTAAGGAATCTATGGATTTTTTACGCTTTTTATACACACAGAAGCCTGAATTTATAGGGTCCGCAGGACCTTATGATGCCAATTCGATTCAGTACGACAACTGGACAACCCCAAGATATCTTGCGATCGATCAGGGAACCATTGCCCCGATGATCGAAAATTATCGAACCGGATTTTTATGGAAGCTTTTTATGAACGCTCCGGAAATTCAGCAGGGATTGAAAAAACTGAGCTTTAAATCTGAAAAGTACGGCATCCGGTAATTTTCAGGAGCTTGATCCTGCTGTTCACTGTATCTTTTTTTGCCGGGCTTTTCCCTACCAAAAAAAGGATGCCGTTCCCATCAGGGCTAGGAGGACAACCTGAATAGAAATAACATACCGAATTTAAATATCAATTCATCAAAACGGCTTTACTAAAACTTAAAAGTAAAATGAAATTAAAACTAAAGCTAAAGCATTTACTACTTATTTTCTTACCTTTTTCAGTAAGCTTACATGCACAGGAAATAAAATCGGAATTAAATAAAGAAATTAAAAGGCAGGAAAAAATTTCCTATATTCTCGATTATCCCCAAAATGCCAAAGGAAATGTTCCGTTGATCGTTTTTCTCCACGGATCCGGGGAAAGAGGCAATAACCTGGAAATGGTTAAGGCACACAGTCCGTTCACTTATAAAAATTTAATAAAAGAACCTGTTGCAATTTTAGCTCCGCAATGTCCTGAAAATATGTGGTGGGATACGGTAACGGTCTATGCTTTGATCAAAGAAATTCAGGCAAAATATAAAATTGATCCTTCAAGAATTTATCTTACAGGACTTTCGATGGGAGGATGGGGAACCTTGAAGCTGGCGATGGAACATCCTGAGATGTTTGCAGCAGTGGTTTCTGTATGTGCTCCTACCGATAGGGTAATGTATGCCAATATTCATCAGTACAAAAATCTGAATATGAAAATCTTCCATGGCGGAATGGATGATGTGGTTTTACCGGAAAATGCATTTAATTTTTACCAAAAATTACATCCTGTGAACCCTTCAGCAGAACTGAAAATTTTCCCGAATGACAATCACAATTCCTGGGATTCAACCTATTCTGATCCTAAATTATATGAATGGATGCTGTCAAAAGGGAAATAATTAAACAAAATTTAATAATAATCATTTATAATGTTGACGATCTTTGCCAAATATACAATGTCGAAAAATGACAATTGTTATTAAAAAGTTTGTTGTTTGTATTTAAATAATTATTATTACAAAAGAACTATATAATTAAAGAAGATAGATTTATGAAAAAGTTAATTGTAATGGCCACTTTAGCACTGGCGCCTGTGTTTTCGGCGCAGGAAATGGTATCAAAGCCCGTTCAATCCTATCAGACGGCCCAGTATCAGGCTAAAAAGAAAGCATTCGTAGACAATCTTTTGTCGAAAATGACATTGGATGAGAAAATCGGACAGCTGAATTTGCCAAGTTCTGGCGATTTTACTACCGGTTTGGCTAAAAGCTCAGACATTGGAAAAAAAGTAGAACAAGGATTAGTAGGTGGGCTATTCAATATAAAAGGTGCTGATAAAATCAAAGCTGTTCAGAAAGTAGCCGTTGAAAACAGCCGACTTAAAATTCCGTTGATTTTCGGGATGGATGTTATCCACGGATATGAAACAACCTTCCCTATTCCGTTAGGACTGGCTTCATCCTGGGATATGAGTCTTGTTCAGCAATCGGCGCGTGTAGCGGCAAAGGAGGCCTCAGCAGACGGAATCAACTGGACATTCTCGCCGATGGTTGATATTTCACGTGAACCAAGGTGGGGTAGAGTTTCCGAAGGTTCCGGAGAAGATCCGTATCTTGGAAGTGAAATTGCTAAAAACATGGTCTACGGATATCAGGGTAAAGATCTTTCGGCAGGAAATACCATTTTGGCTTGTGTTAAACACTTCGCATTATACGGTGCTGGTGAAGCGGGAAGGGATTACAATACTGTTGATATGAGTCATATCCGAATGTTTAACGAATATTTCCCTCCTTATAAAGCTGCTGTTGACGCAGGAGTTGCTTCTGTAATGGCTTCCTTCAATGAAGTGGATGGAGTTCCGGCTACAGGAAACAGATGGCTTCAGACAGAAGTATTGAGAAACCAATGGAAATTCAAGGGATTTGTAGTGACCGATTATACGGGAATCAATGAAATGGTAGATCACGGTATGGGTGATCTTCAGCAGGTTTCTGCGCTGGCTTTAAAAGCCGGAGTGGATATGGATATGGTGGGTGAAGGCTTTTTAACGACACTTAAAAAATCTTTATCTGAGGGAAAAGTGACCCAGGCTGAAATCGATATGGCAGCAAGAAGAATCCTTGAAGCAAAATATGACCTCGGGTTATTCGATAATCCTTACAAACATGGGGATGCAAAACTAGCGGCAAAAGAAGTTTTCAGTCAGGAAAACAGAAATATTGCCAGAAATATTGCTGCTCAATCTATGGTTTTATTGAAAAATGAAAATCAGATCCTTCCTTTAAAAGCTTCCGGAACAGTAGCTGTAATCGGGCCATTGGTAAATAATTCCATCAATATGACCGGAACATGGAGTGTAGCCGCACAGCATGCAAAATCTGTTAATTTAGTGCAGGGGCTTGAAGCTAATTACGGTAAAAATGTGAAATTCATCTCCGCAAAAGGCGCTAATATTGATTATGATGCAAAACTGGAAGAAATTTATGCGGCTCACGGTAAGAAAACCGACAGAGACAATCGTTCAAAAGAAGCATTATTGAAAGAAGCTGTTGAGGTGGCTAGCAAAGCAGATGTTATCGTTCTTGCCATCGGAGAATCTGCAGAAATGAGCGGTGAATCTTCTTCAAGAACAGAAATTACCATCCCTCAGTCTCAGGTAGATTTATTAAACGAATTGAAAAAAACAGGAAAACCCATAGCGATGGTACTTTTCACAGGTCGTCCTTTGGCACTTACCAATGTTAAAGACACTCCTGATGCTATTCTGAATGCATGGTTCCCAGGTTCAGAAGCAGGAAATGCAATCGCAGATGTTCTTTTCGGAAAAGTGAATCCTTCCGGAAAATTACCGATGACATTCCCGAGAAGCTTAGGACAGGTGCCTATCTATTATAATGAGAAAAACACAGGAAGACCTTTGGATCAAAAGCTTGTTGATAAATGTGAATACCAGAGATTTCGTTCAAATTATATGGATGAGTGTAATACACCGCTTTATCCGTTTGGATATGGGTTGAGCTACACTAAATTCAACTACTCTGACGTTACGGTTTCTAATGCAAACCCTAAAGGAAACCAGACTGTTCAGGCTTCTGTAACGGTTACGAATTCCGGAAATTACGATGGGGCAGAAGTGGTTCAGCTTTATATCAGGGATCTGGTAGGAACCATTACAAGACCTGTAAAAGAATTGAAAGGCTTCCAAAAAGTAATGCTGAAAAAAGGAGAATCTAAAAAGGTTACTTTCAATATTACTCCTGAAGATCTTAAGTTCTATAACGGAGATCTGAAATATGATTGGGAACCGGGAGAATTTGATATCATGATCGGAACAAGTTCCGCAGACGTGAAACATTCAAAGATTAACTGGACAAAATAAATTTTAAGTCACTCAAATTGAGTGACTTTTTTGTATATTAGAGTAAGATTAAACCACCAGAAAACTTTAAATAAAAACATATGAAAAAAACAATCTTATTTAGTTTAATGTTTCTAAGTTCCTTGATGCTGTGTCAAAAAAAGACGCCGGTTGTAGGGAATGACAGAGATGTTCATGGATGTATAGGCTCTGCGGGTTATACGTATTCCCAGATAAAGAACGAATGTGTACGCGTTTTTGAACAAAAAATCAAGCTTAAAGAAGTGGATGGCGATAAAAGCTATTCCACCATGACAGCGGTTATTTTCAGCAAAAACATGAAAAAGGCAGAAATATTTATTCCGGATGGCGCCGCAAAAAGCATTATTCTTGAAAGACATGGCAAAAGCAGAATCTGGAAAAGTGGAAAGGCAATAAAAGATAGTTATGTATTGGTTCCTTATAAGAAAAAGGGTTATCAGATTAAGAAAAACGACGTAGTAATTTATCAATAATGAACAGAAAGCCATTCTAAGGAGTGGCTTTTATCATTTTATTAGATATTTTTATAACACTATTCAGTCTCGAAACGATTTTCAACTCTCACAGAAAAACCCTATTTTTGCATAGCTAAAAAGTAAAAGAAAGAATGAATTCCTACAAAAATCCATTGGAAGAACGCTATTCAAGCGAAGAAATGTTGTTTAACTTCTCTCACAACAATAAATTCCAGAACTGGAGAAAGCTTTGGATTGCCCTTGCTGAAATCGAAAAAGACCTTGGTCTTGAAATCACAGATGAGCAAATTGCAGAATTGAAAGCCAACGCTGAAAATATCGATTATGATAAAGCAGCTGAATATGAGAAAAAATTCAGACATGATGTAATGGCTCACGTTCACGCTTACGGTGATGTGGCTCCTTCTGCAAAAGGAATTATTCACTTGGGAGCAACTTCGGCGTTTGTAGGTGATAATACAGACTTAATTCAGATTCGTGACGGACTTTTAATTTTAAAGAAGAAGTTGGTTAACGTAATGAAAAATTTAGCAGATTTTGCTATTCAATATAAAGATTTACCAACGTTAGGATTTACTCATTTTCAACCGGCCCAATTAACAACTGTTGGGAAAAGAGCAACTCTTTGGTTACAAAGTTTAGTTCTCGACATCGAAGAACTTGATTTTTTCCTGGAAACTTTGAGATTCCGTGGAGTAAAAGGAACTACGGGAACTGCAGCAAGTTTCCTTGAGCTTTTTAACGGAGATTACTCTAAAGTGAAGCATTTAGATAAAGAATTGTCAAAGAGATTCGGTTTCGAAAAGGTTTTCGGAGTTTCCGGGCAGACTTATGACAGAAAAATCGATGCTAAAGTGGTTGCTTTATTAGGAAATATTGCGCAATCAGCACATAAATTCACCAACGATTTACGTTTACTTCAAAATCTTAAAGAAATTGAAGAACCATTCGAGAAGAACCAGATCGGTTCATCGGCAATGGCTTACAAACGTAATCCGATGAGAAGCGAAAGAATCGGAGCATTGGCAAAATATGTGATGTCTTTGACAACAAGTTCTGCAATGGTAGCTTCAACACAATGGTTTGAAAGAACACTGGATGATTCTGCTAACAAGAGACTGACTATTCCTCAGGCATTTTTAGCTGTGGACGCGATTCTATTAATTTGGAACAACATCATGAACGGAATCGTAGTGTATCCGAACAGAATTAACAAACATATTATGGATGAGCTTCCATTCATGGCGACAGAATATATCATCATGGAAGAAGTGAAGGCAGGCGGTGACCGTCAGGAAATTCACGAGGTGATCAGAGTTCATTCCATGGAAGCTTCTAAGCAGGTAAAAGTAGAAGGAAAAGAAAACGACCTTATCGAAAGAATCCTGAACGACCATTCATTAAAGCTGGATAAGTCGAAATTAAAAGAAGTCCTGGATCCTAAAAACTTTATCGGGTTTGCTCCGATCCAGACGGAAGAATTTATAAAGAATGAAGTACAGCCAATCATCGATCAGAACAAAGATCTTATCGGACTGGAGGCTGACCTTAAAGTATAATTAATGTATGCAGTCTTTTTGGCTGCATATTTTTTTGAATGAGTATGAAGATTTTTACATTTTTTATTTTGCTGCTATTTCCTGTGATGATTTTTTCGCAGGATTTAAAACCGAATAAAAAAATAAAATCAACAACAGATTTTCAACATACTATTTCCGGAATTTCGGCTCCGTTAAGTGTAGAGAACTTTTTCAGAACCGAATTATCCACAAATTCTAAAAATGACAGCGTATTTGCAGCGGAATACGAAGATAAAAACCATGACATGTCATTTAAATTTAAAATTCTTCCTGCATTTGTTGATGAAGAAAGACTCCTAAGACATTACTATAGGGATTTGCAGGAAAGAAAATATTCACCTAAGGAAAATAAAAAAATAAATAAGACGGTATCGATCAAAGAAGGAAAATTTAAGCTTCATGGTATCAGTTGTTATTTTAGTCATCTTGACCGATTGATTAATCTACGGGTATATGATGCCGGATTCTGGGTTTTTATTTCAGAGGTCAGCCAAAAAGGGAATGATACATTAGCTCTGGATAAAGTTCAGGACCAATTTTTGGCTAAAATACAGCCGGCAAAAATAGTTGAGAAAAATCCAATAACTAGGTATGCCAATATTCTCTATGCACCTGTTGCTGCTCAGAATAAATCATTGTTGAGAATTACAATGAGTAGTGCAACGAATAAGATGAAGTGGATCTATGAAAATATTGATAAATATGAAAGGGCAGCAGGAATACCCGGTGTTCTTTTAGATTTTCAAATCGCTGGAATTAATGGTTTTATCGATTATAAAACCGAGAAAAATCAGAATTCAATAGAAGGGAATGATCCCGCAATGAGACTGATTTCTTTTTTTACAAAACTTAGAAATGATGGTTTTGTAGACGAATATTTAATGGAGCAATATCATTATTTGTTAACTCCTCCAGAAAATCATCAATTTGATTACATAGGATATCAAAAATGGAAATTAGAGAATTCGATTGATTATGATACTTCTAAAAAGTTATATGTTATTGTAAATGTACGTAAGAAAGCCGATCTTAGCAAGGACGAATAAATCATTTTTAAAAAATCAAATGAAGAAAATACTTTTAGCCATTTTACTAATGCCTATGCTTTCTTTTTCCCAGAAAAAGGATGTTCTGAAGTATTTTAAAACGAAAGATTCTTTGGTTGGTGTTAAAAATGAAGACGGTACAATCATCGTTCCGGCACAGTTTAAAATTTTTTCTGATCTGAAAGATGGAGAATTGGTAAAAGGGGAAACTATTTATTTTGACGGACCAAAACAAGACGAGAAACCGGAAAAAAATGCGTGGGGATATGTTTATGACAGAAATGGAAACTTTCTCTACAGACCTTTCTTTTACGACAACGGAGCAGATTATTTCTCAGAAGGAGTAAGGAGGTTTGTTAAAAACGGGAAAGTTGGCTTTGCAGACAGAAACGGGACGGTTATTATCAAGCCTAAATATGATTTTGTATCGTCGTTTAATTATGGATATGCTGCCTACTGCGACGGCTGTGATTGGGAGAAGACACAAGAAGAGCATAAGGCCATAGTCGGTGGAACATGGGGTGTTATGAATTTCAAAGGAGAAACTGTTCAGCCTGTTGAGAAATCGGCTAAGACGGTTGAATCAAATGGGAAATATTATCCGTATCCTTTTTCTTATAATGAAAAGGAAAAGAACATTCTCAAATTTTTTGAGAAGCAAAATAAAATGCTTTCCGAAATATATTACGTCAACCATTACAGTAAATTACCTGCTGATGAAAAGAAACTTTTCTTTGAAATTGTAGAGCGGCCAAAAGAAAACTTTCCGTTTTATCAGGTGAATACTTATGATTACAGAAAGCTGGACGCAGGATTGATGTATGATTTCAAATTCTTAATTTCAGAAAATGGCAAAAATATTTTTGCACTAGATGATGATAATGAAAAGATTCCTTTTGAAAAATGGCTGAAGAACGAGAGAAAACAGGCCGAAAAATTTCAGAAAGAACATCCGGATCATCCGAATAAATTAAGTAAATAAGAAATAGCGAAGATATTAATATTTTATTCCGTAGCAATGAAATCTGTGTAGAAATAACATTAAACAATACATGCATTCCGTAGGAATGCTATCTTTGCAAAAATGATGAAAATAAAATATACCGAACACCTATACACAGATTTATATTCAGGTTGTTTTTGCTACAAAAGGAAGGAGCATTAAAATTAAATCTGAAGTAAGAGCTGAAATTGAAAAATATATTTGTGGAATATTTAACAATAAGAAACAAAAGGTATTAGCGATTTATGCAAATCCTGATCATCTTCATATTTTCTTTAGTTATAAGAATTTGCAGATAACGATTCCGGAATTAATTAAAACGGTTAAAATTGAATCAACAAATTATATTAATGAAAAGAAGTTGTGTTTTGGTAAATTTTCCTGGCAAGAAGGGTACGGAGCTTTTTCTTATGCAAAAAGTCAGAAAGACAAGGTTGTTAATTATGTGCTAAACCAGGAAAAACATCATTCAAAAAAGAGCTTCAGAGAAGAATATATTGAAATGTTGAATGTTTTTGAAATCGAATTTAAGAATGAATATTTGTTTGAATTCTATGATGACGAAAAATAATTTCTGATTACAGTATTATTTTTTCGAAATCAATGAGAAGAAATAGCAGTCCTACGGACTGCCACTTTAATCCGAGCAGGCTCTTTCTACACAGCTATGATTCCTACGGAATCACCATTAGAAAAATAACATTCCGGAGGAATGACATCTGTGTAGAAATATGATGTAAATACAATATGCATTCCGTAGGAATGCTATCTTTGCAATGAGAAAATATGGCATTTGCCAAATAAGTTTTAAATAAAAATAAATCTAATAAAATCTGACATCTAATGTCTCAAAACAAAAGAATTTTCGTAGAAAAAAGAGGAATTTTCGATGTTGAAAGTCCAAAAATTTTTGATGAATTAAAAGCGGTTGCTCCGTCTGTCCAAAGTGTAAAGGTTTATAACGTTTACGATATTTTTGGCTTAAATGAAGGTGAGTTCGAAAAAGTGGTAAACAGCACTTTCGTAGACCCTGTTACTGATATTTTACATACAGAAAATCCTGCAAAAGAAATATTTTTTGCAATGGAATTCCTGCCAGGTCAGTACGATCAACGTGCGGATTCTGCTCAACAATGTATCGCTTTATTAACTGGAAATGAGAAGTCTAAAGTAAGAAGCGGTAAACTTATTGAATTTGAAGGCGTTTCAGAGTCAGATTTGACAAAAATCAAGGATCTTCTTATTAATAAAGTTGAATCTCAGGAAAAAGACTTATCTATTTTGGATATTCCTGCAGAAGAAACACCGTCAAAAGTGATTGTTCACGAAAATTTCATCAATTTTGATGATGCTCAGCTCGAGGAATTCTTTAATAATCACGGTTTTGCATTAGGGTTGGATGATTTGAAATTCATTCAGGAATACTTTAAATCTGAACAAAGAAATCCTACAGAAACTGAACTTAAGGTTTTAGACACCTATTGGAGTGACCACTGTCGTCACACAACATTTGAAACAGAATTGTCAAATATTGAATTTGAAGGACAGTTTAAACATACATTGGAAACCATTTTCAATGACTATATTGAAAAAAGAAAATTCTTAGGACGTGAATTAAAGCCAATTTCTTTAATGGATTTGGCAACAGTTTGCGGCAGATATTTCCATAAAACCGGCAATTTAGAGAACTTGGTGGTTTCAGACGAGATTAACGCTTGTACCATCCAAATCGAAGCGGAATACGACGGTAAAAAAGAACCTTGGTATTTATTATTCAAAAATGAAACACACAATCACCCAACAGAAATAGAGCCTTTTGGTGGGGCTTCAACCTGTTTAGGAGGAGCAATCAGAGATCCTTTGTCCGGGCGTTCTTTCGTTTTCCAGGCGATGAGATTAACGGGAGCTGCCGATGTGTTGGAGCCGGTTGATAAAACGTTACCGGGAAAACTGCCTCAGAAAACGATCACAAAACAGGCAGCGAACGGATATTCTTCTTATGGTAACCAAATCGGTCTGGCGACTACTATGGTTTCCGAAATCTATGACGAAGGTTACAAGGCAAAGAGAATGGAAGTTGGTTTCGTTGCCGGAGCAGTTCCTGTGGATTGGGTAAGACGTGAAAAGCCTGAAGCTGGCGATTCTATCATTATTTTAGGAGGTGCAACAGGTCGTGACGGAGTTGGTGGAGCGAGCGGAAGTTCGAAAGAACAGGACGAAACTTCGATCCACACGATGAGTTCTGAAGTTCAGAAAGGAAATGCTGTTGAAGAACGTAAAATCCAAAGATTATTCAGAAATCCTGAAGTAACGAGATTGATCAAAAAATCAAACGACTTCGGAGCTGGAGGCGTTTCTGTAGCAATTGGTGAAATCGCTGATTCACTGGAAGTTAATCTGGATGTTTTACCTTTAAAATATGAAGGTCTGAACGGAACCGAGCTTGCTATTTCTGAATCTCAGGAAAGAATGGCGGTTGTGGTTGAACCAAAAGATAAAGAAAAATTCATCAAGTTCTGTGAGGCTGAAAACATTGTGGCTGTTGAGGTTGCAAAAGTGACAGATTCAGGAAGAATGCAGATGTTCTGGAAAGGCGATAAAATTGTTGACCTTTCAAGAGCATTTTTAGATACGAACGGCTGTTCAAAAAGTCAGGAAGTTAAAATTACCCACCTTAATGAAGTAAAAGAAAAAACTCCTGCATTTAACGAAGAGAATTTCCTGAAAATATTAGGCGATAAAAATGTAGCTTCTCAAAAAGGGTTGCTTGAGATGTTCGATTCATCGATTGGTGCGACTACGGTGGCGATGCCTTTAGGTGGAAAATATCAGCAGACTTTGATGGAAGGAAGTGTTCAGACATTGCCGATTATCGGAGCAAAAGATATTGAAACGGTTTCTTTGGCGAGTTGGGGGTTTGATGCAGAGATTTCTAAGCAGAATTCTCTGTTGGGAGCTTCTTACGCAGTGGTAGAAAGTGTTGCGAAGATCGTTGCAATGGGTGGTGATTACAAAAATATCAGATTCAGTTTCCAGGAATATTTTGAGAAATTAGGCCAGAATCCTGAAAAATGGGGTAAGCCTTTGGCTTCGCTTTTAGGAGCTTACGATGCCCAGATCAACTTTGGTTTGGCTGCGATCGGAGGTAAAGATTCAATGAGTGGGACGTATCAGGATCTGAATGTTCCGCCAACATTGATTTCTTTCGCTTGTGCAAACGGAGAAAAGAAAAATATTATCTCTCCGGAATTTAAACAAGCAGGAAACAAAGTGTATTTTTTCAATCATATCGCTCAGGAAAACGGACTTCCGAATTATGATGCTTTAAAAGATATTTATGAATTGATTTTCGAGAATATCCAAGCAAGAAAAATCGTTTCAGTAAAAACAGTGAAAGAAGGCGGTGTTGCGGTTGCCTTGGCCAAAATGAGCTTTGGAAACAGATTAGGTGCTGACATTTCGACTCCGCTCAATGTAACAGATTCTTTATTAGCTAAAAATATTGGTAGCTTAATCATTGAATCTAAAGAGGAATTAAGCTCTGTAAATCTTCAGTTAATCGGAGAAGTTAAAGATTCAAATGTTATTAAAATTAATGATGCTGAATTCGCGATTGAGAAATTGTTAGCGGCAAATACGAATACATTCGAGAATCTTTTCCCAACGGTTGAAAAAGAAAAATTAACGGTTGAAATCGATGAAACATTAAACTCGATCAACCCAAGAAATATCATCATTAAAAAGCACGGAATTGCCCAGCCAAAAGTATTTGCGCCGGTTTTCCCGGGAACAAACTGTGAGTATGATACGCTGAACGCTTTTGCAAAAGAAGGTGCTGTTATCAGCAGTTTACCTTTAATCAATATCAATCACCAGTTATTGGACGAAAGTATTGATGCGTGGGTTGAAGAAATCAAAACTTCTCAGATTTTAGCTTTCTCAGGAGGTTTCTCTGCGGGTGACGAGCCGGACGGTTCTGCAAAATTCATTGTCAACGTTTTGAAAAACGAAAAGATGAGAAATGCGGTTCACGAATTGCTGGACAGAGACGGAATGATCATCGGGATCTGTAACGGTTTCCAGGCGTTGGTAAAATCAGGATTGTTGCCGTACGGAAGAATCAAAGATTTAGATGAAAACTCTCCGACGTTGGCTCACAATGCCATCAGAAGACACATTTCGCAAATGGTCAACGTAAAAGTGGTGAACGACGAGTCTCCTTGGTTAAAAGGAATGAAAGACCAGATTTTCACCATTCCGATTTCTCACGGTGAAGGTCGTTTTATGGCTTCGGAAGGTGAAATTCAGAAGTTATACAAAAACGGACAAATTGCAACGCAATATTTAGATTTAGAAGGAAATATCGCTCACGGAATGCCGTTCAATCCAAATAATTCATTATTCGGAATTGAAGGAATCACGAGTCCGGACGGTAAAATCTTCGGTAGAATGGGACACCCGGAGCGTTTTGCCGAAGGCTTGATGAAAAACATTCCAACCGCGAATTATCACAATATCTTTAAAAATGGAGTGGAATACTTCAAATAACAATAAAAAGAAAGTGACTGTCATCAATGGCAGTCATTTTTCAAATCTGGAAGGTTTTTATGAAGAAGTTTCTCAGCTTTTTCTAAAAGATGAAGATTGGAAAGTCAGAACCTTGGATGGTTTTAATGATATTTTATATGGGTTTAAAGGTGAAATTATCTGGGAAAATTCGCAAAAGTCGAAAGAAGATTTAGGTTTTGATTTAACTAAAGAATTTTATGAAAATAAAATCAGGCAAGGAAAACCTTTTAATGTAAAATTAATTCAGCAGAAACTGGATGAACTGATTGACGGCACCGGCCAAACCTTGTTTGAAGTTTTAATTGAAATTATAGAATCACATAAAAATATTACATTAATTTTGAACCATTAATATTCATTAAATTCAGTTTAAGTTATTTTAAATTTATACTCTTAGTATTAGCATTGTCGTGCTGAGCCTGTCGAAGCATCTCAATAATTTTAACTTCTTAATTAAATATTACGATTCAAATTATTTATTTTAAAAACCATTTCTAATGCCCAATTTATTTTCCTATGGAACCCTGCAAAAAGAACAAGTGCAAATCGAAACTTTCGGACGAATTTTAATAGGGGAAAAAGATATTCTGACAGGTTACAAACTTAAAATGCTCGAAATTACGGATCCGGAAGTTTTACGGAAAAGCAATCAGAAATATCATCCGATTTTAGAATTCTCAGGAAATACCGAAGACGAAGTGAAAGGAGTCTTATTTGAAGTTACAGACGAAGAAATTCTGCAAGCGGATGAATATGAAGTGGATGATTATAAAAGAATAGAAGCTGTTTTCGAATCCGGGAAATCTGGATTTATATATGTTGTTAACAAATAACTATTGAATTAATAGGAAAAATTAAGAAAAGAAAATTTTCATTTTACTGCTGACAACCTGTTGTCACCGGATGTTTTTATTTTTGTTCTAAAGAAAACAAAAATGGAAAATGTTATAATAGAACCTTTTAAAATTATCGGTATTTCGATAAGGACTACGAATGAAAACGGACAGCAAGGAAAAGATATTCCGTTATTATGGGAAAAACTGATAAGTGAAAATATTTTGAATAATATTCTGAATAAGATTGATGATACCATTTATTCAGTATATACGGATTATGAAAAAGATCATACAAAGCCTTACACAACAATTCTTGGCTGTAAAGTGGAAAATTTGAATTTTATTCCGGAAGGCATGGTTGGCTATTCCTTTGATGGTGGAAAATATGTGAAGTTTACCACAAAAGGAGATATTTCAAAAAATCTGGTTATTAATGAGTGGACAAAAATTTGGAACATGGAATTGGAAAGAGTTTTTACTGCTGATTTTGAAGTATATGGAGAAAAATCCCAAAATCCTTCCCATGCAGAAGTCGATATTTTAATTGCGGTGAAATAACCGTACAGTAGATAGTATTTGAAATTTAGCTAAAAACATATTTCCAATAAATTAAAATTCCTGCAATAACCGATACAATTGTTATTAGAAGAACCGCTCCGGCAGCAATATCTTTAATAAAACCAATTCTTGTATCAAATTCCGGCCGGATAATATCGCAGATTTTCTCAATGGCTGTATTAAAAATTTCAGCGGCTAAAACGCCAAAACAGACGATCATAATAAGAATAGCATCGATCGTTGTCACTTTCAAATAAAAAATCAGAAAAAGATTAATAAGCAAAGCCACCATTTCAATCTGAAAATTTCTTTCCCATTTTATCATCAGGAAAATACCACGGAAAGCATTGAAAAAACTTTTATGAACAGGTGGTTTTCGCATATTGAAAAGATATTCACAAATATAGGGATTTGCTCAAAGAAAATCCTTACCTTTAGTCGTTGTCATTTAGGCAGCTTTTATCTCGAAATGAAGAAGGAAAAACAGGGCTGAAATCTTTTGATGGTTGTTAGTAACTATCAGGATTATTCTTTTCCATCTGTTTTCTATTTATTATATTTGTAAAAATTTATTTTTAAATCTATGAAATTTATTATTTCAAGTGGTGAACTGCAGAAGGCTTTGCAAACTGTAAGTGGCGTAATATCAAGCTCTCAGTCGAGACCGATTTTAGAAAATTATCTTTTTGAATTAGACGGAACTCAGGTTACCATTACAGCATCCGATGGCGAGACAACTCTTGTTACTTCTCTTGAAGTAAAGTCTGATGATACCGGTAAGTTTGCCGTTCCTGCAAAGATTTTTCAGGATTTTATCAAGACGTATGGAGAACAGCCATTGACATTGGTTGTGAAAGATAATGCAGAAGGCACAGGAAGTCAGCTTGAGATTTTAGATGAAAAAGATAACTTTGCCGTGGCGCTTGACAATGCCGATGACTATCCTGAACTTCCTGAATTTGATGCTTCACAAAGTGTTACCATGTCTGCAGGAGTTTTGTCTGAGGCACTTACCAACACCCTTTTTGCGACAAGTAACGATTCACTTCGTCCTGTAATGACGGGTGTTTTATTCCAGTTTGGAGAAAATGAAACGAATTTCGTTTCTACAGATTCTCACAGGTTGGTTGTCTATAAAAGAAATGATCTGATGAATGCTGAGCCCATGGAATTCATCATGCCGAAAAAACCATTGAATATTTTCAAAAATATCCTGGCAAGCTCTAATGATGATGTTACCATCGACTTCAATGAGAATATGGCAAGGTTTACTTTCGGGAAACATACATGGATCTGTAGATTAATTGATGGAAAATATCCAAATTATACAGCGGTAATTCCGAAAGAAAATCCGAATGTATTGACGATCAATAGAAATCTACTTTTAGGGGCTATCAAAAGAGCTTCCATCATGTCAAACAAATCTACCAACCAGGTGCGATTCAAATTGTCTGCGAATATTCTTCACCTTCATGCTGAAGACACAGAATATGCAAACAAGGCAGATATGCAGATTCCTTGCGATTACAACGGTGAAGATATCAATATCGGATTCAGCTCTAAATTCCTAACTGAAATGCTGACAATTCTTGGTTCAGACGATATCACAATGAAAATGTCGCAGCCAAACAGACCAGGTATTATTGAGCCCCTTGATGGTCTTGAAGAAAATGAAAGTATCTTAATGTTATCAATGCCGGTGATCGGATTGTAATAGTAACATAAAATAAAATATAAAGAGGTTTTGGTTTCAGATCAAAGCCTCTTTTATTTTCTTAGGAGCTTTTTCCCGCTTTCCGCACTCGCTATTTTTATGATTTCGGCTGCGGCGGCGAAGCCGCCGCAGCCGAAATCATAAAAATGAGCTCAAACAAATGCTGCAATCGGGGCTATGAGACAGTCGCTTGATA
The DNA here is from genome assembly GCF_057815395.1 of Chryseobacterium sp. 27AL. Taxonomy (NCBI): domain Bacteria; kingdom Pseudomonadati; phylum Bacteroidota; class Flavobacteriia; order Flavobacteriales; family Weeksellaceae; genus Chryseobacterium; species Chryseobacterium sp. 27AL. The sequence goes on along the minus strand of NZ_JBYRIW010000017.1, from coordinate 22,018 downwards.
AACATTAGGAAATTCAACGTCTATCCTTCTGAAAATATCTAGACATAGTTTAGAAAAAATTCTGGAAAGATTAGATGCTCATAATTGATAGCCTTAAATGTTTTTTTCAAATATTTATAAGCAATAAACTGATTAAATCTGTGAAATCAAAGAGAGAAAAAACAGATTCAATAAAAGTAAATTAAAAAATAAATCTACCAATTTTTAATATGAAAGATTAAAAAAGGTGGCAAAAAAAGCATACATTAAGCTCTTAAAGTCTGTTATAAATTTCTCTATTTCTCAAAAAAACACGACATTTGTAGACTTAAAATTTAACTAAATTTTTCAAACCAGATCAGATGAAACCATAGATTACATCTGACTTCAGAAAAAATAAAAATTATCAGATGAAAATATCAAACAATTGGCTGAAAGACTTTATCAAAACGGAATTGAAAACTGAAAGAATCGGTGAGTTCCTTACAGATATCGGTCTTGAAGTTGAAGGGATAGAAAAATTTGAAAGCATAAAAGGCAGCCTGGAAGGAATTGTTGTAGGTAAGGTTCTGACCTGCGAAAAACATCCGAATGCAGACAAACTGAAAAAAACAACAGTAGATGTTGGAAACGGAAAAATCCTGAATATCGTTTGCGGCGCTCCAAATGTAGAAGCTGGACAAACAGTTCCTGTAGCAGTAGTCGGTACAAAAATCTATGATAAAACCGGAAGCTTTTTTGAAATCAAAGAAGCTAAAATCAGGGGCGAAGTTTCCCAGGGAATGATCTGTGCAGAAGATGAGTTGGGTCTTAGTGATGATCATGGAGGAATCATGGTGCTGGATGAAGAAAAATTTGAAGTCGGAAAAAACTTCGCTGATTATTTTGAAATTGTCAATGACGAAGTGATAGAAATCGGTTTGACGCCGAACCGTACCGATGCCATGTCTCACTACGGAGTGGCAAGAGACTTACATGCCTATCTTTCTACAAACAAGCAAAAATCTGAATTTGAAAAAGTTTCTTCAGTTGCATTAAACAATGAAGGAACCAATGATTTTAAGCTGGTTGTGGAAGATGCTGAACTTTGTCCAAGATACATCGGAGCAGTAATCGAAAATGTGAAGGTAACAGATTCTCCGGCATGGCTGAAAGACAGACTGAAAGCTATCGGCCTAAGCCCGATCAACAATGTTGTGGATATTACCAATTATATTCTTCATGGTTTTGGTCAGCCGCTTCATGCTTTTGATGCTGATAAAATCACTGATAAAACCATTAAGGTGGGAACCGTAAAAGAAGGAACGAAATTCATAACATTAGATGGTGTGGAAAGAACGCTGAACGGTTCTGAAATCATGATTAAAGACGGAAAAGACAATCCAATGTGTATCGCCGGAGTTTTCGGTGGTGCCAATTCAGGGGTTTCTGCTGAAACTAAAACCATTTTCCTGGAAAGTGCTTATTTTAATCCTGTTGCGGTAAGAAAAGGCGCTAAATTCCACGGACTGAATACAGATGCGTCTTTCAGATTTGAAAGAGGTGTAGATCCTAATATTACCAGAACAGCCATTACTCATGCCATCAGATTAATTCAGGAATTGGCTGAAGGAAAGTTAGTAGGAGACCTTTTGGAAGAATATCCAAAGAAAATTGAAGACAATTATGTGATTATCAGATTTTCCAAAATCGAACAGATTTTAGGGACAAAAATTCACAGGGAGAAAGTGAAAGAAATTTTGAAGGCTTTGGATATTCAGGTTTTAAATGAAATTCAGAATGGCCTTGAGATTTCCGTTCCGGCTTACAGGGCAGACGTGACGAGAGAAATCGACGTAATTGAAGAGATTTTAAGAATTTACGGATACAATAAGATCGATGCTCCTCAGAAAATATCTTTTACTCCGGTGAAATTAAATGCAAAAGATCAGGATGAATTAGAAAACAGCTGGGCAAGAACATTACAAAGTCTTGGCTTCAATGAAGTAATGAATAATTCACTCACTGCCGTAAAAGATGAAACAGATGCTGTAAAACTATTAAACCCGCTGAGCAATGATCTTGCATTCATGAGAAAATCTTTGCTAGAGGGACTTTTACAGAATACAATCTATAATATCAACAGAAAAAACCAGGATATCAAATTCTTCGAATTCGGAAAAATTTATCATAAAAGAGAAAAATACGAAGAAAGAAAACAACTGGCCATCCTTATTTCCGGAAGGGAAGTGGCAGAAAACTGGCTTCAGCCGAAATCAGCAACGAACTTTTATTATTTGAAAGCTTATGTAAAAGTTTTATTGGAGAAACTTGCTATTGATTACAAAGAAGTTGCTTTGTCTGATGAAAGATTCTCTGATGCTCTGGCGTATGAGGTTAACAGCAAAACATTAGTAAGAATTGGAAAAGCAAGCGCCCGGATGCTAAAAGATTTTGATATTGATCAGGAATGTTTTTATGCAGAAATCGAGCTCGAATTTGCCCAAAATCTTCGTGTTGAAAATGATCTGAAATTTAAAGATATTCCTAAATTCAACAAAATCAGAAGAGATTTAGCTTTACTGATTGATAAAAATGTGAATTATGAAGATCTGTATCAGGCAGCTAAAAAGAATAAATCTCCATACATTAAAAATATCAATCTTTTTGATGTGTATGAAGGAAAAAATCTTCCTGAAGGTAAAAAATCTTATGCCATGAGTTTTGAACTTTTAAACGAAGAAAAAACGCTGGAAGAGAAAGAAATTGCAACTGTAATGGATTCTTTGGTTAAATCTTTCCAAAAAGAATTTAATGCAGAATTAAGAGGATAATTTATAAAATAAATACATTTATATAAAGCGGACTTTTGTCCGTTTTTTTATTGCTCTTTATTATGATATTTAATGAGTTCGAATAGATAAAAGTGTATATCAGCAAAGAAAAAAATAGCTTTCGGAAAACAATAAAGTTTTATGAGGGCTGTTTAAATAATATTATTTCCGTAAATTTGATTTAAATCAAAAATAAACAAATGAAAAATCTTTTTTTAAGTATATGTACAGTCGCAGTTCTGGTTTCTTGTGGTGCAATGTCTGGTTCTGCCTCAAAAGTAGGTAAGGCTCAGCCTTCATTGTCAGGGACAAAATGGGCATTGGCGGATAATGTGAAAGGAAAAATTCCTACTTTAAATATTGAAGGGGAAAAAATCAACGGAAATACAGGATGTAACAATTATTTCGGAACAGCTAAGGTAGAGCCTTCTACAGGAAATTTTTCTGCGGGGCAGATGGGTTCCACCAAAATGGCTTGTGAGAATATGAGCGTAGAGAGAAATTTTATGGATATGATGTCGAAAGCCAACAAATATGTCATCACCGGGAATGTTCTCGAATTGTATCAGGATAATCTTCTCTTGTTAAAATTCAACAAAGCGGAATAAAATAATAAAAGGAACTCATTTGAGTTCCTTTTTTATGTTTAAATTATTAAAATTTAATCTTCATCTTCTTCCTCGTCGTACTTAGCCAACTCTTCATCGCACCATTTGAATGCAGCCTCTACCACCTTTGTAGCTTCGTCTGCCATAGTTTCTTCGTCATCACCTTCAAGATCATCCAGCCACTCAACTTCTTCCTCCTCAACATTAAGGATGAATCTCGGATATTCTGTATGAACTACGAACAAATCTTCTGGAAATTCCGAATTATCTGCTAATAAAAACTTTGGTAATTTCATTTTTTTAATGTTTTAACTTTAACTCAAAGATAATAAAATTATTGGTATTTGTTCTTGTCAATCTTCATTTTTTGTAAAACTTTATACCTCGTTAAAGTTGTTTTCTGTAAGGTATCTTTTGGCTTTAAACTGAGTACTACATAGGGATTTACAGTACTGATAAGCTCTGCAACCTGAATATATTCAAGATCCTCAATATCTTCCACGTAAAATTTTACCGGACCTTTATCAAGATTTTCGGATTTTAAAAACTGTTTCATCTCTTTTCTGTTTTCAAGATAATTTCCTCTTGATAGCCATGTGAAAGCAATTCCTGAAAGAATACTTAAAAAACCTATCGCATATACTTTATAATTAAAAATCAGAAATAATTTTCTGAAATAAACGAGCCATATAGGAAAGCTGAATGGCGCCATCAGACGATAATCAATTGCATTTACAGAATAGAAATACTGTATGAAATAAGAGCAGATTATTCCGGTAATACTTACGAATATAAAGAAAAACTCAGCCTCTGAAAACCTATATTTAATAAACAGGTATACCATTAAAAGGATATTGAGAAAACCAATTCCATAGATTGCATAATTAATTATTCCTCCTGCCGGATTCGCAATATGAATAAACGGATTAAAAGTAGTACATAATCCCTGAAATAGTTCTTTTAAAAGCTTTGAGGTTGGATGAAGACCAATTTCTAAAAATTCATTTACATAATTTTCATTAAAATAATCGATAAATAAAAATTTATATAAAACAACAAAAATTCCTCCGATCAATCCTGAAATAACAAATGGTCTTGAATATGGCTTTTTCCAGAAAATCAATCCGAAAAGTCCTGTACCTGCCATGATAAATAGTGAACTGTAACGGATATTATATAGCAAAATTAAATTCAATGAAAGATAAAAAATAGCTTTTCCGCCAGTAATTTTTCCTTCGATGATAAGAGATGAAGTGTAAAGAAATAATAATACAAAAGGTAATATCACAGCCTCACTCATGGTATACGAGAATATCGAAAGAAAACTGAATAATGCGCTTAAGACAACTGCTTCTTTAAAGAAAAATTTCTTTTTCCACGTAAAAAAAATAATAAATAAAAATGCTGAAATTCCCACAATTTTACTGCTCCAGAATTCATCAGGTCCGAAAAAAGTAAAAAATTTAATGCTTAAAGGATAGCCCAACGGAGTCGTCGTATTGTCAATTGTTGGAAAAACGTGCGCAAAACGCATATAGCGTATAGAATCAGGATTTGTTCTTCCTTTCTCATTGAGTAAAAAACGGAAAATGATCATCATTAAAGTAATGATGATCATTGATATTTGAATTGTTCTTTCTTTAGATTTCATGGATGGAAAATAGTGAATTTTAATAAATAAGTCAATTTCTTCAAGTGAATTTAAATTGAACTTCACAATTTTTACCTATCTGAGCTGACCATTAACAATTCACCATTCACGTCCATTTATTTTAAAAACATTTTTGCTACTTTTTCTGCTTTTTTGCTTTCAGAATAATCATAGAAACCTTCACCTGATTTTACACCTAATTTTCCAGCCATCACCATGTTGACCAATAACGGATTTGGTGCATATTTAGGATTTTTAAAGCCGTCATACATTACATTTAATATCGCCAAACAAACATCAAGTCCGATAAAATCCGCCAGTTGAAGCGGTCCCATCGGATGCGCCATTCCCAATTTCATTACCGTGTCAATTTCCTCAACACCGGCAACACCGTTGTAAAGCGTTTCGATAGATTCATTAATCATCGGCATTAAGATTCTGTTAGCCACAAAACCGGGATAATCATTTACTTCTACAGGAACTTTTCCTAATGTTTTGCTCATTTCATAAATCGCATCAAAAGTTTCTTTTGAGGTTGAATAGCCTTTGATAATTTCCACCAGCTTCATGATGGGAACAGGATTCATAAAATGCATTCCGATTACTTTATCTGCTCTTTTGGTAGCAGCTGCAATTTTTGTGATGGAAATGGATGAGGTGTTTGTCGCCAATATACAGTTTTCAGGAGCAAACTCGTCCATTTGGCCGAAAATTTTCAGTTTTAATTCCTGATTTTCCGTTGCAGCTTCCACAATAAGATCTGCGTTCCCGACGGCATCTTTAAGCGCTGTAAAAGTGGTAATATTTCCTAAAGTTTCAGCTTTTTGCTCTTCGGTGAGGTTTCCCTTTGCAATTATTCTGTCAAGATTGGTGGTAATGGTTTTCAGCCCCCTGTCTAAAGCTTCCTGCGATACATCTACCAGGTTTACTTTAAATCCGCTTTGAGCGAAAGTATGTGCAATACCATTTCCCATGGTTCCGGCTCCGATAACTACAATGTTTTTGATCATTTTACCTTATTTAGTTTAATTATTTGTTATTTAATCTGCATTAAATTTCTTGCGTTGGACAGATCCGCTTTTTTCGCTGCTCTGGCTTCATTAAAATTAACCATGCCGTCACTGTCTTTTCTTCGTGCATTATTCTGCGCATCAACAGTTGCTTTCAACCCTTTGATGAGTGATGTTTTCTGCGTTATAGTAAGCCTGTCGGTACCAATGTACAGATTATATTCTCCTTCTCGTCCAAGACCGGTTTGTTTATATACTTCCAGACTTTTTATTTTATTTTTACTTTTAAACTGATTCAGGTAATCTGTCACAGGTTTATCGGAAGGAGTTCCGCAACATACACTTGCGTATCCTACGGTGAGGTAATTTTCACTTTTCTGCCCAAAGAATAATGAGCAGCCGAAGATTGCTATTGTTAATACTATTTTTTTCATGTTAACGGTTTTAAAATTAAGCTTAAATTTTTATTTATTAAAATAATCCCAGACAGACTTTGAAATATCTGAAATCATTTTGCAGTTCACCACATTCGTTTCCGTTGAGTTACTGACAAATACAGCTATTGCATAATGCTTACCATTGGGCAAAGTCACGATGCCAATTTCATTTTCAGCACCGGTTAAGCCTGAATTATTCTTGCCGGAAGCTCCCGTTTTTCTTGCCACAGGCGTGTTTTCCGGAAGTTGTTCGATCAGTTTATTTTTTCCTGTCGATGTTGAAAACATAATTTTCATTAAATAATCCTTCGATTTTTGAGAGATCAGTTTTCCATCATAAAATTTCTTCAGCACATCCGTTGCAGAAGTTGCGGTGCTGTAATTTTTGTACTGAATATTCCAGTCTTTGTGCATTTCGGCTTCGTTGTATTTAATCTGAAAGCCCTTTACACCTTTCGAATCCATAAATCGCTGAACGGTCTGTGTGCCACCCAGTAGTTTCAGTATAATATCACAGCCGTTATTATCGCTTTTAGCTACCGTATATTCAAGAATTTCACTTAAAGGGACTTCAACGCCTCCGTCAGGATATTTGTCACGAAGTGGCGACCATGTATTTTCAAATAAATTGGTTTTGTCTAATAAAACCTTCTGATCTAAAGAAAGCTTCCCCTTATCCACATAATTCAGCAAAGCGACAGCAATATGAAATTTAAAAACACTCTGCATCGGAAGTTTCTTATTGGCATTTTTATGGTATTTAAAGCCATCTTCAAAGCCCAGAACGGAAATTCCTACCGTTGCATCTTTATCTTTAATGATACTGTTGATTTTTTGTTCCAAAGCAGATTGCTGGGCAAATGTAAATGCTGAAATGAAAAGAAGAATCAGGCTTATTTTTTTCATAATATTTTGTTTAAAAAGAAATCCCTCTTAGAAACTAAAAGGGATTTGCAATTTAAGATTTTTTTTTATTTAACGTCTAAATAATTCAGGTTGACACCGTCATTTTCAAAATAGATCCTGATCTTGTTTTCGCCTTTTGTAAGGTTAATTCCTTTGGTGGAAACAGTTTTCCAGTTTTCATTTCCTCCTGTGGAGTTGAGAGAAACTGTTGCCAATTGCTTTCCGGAAGCGTCTTCAACCCTGATTTTAGCAGGTGAATTGCTGGAATAATTGATGTCAAAAGTATAGGCTTTCCCGGTTTTAGCATTGATCGTATACTGAAGCCATTCACCGCTTTCTGTTTTTCCTACATAATACTGATTATTGCCGGTTTTATAAATATCAACTCCATCATTTCTCAATTGATTTCCGGAATTCCATTCTGATCTTTTTTCAGGATCACTTACCCAGAGATTGACAAAATCTTTATCAAGATAAGCTGAACCCATTCTTCCTAAATCATAATCTGTGGCCAAAATTTTCCCCGGAGCCTGGAGATTTTTGAAAGGTTTTGTAGAAGAATCGGTCGTCTGCCTGAACATCGCATCAATGACATCATTTTTTACCTCTACATTACTGAACTTATAATTGTCAGCAATCTGCATTAAGGTTTTTCTGGCAAATTCTTTTGATGGTTTTTCACCGCCGTTTTTCCAGTAATCCAACAGTTTCTGATATTCCGGAGTAATTTTTACGTTGGTAATTCCTGCGATATTGTCGATTTTTTTCATCGGCCAGAAGGCGTATCCGATGTTGTGTTTATCCAAAAGCTGAATAAGTTCCGTGAACCAAACATTTGAATTTTCTCCTGTTTCTCCCAGCCAGATTGGGATATTGTGCTTTTCTCTAAGATCCAAAGCAAACTTAAGGGTAGCGTCATCATTGTAATTCCAGTATTTATGGAAACTGAAAACCATATTGTTGTCCCAAAGTGGCGTTAATCCGTTATAATTATTTCCCCAGCCGTTTCCTTCGATAATGATAATATGCTTTTTATCAACGGTACGGATAGCATCCGTGATATCTTTTTGTAATTTCCAAAGTGGAGCATTTGACATTTCATCAGTTCCGTTCGGATTTTTTCCTGTGAAATTGATGTTGGGCTCATTGATAAGGTCATATCCTCCGATCCATGGCTCATCTTTGTATCTTTCTGCTAATTTTTTCCAGAGAGCAATGGTCTTTTTCTGATTTTCTTCGCTTTCCCACAGAGATGGCTTAGACTTGTCGTTGTCGGAAATATTCACATCATTTCCCTGTCCGCCCGGTGCTGCATGAAGATCTAAAATTAAATACATTTTGTTGTCAGCGCACCATTTAAGAAGAGCGTCCGTCATTTTAAATCCTTCTTCCAGCCAGGTATTCTGACCTTTTTTAGGTTCTTTCTCAATGGGCAATGTGTACAGATTGTAGTGCATTGGTAATCTGATTGAGTTAAATCCGGCTTTCTTCAGAAAATCAATATCCTGTTTGGTGATTCCGTTTTTGAGATAAGCTTTATAGAATTCATTCATTCCGTCTTCACCGATAAGCTCTGCGATTTTTTCTTTGATTTTATATTGCGGACCGGCAAAATCAGCGGTTTTCAACATGTATCCCTCCTGAAGCATCCATCCTCCCAGACCGAGACCTCTCAATTGTATGTTTTCACCTTTATCATTTACGATCTTTTGTCCGTTCGTCTTTAAAAGTTGTGATGTCCCAAATTGAGACAATAAAAAAGCGGAAAGTAGGATGGCTCGTTTCATAGTTGTTTTAATTATTAAATATTATGGGATATTTTTAAGAATGATTATTTGATAATGACAAATATATTTAAAATTTATTAAATAGAATTTAAATATTTATATAAGAAGAATATTATGATTTGGCTATAAATGAAAAGAGACTGCTTATTGATAAACAGTCTCTTTTCGTATGTATTGTTGTCTGAATTATTTCTTTTTGTAAGCAGCGTCTTTAATTCTCGCTTTTTTACCTCTAAGATCTCTGAAGTAGTAAATTCTTGATCTTCTAACTTTACCTCTTCTGTCAACTTCAATTTTCTGAAGAGCAGGCATGTTGATAGGGAACACTCTTTCTACCCCTACATCACCAGACATTTTTCTGATCGTGAAAGTTTTTGTAGAACCAGTACCTCTTAATTGGATAACTGTTCCTTTGAAGAACTGAGTTCTTGTTTTTTGTCCTTCCTTAATTTCGTAATAAACAGTGATTGTATCACCCGCTTTGAATTCAGGGAATTCTTTTTTTGTAATGTACTTGTCTTGTACGTACTTTAATAAATCCATTATTAATAAAATAAAATGTTTAAAGCTAAGCAACTTACACGGACTTCGTCAGAGGTTGAATAACAGGCTGCAAATATACAAATCATTTTTCAAATATTCCAAACAAATTAATATTAAAATATAATGAAATGTTGAGGCGAATTTCCGGCATAAAATTAATATTTCCTTGAAGTTATCATCAGGTACAGTTTACATGAGTATTCTACTTTTGCGCGGTGATAAAAGCGCTTCGAAAGCTTTTTAATTATTAAATATAATTTAAACATTTACTATAAACCTGTGTTACTCATGAAAAAAACACTATTCTTTTTTTTGTTTGCCGTCCAGATGGCATTCGGACAAAGTCTGTATCCTTATTTACAGAACCCGACACCAACTTCAATGATTGTCAATTGGAAAACGTCATCCAACAACGAAACGACCGTTTTTTACGGAACGAACCCAGCCAATCTCAACGTGACATTTACCGGAACAACAAATATCTTCTCGGATACTGGTTACAATAACAATTATTATTACCATACCGCCAAGATTACCAATCTGCAGCCGAACACAAAATATTATTATAAAATAAAAACCGGCAGCAGCGAATCTGCCGTTTATAATTTTAGGACACTTCCTTTACCTGGCCAGCCGGTTACTGCCGACGGTAAAATACGTTTTCTGATTATGGGAGACAACCAAATTAAAGCGGAACCAAGATATGATACCTTAACGTTAAATGCTTATAAAAAATTAAAAGAAAAGTTCGGCCCGGATTCTGATCCTTCTGATAATATAGCGCTCACTTTCATGGTAGGAGATCAGGTGGATGTAGGAACACTGGATCATTATGAAAATGTTCATTTTAAAAAGAATATCAATCTATCTCCTTATCTGCCGATACAAACAACGGTCGGAAACCACGAAACTTATGGGACTTTGGGAATGAATTCATATTACGCTCACTTTTATATTGATGAGATAAAGTACAAAAACATCACTTCGGGAAATGAAAACTATTATGCCCAACAGGCGGGAAATGTTCTATTCATCAGCTTAAGCTCCGAACATACAGGATCAGCGCAAATGACCTGGCTTCAGCAGATCCTTAATGAAGCCAATAATGATTCTACCGTAGACTGGATCATTTCTTTGAGCCACAGACCCTATCAGGCGGAACAATATGTTGGTGACATTTCAACCTGGGTGAGGAATAATGCGGTTCCGTTTCTGACGACTTCTTCGAAATATTTAATGCATGTCGGAGCACATCATCATTTATATCACAGAGGTCAGCTGAAAAATACCCCGAATTATCAGATCATTTCCGGTGGCGTTGCATGGGATCAGTATTGGGGAATGTCGACGGAGCAGGATTTTGATGATGTTCAGAAAACATTAACAGACTGGACCTACCAGATTGTTGAAGTTGATGTCAATACAGGAAAGGTAGATGTGGAATCTTATTCGATCGGAGGCGTTTATCATAAAAAATATAATGAATTGATTGATACGTTCCACCGGTACAAAAACCAATCGAAACCGGCAAAGCCTTCTATTTCAAATACTTTTACGGGTCCGGTTACTTTACCTTTAACATTAAACGGAAGCGCATTTTCAAGCACAAACGGAGAATTGTTGAATACGACGCAGTTCCTTATAAGTAAAGCGGCAGATTTTTCTGTCATTGAAAAAGAATTGTACCGAGATTACGAAAATTGGTTTGGCAAAGACGGAAACGGAACTCCTGATATCACAAAAAATCTGAATGCAGGTGTTGATATTACGAAAGCCACCATTGCCGCAAATTCAATTACAAATGGAACGTATTATGTGAAAGTTCGTTATAGAGACAGAAACTTAGAATGGAGCGACTGGAGCGATCCGAAAGAATTCGAGGTTACAGGAAGTGTTGTATCAAATCCAACATTTACACTGGATAAAACCGAATATACGCAAAACGAACCAATCATCGCGACGTTCACAGACGGACCCGGAAATAATCAGGATTGGGTAGGAATTTATAAGAAAGGTCAGAATCCGGCTACGGTAACTTCCCAGGCGTATGTTTATACCAACGGGCAGACAGCCGGAACAGCAACTTTCCCGAACGGAATTGCCAATAAGGGACAGTATTTTGCAGGATTTTTTGCCAATAACGGCTATACGGAAATCACACCGAGAAAAAGCTTTTATGTAGGTCCGAAAGTGGTATTAAGTACTACCGCAGACGTTTATCCTGTGGGTGGAACAGTGACTGTAAATTTCTCAAACGGACCAAATTTAACAAAAGACTGGATCGGGATCTACAAAATGGGCCATACTCCGGGAAATGTAAATTCTACCCAGTGGAGCTATGTGACAACAGCGTCAGGAAGTCTTAATTTCACAGGTCTTGCGAAAGGATATTATTATGCACAGTATTTTCTGGAAGACGGCTATACAGCGATTGGTGAAAAAGTTTTCTTTAAAGTCGGAGATATTGTAACAGAACTTTGGACGAATAAACCGGTATATACTTTGGGTGAAAATATTACTGCTTCATGGACGGATTCTCCGGGAATCATCAAAGACTGGCTGGGAATTTACCCTCAAAGCGTTACGGTTCCGGATGATAATTTTGTTTCTTATACTTACTTTGACGGCGTTACTCAGGGAACAAAGACTATTCAGGGAACAGCAGTTCCGGCAACACCGGGAAATTATTATATGGTGATGTTTACCAATGATTCTTATACTGAAGTTTCAAACAGGGTTCAGTTTCAGGTAACCGGATCAACATTAGGAACAGAAGAGACAAAAAGTACGGAGAAAAATGTAATATTGTACCCGAATCCTACAAAACCGGGCGAACCGACATTTATCAAAAGTGATTATCCTATTGAAAAAATAGAATTGCTTTCCGCAAACGGAGATTTGCTATATGAATCAAAAAATATTAATAATCAGCGGTTTTCTTTGGTTAATGAAAATCTTCCAAAAGGCGTCTATTTCGTAAAAGTCCATACCCGAAAATTATTTACTTTAAAACTGATTATTCAATAGCGGATGAAGTCCCGAAGGGACGATCTATATCAGGATTGGATGCCAGTCCAATCTACTATATTAAAAAGGACGATCTATAATAGAATTGGATATCAGTCCAATCTACTATATTAAAAAGGACGATCTATAATAGAATTGGATATCAGTCCAATCTACCATATTAAAGACATCCGTTAAAGAGTCCCGAAGGGACGATCTATATCAGGATTGGATGTCGGTCCAATCTACAATCATTAAAGACATCCGTTAAAGAGTCCCGAAGGGACGATCTATATCAGGATTGGATGTCAGTCCAATTAATAAATACAGTATATTAAAAAAAGAAGCGGCAAAAATTGAAAATTTTTGCCGCTTCCATTATTCATCCGTAGATTTCAATGCCCAGGCAATAAGCGGAGCCTGCATAAATAATCTTGCAAATCGCTGATTATCCGTATTAAGTCCGAAGGAATCCCTTCTGTTTTTATATTGGGCGATATTCCCGGGAAGTACGGCGGCAAAGAAACCGGCAACAATTTTCCCCATTGTTTTGCGGTATTTCTTAGGCGTAGCAATAACGGCTGTTCCTAATGCGATTTCAGCAATTCCGGAATAAACAACCGTATCATCTTTATCCAGAGGAACCCATTCAGGAACCTGAGCCTGGAATTCTTTTCTTGCAAAAGTGAGATGTCCTATTCCTGCTGTTATGAGAAATGCTCCTAAGGCAATTCTTGAAATGTTTTTCGCTTCCATAATAATAAATTTAATGGTGATAATTGGTGTGTCATATCTTAACCAAAATTCAGACCATGATAAACCATTGTCTGATAAGATGTAGTAATGCAATATGCTAAATCATCAGCCGTTTCTTCCTGATATAAGAAAAAGTATTAAATTTAAGCCAACAGAAAAATCTAATATTTCATGATAGATAAAAGAGTAAAAAATGCAAAGGAAGCCATCGCAGGCATTACAGACGGAATGACATTAATGCTGGGAGGGTTCGGACTTTGCGGTATTCCTGAAAATTCAATTAACGCCTTGGTAGAGAGTGATGTAAAAGATCTTACATGCATATCAAACAATGCCGGAGTCGATGATTTCGGATTAGGATTGCTGTTGCAGAAAAGACAGATCAAAAAAATGATTTCCTCTTATGTTGGAGAAAATGCAGAGTTTGAAAGACAGATGCTTTCCGGCGAACTTGAAGTTGAGCTTACTCCACAGGGAACTTTGGCGGAAAAATGCAGAGCGGCACAGGCAGGAATTCCGGCTTTCTATACGCCGGCAGGTTTCGGAACTGAGGTGGCCGAAGGAAAGGAAGTAAAAGATTTTGATGGGACACCTCATATTCTGGAACATGCATTCAAAGCAGATTTTTCCATTGTAAAAGCCTGGAAAGGGGATCATGCAGGTAACCTTATCTTTAAAGGATCGGCAAGAAATTTTAATCATCCGATGGCCGGAGCAGGAAAAATTACCATTGCAGAAGTGGAAGAACTGGTAGAACCAGGCGAACTGGATCCTAATCAGATACACATTCCGGGAATTATGATCCAGAGAATTTTCCAGGGTGAAAAATTTGAAAAAAGAATAGAACAGCATACCGTAAGAAAAAGAGATCATTAGTAAAGATGATAATTGCTTTCATATTTAAAGTAATTTATATTAAATCTTACGCATTTTTGAGTTAAAAAACAGGTCAATTCCAGATTGACTCATTAAACAAATTTTCAAATTATTACCATGTTAAGTAAAGAAGATATAGCAAAACGTATTTCAAAAGAAGTCAAAGACGGATATTATGTAAACCTCGGAATCGGAATCCCGACTCTGGTGGCCAATTATGTTCCAGAGAATCTCAACGTAGAATTCCAGAGTGAAAATGGCGTTTTGGGAATGGGACCGTTTCCCTACGAAGGAGAAGAAGATGCAGACATCATCAACGCAGGAAAACAGACGATCACCATTTTAGCTGGAGGATCATTCTTCGATTCTGCATTCAGCTTTGGGATGATCAGAAGCAAGAAAGTAGATCTTACGATTCTCGGAGCGATGGAAGTTTCCGAAAACGGAGATATTGCCAACTGGAAAATCCCGGGAAAAATGGTGAAAGGCATGGGCGGTGCAATGGATCTCGTAGCCTCCGCAGAGAATATTATCGTTGCCATGATGCACGTCAACAAAGCCGGAGAAAGCAAAATCCTGAAAAAATGTACGCTTCCTCTGACGGGTGTTAACTGTGTAAAAAGAGTGGTGACAGAATTGGCGGTTTTAGATGTTACACCTGCCGGTTTTAAACTAATTGAAAGGGCTCCCGGAGTTTCCGTAGAGCACATTATACAATCAACAGAAGCAGATCTTATTATAGAAGGTGAAATTCCTGAGATGAAATTTTAAATAAAAATAAAAGCTGTTTCAATTTTCCTGAAACAGCTTTTTTAGAAAAAGTATTATGTTTTTAAAGTGTTGAAAATATAATATTCATTGTGTTTTCAGAATAAGAACTTAAACCCGAAAGATAAGGTAGAAATTGCATTTCCGTTTGGTCCAAGTACAGCTTTATTATAATCTGGTGTTACCGTTGCTACATGGGCTAATGAAAAATCTGTTGTTTTAATATCTTTTGTTGTTCCCGGATAATTTTTAATCGTTGTATAAGAGAGATTGGCCAGATTGTAAGAGAATTCTACCGTAAAATGTTTTGTCAGTACATAATCTAAACCTCCTGATAAAGCCAATCCGATCTGGTTTACTTTGATATCGCTGTCCGGTACAGACTGTCCGTTTGCCGTTACTTTGGTTTTCCCTGAAATGATAGGCACTGCAAGTTGTCCGAAGAAAAATAAACCTCCGTGTATGTTCCAGTATTTTCTTGCCAGCGGCTCAACCACTAGCAGATTCGTTTTTAAAGTAACATTTTCCGCAAACTGATTGGTTGATTTTACTCCAATATTTCCTACAGCGAGTCCTACAGCAGTAGATGGACCGACAAAATATCCTGCAAGAGGCAAAATTGTTGTACTTGATGATTTACCTGTTTCTGAACCATCATTTGTACTCTGATAACCGACTTGGGCTGTAGCAAACCACGTTCCTTTTAAACCTTCTTGTTTTGTCTGAGCATTGCATAATCCCATTATTACCACAAAACTGGTCAATAATAATTTTCTCATGTTCCTAATTTTTGTTTGTTTAACGAGATCAAATTTATTATCGTTTTAACATTTTTTATGACGGTTTATTACTGATATTTGTCACTTTTGATATTTATCATTTTCGTTAAATAATAAAATTTTTGTTTTTAAATTTACAGTAAATTAAGGTGTATTTTTTAGATATTTTTAAATTATACTATTTTGATTTGAATTATTTCTATTGGCTTTCCTGTTTCGTAAGCCCGAATTTTCTATGGATCGATTTCTAAATTTAAATTAAGATCTTATAAAATTTCCTGCTTTAAGACTTAAGATATTAAATCATCTGTAAATTTTCAGAAAATAAGTATATTCGCCTAAATCTTAAACTCACAAAATGCAGCGTTTTTTACTGGTATTTTCTGTATTGTTTTCAAGTCTGTTTTTCACTCAAACAAGATTAAATGTAATTCCTTATCCACAAAAAGTGGAATTTCAGAATGGTGAATTTAATGTAAATGATCAAACAGCTGTTAAAGGTGTTGAAACCTCTTTTGAATATCATTTTTTTTTAAATTCATTAAAGCGACAGTATAATCTTGATTTATCAAAAAATAAAAGAAGCAGTGGAGGGAATGTTATTTTTATGACCATTGATAAAAAAATAAATGATGCTGTTGATTACGAAATAACTGTTGATAAAAAACTAATTTCACTAAAAGCAAAAAGTAATGAAGGGTTATTTCATGGGATCCAGACTTTGCTTCAGCTTATCCGAAATTCTAAAAACGGAAATATTCCGGCAGTAAAAATTTCTGATACACCAAAATTCGCCTGGCGTGGAATGCACCTCGATGTCTGCCGTCATTTTTTCACAGTCGATGAAGTTAAGCAATACATCGATTATCTCGCGATGTACAAATTGAATACATTTCACTGGCATTTGACAGACGACCAGGGCTGGAGAATTGAAATTAAAAAATATCCAAAATTAACACAAATCGGTTCGAAACGTAAAGAATCCATGATCGGAGCTTATGTTGACAATACGTTTGACGGAAAACCTTACGGGCCATACTTCTACACGCAAGAACAGATTAAAGATGTTGTAAAATACGCGCAGGAAAGACATATCACCGTTGTTCCGGAAATCGAAATGCCGGGTCATGCATTGGCTGCTTTATCGGCATATCCTGAATTGGCCTGTACAAAAGGACCATTCGAACCGGCTACGAAATGGGGCGTTTTTGATGATGTTTTCTGTCCGAAGGATGAAACTTTCAAATTTTTGGAAAATGTTTTAGATGAGGTGATAGCGCTTTTTCCTTCAAAATATATTCACATCGGAGGTGATGAATGTCCGAAAACAAGATGGAAAGAATGTGCCCATTGCCAGGAATTGATAAAGAAAAATAATCTCAAGGATGAACATGGTTTACAAAGCTACTTTATTCATAAGATTGAAAAATATGTCAACTCAAAAGGAAGAAAAATCATCGGCTGGGACGAAATTCTGGAAGGCGGTTTAGCTCCAAACGCTGCCGTCATGAGCTGGACGGGAATTAAAGGCGGAGTTGAAGCTGCAAAATCGGGTCATTTCGCGGTAATGACCCCCGGATCTTATTGTTATTTTGATCATTATCAGGGAGATCCTGCGACTGAGCCCAATGCTTTCGGAGGTTTTACACCATTGGATAAAGTATATTCTTATAACCCGATTCCTGAAGAATTAAATCAGGACGAAGCAAAATATATTTTAGGTGTTCAGGCTAATCTTTGGACAGAATATATTCTTGATTTTAAACAGGTTCAGTATATGATTTTTCCCAGATTACTCGCTCTTTCAGAAGTAGGTTGGGGAACTTCAGATCCTGAAAATTATAAAGAATTTGAAGGTCGGGCCATCAACGAATTCAAAACATTGGATAAAATGGGTGTTAATTATGCAAAAAGCATCTATAATGTTTCAGGAAAAGTGATTTCTGTTAATAATGGGATCGCTTATGAACTTTCTACCTCGCAAAATCCAAATGGAATCCGTTATACGTTGGACGGAACTGATCCTAAGGTAAATTCTCAGCCTTATCAAAGCCCTGTTCCTGTTTCAAAATCTTTAACGGTAAAATCTGCTTATTTTGAAAACGGACAATTGAAAAGTGCCATTTCTTTACAAAATTTCACCATATCAAAAACCACCGGAAAAAGGATTACGCTACAAGATCAGCCAAGTGAAAATTATTCTTTTGGAGGCGCTTTTACTTTGGTTGACGGAATTATCGGAAATCCAAAGCAATTAGGAAAAACATGGTTAGGATTTCAGGGAAAAGATGTAGTTGCAACCATTGATTTTGGACAGAAAACTTCTTTCTCGGAAGTTTATTTTAATACGCTGGATAATAAAGGAAGCTGGATCCATTTAGCAAAATTCGCACAGATTTTTATATCAGATAACGGAATTGATTTTAAGATGATAAAAGAAATCGGAAAAGATGAAATTCTTTCTACTAACGGAAAAATCAGGTTAAATGTAGGAAATCAGAATTCAAAATATATAAAAATAAAAATCGAAAATGCAGGAATTATTCCGGCCGGAAATCCCGGTGCCGATTCAAAAGCCTGGCTATTCGTCGATGAAATCGGAGCAAACTAATAATCTCAACCTTAATCTCAACCTCAACCTCAATCTTAATCTCAACCTTAGCCTTTACCTCAACCTCAACCTTAGCCTTAAATACATATGAACTCACGCAGAAAATTTATAAAAAATACAGCCATTGCATCATCCGCATTATTGCTGAATCCTCTTGATCTTTTTGGCAAAAATGCACCTGAAAGCGACCACAAAATAATCAATAAGCCGATCGTTCTTTCTACCTGGAATTTTGGTTTGAAAGCCAATGAAGAAGCCTGGACCATTTTAGGAAAAGGAGGCAGGGCTTTGGATGCGGTGGAAAAAGGAGTACGACTCGTAGAAGATGATCCCAATGAAAGAAGTGTGGGGTATGGCGGCCGTCCGGACAGAGACGGAAGAGTGACGCTGGATGCCTGCATCATGGATGAAAATTACAATATCGGTTCAGTAGCCTGCCTGGAAAATATTAAAAATCCGATTTCTGTAGCCAGAGCCGTGATGGAGAAGACACCTCACGTCATGTTGGTTGGCGATGGAGCTTTGCAGTTTGCGGTTTCCCATGGTTTTAAAAAAGAAAATCTTCTCACTCCTGAATCAGAAAAAGAATGGAAAGACTGGCTGAAAGACAGTAAATATCAGCCGATTGTCAATATCGAAAATCATGATACCATCGGAATGATCGCTATGGATGCTCAGGGAAACCTTTCCGGGGCATGCACCACCAGCGGAATGGCATTCAAAATGCATGGAAGAGTAGGAGATTCCCCCATCATCGGAGCAGGATTGTTTGTGGATAATGAAGTCGGAGCAGCAACAGCTACAGGTCATGGTGAAGAGGTGATCAGAACTGTCGGAACTCATTTGGTGGTGGAATTAATGAGACAGGGAAGGAATCCACAACAAGCCTGTAAAGAAGCGGTGGAAAGAATTGTACAGATTACCAAAAAAAGAAAGAAAAATCTGAAAGATATCCAGGTGGGTTTTATTGCAATTAATAAAAAAGGGGAATATGGCTCATATTGTATTCAGGACGGATTCAATTTTGCCGTTTACGATCAGAAAGGCAACCGTTTGGAAAAACCAGACTTTGCTTTGAAATAATTTTATTAGAAATTAATTTTGCTAAACCTAAACCTAAACCTAAACCTAAACCTAAACCTAAAATGTCCAAAATAGAAATAGCATGCTTTAATCCCGAATCAGCCATCACAGCATTTGAAAACGGGGCCGACCGGATAGAATTGTGCGACGGATTAAACGAAGGCGGAACCACTCCGAATTTTGAAACCGTAAGACAGCTTCGGGAAAAGATCAGCATTCCTGTTTTTGTGATGATTCGTCCACGTGGAGGAGATTTTACATATTCGGCGGCAGAATTTGAGGAAATGAAATCAGATCTGATCCAATTAAAATCTTTAAACGTTGATGGTTTCGTTTTTGGAATTTTAAATGAAAATGATGAGATTAATGTAGAGCAAAATAAGGAATTGGTTGAACTGGCAAAACCTTATCCATCTACATTTCATCGCGCATTCGACAGAGCCAGAAATCTGGAAGATTCACTAGAAAAAGTAATCGAATGTGGATTTAAAACAATCCTCACTTCCGGCCAGAAACCAAATGTTTCTGAAGGAAAAGAAAATCTGAAAAAACTGGTGGAGCTGTCAGCAGGAAGAATTGAAATTCTTGTTGGTGGCGGACTTCGGTCGACAAATATTGAGGAAATAAGAAATTTTACCAAAGCAAATTATTTTCATTCTTCTGCAATTACTGACGGCGTTGCTTTTGCTGATGCGGATGAGGTAGTTGCTTTGAAAAGTAAGTAGAATATACATTACTAAAACATCATTCAGCATTAGCACCCCAAAAGTACACACAATTATTTCAAAAATCTTTACGCTCAAAGGGTTAAAAATAAATCCTCGCAATGATCTCAAAGCTGATTTTGTTGTTTCCTTTGATGCTTTTTGCTGCAAAATCCGGCTCTACGGAGAGATCATATTTCTTCACATCCCAGAAGTTTCTGAATGCTGTATTAGAGCCTTTTAAAGTATCCTGTTTTGTAAAGGTTTTGTCTTTTTCAAAGAACTGACCGGATACCAGCCCTGAAGCTAATAAAACAGTATATGAAATTTTTTTCATCTGAATTAAATTAATCTTCCAAAAAAAAGAAAATAAATAGATTACAAAACGTAAAAGTAAGATTGTTTGTATGATCTATAATGAAATAATCACTTATAATGTTATTTCTTTACGGATCGTGTATCATTAGTTTCTGAATTCGAAAATTCTGTGAGACTGGCCAAGAAAAAAGTAGTCCCACTTAGACTACTTTTTCTGTGACAAATGTAAACAAATTATCAATATTTCCAAATAATAATCTGTTGTTTTTTAATGTGTTAATTAATTAGCAAATGTAATTTCCTTTAAAAACTGGCTGTTTCAGAGCTAAAAGAACTGCCTTCGTTTTTAACTTAAAAAAACAGAACCATGTTGATTCTTAAATCATTGGTTGTAAAAGTAGTCTAAGTGGGACTACCTTTTTATACACAATGATACTACGAATGATGCCCCCTATACAGTTCCCTCTATCCCTGCGTTTTAGCGTAAGGCTGCTGTGCTTGCAGGTATTTTTCATTGCTGTTGTTATCAGTTCCCAGACTCCCTTTTCTTATTCCGATTCAACACTTTTTATATCTGAAGATTCTTATCTCTATATTGAATCACCGATTGACATCTCCACTGAATCTTTTTCAGAGATAAATAATGTGGTAAAAAAGACCAATATAACTAAACGTAAAGCTTTCTTCACGCTAAAGTCAACATCTACCAGCAAAAATCATATCAATCCATCAAGCCAGACTTGCTTCACAGTTCCGAAGAGTTACCATTATATTGCAAACTCAGGCAACCCTTTGTCAACAGCTGTTTTAGGAAATCCTTCTCCATTAAAACAACATCATAAAATGACCGGCTCTGACTTTTGGGCTGTACCACAAGTAACTGCCTCAGAAAATAAACTTCTATATCATGTTATTAACCATTTCAATCTCTTAAAAGTTATCATCAATCACTTCAGCCGTCCTCCGCCTATATTTACGATCATTAGTAAACATCATTTATCAATGATCAATTATCATTCATCATATTTAACATAAATAAGCACAAACATCTATGCACAAATAACACAAATGCTTTAAATGCAACGGAACTTTCCACTCCGTTTGTCATCCCGTAGGGATCTCAGCAAAGCATTTCAACACAACACTTGTGAAATTAGTGTTCAATCCATTAGTGCCATTCGTGTTAAGAACAGCTATCTAACGTATTAATTAAACACAAATAAGCACAAATATCTATGCGCAAATAGCACAAATGCTTAATGCAAAAGGATACTTTCCACTCCGTTTGTCATCCCGTAGGGATCTAAGCAAAGATTTTTACACAACATTTGTGAAATTAGTGTTCAAGCCATTAGTGCCATTCGTGTTTCGTCAATTCGAGTG
>NZ_JBYRIW010000016.1:0-74771 GCF_057815395.1 Chryseobacterium sp. 27AL | reverse complement strand
TGTTCCCATTCCGAACACAGAAGTTAAGCCCACCAGCGCCGATGGTACTGCGAATAGCGGGAGAGTAGGTCGCCGCCAGTTTTTTATTAAAAGTCTCATACAGCAATGTGTGAGACTTTTTGCGTTTATACTATTCAAGATTCAAGATTCAAGATTCAAAGTTTAAGGTAAACTGCATACCCAATGACAAAGAGCCAGGGAAAAAGTAAAAAGAACCAACGAGAAGAGACCGGGAGATTTAAGGTTAAGATTTAAAATTCAATGTTAAATCACTTATTGCCTATTATTTATTACCTGTCCTCACTACTCATTACCATTACTCATGATTACGCCTCCACCCTTCGGGCTCAATGAATTTGGGATTGGCATTCCACCGGATTATACCCGGTGCTATAGGATGGCGCCCCTTCAGGGCTCGTTTTAAAAGATTAATTGTAGCTTATTCTAAAGCAATATAGGCATCACATCAGGGATTATATAGATTAGGGTAAAATTAGAAGTTCATAGAATGAGAGCCTGGATAAATAACATTTCAAAAGACTGTAATTTTATTGCTTATTACTCATAGTTTATTTTAATTCCGACTTCCGGCCGAAGAGTTATTTGTAACAGAATAGTGCTAAATACCGACTAAGACCCTAGCCTCGATAGGAGCGGTTACCCCACAGCAGGGAATGGTATGTTATGCCTTAGCCCTGAAAAAGCAATGGCGCGAGGAGTAAGAGCGGATAGCGAGATTAAGCTCCTGAAACTAAGTATAATGACTTTAAATATTTGTGGTATATATCGGTTAAACTTTAATATTTTATACGGATAAGAATTAGATGCTGAAATCTGGTCTTTTATGGCAAAGAAAAACCTCCGGCAGAACCAGAGGTTGTAAGTTTTTAATTAGAATATCCGATCAATTCTTCTTTTTTTGAATTGTAGATTCTGTATTCTAAGTATTTGAAAGAGTCTCTTGGGACTACAGTTACCCATTTTTTGTATTTCATGAACCATTTTGTCTGAATGCTGTTGAAGCCTTTGGTAAGGTAGGCCTCAACAAACGGATGTACATGCAGGTAAAGCTTTCCTTTTTCCTTTTGCATGATGGTTCTGAGGGTTTCTCCCATTCGTTCTACAATAACGATCGGAGCGACGATTTCTCCATCTTTATTAGGGTTTTCTTCCTTGGTTTCAATTTGTTTTTCTGGGCGGTTTCTTTGTCTGGTAATCTGTATAAGTCCAAACTTGCTGGGAGGAAGTATCTTATGACGTGCTTTATCACGTTTCATCTCTTCTTTTAGATGTTCATAGAGCTCTTTTCTGTGCTCAGGATTAGTCATGTCGATAAAATCGATAACAATAATTCCACCCATATCACGAAGACGGAGCTGTCTTGCAATTTCAGTGGCAGCCATTTTATTGACTTTAAGCGCATGTTCTTTATTGACAGATGTTCCGGTGGTAATGTTATTTCCGGAATTTACATCGATTACGTGTAATGCTTCGGTATGCTCTATGACAAGATAAGCGCCTTTTGAGCTTGGAATGTTGACATGCTTTCCAAAGCTTTGTTTAAGCTGTTTTTCGACGTTGTAGTATTCCAGTAGAGGAATATGCGAATCATAGAAGTGGACTATATTTTTTCTTTCAGGAGCAATTACTTCCAGATAGTTTTTCATTTCACTTACCATTTGCTCATCATCGCAGGTAATGCTTACAAAATCCTGGTTGAAATTGTCTCTTAAAATAGCTGAAGCTTTGTCATCTTCGCTCAGAACTCTTGAAGGGACTTTATTTTTCTGAATATTCTTAAAAGTAGTTTCCCATTTCTGAATAAGCTGATTCATGTCATTATGAAGATCAGCAACTTTTTTTCCTTCAGCGACAGTTCTGATAATAACTCCGAAACCTTCTGGCTTGATACTTTCGATAAGTGTTCTCAGTCTTTCTTTTTCTTCAGAACTTTTAACTTTTTTTGAAATCGATACTTTGTTGTCGAATGGGATAAGTACTAAAAAGCGCCCTGTGAGCGAAATCTGGGTAGATATTCTTGGCCCTTTTGTAGAAATAGGCTCTTTGGTAATCTGAAGTAAAACAACATCGTCTTTTGCAATAACTTTGTCTACAGTTCCGTTTTTGTCGATTTCGGGTTGTATCTCGAAATTTTTTAAACCTGAAGTATTTTGCTTTTTTGAAATGGTATCTTTCAGAAACTTGCGATAAGTAAGATATTGTGGGCCCAAATCCTGATAATGAAGGAAAGCATCCTTTTCGTAGCCGATATTTACAAAGGCTGCATTCAGGTTAGGGGCAAGTTTTTTTACTTTTCCGATAAAAAGATCTCCAACTATAAAATCACTTTTGTCCTCTTGCTCATGAAGTTCACATAGTCTTCCGTCTTCCAGCAGTGCAATCTTTGTAAGATCATCTTCATGCGAAACTATTAGTTCTTTCTTCATTTTATTGTAAGATAAAAATTGTTAAGAAGGTAGAAAACAGACATATATTTCATCATATAAATTTATCCTTAAGTTAAGAATTAGTATTGAATGAATAGCAATTTTTTTGATAAAATATAAAATCCTTTCATTGACATCTTAATAGTTGCAAAACAAAATATAGTCGGTGAACCTTTAAAATCTTAAAATCACCAACTATATTATATATTATAAATCTCAGGAAATGAGATTATTTTTTCTTGTGTCTGTTTGCTCTTCTTCTCTTTTTTCTTTTGTGAGTTGCAACCTTGTGTCTTTTTCTTTTCTTTCCGCTTGGCATAATTATAATTTTTTAGTAACTAGTTAATATTCAGTTGATTTATTTTACCTTAACTTTTGTTTTTACTTTCTCCACAAAAGATTTTGACGGCTTGAAAGCAGGAATATTGTGAGCAGGGATTTCAATAGCAGTGTTCTTAGAGATATTTCTTCCCGTTTTTGCTGCTCTTGTTTTAATGATAAAAGATCCAAAACCTCTCAAATAAACATTATCTCCATTATACATAGAAGTTCTGATTTCTTGCATAAAAGCTTCTACAACTTTCTGTGTTTCATTCTTTTCGGTTCCCAACTTATTTGAGATGGTGTTTACCAATTCTGCCTTTGTCATTTCCTTATTTTAATTTTAAATTTTAGGTGTGCAAATTTAGTTAAAAAAATTGAATATTAGCAAATTAGTGGCAAAATATTTTTTGATAAGCAATTGAAAATTGAATGTTTACTTTGTATTAAGATAGCGTTAAATCCTCTTTACATGCTGGAATTATAGTATCCATTTTCAACACAGAAGCGGATCAGGTGAAGTTTTGTTTTCAGTCCAAGCTTTTCTGTGAGGCGGTTGATATAGGTGTCTATGGTTCTTGTACTGAGATTCAGCTTTTCACCAATTTCCTTATTACTGAAGCCTTCATAGCAGAATTTCATAAGCTGGATTTCTGTTGGCGAAAGCTCTTCCTGGCTTTTTTTCTGGCGGTCCATATATTCCATTACTGCGAGAGGCTGCTGCTCCCATTGCTTGGTATAGGCTTCGTAATCAAAATTGTCTGCAGTTATTTTTCCTTTAATGATATCCTTGATGATATTGCTTTTTTTCTGACAATAAAAAATATTGGGAATTTTTGACAGGATTTCCGCCATGTCTTCTTGGTAAGTACCGGAATAGGTGATGATGGGCGTTTCACTGTTACTTTTACGAATATATTTGATGGCTTCGAGACCGCTTAATACCGGCATAAAAAGCTCTACAATGAAAACGTCTTCCTGTCTCCTGTAATTTCTGCTGATGAGCTCATGCCCGTTGTTGCAGTCGTTAAGAAGCATATAGAACGGATTTTCGGTAAGCATTTTGATTAATATTTTTTTAAAATAAAAATCACTGTCTGCTATGGAAAACCGCACAGTATTGGTCAATAATTTGCTCACTTTAATATCGATTTGGTGAATGATAATTAAAAATCAGATCACTAAATTATGAAAATAAGATGAAAGTGAAAATTAATCTTAATTTAATTGGAAAAATAATATTATATCATCGTAATATTTAAATTTTGTGAATAAATTATTTTTTTATAATTTCACATTCCAAACAAATCACATTATATGTCTTCGAAACGGGAGAAAAAATTAAACAAGGCAGACGTCAGGATAGGCATTTGGAAATTTGTTCTATCTTTCATCGTTTTATCAGGTGTTTCCTTCATCTGTGTATTTTTCTTTTTTAAAAGCTACGACATCCAAAGACAGGGTATAAAAAAAGAAGCGGATGATTACCGTTATCTTCTTACCAGGAGTAATGTTCTTAAAGAACATGTAGACAGCATATTTTACCGGATGGACCAGCTGGACATCAATAAAGTGGAAAACGATATTTTCCTGAGAAACGCCATCATGGAAGATGTCAGAAATGCTAAAAACGCCATGGATAAAGACAGTGCGGATAATTTCAAACATTATTCCATCCTTATGAAACAGATTGAGCCCATGCTGGCTTTAAAGAAACAAATCATCGACGTTTCCTATAAAGAACAGGTTGCCTTGAGAGATCTGAACGAATGTAAAGGAAAAATAGGAGCTATCAATGGGGAGCTCCGTGTAGACCCTACCCGGAAATTTTCAGGTATGAGACGAAGAAGATAAAAACGAATATTATGCAAGGACAAATCACATTATCGAAAAAAGAAAGGCATTATCAGTTTTTATATTTAATTCTAATGCTTTTGGCTGCACTTATTTTTTTGGGAATCATTCTCTTAAGAGGCTTTCAATCTCCGTTTTCGGATAATGATATTGTTTCGATTCAGATGCTGGAGGAAAAGGCCAGATTCGACCAGAAACATAAACAGTCTTTCAAAGTGATGGACAGTACATTTTCCATGATCAATAAACTTACGGATGAAGCTCCACAGCCTTTTGTAGAAAATAATATCGTGTACGGAATCAATGACGTGGCCGATTATTACCAGAACGGTGAAAATACCAACGATATCAGAAAAGAAGCATATCCGCAGATCGCAAAATTTTATAAAATGTATTTCAACGACAAAAAAATTATTTCCAGCAAAACAGAAAATATTAAAAACTTTGAAAAGCAGTTTGAAGAATGCTCGATCGGTTTTAGGGAAAAGAAAAGTCAGCTTTTCCAGCGCGAAACGGCTTTAAAATCGAGGTCACAATAAGCTGTTATATTACGAAACTCATTATACAAGCACAATACACACATCACACAATCATTAACTATGAATTACTTTCAGAAAAACAAGAAGAACATTATTATCGGTGTTATTGCAACCTTGCTGATAGCGGCACTGGTTGCATTATGGCTCCAGAAGAAAGTGATACACTCTTCCGACGATATTGTCGGACTCGTCTATCCGTCTAACCTTAAAGTGGGAGATACGCTTTCATTCGAAGACAAAACACAGTTTGCCAAAACGAAAAGATGGAATTTCGGAGATGGTACCACCAGTGATAAAAACAGCGGAATTCATTTTTACAACAAGCCGGGATATTATCAGGTAACACTCATTATCGATAATAAATATTCCAAATCTTTTCCCATCATTGTTTCTGCAAGAACAATTCCAAAAAAAGACAGTGTAAAAACGGTAACACTCATTGATGCTCCATCACAGGCCATGCAGTTTGAGAATGTACAGTTCCGTGCTGTTTCAGACGGCCAACAGTTTACATGGAAATTCGGAGAAACCGGAAGAATTGATTCTAAAGATAAATTGGCTATCTATTCTTACCAAAAGCCAGGCGATTATGTGGTAAGCCTTATCACAGATCAAACGGCTGAGCCGGTGCTTCACCAGATTAAAATTTTACCGGCTTACGATGCTCTGCAAGAAGAAGTAAGCGTAGAAGACAGCTATGCTAAAATTGACAATGATTTTAAATATCATCTTCAGCAGATCGCATACGGAAATAATTTCAACATGCATTACAATTATCTCCTGAGAACATACCTGTGCAACAATGAAAATACGGTTGTAAAAGTAAACGACAGTAAAGTCAATAATTTCTACATGTATTGTGCAGGACTTCAGTTTGACAAGAATAATGTCATTCAGACCGTTAAAGTAAATTTTGATGATGCGCAAAACTGCGTTACCAAAGTTGATATCAACCAAAGCAAATAATATCTGTCCTTTTTCAGGACATCACCAATCATAAAAGATAAAAAGGATGAAAAATAAACTTCCTCTAGCAGCATATTATATCGGAATTTCGGTATTGCTGACAGCCTGTCAGGTAAAATTGCCGTCAAAAAGAACTCCAGAACCGTCACATTACGGGCAGGTTGATAATTCACCTGTAGTTAATGGCTTTCCTAAAAAAGCAGTTCCATGGATTGCAATTTCGGATCGCTCCAGAAACACCGCTTATCTGGATAAAAGTGACGAAAAATCATATAAAGAAGTTAAATTTCTCGAGCCATTAATGGTCCTAAAGCACCGCGACGGAATGGTAAAAGTTGCGGAATATATTCCTGACGCTTTAATGAAAAAGGTTTCATCTAAACAGGTAAAAACCTACGGCTGGATCCCGGAATCTGATCTTCTTTTATGGAGCAACTCGTTGAAAAGCGAAAAAACAGGATTTCCGGTTAAAGTTGCTGTAGTACCAAGCAACAGTGAAGTGATCAGAAATTCTGAAAGATATTATAAAAATGACTCGATCATGGTGTTCAATTCACCGAGCCTTATCGAACAGGCCAATGTGAAGATTCCGAATGGCCAGATGGTATATGTTTATAAACAGGCTGAGAACAACAAAAGATTTTTGGTAGGTAAAAAGCCCTCGATTGATATAGACAGCATAAGCACAAGCCTTTACGGATGGGTAAGTTCAAACGTTATTTCCAGTTGGGGAGAACGTTCTGCCGTTAAAATGAAAAATACCACCGGAATTACGGAAACCACTTTGGGAATCCACGAAGGATCTCCGGGCGGAAATGATTCTGAAAATAAAACTGCCGTTCTTCTTACCGATGTCAACAAGAGAACACCTCTTGAGAATATTTTCCCGGTAACTTTACCATTGAATGAAACGCCGGCTCCGGATTCCAAAACCAAATATTTTACCAATATTCTGGATTACAGTAAAAATTATGTTTTCAATGTTTTAGGTGAACCTATTTATTTTGACCGATACCGGGAAATCACAGAGAAAAACAAGAAAATAAATATTGTATTTACCCTGGATATCAGTGCTCCCAATGCACCGTATGCACCGATTGTAAAATCTTTGCTTCAGGATTTACAGCTAAGGTTTGAAAAGCCTTCTTATTTTAATCAGGTGAAATATGGCGTTGTTTTATATAAAAATAATCCTTGCGGTGATAATGTGGCGGTTTCTCCCCTGAATACAGATTACAGTAAAATTACAACATTCATCGATCAGAAGACCAACGAAATGAACTGCGCAAGCAACAGCGGATATCAGCCGGTAAATGAAGGCCTGATGGCAGCCGGAAATCTGTTGTCCAATTTTCCTGATGAAACCAATATCGTTGTTACCGTAGGAACTTCGTCGGCGCAGAGCGGGAATATGTATGGTGTAATTAATTCCCTTACACAGGCTCAGGCGAGACTGATCATGTTCCAGACGAGCTCAAGGTCATCAGATACATACAACGATTTTGTATTAATGGCAGAAAATGTGGTAACCAACACAGCCAAGAATATCGCTGAACTCAAAAAGCAGAAAATCATCAATCAAAATGATGTTTTAACGAAAAATAATTTTAATCTCGTAGAAGGAGACGAAGGTTTCTTCTCGCTGGATTATCCAAAACAGAGTATGTCTCAGGGATTTGTTATCTTTCCTAAAAAAGGAGATATTGCAACTCCCGGATATCTCAAAAAGTCTGTAGACAGCCTTATTGCACAGGTTACTTTAGATAATACTACTTTGGATAAGTCTTTAAACGACTATTTCCATTCATCCGTAGGAGCGGGCAGAACAGATGTCGATCTGAAATACAAATATCTTTACCCGGGTCTTACAAATCCTGTTCCCGCTGGCATTGCAGCCCAGCTTATCAATTACGGAAGCCCGTTTTTGGTGAAAGGATATATTCCGAAGGAGCTTAAAGACTACAAACCCGGACTTGAAAAAGGAATTCTGATCTCCGAAACAGAATATGATAATTTAAAATTATTCTATACCGAAGTTTATCAAAATACAGGCGCAGAAAGATCTGATTTCAGTCAGGCAAGAGCGGTCAGAGAATTTGTGAAACTGCTGAAGAAATATAATCCGACCTTAAAGTTCCTGGACAAAGGAGACCTTTATCAGCAGCCGATGTCTTATGCCGTAGGGGTAAGTACTGGTTTCGATAATTCAGAAGAAGAGCTGATGTCAAAATACATGCTGAAAGGCTGGAAAAAGTCTAAAATTGTCACGAATGAAACGGCCAGAAACTATTTCCGTCATTATAAAGATCTGGCAGAAAGAATGCTTTCTCACCGAAATGATCCTGCTGTAAAAATTCAGCAGAACGGACAGACATTCTACTGGCTGAATGAATATTTTATGCCGACAATGCTGCCCACGGAACAACCCGAATATACTAAACATTAGTCACTTATAATATGAAAAGCGGAAATTAATTTCGCTTTTTTTTATTTTTTTCCGGTAAATTTTTTATCTTTGATGTTACCCAAATCATAAATATTATGTCACAGCAATCATCTCCTCATGACGGAAAGCATTTCGTCGTACAGAAAGGTAAAGCCCAGTGTGATCAGGGTGATCAGTTTCCTCAGTATAAAGTGACCTCCCATCAGAAACATTTTTGGAATGACTCTGATGGCAACAATGATTTTCTGGCAGTTACAGAAGATGATCTTGAGTTTAATCCTTCCGGTCCAAGCTTCGGAAAATGCAAGCTGAAGCCCAGTTCAGGCGGAAACCTCCCATGCTCTTATGCGCCCGCCGGAAAATGGCAGAAAACCTATGATAAAGTAAAGATTACGGGTAAGAAAATCGTTACTGAAGTATCTGATTTACAGTGCGTGATCGGAGGAAAAATCACGATTAAAGATCATGG
The DNA here is from genome assembly GCF_057815395.1 of Chryseobacterium sp. 27AL. Lineage (NCBI taxonomy): Bacteria > Pseudomonadati > Bacteroidota > Flavobacteriia > Flavobacteriales > Weeksellaceae > Chryseobacterium > Chryseobacterium sp. 27AL. The sequence goes on along the minus strand of NZ_JBYRIW010000016.1, from coordinate 65,729 downwards.
CCAGAGAGGGCAGATGAGCAAAAAAAATGTGAAAAATGCCGACAATAAAACGGTACAGCATATTAATCCGCTTGTAAATATGCAGGACTATAAAGAAACTGTCCTTGAAAGTGAAATCGACGCTTACTAATTAATCCTAAAACACACTTTCTATGTCTAAAAAAGGAGTTTCAAAAATTTCAGGTAATCCTACCCCTACAATTGGTGAGAAAACCACTTATATGGTTACAGACTGGTATCCTTCGACACCTGCCGGTGAAAGAAATCCTGCTGCGGTAACCTGGGAACTTTTCAAAAAAAGAGCCAACGGAAGTTTTACCACGACCAATATCAGAAAGAAAGGAGATGGAAGCTTTACTTTCGGAGAAGTTGCTGCAAAGAACACGTATCGTCTGGAAGCTTATCTGCATGAGCCTGAAGGCAGCGGTCCTACAACCATAGATATTACGCCAAAGCCAGCAGGAATTCCGCAGATCAGCAAAGTTGAACTCCGCTATGCTGATGATACTCCTGGAACGGTTTTCAGCTATACCGACAAATTGATTGCGAAAGCCCAGTGTGTAAATCTCACAGGAAAAAAACTGGTGTTCAGACTATGGGAAGATGATGCCGCTGGAAACGGTCATAATGCCGGTAATCTTTTTGTAGATAGCAGGGAAGCCATTGTCGACAGAACCGGAACCGCAACATCCGAATTTGTATTAACAAAAGCTTTAATGCAGAAGGCCGCCCAGGGTGAAACCAATCCCGGCAAACTTGAATTCTATGTTACCGTAGAATATTACAGCAACAGAAAACATGCTACCAATAGGGTTGATGTGCAGAATCCGGAATATAAACAACCTGTTCAGCAAACACAGCAGCAAAGTTCATCACAACATAATTCCGGAGCTTCGGACACTTCTCAGCAACAGCCGGTTTCAAGAACGCAACAAAACGAAGCAGAAGAGGATGCAGCACAACCTGAAGTGTCTAATCAAACCAACGGAACAATAGAGCCGGAACAGCAGCCGACTCCTCAGCAACCTGAAGGAAAAACAACCAGTGTTGTAGAGGAACCCAAAGCTGAAAGTCTTCTTGATGCTTATTTTGCGAAAGAAGAATTCACCAGGGAAACCGATGAAGCGGATGGTAATTATACCTACACATTTGCTTCAAACAACAATAATATCAATAAAGATACTATTGCACAGATTATTAAAGGCAAAGTAGACCCTGCTGTAAAGAAAGATAAAAAATATGCAAAATTTGAGACGATAAAAAGTGCGCTCACCCAAACTTCTTATGCAAAGGGTGAAACCATTTCTTTTGCTTTATACAAACTCGGACCTGTATTCGTAAGAATAAATAATGCGCCATTGGAAGAAGAAATATACGTAGTGGCAACTACGATGCTTCTCGACGGTAAGGAAGTAAGCATAAATATTAAAGAAAAAGAGCCGGTTTTAATTGAAAAAGATGCCAATCTTCCTGTATTGGAAGCAAAAGAGAACGGTGCCGAAATCACAACGCTGAAAGCAGTAGCAGAAAACGGACTCGCTAAAGTTAAAATAAAGCTCCGCCCGCAATCCGATGATACGCTGAAAGAATGGAAGGAAAAATTAACGGGAATAAAAGACGGAACTCATACGTACACATTCGGAGGAAACGGAAATAATACAGCAACAGCACAGCAAAAAAGAAGAATCGCAGGAATTATCATCAATAAAATAAAAGCCGAACTGGCCGAACAGAAAAAATTTGCGAAAAGTGAAGCAATAGAACAGGCTCTCACTAAAGAAGTGTATAACAAAGACGAGCAGATTACCTTTGATGTTTATAAAAGCGTTACCGAATATTTATGGCTAAAAGCAGATTGCACAGGAAATTTACAAAAACATGAAGGCGAGTTCCTGAAAAAAGACGGAGCCTATTTCGAGATTGGTAAAAAATGCCCGAGATGTACAGAAAAAATTACCATTGAACAAATTGAGGAACTTTATGGTGCTTTGCCTGCTCATAAAGCTTTCAGGCAGGAAGTGGTCGATAATCTGAACAAATATATTTTTGATTCAGGTAAAGAAATCCATATCAATACATGCCTAAGAAAAGCGCATTTCTTTGCGCAGGTCGGTGCCGAAACATTAGGCATTAATCCGGACTGGATGGTAGAAACGGATAAATTCCGGTACTCAAGATCACGAAGTTTGAGTATTTTCGGGCAAAGAGCTGCCAATCTGAATGCTGCAGGTCTTCTGGAAATCTATTGCAACGAAAATCCCCAGAAAAAACTGATGAATTATATGTATGCAGCAGAAAACGGTTTTGGAAACGGAAACGGAAACGAAGCCAGTGGCGACGGCTATTTATTCAGAGGGAGAGGTCTTAAACAGCTTACAGGACGTGGAAATTACAGGAGTGCTGCGAACTATATTAGAGAGATTTTCCCTGATGAATATGTAGATCTCGAAGCTGATCCGGATAAAGTAAAAGAGGCTAAATATGCTGTTTTAACGGCAATTGCATTCTGGGAGAAACATGAAATCTGGAAAACAGCAGACACTGTGAAAGTTTCTACACTGGATAATGTAAAGAAAGTGAGAAAGCTCGTCAATCCGGGACTGGCAGGATTAGGAGATGCCAAATCGTATTTCGATAAAGGAATTAATGTATTTAAGGTAAATTCATGTTCTCCTGTAGAAGGCGGCGATTCTACATGGCACGACCCGATAGATAATCCACAAAGAACGTATTATAATTCCAGTGGTGCCCATAAAGAGCAAAACGGAGCTTTCGGACCAGTGAGAACAAAAATAGTGAACGGCCAGGCTGTTCCTAAAAATCATCAGGGGCTTGATATCTTTGCAGATATAGATACGCCGTGCAAAGCCTGTCTGGACGGAACGATTGTGAGCTATACAAATGAAGGAAGCGCAGGATACGGAAATGTGCTCGTTCTGGAAGTCAGCGGTGAAGATTTAAGGAAAGCCAAAAGAAATTATACGCACGAATTTACAGCGGAAGTTGAAAGTGGATCAGGTTTTGATATTAATGCTGATAAGTTTTATCTTCGGTATGCCCATTTAAAATCGGCAGTAAAAACCAGCGGAGAAGTAACTGCCGGCGAAACCATCTGCTATTCCGGTGATACGGGGAATGCAAGTGGTGTTCCGAATCCGCATTTGCATTTTGAGGTTGCAATGAATGCTACCGGCAACGGAACAGGTCTGCAGAACAGATACAATCCGGCATATTTTGTAAGGCTTACTGCGATAGATCAGCCGGCTCAGCAGGCCGTAAAAGAGGCAAGATCTTAATTTTAAAGAAAATATTTATGCACAAATCGCTTTTTAAAATATTATTTTTACTGTTCGGGCTTACTTTGTTCAGCTGTAAAGACAGCAGGCAACCGTCGGCAGATCAGAAACAATTAACATCGTCTGTTGTTCAGTCCGCAAACTTGAAGGCTTCGGAAAACGATAAAAAAACACCGGAAAATGCAGATCGGGAAACTTCTTTCGATATTGTAAGTCCTTTCAGAAAAGATGATTATGAAAACTGTTATGTTCATGGAGCAACAAAACTTATCCATAAAACTGATAATAGCTTTATGCTTACAAAAAAGGATTTTGCCATTACAGATGTAGATTTTTCAGATATTAATTACGAAGGACCGGGTTACACCATCTATTCTTATCAGTCTTCAGCCAATAAAAATATGGAGGTTGTTATCATTGAAGGTCAGGCTGATATAGGCACGGCCTGGTATTATGTGTTGGTACTGGATGGGGAGGATCTCGTAGATAAATTCTATGTAAAAGAACCCAGGGCCAATTCAGAAAATACGGACATGAAAGATTTTATTAACGTTGCACTGAAAGATAAAGATCTTGTGCTGAAATTTAAAAAAGACAAAATTGCCGGATATTCAAAGCCTTTGGCAAATTTGAGAACTGAAGGAAATTATTTATGTTTAGATAAGAAGATCAAATAATTTTGACATTATAAAATAACAATCAAGAGGCATACTTCGTGTATGGCCTCTTTTTTTATTGTTGGAAAAGCTATTTTTGTTTTAAATTCAAATAAAATATTTTCAGATAGAAAAATATGGTATTTTTGATTTGTCAATCACATAAAAAATTTTTTATGATCAGTAAAAATTTTATCGGTATCTGTTTATTAATGGGTATTTCTGCTATCTCATGCAAAAAAAATGAAGATAAACATACAGCAAATACTAAAGACTCATCTGTTGTTTCTCAGAACATAGATCAGCATTCCAAACCCGTGGAGCATTATGATACGGCAAAGCCTGATTCTGCCGCCAATGAATACCAAAATAATGATAAAGCAACTGTACCCTCATCTAAAAAAACAGTAGACGGAACGTTTGTAGCGAATAATTGCGACGGAGGAAGATTTTCTATTGAATTTAAAAATTCTGATGGCAAGCCAAGCTTTAAAATTTTGGATAAAAAGAAAATTATTGCAGCTGGAAATGTATCTTCTGAAACTGATGAAAAAACCGGTGAAATTACTACAGTAGTTATGGGCGAAATCGCTGGACTGTATGATGGTGATAAAATTGTCATTCAGAATTACGGAAACTCGATGAATGAATTTGATCATTTTACGCAATGTGGAGACAAATATCTGGAATTTGTAAGGCAAAAGTAATGTATTCAAGTAGTAAAATACCATAGAAACTATTTTGTAAAATAAAATTTTTGCGCTAAATTGTGTTAAGCCAAAACAGAATATATGATCGTTCATTTTATACTTTCCGGAGAAACGCTGGAAAGCATATCTGAAGAAATTAATCTTGAAAACCCCCAATATCTTAAAGAATTTCACAATAAACATTGTGCAAGAGAAGATTTTATATATGATGATCTTATTCCACGGAAAAAACTTCTGATCCCCGATATCAATAAAATAAAAGAATACAACAGCAGGAACGATGCTCCTTTTAAAAATCCTAAGCTGAATCCTGATATTCCCTTCCATCCTGAAAATTTCAGCAAAATATATTCTGTGGTTAACAAAGAAATTTATGAAAACCCGCTGGAAAAAAAACATACCATTCTTACCTATACCGTTTCTGTAAAATGGATGGGAAACGAAAACGGATTTCATATTTTTCACCTTTTTAAAAATAATTTTTCAGAGGGCCAGGGAAATATGATGGCAGATCTGGCTTCAGAATCGATCCGTTCTCTTAATCCGTTAGAAGTTAAAACCGATCTCAAAGGAAATGTTGTAAGCATAAGACTTACTCAGCAGACGGCGGATAATTTTGCGAAGATTAAAAAGCGGTTAGCAGATCTTTTTCCGGATCAGTACGCGAATATTTACCTTAATGAGTTTGAAAGGGCAGTGCTGGACAGAGATATATTTAATTCAAGGATGAAGAATGATGTCTTTATTAAAAATTATTTTGCATCGGTAAGAAATCCCTTTGCTAATGGAAAATCATTCCTTCACCAAACAATAGGAGAAGAAAATACGGATGTCATTCTTCGACAGAAAATTGAAAATCCGGAATATAATAATGAAATCGTGATAATTCAGAATCTTGAAAACTCTGAAAGTGGCATAGAGTTTTCCGGAAAATATACATTGTATACAAAAACTGGATTGGTTAAAAGTGTCGATATAAGCTATGTTATCTCTCAATTTGGGATTGAAAATTCCAGTTTTTTTACTATGACAGAATTATCATAAGTCTCATCAATAGAGCAATGTTAAAAGTATGTCAAATCATTTGTCGTAGAATTACGACATCAAATCGTAGTATTACTACAAAATATCAGATAGTGGTGAAAAAACTTTTCTAAGAAACTTTACCCTCTTACCTTTGTTACACACAATCACCGAATCACAAAATATTATTAACGATTAAAATTTACCATCATGGCAGCAAATTCAAGAGGAATTCTTAAATTCAATGGAGGAGAAGGTCAGAAATTATTAAAGCTGAACTACAGCGTATCCAGATCGACAGATGTATCGGGAAGAGTAGCTTCAGATCCTTCCAACGCAATCATCAAAGTAACCGTAGAAGCAACTGAAAAATCAGATATTCTGGAAAGCTTACTGAACGGAAAATACAAACCTACAACAGGCGAAATCACTTTTAATAAATCTCACGAAGAAGGTACCTTGATTACCCTAAACTGGGAAAACGGATATGTGATCCAACACGAAGTAGACTTCGATGCCGTAGACGAAAACAGCATGCTGATCAGCTTTATTATCAGTGCTGAAACAATAGATTACGGAAATTCCAAGTACGAAGGACTTTGGCCTTCAAGCTAAAAAAACTCAACGTAATTTAATATTCATAAGGGAAAGACTGTCATCACAAGGCGGTCTTTTTTTACCATTATGAGCAGAAAACTATTATGTTTCAAATAATATTATTTAGTTCACAGTAACGAAGAATTTCATCTTCTCAAAAAAAACTGATATATTAGTAAAAGGTAAAATTTCAGCCAATTATGGATTAATTTTTGCTGCTGTTTAGCGAAAACATACTCGGTGAAAATTATCACACCACAAGAGAATATTAATTTGAAAAATACACAATGGGAGTACTAGTAACCAACGATACGGTAAAGCAGCTGTTTCATATTGCACAGTCCATCGCGAAAGAAAATTATAACGGAACTTATGGTGGTCCGCACATTCTTCAGGCTTTGATGCATAAAGACATCGGACTTTCGGATTTTCTGAAAAGCATTGATAAAGATCCCGGATATTTCTACGAATGGGCAGATGTCCGAATTGAAGATTATCCCAAAACCTCACATCTTCCCGATGAGGTAAAAGAAGATGACACAGTAGATACGATTGTGGAAGAGGCAGATGATATCCGTTTAAAGCTGGGTTTGGACGAAATTACACCAATTTGTATACTTACGGCTATTGTAAAACCGCAAGTAGCCTTTTCGCTGCAACAGCTGAAATCACTTCCTCTCAGAGAACATGAAATATTCAATCTTTACAGGAAAGATACACCATACGAAAGCGCTGCAGATCAGGAATTCTCTTCTATTTTTTCAAACGGATCAGAGTATTCTGATAATTCTTTTCCGTCCATTAAAAACTATTGTATAGACAGAACAGCACAGGCCAGAAAAGGAGAGTTGGAAAACATTATCGGTAGAGATAAAGAGCTGAGAATGCTGGTGGAAATACTCTGCAGAAGAAGTAAGCCGAATGTTATTATTATCGGCGAGCCGGGAGTTGGAAAAACAGCATTGGTGGAAGGTTTTGCTATCGAAATTACAAAAGGAAATGTTCCCGAAATGCTTAAAAATGGAACATTGCTGGAATTGGACACTGGCGCTTTATTAGCCGGAACTTCCTACAAAGGCGAAATTGAAGACCGTCTCAAAAAAGTGATTAACGAATGCAAAAAAATAGAAAAAGCCATTCTTTTTATTGATGAAATTCATACACTTCTCGATCCGAAAGGAAGCATCGGAAATGTAGCGAATCTTTTGAAACCCGAATTGGCTAGAGGCGAAATTACCGTAATTGGAGCGACGACACAGGAAGAATACAGGAAAATTATAGAACCTGAGCAGGCTTTTAACAGACGTTTTGAAGTGCTTACGGTAAATGAACCTGACGAAAAGACCTGCGTTAAAATGATTGATGTTCTGCTTGAAGGATATAAAAAACATCACGGAATTGAAGTGGAAAAAACCGCTCTCCCGGAATGTGTACGCCTTGCTAAACGGTATGCTAAAGGTAAAAAATTACCGGATGCAGCGATTGATTTGCTGGACCGAACAATGGCCGCAATAAAAATGCTTGATGAGCTTTCGGAAAAAGAGCTTGAAAGCTGGAAAAACAGATATGATGAAATTCTTAATGAAGAATTTTTTGATGATAAAGATAAAGCCGATGAGCTGATCTGGACTTACAATTTGTTGAGAGACAAAATCAGCCCGATTTTATGGGGATCTTTGAGTGAGCAGCCTCAGATTGACAACTCCATGCCGGTGGAGCAGATACAGAAAACAATAGAAGATACTTATGCTGAACTTTTACAGCATGCAGCAAAAAAAAGAGAAAAAGTTGACCGTCTCGAGCTGGCTGCAGTAATGGCCGCAAAAACAAATATCCCGATCGGAAAAATTCAGGCACAGGAAAAAGAAAAGCTTCTCAATATGGAATCGCTTCTCATGAACAGGGTGGTCGGACAGGATCATGCATTGAAGATCCTTTCTGATGCGATCGTAGAAAACCGCAGCGGATTGAACAAACCGGGACAGCCGATCGGTTCATTCTTTCTTCTGGGACCAACCGGAACCGGAAAAACAGAATTGGCAAAATCCATGGCAGAACTTCTTTTCAATGATGAAAAGGCAATGGTTCGTTTCGATATGTCGGAGTTTAAAGAAGAACATTCAGCGGCACTGCTTTATGGTGCGCCTCCGGGATATGTCGGTTATGAAGAGGGAGGAATGTTGGTTAATAAAATAAGACAGCAGCCTTACACGGTAGTTTTATTTGATGAAATTGAAAAAGCACACCATTCGGTTTTTGACGTGTTTTTACAGATCATGGATGAAGGGAAAGTACATGACAAGCTTGGAAAAGAAGGAGATTTCAGTAATGCTTTGATCTTATTTACGTCAAACATCGGAAGTGAAGAAATTGTAAAACAGTTTGAAGAAGGCAAAGTTCCTGAATCATCTTCTTTAATGCAGATTATGTCAAATTCGGGACGTTTCAGGCCTGAATTTCTGGCGAGAATCACTGAGATTATTCCTTTTGCCCCGATCACAGAATCCATAGCTGAAAGGATTTTTAATATTCAGTTAAAATCACTTCACACATCATTAACAAGATTGGGAATTGCGCTGAAAATTTCAGATGAAGCTGTGAAAAACCTTGCATTAGGCGGCTTTAGTAGCAGATATGGAGCAAGGCAGATTTCGGGAGTTATTAGGTCACAACTCGCAAGGCCGATCTCTAAGATGATTGTTCGTGAAGAAGTAAAATCCGGACAGACCATTCATGTAGACTGGAATCAGGAAGAGGAAAAATTAAGCTGGAAAGTGGAATAAATAAAATAATATACGTTAAATTTCTTATTTACGTTAATAAGATATGAAACCAAATCTCAAAAATATCATCCTGGCAGGAATATTACTGGTGTGTTCACAGATTATGAATGCACAGTTTCTTGCTGCTTCTGATACTTCGGAGAACAGTGTGAGACGATATAAAAGTATCATCAGTGGTAACAAGGAAATTGTAGAGTTCATCGAATATTCTCTCGTACAAAAAGGCTTGCCGAAGCATCTCAGGAATCTGGCATTGATTGAGTCTCATTTTAACAGAAATATTACTTCAGGTGCGGGCGCAGTAGGTGTATGGCAATTTATGACATCTCATGCGAACCAATACGGGCTTACCCAACAGAACAGGAATGATCTGTATAAAAGTACAAAGACAGCAGTTATCTCGCTGACGAATTTATATAAAAAATATAACAATTGGGTTACCGTAGTTGCCGCTTACAATTGTGGTGAGGGAAATATTGCGAAAGCTATGGCAGCAGCTAATTCATCTCAGTATCATATATTTTATAAATTTTTACCGGAAGAAACAATTAATCATGTCAAAAAATATCTGAATGCCTGCTATGCCACCGGCGAACTGCAAAGTGTTTTGAGTAATTATAATTCTTCCCGAATGAATACTGTATTTTTCGTGAATGGAGGAAGTGGAAAAAATAACGAACAGATGGCAGAAACAGATATTAATGCAGGGTTTAATTTAAATGTCATTGCCGATGAGCTTGACCTCGACGTTAGCAGACTTCTCTCCTGGAATCCCGAAATTTCACAGGAGCTTCAGGATAAAGGAGAAGGAACCCTGTATTTACCGAAAGATATCATGCCCGACTTTTTATTAAGGAAAAATAAAATTCTCTCCAGATCAATCAAAGAGACACACGCCATAAACACCAAATAATAGAACACCAAGCGATAATGTTTAACCTATCAAATTACAGGTAATATGAAAACAGAATCACAAAATATACTTACAAATCCTTCATTTCGTCCATCTCAGAATGCCGACGGAATTTCGGAGAATCATCATGCAGGTATCAACCGGCTGGTAAAGCTTTCTATTGTCATCGAAGGGAAAGTCATTAAATATTATAAACATTTTAAACTGACGCAAAGTACCGGAAAACATCACGAATTCAGCCTTACACTGGCTCATGATGCATTAGGCGACAGGCAGACCCATACTCTTGAGGAGGCCAATAAATTTTTGGGAAAACGACTCACGGTTGTTATTTCATACAAAGACATAGACAACAGTCCTGAAAGGACGTTTGTAGGCGTTATTACAGGCGTCGGATTCAGCCAGGAAAGGATGAGTCTCGGGAATATTGTTTTGAAAGGGTACAGCCCGACCATTTTGTTGGATGGAGCGCCTCACGTTCAAAGTTTTGGAGGTGGATCTGCCGTGAATATGGGAATTATCGCCAATGAAGTAATCAAACAGGGGATTGACACGAGCCGTTTTGATGTAAGAGTAGATACTAATGATTATTCACAGATCATTTACAGCAGCCAGTATGATGAGACACATTATAACTATCTCGCAAGAATGGCAGAAGCGTATGGCGAACAGTTTTATTATGATGGAGAAGTGCTTCATTTCGGGAAACTTCCTCCACAGAATAAGCCCATTAAATTAACGTACGGAAGCAGCGCGAACGATATCAGAGTTGAATTGAAAGCTGTTCACATAAAACCACAATTTTATGGCTACAACAGCAGCAAGAATGAGAAATTAACCTCCGGCGATACACCGATTCAGCATGTGGGAGATTTAGCAAAAACTGCTTACGCTCACAATGAAAAAATTTATAAAACTCCGGCTCTTCAGGTTGCGCCAATTAAAGCAACAACTCATCTTGATGTAGAATATTCACAGAAAAGCACGTCGGGAAGCCAGGCAGTGAATGTATTTTCTTTATCCGGAAATACCACGGTTCCTTTTTTACATCCCGGCTGCGTGGTTGATGTACAGATGCGGAAAATCGATACCAATGAATCTTCTTATTTCACCAGGATTATGGTAACGGAAGTTTCTCATGAAGTGGATACAAGAGGGCATTACACCGGCAGCTTCGAAGGGATTGCTTCTGATACAGGATTTTTACCCAAACCTGAATTTAAAGTTCCGAAAGCAGAACCGCAAATTGCAACCGTTATTTCTAATGCAGATCCTGAAGGTCAGGGAAGAGTACAGGTAAGATTTGACTGGCAGAATAACGATACTACCCACTTTATCCGGATGATGAGCCCTGACGCGGGAGGAACTGATAAGATTACTCAAAACAGGGGATATGTAGCGATTCCTGAAGTTGGCGATCAGGTCATGGTAAATTTTGTGCATAGCCATCCCGACAGACCATTCGTCATGGGAGGAATGTTTCATGGCGGAGTAGGACTTGGCGGCGGAGCAGATAACAGGGTGAAATCAATACAGACCAGAAGCGGCCACAGAATCATTTTTACAGAAGATGAAAGTATTGTTATTACCGATAAATCAGGAAACGAAATTCATTTAGATACCACCGGAAGCAATATTACCATCACCGCTCCCGAAACAATGACATTGAATTGTAAGAATATGAATATCAATGTTGGCATGAATATGACCACCAATGTCGGAATGAATAAATCTGACACCATTATGGTTAATCATACTGAAAGCGTAGGTTCTATGAAATATCTCTCTACCGGTGCCGATTTCATGACCAATGTGGTTGGAAAAATGAGCCACTATGTAAAAGGAGATATGGAAGTGTATGGCGAAAAAGAACATAAGCTGACTTCTATGAAAGGTGTTCAGGTCAGCAGCGAAGGCAAAGTAGAACATCATTCGGAAAAGGAAGTGCAGAACAACAGCGGAGAGAAATCTAAAAATTACTAGTCATGAGCATCGAGTATTTTGTAGAAGGCAAAGTTGTCACCCAGACAGGTGGTAATTACAAAGCCTACGCTAAAGAAGGCATCAGCCACAACAGCGCAGTGTCGGTGGAGCAGAAAGGAAAAGAGACGGGGGTAAGCTACAATCCGGCTCAGAAAATCAACCCCAATGACAAGCCTGTTAATACTATTGATGTAACGCTGAACTTGTTCTTCGATGGAACGCTTAATAATAAAACAAACACACAGGCAGGCGCACGGCAGGCGAATCCGGAAGGCAGCTATGCCAATGATTTCAGTAATGTAGCCAGGGGCTATGATTGTATTGATTCGAATGCTCAGAATCAGGTATCTTACTATGTGGAAGGAATCGGAACGGTAGATAATAAATCAGACAATGATACATTGGGACTTCCTATACGCGGAGCGGGAATGGGAGTAAGTGCCAGAGGAGTGAAAGCTAAGGCAACAAAAGGCTGTGTGAAAGGTGCAGAAACTATTCAAAGAAAATTCCAGGGTAAGAAAATTGATGTTCTTACCGTCAACGTATATGGATTCAGCAGGGGAGCGGCTGCGGCGCGCCATTTTTTGCATATTGCAGGGACAACTGCCAACTCGCAGATGATTTCAGACAAGCAGATCCTTGTTTATCCGCCTGAAGCCTACGAAAAATCAGATACAGAACCCGAATCATCACAATACATTATTGTTAATGAACAGGATTTCCCATTACTCAAATATGGATATTTTGGCGCCTGCCTCATTCAGCAGAAAATTCAGGTTAAAACGGTACGTTTTAATTTTGTTGGTCTCTATGATACGGTTGCTTCATTCGGTATCAATCATAAGGGAACTTCATTATTCGGCTTCAGCATTATTGATGATGACTCTAAACAGCTTGGGCTAAATGCAGTGAGAAATGCGGCTTTTGTATTGCAGTTGGCTTCATCCGATGAATATCGTGATAACTTCAGCCTTACCAATATAGACAGCGCTGGAATCAGGGGATTGCAGCTTACTTTGCCGGGAGTACACTCAGATATCGGCGGCGGTTATGTAAATAATCAGGAAGAAAAAGTATTGCTACATCAGGAAATTAACTCCAGCCGGGAATGTGAAAGATTCAGGACTATGTTAATTGATGAAGGGTGGTTTAATCCGGAACAAATATGGATCGAATCCAGCATTATTCCGTCACGTACAGCAACAGTAAAATATAAACTTTGGGGTAAGCGAAATGTATCGAATGAATACGATAAAGTATCATTAAAAAATATGTTTTATTACTCCAAACAATTTGATGTGAAATATGATGAAGGCTTAGTGGCAGATCATGAGATTAAAGATAGCTTTATCGGGGATATCAGCAACAAACTTACTGCAAAATATATTGCTACCTGTAATAATTTAAGGAATGAGTATGTAAAAGAATATAATGATGGAAAACATCCTTCAGCGGGAGAATATATCAGCAGAGCAGGCAGTTATTCTTACCTGGATTCTGAAATTGATGTTAAAAAACTGAGAAACCTTTATCTGCATTGGTCCGCAAATCTTGATTCATTCGGTATGGGGCCTAGATTTTCCGGGCCAAGACCGGCAGCAGAACGCAAAAGATATATATTAAATGGATAAATGGAAAGCTTTTATTATTGCATTGGGAATGCTCCCGTTTATGAACTGCCAGGATATGAAGAAAAAAGATATGCCTATGCCAACTTATGACGTGCAGATTTCACATCCGTGGAACAACTATATGATCACCCCTATAGAAGACAAGATCATCACATTGGAAGGAGTGCCGGCAGGTTTGCCTTACGGAAGTTCATCCGGAACATGGGGCGATTCGGGAAAAGGATTTACGGAACAGGGAGGCACACCAATAGGAGCTGATATCGTATATTTCTCCAGGTACGAAGATATTTTTTATCACCTTAAAGCAGATTTTCCCAAAGATAAAGTTTTGGATTTGGTTCAGCGAGCCTATTCCAACAACGAATCCGATTCTTCTGATGAGCCGTTAAAAGAATTTATAAATATCAAAGATGAGCCTGATTATTACGAAAAGTATAATAAAGCAGGAATGTCTTATTATAAATTCGGAACCCTCGTATTTGGATTTGCTCCGAAAGGAATGGTTGTTGTGTGGCTTAAATTCGGATATGTTTCCGTGCAGCTCGGTGAATTTCAGGCTGAGGTCGTAAAAGACGATAAAAAATACGCCGATAAGCTGTTTTCAAAGATTTCGCAGACACGGGAAGAAATTAAAGAACGTATGTTCATGCCGGACGCATCACCCAAAGAATGGAAGAATTATCAGAAAAGATACTTATGGGCTCCTTCTATCATCTCAGAAAATAATGGTTTCCGCTTATTTAAAATACAATCTGAATATTATAATGGCGAAAGGGAAATCATGCTTCGCCCTTGGGGAATAAAACCTGCCGTCAAAGAAAGAGCCGTTCCTAAAGAAATTTCTTTCTTCTGGGAAACCGGAAAAGGACAGGCTTTTGAAGGCCGTGCTTTTTTCAGCTGGGAAAAAGTGAATGAACAGTTTGAAAAAGCGGGCAAAAATTTTAAACTCGATTTTAAAATAGCTCCTGATAACAACAGCATGGAGATTTTAATTAATAACCGCCCGGTTCCAGCTGACAGTACGAGAATATATCAAAGTGATGTTAAATTTAAAGAGTCTTATTAAAACATAACTTTATAGTCATTAAAACTCAATTCCGGCAGAGTAAATTCACTGCCGGATTTTTCTTAATTAGGTTTAAAAAAAGGTTAATATAATCTTAATATTTCCCTTTTTTGTGTAATTAATTATTAGAATTATTTATACATTTAAGGGTTTAATATATTGATATATAATTTTTTATGGTTGTAAATATATCTTTTATCGTAGAATTACGACATCAAATCGTAGAATTACGACAAAAATAAAAATTAATATTCCAAAACTTTTAGAATACAAATTTGTGATCTATCTTTGACTCAACAAATCAGACAAACCAACCAAATCACAAAATATTATTAACGATTAAAATTTACGAATCATGGCAACAAATTCAAGAGGAATTTTAAAATTCAACGGAGGCGAAGGTCAAAAATTATTAAAGCTGAACTACAGTGTTTCAAGATCTACTGACGTATCTGGTAGAGTAGCTTCAGACCCTTCAAACGCATTGATTAAAGTTACAGTGGAAGCTACTGAAAAATCAGACATTCTTGAAAGCTTACTCAACGGAAAGTACAAGCCTACAACAGGTGAAATCACTTTCAATAAATCTCACGAAGAAGGAACTCTTATTACGCTTAATTGGGAAAACGGATACGTGATCCAGCACGAAGTAGACTTCGATGCCGTAGACGAAAACAGCATGCTGATCAGCTTTGTGGTAAGCGCTGAAACTATTGATTACGGTAACTCCAAGTACGAAGGGCTTTGGCCAAGCAGCGGTAACTAAACCTACAATCATCTTAGTAAAAAATAAAATTGGTTACAGAATAGCTCAGCTCGTCGGAGTAGCTATTCTGTTTTTTTTATTTTGAATTAATTATTTCTGCCTGTCAACGGCAAATCAGCATTTAATTATCAATAGGATAATGGGTTTATTTGATTTATTATCAGGTAAATTTTAGCATGTTAAAATAAAAAATACCATCAACCAAAATTTTAAGGCTATGTTTCAGGATGATAATACACCGAAAATATCTTCTGCAGGAGCGTCTTCCAATATAAAACCTATGGGAGAAATCAAAAAAATGGCAGAAAACCAGGCAGTAAATAAAGCTACAGAAAAGATTCAGGAAAAAACAAAAGGCACCGCAGATCAGGTAACGCAAAAAATGGCTCAGGCACAGGCTTATACCGGAGTTGTACAAAGCACATCCGGAATGCTTCTCAACCAAAAATTACAGCCCAATTCCCCCACACTGGTAGAAAATAAAGTCTGGTCTCAGCAGCCGACATCAAAAATACATAATGCCAATGCAATCCCTGAAAGCCAGATTCAGGGAATTAACCGCGTAGTAAAGCTTGATATCTTAGTAGAAGGTAAGCCTGTAAAACATTTCAAACACTTCCGCCTGGATCAAAGTGCTGTCAGACATCACGAATTCAGTCTGATGCTGGCCCATGACACACTGGGAAATGCAGAAAATCACAATCTTGAAGAAGCCCAAAGTTTTTTAGGAAAAAGAATTACAGTTGTTTTTAAATATAAAGACGTTGAAGACGGTCCTGAAAGAAGCTTTATAGGCATTATTACGGAAGTCGGATTCAGTCAGGAAAAAGGCAGTCTGGGAAATATTGTGCTCACCGGATACAGTCCGACCGTTCTTCTGGATGCTGCACCGCATATACAAAGCTTTGGCGGTGGCCAGGAAATCAGTCTTAACAGTATTGCAGATCAGGTCATTAAAGAAGGCCTCGGAAACGGAAAGTTTGATTTCCGGGTAGATGCTCAGCACGGAAACGTCTCTTATAGCTCACAATATGAAGAGACCCACTATAACTATTTAGCAAGAATAGCAGAAGCCTACGGAGAACAGTTTTATTATGATGGCGAAGTCCTCCACTTCGGAAAACTGCCCCCGCAGGAACAGCCTGTAAAGCTTACGTACGGAAGCAGCGTCAACGATGTTAAAATAAGAATGAAAGCTCAGCATGTGAATCCTAGTTTTTATGGCTATAACAGCAGTAAAAATGAAAAATTAACAACAGGCAGCTCCAAAATTACCCATACTTCAGATATCCCAAAACGGGCTTATGAAATTTCAGAAAAAACATTTACAACACCTTCATTAAGAGTTGCTCCTATCAAAGCTGCATCTTTTATGGATGTGGAAACTTCTCAGAAAGGAACAGCCGGCAGCAAGGCTTCAGATGTGTTTGTAACCTCAGGAACAACCACGGTTCCTTTTCTTTATCCCGGCTGTGTCGCTGATATTGAAATGCGGAAAAATGAAAGTAATGAAACCTCGTATTTTACCAAATTAATGATTACCGAGGTTCATCATGAGGTAGATGCTAGGGGGTACTATATGGGGACGTTCGATGCTATTGCTTCAGATACAGGCTTTATTCCCCGTCCTGAATTTCAGTTTCCAAAAGCAGATGCACAGTTTGCCAAAGTAATTTCTAATACTGATCCACTGAATCAGGGAAGGGTACAGGTACAGTTTGACTGGCAGAACGGATCAACCACCACAGAATATATCCGCGTTATGACTCCCGATGGAGGAGGCAGTGAAAAGGTAAGCAAAAACCGTGGATTTGTAGCCATTCCCGAAGTTGGCGATCAGGTAGTGGTCAATTTTGCACACCAGCATCCGGACAGGCCTTTCGTGATGGGCGGAATGTTCCACGGTGGAGTCGGCGGCGGCGGCGGTACCGGAAATAATATTAAAAGCTTAAGCAGTAAAAGCGGGCATACCATCAGCCTCGACGATGGTGGCGGCATGACGGTAAGAGATAAGGATCAGAATACGGTTTTCCTTGATGGTGCGGGAAATATAAGTATTGATAGTAAAATTTCTATTGCCCTGACGTGCGGAAGCAGTTCTATTGTCATGGATAAAGATGGAAATATTATGATCAAAGGGAAGGAAATTATTGTTCAGGGAGACAATATCGGTGTTGGAGGAACAGCAAGCATAGGAATTGGAGTTGGTCCCGAAGGGGGAAGCCCAACATCGGGAATCGGTATTGAATCAACAACATTAGATGTCGGAACAACCACTCTTTCCATGGGAGCGAAGACTGAAGCCAATCTGAGCAGTGCCAAGGTCAACATTGGAGGAGGAAGCGAAACCAATATCGTAAGCGGAACGGTAAAACTGAATTAAATCTTTGTTAAATTTTATTTGAAATTTTAAACTTTCCTTAATTAAAATAAACTTTTTTTTTTCTCTTTTAACATGAAGTATTTCAGGTTTTAAGAATAAGAATAGACTTAATTTCTTAATGTTTAAAAATAATTCAAACTTAAATTAAGGAAACGTCTCTGCGTTCAAAACTAAAAATTAAAATTAATGAATCCCGTAGATCTGGAGCTGGTAAAATTAAAAAGAAAATGGCAGAATGTCGTTAAAAATAACGCAGGAAAGCCCATGTTCATTGCCTTAGGGGAAAAACATGAAACTGATCTTTTTGACGGATTTATAAAATCAAGACTTTCCGAAGATTATGATGATGAAGATATTTTCCTTATTCATTATCAGGAGTTTAATGGAATGGATTCTTACGGTCAGGCTTTATTTGAAGAATGGAAAGAATATTATGAGATGCTTGAAAAAAGCCAGGAAAATATTCCGGAATGGGGGCTTACGATTTCTGAAAATAAGTTTAAAACCGATGCCTGTAAAGCATTTTTTCCGCTGTTGGATGTAAAGAAAAATTTTCCAACGATCAAGAATTCGAAGATCTTTCTGTATATCGCTCCGGTAAGGATCAGCAATATCGAAGAATTGTCAGTTTGGGTAAAAGAATGGTGTGAAATCTGTGAAAAATCAGGAAACCAGGATATCAAATTGGTATGGGCAGAACATCATACATACAAAACATTACCAGAGAATCCATCTGCACACAGCTTCAGGGTTGAGGTTGATATTCACCAGCTGATGCAGAATACCGCAGCACATACCAACAGAAAGAAAAACAGTGCAGACACCGATTTTCAGCAGCAGATTCTCATAGCGAGCAATCATTTGAGTAAAGGAAGATATAAAGAGGCTGAATTTTCTTTAAAAAACGCCGTAAAATTAGCCAGAGAGCAAAATAACAAACAAGGTGAAATTTCCGCTTATTTTATGCTGACACAGGCTTACGTAGTGGACAAAAAAAAGGAAAAAGCCGAAGATACGTATCAAAAAATATTTGAAGAGGTAGAACCTGATTCTCCGCTGGAAATTCAGATGTATATGAATTACGGTAGCTATTGTCTGGGTAATTCAAAAAAAGCAAAGGCAGAAAAGGCATTCGAAAAAGCCGCTGATATTGCATTAAAAATCGGTGAATATGCGATGGCGATTGAGTGTTACAGAATTGTAGGAACATTAAATGATACGGTTCTCACCAGAGATAAGATGATTCGTTATTTCGAAAAATGTCTGGAAACCGCAAGATTAATGGAGCCTTCCACAAGAGAATCCAGCAGTCTGAAATTTGTTGCTTCCATGCTGATGATTAAATATGAAAATGATACAGAAAAGAAAGATGCTTTAGATAAAGAAATGAAAAATTATTTTGGGGAAGACTGGAAAGTAAGTGTTGAGAAGCCAAAATATGATTAAATAAATGAAATTTCACCATTAAAATTTAACTAAGAAGTTTACAATATTAAATTTCAATGCTTTAAATAAAATCTATTTGATTTTTCTTAATTAAACTTAATTACTTAAATATTTAATGGTTTAAAATTAAAGTTCTGCGGTAAATTATTAAAACCAAATCACAAATAAATATCATGGCAGATCAAAATAAAATTAAAAAGATAAAGGTTGCAAAGCCAGATATGAATCCGGACCGGTCTTGGAAAGTCAATGCGGATGTAACATCATTCAGCAAAGAAAAAGCCACGCAGGGCTGGAAAAATGGAATGAAAAACAATTTCGATTCCCTGAATCCTGTTTCTATGGCGAAGTCTTTAGGCGGTAATGATGACGTACAATCAACAGCAGCAAGCGGTAGTGGCGGAGTAACATCTGTAACGTCAGAAAATGCCGCACCGCAAAGCAAGGTGAAACTTATTAAAGTTAATACCCCTGCCATTACCCCAACTGCGATTCAGCATACCAGTAAACATTTTGATATTGTTCTGGCCATTGATATTCATTGGACATTGATTCCGCCACCGCCGTCATTCATGCTGATTCCTTTGCCGCTGCCACATCCTTTCATAGGAATCGTTTTTGATGTGATGGATTATATTCAGTTTACTATCCCGATTCCACAATTTATCAGAAATTTAAAACCCGACCTTCCGGAAGGAATTCCCATGGGAGGGTCAATATATGTCCACGGAAGACACAAAGCCACCACAACGACCAGTGTTATGGGAGTTGTCATACCTTTCAGGCACATTACTTCTCTTATTCCGGTGTACATGATTCCTTTTCTTCAGGAGGCGCCGCATGAAGGCGAAGTGTACTATGGAGCACAAACCGTTTTAGGACAGGGAAGTAAAATGAGCGGAAACCAGCCACAGCAGGTTCTTACGTGTATGGGATTGCCTTTCGGAATGACCATGCTTCCTGCAATGCCGGATAAGCCTAAGAAGAATCCACTTGCTTATTTTGCATTTTATAATAATTTTTCAAGCTTATACATGCAGATAAATACGGGAGGTCCTGTTCTCGTGGGTGGTGCTTTTGTTCCGCATGTTTATACTCCGGGCGAAATGCTGATGCGTTTTGCAGGAATGGCTTTAATGAGAGGTTTGACGAAAAGCCTGGGTAAAGGAGTTACGAAATTTAATCACTTTTTACAGGGGAAATTCGGGAAAAATAATCCTCTTTCGAAAGCGTTGTGTAAAGTTGGCTTAGAACCGGTTAATTTCGCTTCAGGAGCCATGTTGTTTGAATGGGATGATTTTGAGATTGAAGCCGGAACACCACTAAAATGGGAAAATGTCTGGTACAGCGACAGACCGTATCAGCACGGGATGCTTGGAAACGGTATTTTCAATTCTCATGACCTTTATATCGTTCCTGATGGAGAAGATGAGGTTGCTGCGTGGGTTCATCCGGAAGAGCTTCAACCAATGCCGATTCCTCTTCCGTCAGTTGGGGAAGAATTAACCTATTACAGAAGCCGGAAAATCTGGCAGTACCGCCCGAATGAAAGTATCTGGATCATCAGAAAAGGAACAGATATTTATACGTACAAACGTTTTCATCATGCAGTAGAAGGCAGTATTTTTAAAGTAATTCAAATTGAATATGGAGACGGAACGATCAGAGAATATGAATATGAAGGGAGAAATATCGTTTTAAAAAATATTAAAGATGTTAAAAGCGGTTTTACGATAGAAACAACAATTCATCCCGAACTTAAAAAAATCACCGAGGTGTATTACTGCTATAAAAATCAGAGGGATCTGCAGGTACGTTACTCGTATGATGAACGTGGAAATCTTACGCATGTCTGGGATATCCATAAAAAAGCAATTGTTTTTGAATTTGATAATCAGAACAGAATCATCCGAAGAACCAACAGGAATGGAATGGGCTATCACTGGGAGTATGATAAAAAAAGCAGGGTGGTTCATACAAAAGGCTCGGAAGGTTTTATGGAAGGTTTTCTAAATTATAATGATGAAGAAGGATATACGGAAGTTATCTATCCGAGACAGAACAATAAAACCGAAAAATATTATTACGATGAAGATCTTCTTATATATAAACAGGTTGATGGTGAAGGCGGAGAAACCTGGTACGATTATACTTCCCACAACGAATTAAAAATGACCGGAACGCCTGAAGGACGGGTTCAGGGCTATACTTACGATGAATTTGGAAATATCAAAATTTTCCACACACCGGACGGAGAAGAATATCATTACCAGTATAATGAATTTGGACAGATCATTGCGCGTTTTTCTCCTTCAGGAACTTCAGAAACCTGGAATTATGATGAAGAAGGAAGACTTTTAAGTTATACCGATCCCACAGATGAGACGGTAAGCTATCAATATCCGGATAATGAAAAACTTCCTGAGAGCAGTAAAAAACAGGCAATTGAAACCCGGTACGAATACAACAGCAGAAACCAGATTATCAGATTGACCAATACTATTGGCGACGAACAGTACTGGAAGTACGACGATTATGGGAGACTTTTGGTTTTCAGTCCGAAACGTTTAAACAGAACCGTCTGGAACCGCGATAAAATGGGACGTGTTGTTGAGGTACACGAACCCGGCCAATTGCCGCTGAAACTTCGCTACGATGCCTATGATCTTCCGGTATACGCCACCGACGGAAAGGCGGAATGGCTCATGAGCTACACACCGATGGGAAGCCTGAAGCGGCAGGTTCGAAGAAATGCTTTGACTTTTAAAAAAGAGGAAACCTTAATTTTTGGCTACAATGCATATGAAAATTTAATGAGCATCACCAATGAAAAAGGTGAAATATACCATTTTGAAAGGAACAATAATGATGAGATCATCGGTGAAACAGGTTTCGACGGACAACAGAAATTCTTTGTAAGAGATAAAGACGGAATGATAATTCAAAGCCGCAATCCACGCGGAAAAAACATTTTTTATGAATATGATTTAGGAGGAAGATTAACACAGACTCATTATCCCGACGGAACCTGGGAAGCGTATCAGTATGACACTTCAGGACTATTGATAAGAGCAGATAATGAGCATAGCAGCGTAGTTTTTCAGCGTAACAAATTAGGCCTAGTTACCAGCGAAAAGCAGGGTGAGCATTCTATTGATTATGAATATGATGATCAAGGAAATCTGATAGGCTTAAAAAGCAGTCTGGGCGCCGAAATAGATTATGCTTACAACGATATCGGCCAACTTAAAAAAGTAACAGCGGGTGCAAAAGAAGTTCACGAGCCCTGGCAAATGAATTTAAATATAAGCAGGAACGGTCAGCAATTCTCCCGGGAAATGACAGGAGGTGTTGAAAGCACTTTCGAGTTCGATCATGCCGGAATGCCGGTAAGCCAGAAAGTAATGATTCATAAAACCCAAACGGCTTTCCATAAAGATTATCATTGGACATCTGGAAGTCGGCTATTACAGATTTTGGATCGTATTACAGGCGGAAGAACAAAATTTGATTATGATGCTTTCGGAAGCCTTGTGGCTGCTCAGTATCCCAATGGAGAAGTTCAGTACAAAAATCCCGATGCAACAGGTTGTTTATACGAAAGTGCCAGGAGAACCGACCGTATCTACGACAAAGGCGGAAAACTGATGCGCGACAAAAACTGGTTCTATCACTATGATGAAGAAGGGAATTTATTATTAAAAAGTAAAAGACCCGTCAACAATGTAAGATCAGATCAGGAAAACGAAAATGAAAATACACATCCTTACTATAAAACAATTGCGGAAGACTGGCTGAATACGCCAACATTGCGTGATGAAAATAATTTACCGGACGTTCATGAAAATTCCCCAGAACAAATTCAAAATCCTGAATGGCAACCCGGCGACTGGGCCTATTCCTGGAATGCGAATGGAATGCTGGCCAAGGTAAAGCGTCCGGATGGAAAAGAAATAAGCTTTGCGTACGATGCGCTGGGAAGACGAATTTCAAAAATTGGAAACAAGAAAATAACTCGGTATATTTGGGATGGTAACGTTCTTTTACATGAATGGAGCTATGATATCAATGATGAACCGAAAACTTCCGTAGATGATAATGGACATATTATTGTTGAACAGGAAAAGGTAGAAAATGTTGTGACGTGGGTTTATGAGAAAGGTGAGTATGTTCCGTGCGCTAAGATTATTGACGGAAAAAAATTCAGTATTGTTAGTGATTATTTAGGAAGACCTTCTCAGTCTTTTGATGAAAATGGCAATTTGCTTTGGTCTGCAGAATATGATATATTTGGAATATCAAGAAATTTAAAAGGAGAAAAGAATTTTATTCCTTTCAGGCAGTTGGGGCAGTATGAAGATGAAGAATTAAATGGCCTTTATTACAACAGATTCAGATATTACGATAGTGAACAGGGCAATTATATTTCTAAAGATCCGATTAACTTAGAAGGGGGAATAGAATTATACAATTTTGTTCATGACACTAATAGTTGGATTGATGAGTTTGGATTATCAAAAACACCTACTAGAACACTTCAAAAAAACTGGTTAAAGTATGTAGGGGCCAGACATACAAACCCGGATATTCATCATGGTTTTCCAGAGGAATATGCAAGCAGATTTAAAAATGCAGCAGATATTGATGTGAATAACCCCGAATATTATTATAATCTACCAAAAGAAAAGCATACTAAAAAGCCAGGAATTCATACTAATAGTTCTAGAACTGGACAAAACTGGAATAAAACTTGGGGAGGAATTTTGGATCAAGTTGAAGGAATGAATTTGTCAAAATCTGACGCTAAAGTTTTTTTAGAAGATAGATTAAAAAATTTAGCAAGAAAAGAACGTATAAGTAAGCATAACGCTAAGGCAGTAAAAGGGGCTAAATACAAATAAAAAATGATTAGAAATGTTTAATAAATTATCAGAAAAAGAAATCTTAAAAGAATTGGATGAAAATATAAGGCCGAAAAAAATAACTAACGTTGAGTTATTCAACGATTTTTATTCATACTTTCTATCAACTTATACAGATGTTGAGATTACGCCTGATATTAATATTTTTAGTTACGAAAATGCTATTAAAGAGAATAAATATATAGAGGAAAATTATCCTGATATAGCGGACTTTCTATTTATAATTGGAACAACTGGACAAGGTGATAGCTGGTTTATAAATAAAAAGAACGGTAATATTTTATTTTATGATCATAATCAAGGAGAATATTCGGGACATGACAGTTTCATTGATCTTAATATTTCTTTTATGGAATTTTTACAGATGGCGTTTCTATATCGAGATTTGGAAAAGTTACTAGATGATCAGGATGATGAAATTGAAGATCAACAAATTAATAATTTCAAGGAAACAGTGAATTCTATAAAATCTGATCTATATCAGTTATATCCCTTCCAGTATTTTTAGTAATTATTAAATTCTTTTGAACGAATAAGATTCTGAGTCCATTATTTTATGAGGAAATTTTCCAAAGGAAAAGTTAATAAATGTTATAAAATAGCACCCAAGCCCAAAATTTATTATCTTTAATATCATTTAAAAATAATAAAGTATGGAAGCGTACAATTTTGAAACGGCGATTAAACCCTTTTTTTGGGTAGCCTCAGAAAAGACTTTTTCAGTATGTTTAAATGCAGGAACCTACAAACCCGAAATTTTCGAGTGGCGTAAAGATGAAGGTTTCGAAGGCAACGGATACGACTGGGCTTCACTGGCTAAAGTTTTTGTGGAAGAAAAAAGGCCCGACCTGGCAAATGAGATCAAATTCGATCCGGAAGCCGACATGTTCTGTGCCTATTCCGAGAATCCTGAACACTTAAAAGACTTTATCAAAGAATTCAAAAAAACCTGTGAAGACGAAGTTCAGATCCAGGATCTCTTCCTCAAAGCAGAAATAGATTAAAACACAATAAAAAAGGCCTCGATGAGGTCTTTTTTTGATTATACACTGTCAAAAATATCAAAGATGTTTCCTTAAAAATTTTAATATTAAAATCCACATCCCGAATAAATTCAATAAGTTTGCAACAGCTTTCCAAAAAATACCACCATGTCCGGAAACATTCTCATCATCGATGACGAGATCAAGCTCCTGAAACTCTTAGGAATGATTCTCTCCCAGGAAAATTTTAACGTAAAAGAAGCATCTACCGCAAGATCGGCGATGAATATGCTTGAACAATACGAATTTGATGTCGTATTAAGCGATGTCAGGCTTCCCGATGCCTTTGGTGTTGATCTGGTAAAAACCATCAAGACCAAATATCCTTATCTGGAAATTATTCTCATGACGGCTTTCGGGAACATTACGGATGCCGTTCAGGCAATGAAAAATGGGGCGTATGACTATCTGGTTAAAGGGGATGATAACGAAAAAATTATCCCGCTCGTATACAGGGCGCTGGATAAAGCTAAAGACAATGCGATAAGGAAAGCTCAGAAAAATGCGACTCAGAAAGGCTTTGAAGCCATTATAGGAACTTCACCACTTATTCTTCAGGCAAAAAAGCTTGCAGAAAAAGTAGCGGTTACCGATGCTACCGTGCTGCTGACCGGGGAAACCGGTACTGGAAAAGAAGTTTTTGCCAATGCCATCCACCAGGGAAGCGAGCGGAACAAGAATCATTTTGTCGCCATCAACTGTTCGGCATTCAGTAAAGAAATACTGGAAAGTGAGCTTTTCGGGCATAAAGCCGGAGCATTCACGGGAGCCATAAAAGATAAAAAGGGCTTGGTAGAAGAAGCCAACGGAGGGACCCTGTTCCTCGATGAAATTGGAGAAATGCCAATAGAGCTTCAGGCAAAATTACTTCGCGTCCTGGAAACCAAGGAATTTATCAAAATGGGGGAAACAAAAATTTCAACATCCGATTTCAGGCTGATTGCTGCAACCAATCGTGACCTGGAAGAAGAAATCAGACAGGGAAACTTTCGTGAAGATCTTTATTTCAGGTTGAATATTTTTGAAATCAGACTTCCTGCATTACGTGAAAGAAAAGAAGATTTAAAGGTTTTGGCCAAAAATTTTATCAGCGTATTTTCCGAAAAACTGCATATTTCCGATATACAGGTGGCGCCGGAATATTTTAAAGCCTTGGAAAAAAACGACTGGAAAGGAAACATCCGTGAGTTGAGGAATACCATAGAACGAAGTTTGATTTTGATGAATGACCATATTCTTGATGAAGAAAGCTTACCTCAATATTCCGCTAAAGTTTTAGATGAAAAAGACTCATTCAGTATGAGATCTCTTGAAAAAGAACACATCCAGAAGGTTTTACAGTACACGAAAGGCAATAAGGCCGAAGCTGCAAGATTATTGGAAATCGGGATTGCTACCCTGTACCGCAAGCTTGAAGAATATCATTTGAGGTAAGTGTACGCTAACAATTCTGACACCCCCAATACCGCCCATTACGAATTTAAGACAAATTTTCTCATCGACGAGAATGCATCGCTCGTTGCAGGCACCTTGCATCGTCCGTTGCAAGCATCATGTGTCGAGCGTTGCAAGCACCTTGTGTCGAGCGTTGCAATCATCTTGTGTCGCTCGTCACAAACACCTCTCCAGGAGATAAAGGAAATTGGAACCTAAAAAGTTCTTAACACTTAGCTAATTACAGCGCATTTATTTACCTTAAATAAACCATTTAATAATACAATTCTTTGTATATCCTTGTGATCAAAGAATGCATCATCCTCGAATTTACAGCATGATCAATATAAATCACAATCTATCATTTTAATAATGAGCCTATCATTTTGATAGGCTTTTGTGTTTTTTGGCATTTGCTTTAAATGTAATAAGGTGTTGTTTTTCAGTTGATTGAATTCATTATTTATTAAATGGAATTTTTTTTGGCATTAAGGATAAACAATAAAATATTATACAATGACAATTTCAAAAAAAACAGTTAAAAATCAGGAGCACTCGAAATTGAGTATACTGATTGTTTCATATGCAGTATTCACCCTTCTAACTCTTATTGTTGCGATATGATGCTGATCAGTTTAATCATCCTGTGTGTGGCCCTGTTCTGGGTTCTGTACCGTTCCGTTGAATTTTTTGACAAAATATAAGTATGTGGAGTTTATTTTTCCTTTCCGTTCTTGCCTTCGGGTACATCTGTTATGTCTTAATAAAACCCGAAAAATTTTAATCCGAAACAATGAATACAGAAATCTTAGGCATTATTGTCATGTTTGTCCTAACATTGGTGATCGGTATTTTCCTCGGAAAGTACATTGCTGATGTATATGGCTTGAAAAAAACTTTCTTGGATAAGATTTTTCAGCCTGTTGAAAATCTGATCTACAAAACCTCAGGGATCAATCCAAATAAACAGATGTCCTGGAAACAGAATATGCTGGCCATGCTCACCATTAATATGGTTTGGTTCATCATCGGTTTTTTTATATTGATGAATCAGTCATGGCTCCCCCTGAACCCCGACGGAAACCCCGATATGTCACCGGATCTGGCTTTCAATACGGCTATATCCTTTTTAGTTAATTGCAACCTGCAGCACTATTCAGGAGAAACCGGGCTGAGCTATCTCGGTCAGCTTTATCTGATGTTCTTACAATTTGTATCGGCAGCGACAGGAATGGCCGCTATGGCTGTTCTATTTAAAGCATTTAAAGATAAAACCACAACGGAACTAGGTAATTTCTACGATTTTTTTACGAGATCGGTCATCAGAATATTAATTCCAATAAATATTGTTGTAGCATTCATTCTTTCCGCTAACGGAAGCCCGATGACCTTTGAAGGAAAAGACCATATCACCACATTGGAAGGTCAGAAAGCAGAAGTTTCACGAGGTCCGGCAGCTGCATTTATTGCCATAAAGCACGTAGGGACAAATGGCGGTGGATTTTTTGGAGTCAACTCCGCACATCCGCTTGAGAATCCGAATTACCTTACCAATATGACCGAAATGATTGTACAGATGATCATTCCTTTCGCATTGGTTTTTGCATTAGGTTTTTATCTGCATAAAAGAAAACTGTCATGGACGATTTTTACCGTAATGACCATCGGATTTCTGGCCTTAAGCGTTCCGAATATTATTAATGAAACCAATGGAAATCCTTTGATTACCCAAATGGGAACCGATCCTCATCTCGGAGCGATGGAAGGTAAGGAAATACGTTTCGGAAGCGCAGCTTCAGCGTATTGGAGTATTGCAACAACGGTTATTTCAACAGGCTCAGTAAATGCGATGCACGACAGCACCATGCCTTTGTCGGGAATGAATGAACTGCTGGCGATGATGATCAACTGCTTCTATGGAGGTTGTGGTGTGGGAATTCTGAATTATTTTATTTTCATCATTCTTGCTGTATTCATCAGCGGACTCATGGTAGGAAGAACACCGGAATTTTTGGGAAAGAAAATCGAAGCCAAAGAAATGAAGATTGCTATGATTGTCGCTTTGTTTCATCCGTTTTTGATTTTAGCAGGTACAGCTGTAACGGCTTATTTGCCCGAATTCGGTGCCAAAACACTTAACAATCCGGGTTTTCATGGCTTTAGTGAAATGCTGTACGAATTTACCTCATCTTCCGCAAACAACGGATCCGGATTTGAAGGCCTGGGCGACAATACCCCATGGTGGAATATTTCTACGGGAATCGTTTTGCTCTTGTCAAGATTCATCCCGATCATCGGCCCTGTTGCCATTGCAGGACTGCTGGCTCAGAAGAAATACATTCCTGAAAGTGCCGGAACCCTGAAAACAGATACTGCCACCTTCGGATTCATGACCTTAGCTGTTATCTTACTGATTGCTGCATTATCCTTCTTCCCTGCGCTGACATTAGGCCCAATCGCAGAACAGTTACAATATTTTTCTAAATAAATAATTAAACCATTAAGACTTACTTAAGAAGTTAGGAATAATAATTTCATCAAATTAAGCTTTAAAATATTCCTTGAATATTTCTTAACTCAGACTTAATTCCTTAATAAAACTCTTAATGGTTCAAAATAAAAAGTCATTCAAAAGCAATGAAAAATCAGTCACAGATTTTATTTGTATTAAAAAATTTTTCTAAATAAATAATTAAACCATTAAGACTTACTTAAGAAGTTAGGAATAATAATTTCATCAAATTAAGCTTTAAAATATTCTTTGAATATTTCTTAACTCAGACTTAACTCCTTAATAAAACTCTTAATGGTTCAAAATAAAAAGTCATTCAAAAGCAATGAAAAATCAATCACAGACTTTATTTCAGAAAGATCTGGTTAACGAAGCCATTCAACAGTCTTTCGTTAAGCTGAATCCGAAAATTATGTTTAAAAATCCGGTTATGTTCCTGGTGGAAATCGGAACCGTAGTAATGCTCATCGTAAGCTTGTTTAGTTTAACCGGTGATCAATCACAAGGCAGTTTCAGCTATAATTTTTTAGTTTTCATCATCTTATTTTTCACGGTCTTATTTGCCAATTTTGCCGAAGCGATTGCCGAAGCCAGGGGAAAAGCACAAGCCGATACGTTAAGAAAAACCCGTGAAGAAACGCCTGCCAAAGTAGTGATAAATCCTCAACCGGGATTTCAGGTGGAAACTGTTCTTAAAAAATCAGCCGACATGAAGTTGGGAGATATTTTCTTATGCGAAGCTGGCGATCAGATCCCGATGGACGGAGAGATTATTGAAGGGCTGGCTACCATCGACGAATCGGCTATTACCGGGGAAAGTGCTCCTGTCATTCGTGAAGCAGGAGGGGACAAAAGCTCAGTAACCGGTGGTACAAAAGTACTCTCCGACAGGATAAAAGTAAAAGTAACCACAAAACCGGGAGAATCTTTTCTTGACAAAATGATTGCCCTGGTAGAAGGCGCTTCAAGACAAAAAACACCAAACGAAATCGCACTCACTATATTATTAGCTGGGTTTACGCTGACCTTCATCATCGTTACCGTTACCCTGAAACCTTTTGCAGATTATGCGCAGACACCGATCACGATCGCGGCATTTATTTCACTTTTCGTTTGCCTGATTCCTACAACGATTGGCGGTCTGCTTTCTGCGATCGGAATTGCCGGGATGGACAGAGCCTTAAGAGCCAATGTCATCACCAAAAGTGGTAAAGCCGTGGAAACAGCCGGAGATATTGATGTTCTCCTTTTGGATAAAACAGGAACGATCACCATCGGTAACCGTAAGGCAACACAATTTCATCCGTCAGACAATATCGAGCTGGATGAATTTATCAAAGCATCTGCATTGAGCTCAGTAGCTGATGAAACGCCTGAAGGCAAATCAATCATTGAATTAAGTCAGTTGAAACCTGAAGAACTGCTTGTTCCGAATCCTTCGTACATCGAATTTACGGCAGAAACAAGAACTTCAGGAATTGATTTTGAAAATACAAGAATCCGTAAAGGAGCGTATGATACCATTAAAAAGATCACGGAAAAAGCAGGAAATATTTTCCCGCAGGAAACTCAGGAAGCCGTAACCAACATCTCTGAAAACGGAGGAACACCGTTGGTCGTGTCGGTCAATGAAAAAGTATGGGGCGTGATTGAACTTCAGGACATCATCAAAACCGGCATTCAGGAACGTTTTCAGCGGTTGAGAAAAATGGGTGTAAAAACGGTGATGGTAACGGGTGATAATCCCTTAACCGCAAAATTTATCGCAGAAAAGGCAGGGGTGGATGATTTTATCGCCGAAGCCAAGCCGGAAGACAAGATGAATTACATCAAAAAAGAACAGCAGGAAGGAAAACTGGTCGCCATGATGGGAGACGGCACGAATGATGCACCCGCCCTTGCCCAGGCCGATGTTGGTGTCGCCATGAACAGCGGAACACAGGCTGCCAAAGAAGCCGGGAATATGGTAGATCTCGATAACGATCCTACGAAACTAATCGAAATTGTAGAAATCGGAAAGCAATTATTGATGACCAGGGGAACCCTTACAACCTTCAGCATTGCGAATGATGTTGCTAAATATTTTGCGATCATTCCAGCACTGTTTATCACATTCATTCCAGCCCTGCAAAAGCTGAATATTATGAATCTTCACAGCCCTGAATCGGCAATTTTATCGGCCATTATTTTTAATGCGATCATCATTCCGATCCTTATTCCGTTGGCTTTGAAAGGAGTGGCTTACAAACCGATCGGTGCCAGTGCCTTATTAAGAAGAAATCTTCTGATCTATGGACTGGGAGGAATTATCGCACCGTTCATAGGGATTAAGCTCATCGACATGGCAATCAGCCTGTTTTTTTAGAAATGCTTGAAGATGGATGCTGGAAGTTGATAATATACCGTTTTAATTTAACTATTAAAAGAAAAAGACTTTTGGATAATTTCCATCATCCCGCTTCCATCACCCATCCGTTCAGCAAATAAACACAACTTAAGAATGCCAGAAGCTGATCATAGAACTATTTTAACTTCCATCCTCAAGCTTCCATCATCCATCCTTTAACACAACATAAAAATTTAACTCAAAATGAAAAACCACATTATATCCGCATTAAAACTGACTCTTGTTATGTTTGTGATTGTAGGAATCTATCTTGGTGTCGTATATGCCGGCTCAAAAGTTTTACCCACCCAGGGAAATGCAGAAATTATCAATTATAAAGGTCAAAAATTCTACGCCAATATCGGACAGAAATTTACATCTGCTAAATATTTCCATGGTCGTCCGTCTGCCGCAGATTACAATGCCGCCGGAAGTGCCGGAAGCAATAAAGGTCCCAGCAATGAAGAATATCTTCAAACGGTTCAGAAAAGAATAGACACCTTAAAAATGCAGAATCCGGAAATGCATAATGTAAAAGTTCCCATAGAGCTGGTAACTGCCAGCGGAAGCGGACTGGATCCTGATATTTCTCCCGAAGGGGCTTTATACCAGGCAAAAAGAATTGCTAAAGAAAGAAATATTTCAATTGATAAAATTGAAAATCTTATCAACAATCAAACGGAAAAATCATTTTTCGGACCGTCTAAAATCAATGTTTTAAAATTAAATATTGCACTTAACGAATTACACTAATTTTGTATTAACTCATGAAAAAATATATCGTTGCCAGTTTTATTTTAGGAATATTTTTCCCAAAAGCACAGTCAGCAGACTCTTTAAAAACAAATAGTAAAATCACTTTTTCTGCCTATGCAGAATTATTCTATACTTATGATTTTAACGAGCCTTCCAATCACATCCGTCAGAATTTTTTATACTCCTACAACCGTCATAATGAATTGAATCTGAATCTTGGACTGGTAAAAGGATCTTATCAGGATGAAAATTTCAGAGCAAATCTGGCTCTGATGGCAGGAACCTATGCTCAGGATAATATGGCTGCTGAACAGGACGCACTACGCTATGTTAATGAAGCTAATATCGGAATCAAGATTTCAAAAACCAAAAACTTATGGATTGATGCCGGAATTATGCCGTCTCATATTGGATGGGAAAGTGCAATCGGAAAGGACAATATTAATCTTACCAGAAGCTTAGCGGCGGAAAATTCGCCATATTTTGAAACAGGAGGCAAAATCTCTTATACTTCAGACAATGGAAAATGGTTCCTGAGCGCTCTGATCTTAAACGGATGGCAGCGTATTGCCAAGCCTGAAGGTAATCAAACCATTTCTTTCGGACATCAGCTGACCTACAAACCAAATGAAAAGATTACCCTGAACAGCAGTTCTTTCATCGGAAATGATAAAGCAAAAACCGAAAAAAGAATGCGCTATTTCCATGATCTGTATGGAAGTTTTCAATTAACTGACCGGTTTTCAACAATACTCGGATTTGATATCGGTGCAGAACAAAAGGAAAAAGGCAGTGAAAGTTACAACATATGGTATTCTCCGAATGTTTTATTAAAATATCAGCTTGACAGTCAATGGGCTTTAGCCGGAAGATTGGAATATTACAGCGATAAAAACGGAGTTATTATTAATACCGATACACTCAATGGTTTTCAGACATTTGGATATTCTTTGAATGTAGATTATGCGATTTCTAAAAATGTCGTTTTTCGGACGGAAGCAAGAAGTTTTAGTTCTAAAGATGCCATTTTCATGAAAAATGATGAAATTAAAAAAGGAAACTTTTTTATCACAACAAGCCTCGCAGCCTGGTTTTGATGGGCTGGAGCTGGGTGAGAGATTCTGGAAGTAAGTGAGTGTGTATTTTGTTAATCACGGATTTTTACAGATGATTTTTTTTACAGGCTGGAAGCTGGAAGATAAATTTTGATTAAAAAGTAATCCAATTAGAAATAGCGCTTTGAAAACCTCCATCTTCCATCTTCAGCACCCATCACCCCAGTATTTCAGACCTCAATGCAAAAATTCAAACTCAAAAAATTAAATCCATGCCGTCAGCAAAAGATTTTTTAGAACTGATTCAAAAATCCAGAAAAGGAAAGTTTAAGATTTATATCGGTATGAGTGCAGGCGTAGGAAAAACTTTCCGGATGCTCCAGGAAGCGCATGCTCTTTTACGAAACGGGATTGATGTAAAAATCGGATACATCGAAACCCACGGAAGGGAAGAAACTCAGGCATTGGTGGAAGGTATTCCCGAAATCCCGAGGAGATCGTCGTTTTATAAAGGTAAAAATCTGGAAGAAATGGATCTTCAGACGATTATTAACAGCCATCCCGAAGTCATTCTCGTGGATGAGCTGGCACATTCCAATATTCAGGGTTCAAAAAATAAAAAAAGATGGCAGGACGTACTCGAAATACTGGACAACGGGATCAACGTGATCAGTGCGGTGAATATCCAGCATATTGAAAGTTTAAATGAAGAAATAAAAAAAATTACAGGAATTGAAGTTTCGGAAAGAATTCCTGATAAAATTTTAGGACTTGCAGACGAATTGGTAAATATTGATCTTACGGCAGATGAGCTTTTAACCCGATTGAAAGAAGGTAAAATTTATAAAAAAGATAAAATTCAGATCGCATTACAGAACTTTTTTCAGAGCGGGCATATTCTGCAGCTTCGTGAGCTTGCCCTAAAAGAGGTCGCTACCCATGTCGAAAAAAAAGTGGAAACAGAAATCAGAACTGAAAATTTTAAGCCTGTAAAATTTCTCGCCTGTATCAGCAGCAACGGGAAGGTTGCCAAAAATATCATTCGGAAAACGGCGAGGCTAGCGAGTTATTATAATAGTCCGTGGACCGTTCTTTACATTCAGAGACCATCCGAAAGCCTTGAAAAAATTGCCCTGGATAAACAGCGTTATCTAATTAATAATTTTAATT
Source organism: Chryseobacterium sp. 27AL (assembly GCF_057815395.1). NCBI lineage: Bacteria > Pseudomonadati > Bacteroidota > Flavobacteriia > Flavobacteriales > Weeksellaceae > Chryseobacterium > Chryseobacterium sp. 27AL. The sequence continues at coordinate 31,198 of NZ_JBYRIW010000016.1, read as the reverse complement.
TAGCACAGGAATTGGGCGCCAAAGTCATTCGTGTGAAAAGCAACAGCCTTCACAAAGGGATCATGGAATATGTTGTGGAGCACAATATCACCACGGTATGCATGGGAAAACCGCACGCAAGATTATGGCAGAGGATCTTCGGCTACAGCTGGATTTACCCCCTGATGAACCGCCTCAATGAACGGCAGATCGATATTATTATTTTATCCTGAAATCGATGAAACTAAAAACAAAACTTACCTTAGGTGTCGGTCTTCTTTTTTTACTGATTGTTCTGCTTTCAGTCATGGGCTCCGTTTACATCAATAAACTGAAATCGGATACCGAAAAGATTCTTAATGCCAATTACAACAGTATTGAATTTTCCAAGAATATGCTTTTGGCACTTGACAGGATGGGAACTGACAGCGCTGTGGCCATACAGACTTTTAAGAAAAATAATCAGCTTCAGGAAGAAAACCTGACAGAATTAGGGGAAAGGGAAGCTACCCAAAGCCTGAACGTGCATTTTAACAACTACCTGAATCATCCAGATCCTGAAAAAGAGAAACTCATCCGCGAGGATCTCGTAAAGATCATGACCCTCAATATGAAAGGGATTGAAAGGAAAAGTGATATGGCCATCATTACCGCAGAAAATGCTACATTCTGGATCGTCAGCCTGGGTACCGTCTGCTTTTTGATTGCTTTTGTGCTTTTATTTAATCTTCCTCAGACCATTGCGGAACCGATTAGTCAGCTTACCTTCAGTATCCGGCAGATTGCCAATAAAAATTACAGTGAAAGAGTTCACTTCAAAGGAAGCGAGGAATTCAATGATCTTGCGGAATCATTTAATGTCATGGCTGAAAAACTTCAGGAATATGAAAGCAGTACGCTGTCTAAACAGCTGATGGATAAAAAGCGCATTGAAACGCTTGTGAATAATATGCACGATGCAGTTATTGGTCTTGACGAAAATCATTTCATCTACATGATTAATGATGAAGCTTTAAAGATTACGGATTTAAACAAAGAAGAAATTATCGGGAAAACCGTCCATGAAGTGGCGGTAAACAACGATCTGATCAGGGAACTGCTAAAAAATATAGATCATCCTCAAAAAGATCCCATCAAAATTGTTTCCGGTCATAAAGAGAATTATTTTGAACAGGAAGTCATTCCCATCAATATTGTAAAAACGGGCGAGAAAGAGAAAAAGTACATTGGAAGAGTGATTCTTCTCCGAAATATTACACCTTTTAAAGAGCTGGATTTTGCCAAAACGAATTTTATTGCGACCATTTCTCATGAATTGAAAACCCCTATTTCAGCCATTAAAATGGGCGTTCAGCTGTTGGAAAATCAGAAGTTCGGAGAATTGAATGACCTGCAGAAAGAGCTGTTGAACGGGATCAATGAAGACGGACAGCGCCTTCTGAATATTACCGCAGAACTTTTGAATTTATCACAGGTTGAAACGGGAAATATCAGATTAAATATCGAACGTTGTTCTCCGAAAGAGATGGTTCAGACTGCGATAAAAAATGTGGAAAAACTTGCAGAGCAGAAGAATATTTCCATTAAAACCCAGTTTGAAATTGAAGATTCTGATTTTGTGGCAGCCGATTTTGATAAAACCGTTTGGGTAATGAATAATTTCCTAAGTAATGCCATTAAGCATTCTTTTCAGGATGAAAGCATTTCCGTAAAGGTGGAAAAATATGAAACATCCGTAAAATTCTGCGTTACCGATAGCGGGAAAGGCATTGATGAAAAGTACCACCGTCAGATCTTCGACCGCTATTTCCAAGTTCCGGGCGAGCATCAGAACGGTACAGGCCTCGGATTGGCCATTTCTAAAAATTTTATTGAAAAGCAACACGGTGAAATCGGCGTGAAAAGCTCGCTGAATCAGGGGAGTAGTTTTTATTTTTTGCTGCCGTTGGTTTAGAGAAAATTCTTTACATTTGAATATAAAATTCAAAAGGATGAATGCATCAGATTTAAAAATTAATTTAATCCAAAGAATTACTCAACTGAAAGAACAAAGGATTGTTGAGGAGATTCAAAAGCTTTTAGATTTTGAATTGGATACTGGTGAATATATTCTTACCGATTCTCAAAAAGACAGAATTGCAGAAGCCCAACAGGAATATAAGAGTTCTGCATTTCTTACCGACGAACAAGCCAATCAGGATATTGAACAATGGCTAAAAGAAAAATAATCTGGACCCTGAAGGCTCAAATCGAAAGAAAAGAAGTCCTTGAATACTGGATATCCAGAAACAAGTCTAAAACATTCAGCATAAAGCTTAATAAGCTAATTACGGATGCTCTTCAATTACTCTCTGAAAACCCAACCCTAGGAAGAAAAACAAATGCTGCAAATGTAAGAGTTAAAATTGTTCGTAATTATTTAGTCTTTTACGAATTTTCCGATTCTGAATTGATTGTTCTTTCAGTTTGGGATGGAAGAAGGTATGAGCCAGCTTATTAATATAAAAAAGATCCTTCTTTCTCACAAAATTGAATTGACCAATAAGAATAATTGATCTATTATTCAAGTCAAATGATTAATTTTGATATCTGTAAAATAAGGATGATAGCCGACCTACACTTATATTTAGCTGAAATCTGCGAAAAATTTAACTTAAAGCAAAGAGCATTTAATGGCCTAGAAGAAATTTTTCAAAATAATCTTAATGAAGATTTAGATGGATATGATTTAAACAAAATCCACATGGTATTTGATGGATATGAGTTTAAAATTCTTCATTCATTTTTTCCTCCGACGATTGATACAAAAATAAGTCTCTATACTAATGAAAGCTTATTACCCATTGGATATTATAAATTACAGACAAATTTAAAAGGGGAAACAATTGATGATTTTTTCTTTCTCGAATAAAAAGATCACTGGAGTCAGTAAAATATTAATCGAATTCAAAATGAAACCAACTTTCTTCCCCACACCACAGGAATTCCGCCAATGGCTTCAAAAAAACCATCAGACAGCAAAAGAACTGCTGGTAGGCTTTTACAAAGTCGGATCCGGAAAACCGTCTATGACCTGGTCTGAATCCGTAGATCAGGCTTTATGCTTCGGCTGGATTGACGGTGTGAGAAGATCAATTGATGAAGAAAGCTACAGCATCCGGTTTACTCCAAGAAAATCAACAAGCATCTGGAGTGCCGTGAATATAAAAAAGATGGAGGAACTGACAGATGCCGGGCTTATGACCGAAGCGGGTCAGAAAGCTTTTGAACTTAGAAAAGAAGAAAGATCGGCAATTTACTCCCATGAAAATGAAACCGCTACATTGAGTCCGGAATTTGAAAAACAGTTCAGGAGAAATAAAAAAGCATGGGAATTTTTTAACAATCAGGCTCCGTCATATAAAAAAGCTATGCTGCACTGGATTATGAGCGCAAAACAGGAAAAGACAAGAATTTCAAGATTGGAGAAGACAATTGAGGAAAGTGAATCGGGAAAAAGAGTACCAAGATTCTGATACTTCTTTAATATTATCATAACTTTGGCGCTTTAAATTAAGAGTTAGTAATGAATACAGATACATTAGATTTTTGGGTAGGAAATTTCAACAGTGAAGACGATTTTTATGATTTTGTGGAGGAAGATGAAAACTATTATCTTCTTGAAGAATCTGATGATATCCATATTTCAAAATTTGCGGAATCACAGGATACGGTCTGGCTCGATCACGATTTCGTAGAATATGGTTTTGAGGGTGGCAACAGAACGATCTATGAAAAATTTGCAGAATATTCTTTTGCCGAGCAATGGTTGCCAATTCTGGTCAACAGACTCAATGAGATCAATTTGAAATTTGAAGTTAATGCCATCATTTTTCTGAATAAAGGTCAGGTTCCGAAACCTGTTTCTGTCGAAAATGATTTTTTTTCGCTGACGTATGTGGGCGGAATTGAATTTAGTGTCTGAAACTTATGAAAGCACAGATAAGAAATTACGAAAATCTGTTAAAAGTTTTTGCAGAACTTAGAAAATTCGGAATTATTACGAATGCTGATATTACAGATTGGGCAGATGAAATTCTAGCTTCAGAGAATCTATCTGAATATGAATTTATTGAAATTTCTATTACTAAAAATACTCATGATCTGATTGTAATTTTAGACAAGAATTCTCAACATGCCGATTTGGAAATAGTTTGCCGGGCAATGCTTGGAATCCTTTACCATTCGTTAACAGCATCCCTGGAATTTAAAAAAGCACTTAAAGTTATCTACGAAATTTCTTATGAAGAGAAGCTGACGAATGATGAGCAGTTTCTGCTGTATGGATTTTCAGAAATTTCAATGTATGATCTTAGAGGTAATTACGAAGGTTTTCGCCTTTTTAAAGAAGATCTTATCGAATTTTTAAAAATTTATAAAGATTTCACACTGACAAATCATAAAGAATGGAATCTGATTAATGAAGCTCTTGCGACCAATCTTACCGAAAAACTGAAAAAAATAAATTATAATTATCCTTATTGATAAGCATTAAATTTGAATATTGTGCATAAAAATATATCCAGAAAATTATTAATTGTAAATATTGCTGTTTTAGTAATAGTTATTGTAGTATACATTTTCGGGTATTATATCCTCAATTACCCTTTAAACTTTAATTTTTTTCAGATTGTAAAGGATTGCGAAATCCACTATCTCGGTATTGCTCTGCTATTCTTGGCTTTGATTTCTTGGATGATCAGTACTTTGAAAATTAAAAATTTTAATGCGGTCAGCAAATTTCTTCTGGTGTATACAATACTTTGTGGTTTACTACTGGGTTATTTTCTTTATGCTACTGTTGACTCTTATATTTCAACCCGAAAAGCAATTAATGAAATTGAAAATAAAATACATTCAACAGGCGAAGGAAGATATAAAAAAAGACAACGTTACCTATCGATTTTCGGGCGGATTTTCTATTCCGGAATACGATGCTGAAACACTTGATAAAATTGACAGCATCCGAAAAAAATTTGGAATAAATTATGAAAATACAGGCTGTACCATTGATGCCATTGATAGGGAAGGGCAAAAGAAATATGAAGAGATCGTAAAACCTTACCTTGAAAAAAGAAATGGAAAAGGCTGGAAAGAAAAAATGAATAAGGAAACTGATAATTTAAAAAAGGTAACAATACCAAATATAGGCAATAGATAAATATCAAAAACTTCCACAAATCGTGGAAGTTTTTATATTTAAATTTATAATTAATGCGCTTCCAGCCAGTTATTACCAACACCCACTTCTACCAGCAACGGAACCTGCGTCTCAATCGCATTTTCCATTTCCATTTTAATGATGTTGGTGGCAACTTCAATTTCATCAACCGGCGATTCAAAAACCAATTCGTCATGTACCTGCAACAGCATTCTGGTTTGTAGCTTTTCCTTTTCCAACTCTTTTTGAATTTTAATCATCGCCATTTTCACCACATCAGCGGCACTTCCCTGAATTGGGGCGTTCACCGCATTTCTTTCGGCGTGACCACGCACGACAAAATTATTGGAATTAATATCTTTTAAGTGACGTTTTCTTCCCAGAATGGTTTCCACATAACCGATTTCCCGGGCTCTTTTCACCTGCTCTGCCATGTATTCCTTCAGTTTCGGATAAGTAGCGTAATAGGCGTCGATCATCTGTTTAGCTTCACTTCTGGATAATCCGGTCTGCTCGGCGAGGGCAAATGCTCCCTGTCCGTATAAAATTCCGAAGTTTACGGTTTTGGCCTGGCTTCGCTGGATTTTTGAAACCTCTTCAAGTGGAATATCAAATAATCTCGCCGCTGTAGAAGCGTGGATATCTTCTCCGTTCTGGAAAGCCTTGATCATATTATCTTCCCCGGAAATTTCAGCGATCAGACGCAGTTCGATCTGTGAATAATCGGCAGAAATGATCTTTTTACCTTCTCCGGCAACAAATGCTCCACGGATCTGCTGACCTCTCAATGTCCTGATCGGAATGTTCTGAAGGTTCGGATTTACACTTGCCAGACGACCAGTGGCTGCAGTGGTCTGTGAGAAATTGGTGTGAACACGATTGTCTGTTTTTTCAATCTGTGACGGCAATGCATCCACATAGGTTGATTTTAATTTCTGATAAGTTCTGTATTCAAGAATATGCTGGATGATTTCATGTTTGGACGCCAGTTTTTGAAGGATATCTTCCGAAGTGGCATATTGTCCGGTTTTGGTTTTCTTGGCTTTCGGATCGAGCTGCAGTTTTTCGAAAAGAATATCTCCAAGCTGCTTGGGTGAATTGACGTTAAATTCTTCTCCAGAAAGTTCGAAAATTTTTGCTTCAAGCTGCTTCAGATCATTTTCCAGATCAATGCTTTCCTGGGCAAGCCATTTTTCATCAAGAGAAATTCCGGCCAGTTCCATTTTAGCCAAAACTTCCATTAAAGGCATTTCGATACTGAAGAACAGGTCTTCTAAGTTTTCTTTTTTCAATTGTGGGGCAAAAAGCTCATACAGCTGGAAGGTTACGTCAGCATCTTCTGCCGCATAGTCAGTTTGAGTCCTGAGATCTGCATCCCTGAAATTTCCCTGTTTTTTACCTTTTTTTCCGATGATGGTTTCAATGGAAACGGGTTTGTAGCCCAGGTACATTTCAGAAAGATAATCCATTCCGTGTCTGCCGTCAGGATTTAAAAGATAATGGGCGATCATCGTGTCGAACATAGCGCCTTTTACCGTAATATTATATCTTCGGAGGATTTTATAGTCAAACTTCAAATTGTGCGCTACTTTGATGAGATCTTCTTTTTCGAAAAAAGGTCTGAAAATTTCCAGAGTCTGCAATACTTCACCCTGATCTTCCGATAAAGGGATGTAGTAAGCCAGTCCTTTTTTATAGCTGAAACTCATTCCCACAAGCTCGGCTTCCAATTCATTTAGAGAGGTCGTTTCCGTATCGAAGCACACGACTTTTTGCTTCAGGAGATTTTGGACAAGAATCTTCTGAGCTTTAGGGTTATCAATAAACTGATACAGATGATCATTCTGTTCAATGGTAGATTTTGTGGAAGTTGCCTGATCCAGTTCTTCGTACGTCGCAAAAAGATCCAGCTGTCCCACTGCCTGTGCGACTTTCTGCTGTGGCGTTTCCGCAATGGTAATATCTACCTCGGCAATTACAACAGGTCCCGGAGACGTGGTTGCAAAAGCACGGTAAAGATTTTCATAGAGCCTTCTGAATTCTATTTCGTCAAAAACCTCTTTTACTTTTTCAAAATCGGGAGTCTCCAGATCATACTGTTCCTGGTGGAATTCAATAGGGGCATCACAGATAATGGTGGCCAGCTTTTTAGATAAAATTCCACGCTCTGCCGAAGCTTCTACTTTTTCTTTAAGCTTGCCTTTCAGTTTGTCTGTGTTGGCTAAAAGCGTTTCAATGTTTCCGAATTCTTTCAGGAATTTCATGGCTGTTTTTTCGCCCACCCCTTCAAGCCCGGGAATATTATCTACGGAGTCACCCATCATGGCCAGGAAATCAATGACCTGTTTGGGATCTTCAATTTCATATTTGGCCTTAACTTCTTCTACGCCTAAAATCTCAATGTCCCCACCTTTTAAGCCCGGCTTATAAATTTTGATCTTATCGGTAACAAGCTGTGCAAAATCCTTATCAGGAGTTACCATGAATGTGGTATAACCTTCTTTTTCTGCCTTACAGGCAATGGTTCCGATCACGTCATCTGCTTCATATCCCGGAACTCCTAAAATAGGAATATGCATGGCCTGCAAAATTCTGTGAATATACGGAATGGCATTCTGAATGGCTTCCGGCGTTTCGCTTCTGTTGGCTTTATATTCTGAAAAATCTCCCGTTCTGATGCTGGCTTCACCCACATCGAAAACGACGGCAAGATGCGTAGGTCTTTCCCTTCTGATCAGCTCGATCAGGGAATTGGTAAATCCGAAAATGGCAGAAGTATCAAGCCCTTTGCTGGTAAGCCTGGGATTTCTGATCAGAGCATAATATCCTCTGAAAATCATTGCATAAGCATCAATGAGAAATAATCTTTTATCTTGAGTTGCGTCTATATTGTCCATAAGGAACAAATATAAGAAAAAGTGTTCTTTTTATATTGAAATATGGGAATGATTAACCAGAGATATTAATGAATGCAATTTGATGTTTCAATAATTGAAAACCACCCTTTTTGCCTCAAATTTGAACCTTTTAGACTGGTTGTTGAGCCTTTTAGATTCGTCGTTGAGCCTTTTTGCCTGGTCGTTGAGTCTTTTAAACTGGTTTTTGAGTCTTTTTACCTCGTTGTTGAGTCTTTTATACTCAAAATCCACTCTTTTGAGTGATCGTTGAGTGTTTTAAACTGGTTTTTGAGTCTTTTTACCTCGTCGTTGAGTCTTTTATACTCGAAATCCACTCTTTTTGCCTGGTTGTTGAGTCATGAAGGTTCAACTTTGAGTCTTTTTTGGCGCGATGATTTCAGAATTAACCACAAAAGTCACAAAAGATAATTACAGCGCAATGATTTAAATACATTGGCAAAGAATCAAACACAATGTTTGTCCTTCCCGAAGGGAATCTCAACATAGTATTAGAGATTCGCATGGAAAGATTCACGTCTGGATTCCCCTGCAGGAATGACAATCGAGACGCATATCCGGCACTCCCTATGAAAATCTTTGATTTTATTTCTGTGTTCTCACCATGAACCCAGGGATATAATACAATTATAAAGAATCAAACACCATGTTTGTCCTTCCCGAAGGGAATCTCAACGTAGTATTAGAGATTCGCATGGAAAGATTCACGTCTGGATTCCCTGCGGGAATGACAATCGAGACCCATATTCTGGCACTCCCTATGAAAATCTTTGATTTTATTTCTGTGTTCTAACCATGAACCCAGGGATATAAGTACATTTACAAAGAATCAAACACCATGTTTGTCATTCCCGAAGGGAATCTCAACGTAGTATTAGAGATTCGCATGGAAAGATTCACGTCTTGATTTCCTGCAGGAATGACAAGCGAGACGCATATTCTGGCACTCTTCATGAAAATCTTTGATTTTATTTCTGTGTTCTAACCATGAACCCAGGGATATAAGTACATTTACAAAGAATCAAACACCATGTTTGTCATTCCCGAAGGGAATCTCAACGTAGTATTAGATATTCGCATGGAAAGATTCACGTCTGGATTCCCTGCGGGAATGACAAGCGAGACGCATATCTGGCACTCCCTATGAAAATCTTTGATTTTATTTCTGTGTTCTAACCATGAACCCAGGGATATAATACAATTACAAAGAATCAAACACAATGTTTGTCCTTCCCGAAGGGAATCTCAACATAATATTAGAGATTCGCATGGAAAGATTCACGTCTGGATTCCCTGCGGGAATGACAAGCGAGACGCATATTCTGGCACTCAATGAAAATCTTTGATTTTGTTCTAAAATATGCGCAAAGTTTTAACCTAAATCTTTTGTGACTTTTGTGGTTATAAAAAGCTAAACAGACTCAACCTCAGCGAATCTTGACAAAACACATAGAGTTCTTTTTGTATTGCTTACATTTGTACGGCATTCTGGTTTTAGAATGAAAATGATTGATATGGCAGAAAAAAAATACAGCGAAACAATTCATAAAGATAAAAATTACGAATACATTACGGTCTCCAATGATGAAAACGGGGTAAGAATCTACACTTTGAAAAATGGTTTAAAAGTTTTTCTAGCCCAGAATTTTGATGCTCCCAGGATTCAGACCTATATTCCGGTAAGGACCGGGAGCAATAATGATCCTTCCGACAATACGGGCCTGGCACATTATCTTGAACATATGATGTTTAAAGGAACCTCAAAGCTCGGTACGCAGAATTGGGAAAAGGAAAGTGCATTGCTAAATCAAATTTCGGATCTGTACGAAGAACATAAGGCTGAGTCTGATCCTGAAAAGAAGAAAGTCATTTACCGTAAAATAGATGAGCTTTCACAGGAAGCAAGTCAATACGCCATTGCCAATGAGTATGACAAAGCTATTTCTTCATTGGGAGCTACAGGTACCAATGCCCACACATGGTTTGATGAGACAGTTTACAAAAATAATATTCCCAACAATGAGCTGGAAAAATGGCTGAAAATTGAAAAGGAAAGATTTTCAGAATTGGTGTTAAGGCTTTTTCATACGGAGCTGGAATCAGTGTATGAAGAATTCAACAGGGCGCAGGATAATGATTCCAGATTGGTTCAGTATGAGCTGATGGATGCTCTTTTTCCGAATCATCCTAACGGTCAGCAAACTACTTTAGGAAAGGCGGAACACCTGAAGAATCCTTCTATGAAAGCGATTCATACTTATTTTGACGAATATTACGTTCCGAATAATTATGCAATGGTGATGGTTGGAGATCTTGATTTTGATGAAACCATCAGGCTCATTGATCAGTATTTCGGAGCCATTTCTTACAGAGAGCTGCCGAAAAAAACGCCAGTTATCGAACAACCTATTTCAGGCATTGTTGAAAGAACTGTTAAAAGTCCGACAACCCCAAGAGTTCAGCTGGCGTGGAGAACGGATAGCTACGGAACAAGAGAAGTGATGCTTGCTGATATCGTCGCCAATATTTTAAGCAACAGGGGAGAAGCAGGATTATTGGATTTAAATATCAATCAGACCCAAAAATTGCTATGGGCACAGGCTTATTCCATAGGCTTGAAACAGTATGGCTATTTTTCTATTGTGGCTGTTCCGAAGGAAACACAGACTTTAGAAGAAGCAAAAGACCTGGTACTCGGGCAGATTGAGCTGGTAAAAAAAGGAGATTTTCCGGACTGGATGCTGACGGCGATCATTAATGATTTTAAAATTCAAAGAATGAAAGCGCTGGAAACAGCTGACGGGCTGGCTACCAACCTGTACGACACATACATCAAAGGCAGAACCTGGGAGCAGGAGCTGAATGAAATGGACGAATATGCGAAATTTACCAAGGAAGATGTTATCAGTTTTGCCAACGAGTTTTTTAAAGAGAATTATGTGATCATAAATAAAGAGAAAGGAATTAATGATAAACTGATCCGCGTTGAAAACCCCGGAATTACTCCGGTAAAGATTAATCGTGAGGCTCAGTCTGAATTTCTCAAGCAGATTTTGGCAGAAAAAACAGAAGATATTCAGCCGGAATTTATCGATTATGATAAAGAAATTCTTACGGATGTGGTCAAAGGTAAAAAGCTGAGCTTCGTCAAAAACAGATACAATGATATTGCGCAGGTACACTTTATCTTTCCTTTCGGAAGTGATCATGACCGTGACCTCGGGACTTCTACACAGATTCTTCAATATTTGGGAACAGAAAAGTTTTCACCGGATGATCTGAAAAAAGAGTTTTTTAAAATCGGAATCACAAATGATTTTAAAACAACAAACGATCAGCTTACGATTTCACTGAACGGTCTTGAAGAAAATATCCCTAAAGGTATTGAGCTTTTGCAGCATTGGATGAAGGAGGTAAAACCTGATCAGGAAATCTATGAACAGTTTGTGGAAACCATGCTTGAAAACCGTGCGGCCGTAAAGAAAGATAAGGCCCGCATCATGACAGCTTTAACGAATTATACCAAGCTTAGCGAGTTTTCCAGATTCACGGATGTCATCTCAAAAGAAGAGCTTGAAAGCAGTAATGTTGAGGTCTTTACGGAAAGAATTAAAAAACTTTTCCATTTTCCGTACCAGATATTTTTCTATGGAAGAGATGTTGAAGTTTTTAAAGGCTATATCGGAAAATATATTGAGACGGAAAGTATAGTTATCCCGGAACCTAAAATTTATCCCGAACCCGAAACCACCGGAAATGTTTATTTTACAAGCTACGACATGGTACAGATGGAAATGAGCCGTGTAGGGAAGGGGCAAATGGTCGATACTGCAAACTTCGGAAAGATCAATGTGTTTAATGAATATTTCGGCAGAGGATTGTCGTCTATTGTTTTCCAGGAGATTCGTGAAAGCAAGAGCCTTGCTTATTCCGCGTATGTTTCTTATGCTGCCAATTCGGAACTGAATCATCCGGATTATATCACAACGTATATCGGTACCCAGCCGGATAAACTACAGATTGCAGTAGATACCATGACCGAGCTGATGGCTGAGCTTCCTGAAGTTCCGGCACAGTTTGAAAACGCGAGAAATGCAGCGTTGAAGCAGATTGCTTCCACAAGGATTACCAGGACGAATATTTTCTTTAATACGTTAAGGCTTAAAAAACTGAATATTGATTATGATTTCAGAAAAGATATTTATCAGCAGATCGAAAGCCTGAAGTTTGAAGATCTGAAGGACTTTTATAACAATTATATTAAATCAGTACATTTTAATACTGCCATTATTGGTAAGAAAGAAAATCTCAATAGGGAGGCTGTGAACAAGATTGGAGATTTTAAAGAAGTCAGTTTGAAAGATATTTTCGGACATTAATCCAAAGACGTTTTTAGAACCTCTAAAGAGTTAAAAAATAACCCCGAAGTAAATTTTCGGGGTTTATTATTGTTTTGATTAAAACTATTTCACGATTTTCATTTCATTAATAAGCCATTTTGAATCGGCAAATTTATCAATGATGAAGAGGATATATTTTGTATCCACCATGATATTTCTGCTGAAACGCGGATCGTAATTAATGTCACTCATCGTTCCTTCCCACTGTCTGTCGAAGTTTAGTCCGACAAGATTTCCGTTGGCGTCCAGAGCTGGACTTCCGGAGTTTCCTCCTGTTGTGTGGTTGGTGGCTGTAAATCCTACCGGTACATCACCTGTTTTATCCTTATATGGACCGAAATCTTTTTTGGTATAAAGGTCAATCAGTTTTTTAGGAACATCAAATTCATAGTCTCCCGGAACGTATTTTTCCATTACTCCGGCAAGATGCGTCTGATAGCTGTAAGAAACGGCATCTCTTGGTGAAGAACCTTTCACTTTTCCATAGGTAACACGCAATGTAGAATTGGCATCCGGGAAGAATTTTCGGTCTTTATCCGTAGCCATCTGCTGGGCCATATAGGTCTTTTGCAGCGCATCAATTTTGGTCTGAAGAGAAGTAAACTGGGGATCAGCCTTCGTCATATACGTATCTCTCATAGCCGTATAAATCTGGAAAACAGGATCTTTTTTCAGGGTCTTGATCAATTTATCCTGATTAGAGAAAGCTTTTTCAATGTCTTTGCTTAAAGAAGCGCCATTTACTTCACTTCTTCCTGTAATAATGGAATTTTTAGAAGCGTCTTCGATCGTCGGGATGTTTTGAGCCTCGTTTTTATACTTTTCAAATCCTGCAGGTAAGAATCGGGCATCTGTTTTATTAGCGTATAAAGCCAGTAATTTTGCCGTTACTTTTGCGTCGAGTTCGGCATTATAATCTTTGTAGAAAGAGGTGATTTTCTTTTTAAAGGCAGTTGTCCCCTTTTCATCCATTCTGCCTGTTTCTACTGAAGTGATATAATTGTAATACAGGTTGGCGAGCATCAAAGTCTCTGCATTTCTGATGGTTTCAGAATAATACGCATTATTTAAAGCAAACGGAGCCTGATCATTATAAAGTTTGTTTAGTTGATCTAAAGTCGTTTTGATTTCAGGATTTTTAGCCACTAAAGAACCTTCATACATCACTTTTTTCTCTACAGCATTAGATTTTTTTAAACCTTCCACTTCGCCGATCCATTTTTTCCAGTAATTCGCTACTGAAGCATATTTTGAAGCATATTGAATCCGTGTGGCATCATCGGTACGCATTTTTTCATCTAATGTTTTTAACGCTACATCTCTCACTGCAATTCTTGCAGGATCAATTTCTTTCATGATTTTTTCAACCGCAATGGCAGGAAGATATTCCGTGGTTCTTCCAGGAAATCCGAAAACGAATGTGAAATCATTTTCATTTTTATCTTTAATGGAAACTGGAAGGAAATGCTTTGGAACATATGGCACATTGTCTTTGGAGTATTCTGCCGGTTTGTTGTTTTTATCGGCATAAATCCTGAACATGGAGAAATCTCCGGTGTGTCTTGGCCAAACCCAGTTGTCGGTATCGGAGCCGAATTTTCCGATGCTTTGTGGCGGAGCTCCTACCAGACGGATATCTTTGTAGGTTTCGATGGTATAGGCGTAAAATTTATTTCCATAATACATCGGTTTTACGGAAATCGACTGGTACGGCTCGATCTTCTGTGAGTTTTTATAAATCTCAATATTTTTGGCGATCTGCTTGGAAAGCACGGGCTCCGTAAGATTGTCTGTACCTTGTAGGATCTGATTGGTAACTTCTTTTATGTCAACAATAAAATCGACAGTTACACCCGGATTCGGAAGTTCACCATCGGTATTTTTGGCCCAGAATCCGTTTGATAAAAGATCATTCTGAACGGTTGAATGTGCCTGGATCTGCCCGTAACCACAATGGTGATTGGTCAGTAATAAACCTTTGGGAGAAATGATTTCCGCAGTACAGCCGCCATTGAACTGTACTACTGCATCCTTAATGCTTGCTTTTTGAGGATTGAAGATCTCTTTGGCAGAGATTTTCATTCCCAGATCTTTCATTTCCTTTTCATTCAGCTCTGTCGGTATCCACATTCCCCCGTATTGCTGTGCAAACGTCATTACAGCCGGCAAAAGAAATACGGATAAGAGTATCTTTTTTGTCATAATCAAAATTTTGCTCCAATTTACGAAGAAATTACGAGTTTGGCATTTTTGGGTATGTCGGTTTTTTAATTTTGAAAATGAGATTGTTACAAAACGTAATCTACTTTTTGTACTGAATGGATCATAGATCAGCTGTGAAATATTTTCGCTGAATGCTTTGGTTTAAAGAAAAAAATAAATTAGGATTGCCTAAAACTGGTAAGCAATAATGCGCTCATCTTCCATCAGGCTTTTCATTAACGCTTCATGGTTGATGTTTTTACCCGTGATAATCCATGAAGTAGCGAGATTTCCCTGTGTGTACTGCTGCTTTGAAATGGCATATTTCAGGCGATGTTTTCTGAAAAGCTCTTCGCAGTAACCAACATCATGATAGTTGACAACAGCAATTTTGTATTCCCTTATTTTATGTTCTCTGTCAATCAGTTTTTCAAAATGATTCAGGGAACTTAATACCAACAATACTAAGACCGTACCCAAAAAGGCCAGGTAGACGTACCCCGAGCCGATCGCCATTCCGATCGAAGCTGTTGCCCATATGGTAGTTGCGGTAGTGATTCCGTCTATTTTATTATCACCTTTAAAAATAACGCCGGCTCCCAGAAAACCGATTCCTGTGATAATATTGGCTGCAATACGGTCGGGATCATCTACCCCGATTTTTATGGAAAGAATTGTGAAAAGACTGGATCCGAAGCAGATCAGAATAAAGGTACGCAGTCCTGCCGATTTATTCCTGTATTCGCGCTCCGCACCAATCAGCAATCCCAGAATAACCGATATGAAAATCAGCAGCAATTCATTTTGAATAGAGTGATCTTTTAAAAATTCCATATTTAAATTTTTAACTTCTTAGAATAAATTTACAACAAAAAATATTTTCATTGTTATGATTCAGATTACAAACAAAAAAGACTGCCCGAACGGACAGCCTTTTACTAATTATTTTGACATTAATTCTTGATAAATTTATGAATAAATGTTTTATCTTTTGTAGATAATCTGATGATATAATTTCCTTTTGAAAGTTCGGAAACATTGATTGAATTTCCTTTTGCAGAAGTTGAAATTAAAATTCTTCCGGCTGCATCGAAGATTTCAGCTTTTGTAATTTCATTTTTTGACTGAATGTTTAAAACATCTTTTACCGGATTCGGATAGATGGAAACGGTATTGTTTTCTTTGTTGGTTTCTAAAGCAGACAAAGTGTTCTGAACAGTTGTCGTAAAGTTGTTGGTAATAATCGGAGCATTATAATCAAAGTAGATTCCCGCTTTGTTGCTAAAACTGTCACCGATATTCAATGTCGATTTTGTTTTGATTTTAAATGAAACATATCCGTCATTATTGGCATCATCAAAAGGAAGCTGAATATTTTCAAAGATAAATTCTACGGTGTTTCCCGTAATTCTTGTCACGAAATCGTGGCTTCCAGCCAGGGATACTAAACTTGACAGGTCATATTTGGAAGCGTCTATATCATCTTTTACGACAATATTCTGTGCATTTGCCGTTCCTGTATTTTCAAAACGGATCAGGTAATGTACATAATCTCCTACTTTTGCCTGGGTAATTGTTGTTCCCTCTAAACATGTTTTATCATTCGGGTCGAAAGAGTTTACAACAGTTTGGTTGAGTGTGAAAGAATTATCTGAAGGCATCTCGTCAGTTGCTCCGTTCACCTGGGCTGTATAGTGAAGTACATCGCCGCCGTTCAAAGCCGGAGTCTGTGTCGGAGTGTTTAATTTTAAAGTCACGGTAATTTCCCTTGTCTCAAAAGGAAGAAGATTTGTAAAATTCCAGTTTAATAAATTGGCTGAAACGGAATTTGGGGAGACCGTTGAGCTTAAGTAATCCGTAAGATTATCATTATAGCTGAATGAAACCGTTCCCGATTGTGCGCTGGTGCCTTTGTTTTTATAAATAATTTTATATTTTGCATTAAAGCCTGGTGCTGCTGCAGTAACCGGAATGATTGACGTTTCGAGATCATTGTGGTTTCCGTTTGCCGTAATACAGAAATTTTGAGCTAAATTGTTCGTTGAAGTGGTAATATTTGCGGTAAAACTTGCCGGCGAAAAATTAAAATAACCAGGATTTTCAATAACCGGAGTTATAACGGTTGATCCTATCGGTACAGGGATTGAAAAACTACCTGAACTGCCTGCTATAAAAGTACCTGAAGCAGAACTGTTTACTATGGAAAATTTCTGAAAGGCTCTATTCGGGTCTGTGGTGTCACATCCATTATTGTTGATGTCATATTTTGTATTTCCCTGAACAGAATGGTTGGCATTCGCAATAAAATAGCAGTCACTGTTGACAACAGTATTGCCGCCAGGATTATACATTGAAGCATGATTCGTGTAATCGGTAACCTCAGCGGGATCGCAGCAAATATATTTTAAGCTTGGATTGGGAAAAATAAAATTTACATTGGAAGGCTGAACCGTTTGATTTTTAATAAATACCTGTTCAAGGTCCGGATTATAATTACATTTTATATTCTGCAATAATTTGTTATTTGATAAATCAAGCTGAATAATCTTGTTTCCAGAACATTCAATATTCGTGAGATCGGCAAGCATACTTACGTCTATATTCGAAAGCTGGTTGTAAGAACAAAGCAATGATTTTATTTTCGTTGCGGTGGACAGGTTTAAAGAAGTAAGCTGATTGGTGGTTACATACAGATACCAAAGATTCGGAAGATTATTTAATATAATATTTGAAAGGCTATTATTTCTCAGATCCAGATATCCTAGACTTGGAAGATTAGAAAATGAGATTGACGTCAGCTGGTTATTGCTAAGATTAACACTTCCGATCGCATTGACGCCATTCATGCTTATGGTTGATATGTTGTTGTTTTCTAAACTGATATTCGAAAGCGAAGTACATCCATCCAAAACGACATTTGTAAATGTATTATTGGAGCAGTTCAGAAAAATAAGACCTGAATAGTTGGTGAGATTCAAGTTGGATAAACCTGTATTATGAACATCCAGTTTTTGGAAATTGGAAGATCCACTGAAATTGATTTGGGAAAGCATGGGAGAATAGCTAATGTATGCTTCTTCCAGAGTCGGCATATTAGGTCCGTTTATCGTTTCTAAAGCCGGCCCGCTTGCATTTATTTGTTTTAATGCGGTAAGTCCTTGTAAATTAATTGTCTGAAGGTTATCACCCCCAACCGTAAGATGTGTTACCGTATTGCTGTTCAAAGAAAATGTAGCATTGAAATAATCTGCATCTACCACTACAAGATTCGGGCACGACATAATGTCTACAGTGCTCAGACCGGAATTTCCAAAGCTTAAAACTTCTAAAATGGGTAGATTTAGCGATATAGAAGTAAGATTATTATTACCGATATATAATGTTTTTAGATTCGTAAAAGAATTGATTCCCGTAAGATCTGTAATTGCACTGTTATAAATATCAATTTTAGAAGCAGCTAATGCCTCGGAAATCTGAACTTCACCATCATCATTCGCATCAAGTTTAATACTGGCTCCAGAGTTATTGCTTACAATACCATTGGTTGTTGTAGAAGAAATAAGTTTGGCTTTGAAAACAGGATCAGGAATATTTACAATCTGTGCCTGAAACACAGCAAACATAATAAAGGAAATTATCAAGTAGATTTTTCTCATGGTTATTATTTAAATTTCGTGCAAAAATAAGCCATTAAGAAAGAATCTCAATGGCTTATTATGTTAAATATTTTAGAATATCACTACTTTTCTATCAAATCCAGAAACTGCTGTTCATCAAGGATCGCGATCGTTCCGATATCCTGTGCTTTTTTCAGTTTGCTACCTGCTTTTTCACCCACGACGAGGTAATTTAAATTCTTAGAAACTGCGGAAATATTCTTCCCACCATGCTTTTCTACCATTTCCTCAGCTGCCTCTCTTGTAAACAACGATAGCTTACCTGTGAAAAGAAAAGTTTTTCCTGCCAGGACGTTCGATAAAACTTCATTGGTGCTTTCTCCTTTTTCTAACTGTACTCCATAAGATTTTAATCTTTCCAGCATCAGAACATTTTCCGGATTGGCGAAAAACTCCAGGATGCTGACAGCGATTTTCGTTCCGATATCCTCAACCTGGCAAAGTTCTTCTACCGTAGCGTTTTTAAGTTCTTCTATGGTTTGGAAATTTTTGACTAATTTCTTGGCAACCGTTTCTCCGACGTGCTTTATGCCAATTCCGTACAGTACTTTTTCAAATGGAATTTCCTTAGATTTTTCAATACCCGAAATAATATTCTGGGCAGATTTTTCCGCCATTCTTTCCAAAGGAAGGAGCTGTTCTTTGGTTAAAACATAAAAGTCGGCAGGGTTTTCAATTAATTTTTCCCTGTAAAGCTGTTCGATGGTTTCGCTTCCCAGATTTTCAATATTTAATGCTTTTCTGGATACATAATGAATCATTCTTCCAACAACCTGTGGCGGACAGTGCAAATCATTCGGACAAAAGTGGATCGCCTGATCTTCAATTTTTATCAACTCTGTTCCGCATTCAGGGCAGTGTTTAATATATTCTATTTCTTTGCTTTCGGCTTTTCTTTTTTCCTTATTTACGCCAACGATTTTAGGAATAATTTCGCCGCCTTTTTCTACATATACAAAATCATGCTCATGCAGATCGAGTTTTTTAATAATGTCTTCATTGTGAAGGGATGCTCTTTTAACAATGGTTCCGGCCAGTAAAACAGGTTTTAAATTGGCCACCGGAGTGATCGCTCCCGTTCTTCCCACCTGATAGGAAACGCTTTGTAATTCGGTTTCAACTTTTTCGGCTTTAAATTTATAGGCCATGGCCCAACGGGGAGATTTGGCAGTATATCCAAGTTGTCGTTGCTGTTTTAATGAGTTGACTTTTAATACGATGCCGTCAATCTCAAAAGGAAGATTGTGTCTTTCGATGTCCCAATAGGTAATAAATTCTTTTACCTCATCCAAAGTTGTGCAGAGTTTAGCCTGCTGTGACGTTTTGAAACCCCAGGATTTTGCTTTTTCCAGAAGTTCCCAGTGAGATTCTGCAGGGATTTCTTCGGAAATGTACTGATATAAAACTGACGACAATCCCCGTTTTCTAACTTCGCCGCTGTCCTGCATTTTCAGACTTCCGCTTGCTGTGTTTCTGGGATTCATAAACGGATCGAGGCCATCTTCTTCACGAAGTTTATTGATTTTATCGAAATTTTTTCGGGTTAAATAAATTTCACCGCGCATAAAAAAATGTTCAGGAAAGTCTCCTTTCAGCTTTAAAGGAATATCAGAAATGGTACGAACGTTTGAAGTAATCTCATCACCCTGAAAACCGTCGCCACGAGTTACTGCCTGAGCAAGCTTTCCGTTTTCGTAGAGAATGGAAATGGAAGCGCCGTCGTATTTTAATTCAGCGACAAATTCTACGGGTTCATCGATGGTTTTAATAATTCTTTTTTCCCAGTCTTCAAGATCGTCAAAATCGTAGGAATTGTCGAGGGAATACATTCTGAATTTATGCTGAACGGTAGGGAAAACTTTTGTAATGCCTCCGCCAACTCTCATTGTAGGAGAGTTTTCATCATAGAATTCCGGGTATTTTGCTTCCAGATCACGGAGCTCTTCGAGCAGCATATCGAAATCAAAATCTGAGATCGTAGGGGTGTCAAGAAGGTAATAGTTTTCGTTATGCTGATGAAGTTCTTTACGAAGATCTTCTATTTTATGCTGTATGTTTTCGAGATTATCGGGCATTTGATTTCTGTCTTTCAGCAAAAATAATAAGTATTATGAGATTTTGGCGATTAGATTTAATATTAAATTAAACAAATTTCATATTCATTTTAAAGTATTATCAGAAATGTCTTTCTAAATTTGTTCATTATTTTATCTGAATTTTCGGCGGATCATGAATTTTACCGGATATTCAATTAAGAATTACTATTTATATTATGAAAAAACTTATCTTAGGGTTAGCAGTAGCAAGCACAGTTTTCATGAAGGCACAAACCCAGATTATCGCCCACAGAGGGTATTGGCAGACGCAGCCTCCAACAACAGAAAATTCTCTGAAGTCCTTGGAAAATGCTCAACATTTAAAGATTTACGGATCTGAATTCGATGTGAGAATGACGAAAGATGGCGTTTTGGTCGTAAACCACGATGAGCACCATGCAAAAATGGAAATTTCCGAAACCGATTTTAAAGAACTTGAAAAAGTAAAATTATCCAACGGTGAAAATTTTCCTACCCTGAAAGATTATCTAAAACAAGGAAAAAAAGACAAGACTCTCAAGCTGATTGTTGAAATAAAACCTGATAAAACCAAAGAAAAGGAAGATGAGCTTACGGCAAAAACCCTCAAAATGATCAAAGATATGAAGCTGCAATCTCAGTGCGAATTTATCTCCTTCAGTTTAAATATCTGTAAAGAAATCAAAAAGCTGGAACCGAAATTCAAAGTGCAATATCTGAAAGGAGAACTTTCTCCGCAGCAGATCAAAGATGAAGGATTGGACGGATTAGATTATCATTACAGTGTTTTCCAGAAGAATCCGACATGGATTGCGGAAGCGAAAGATCTAGGATTAATTACAAATGCCTGGACGGTAAACGATATTGCTGTTTCAGATGAATTGAAAAAACAGGGAATCGGTTTTATTACAACAAATATTCCTGATCAGCTAAAATAAATAATTTTTAAAATATAACGAAGTCTGCTTTTTTTAAGGCAGACTTTTTTGTTAAGTACAGTTAAATTTTTTGATAATGCATTATCCATGTAGATGTGTGGTATCTTTTATTTTCTTAAATAAAGACAATAAAGTTACGTAAACAGATGAGGAAATTTGCATTAAATATGCTTAACTAATTTAAAGGGTTGTGAACCAAATCTCTATAAAGATTCGTTAAAAATAAATTAATATAGGGTTTAATAATCCTTTAATAAATGTTAAAATCAGGTTAAAATCTTAATGATAATGTCGGTCTAATTTTGCACAAACAAAAAGGATATGCGAAAAGAGACACGAAAAGTACTACTATTATCATTACTAGGATTAGTCAGTGTAAATGTGCTGGCTCAGCAAAAGGCGAAGAGGGATACTATTAAAAACATCGACGAAGTTGTTGTAACCGCCTTAGGAATCAAAAGACAAAATAAAGCTCTTGGATATTCTACGGAAGCCATCAATTCCGATCAACTCCTCAGAACCCAGAACAATCACTGGACGAGTGCGCTGGAAGGTAAAGTAGCCGGGCTTAAAATTCAGACCGCCGGTGCAGGACCATTGGCAACCCCCAGAATTACTCTGAGAGGGGACGTTTCTATGAGCAGCATGGGCGATAACCAAGCTCTTATTGTGTTGGATGGAGTTCCTTTAAATTCCAGGACGGTGGGTACAGGAACCCCGGCTTACGGAGCTGGTGCAGGAGGTGATGTCCCGATTGACTACGGAAATGATCTCAGCAGTATTAACCCGGATGATATCGAAAGCATTACCGTTCTGAAAGGGCCAAGCGCATCAGCTCTTTACGGCTCAAGAGGAGCACTTGGAGCAATCATGATTACTACTAAATCCGGAAAAACCAAAAATGGTAAAATCCAGGTATCCTTAAACTCTTATACAAGCTTTGATTCTGTACTAAAATGGCCGGATTATCAGTATGAATATGGCCAGGGAACAATGCAGAAAGATAAGAATGGAAATTACTACTATTCATACGGCGTATCGCCGGATGGTGTAAATACGGGATCTACCAGCAGCGCTTTCGGGCCTAAGTTTGAAGGCCAGTCTTTTTTTCAATATGATCCTAATGAGGAGGGGCAAAGTAAAGAAAGACAGCTATGGAGACCATATAGAAACAATATAAAAGATTTTTGGAACGTAGGAACTACTTTTTCAAACAATCTTGCTATCGAAAGTTCCAATGACAGGACAGCATTCAGAGCATCACTTTCTTATCTTAAAAATGAATGGATGATGCCTAATACGGGGCTTGAAAAATGGGGCGCTGCCATATCCGTCGACCATAAGATCAACGACAGGTTTAAAGCCAATATCAAATTGTCTTATAATCAAACCAAAAGTGATAACCTTCCTGCAACGGGATACAACAACCAGTCGATCTCCTATTTTATGATTTTCCAGAATCCAAACGTCGATCTGGCGTGGTACAGACCGATCTGGAAGGCAGGGAAGGACCAGGTTGATCAGATTCATCCTTTCAGTTCATATATCGACAATCCTTATCTCATTGCCTATGAGATGACCAATAGTTTAGATAAGAAAAATATCGTTGGAAACGTGAGCCTAAGCTATCAGATCAATAAACATTTCGATGTTCTACTACGATCAGGAATGGCAATAAATGATGAGCTGCGAACCCAGAAAAGACCCTGGAGCTCTGCTAATTTTCTTCAGGGGTATTACAGAGAGCAGTATGTAAACGGATTTAATTTTAATAATGATTTAATGATCAATTATAAAAATACTTTCGGTGCCTTCAACTTCTCGGCTACAGCAGGTGGATCTACGCAGTATTTTGAGCAGCTTACCAAAGACTATTATGCTTTAGGATTGAAAAAAGCGGGTGTGTACAGCCTTACTAATGCGGTAGCGCAGCGTTTTGATCTTCCGCAGCCTTACGATAAAATGGTAAGCAGTGTATATGGTTTAGCATCATTAAGTTATAAAGATAAAATATTTTTGGATGTTACAGCACGTAACGACTGGAGCAGCACGTTGCCAAAAGCAAACCGTTCTTATTTTTACCCATCGGTATCTTCATCATTTATTCTTTCAGATATTTTTGCATTGAAGAGCAAGAAGTTCAATTTCTGGAAATTAAGAGCTTCGTGGTCGCAGACCGGAAATGATACAGAGCCTTATCAGCTTTTGAATTACTATAACCCAAGTCTCTCATTTCCGGGATCTGTTGAAATATCCAACAGATATCTTAATCCTAACCTCAGACCGGAGATGATCACCAATATAGAAGCAGGGATGGATTTTAGTCTGTTCAATAATAGATTGACTTACAATATTACTGCATATCAAAGTAATTCTGTAGACCAGATTATCAGGAATGTTCCGGTTTTATGGGAAACAGGATATACACAAAGAGTTATCAATTCCGGAGAAATCAGAAACAGAGGGATCGAAATGATGATGAATGCATATCCGATAAAAAATAAAAGTTTCTCCTGGAATGTATCGGCAAACTGGTCTATGAACAGAAATAAAATTTTATCGCTTCCTGAAGAATTCAATGGTGAGCCATATACTTATGCGAGCGTTGGAGGAGCTGTTTACTACAATGCCGTGATAGGCGGGTCACTTGGAGATCTTTACGGATACGGGCTTATGTATTCGCCGGACGGACAGGTGATATTTGGAAGTGACGGGCTGACCGCTAAACCAGCACAGATGAAGAAAATAGGAAATGCATATCCGAAATGGAGAGCCGGAATCCAGAATGAATTCAGGTATAAGAATATTTCCATAAGCTTCTCGTTCGACGGACAATACAAAGGGATGGCCTACTCACAGTCCCACCATAAAATGACTGAACAAGGAAAGCTTGGGCATACTCTTGAAGGAAGAGATAATCCCGGAGGTCTGATTGTTGGGCAGGGCGTTGTGCAGAATGCAGACGGTACTTATTCTCCTAACACAAAAGGAATTCTGGTATCTACCTATTATGGAGATTATTACAGAAGAGCCAACGTAGAGACAAATACCTTTGATACTTCATTTATTAAACTGAGAGACGCCAGAATTGCGTATTCTTTCCCTAAATCAGTTACGGCACCTTTAAAGATAACGGACCTTACCCTGGCACTTTTCGGAAAAAATCTTTGGATGTGGACAAAGTTTCCGCTGTTTGATCCTGAGGCGGCTACTTTAGATAATGCAACCATTACTCCCGGTGTTGAAATGGGGCAGTTACCAACTTCAAGAACTATCGGTTTTCAGCTTAATGTAAAATTTTAAATCTTAAAACATGAAAAAAATAATATTTAAATATATTCTTCTTGCCGGGCTTACATGTACAGTAGCTTCGTGCGACAGAAATTTTGATGAAATAAACGTAGACGACAGCAAGATCTACGAACCCGAGGTATCAAGCTTTCTAGCGCCTCTTCAATACAATCTTGCTTCTGTAGGATATTTAAGAGCTAACGACTTTACGTTTGATATCATGCAGGTTTCCCTGGATTTTCCGAACGAAGGAAATACCCTGAGCCGTTACAATATCACTGAAAATACCGGTGCAGGATACTGGAACAACAGTTACAAATGGATCAAGCAGATCTATGAAATGAAAAAGGCGGCAGTAAGCAGTAATGATAAAAATTACGAAGCCATATCCCTTGTTCTTAACGCATGGGCATATTCCAATCTTACCGATACTTATGGTGATGTTCCCTTTACGGAAGCTTCAAGATTGGATGAAGGAATCAGCCAGCCAAAGTTTGATCAGCAAAAAAATATTTATATTCAACTGCTGGATGACCTGAAAAGAGCAAACTCACTTTTTATAACCACTAAACCATTAACCGGAACCGATCTTTTCTACAATGCAAACAATGATGCGAACGGAGTGACTAATTGGAAAAAATTCTGTAATTCTCTTTCTCTAAGGCTTCTGACAAGAATTTTAAAAAGAAATGGTGAGGTCAATGTATACGAACGTATCCAGGAGATTGTCAATGATCCGACTGTTTATCCTATTTTTCAAAGCAATTCAGAAACGGTAAAGTTAAATGTTACAGGAGTAGCTCCTTTGATGCCGCCCATTGCAAGACCGCAGGATTTTACCACGGGAAGAGCTGCTTCTGATTTTTTTGTTGAAACCCTTAGAGCAAACGGCGATCCGAGAATGTCCATGTTTTTCAGTCAGGCCAAAAATCTTTCGGGAGCTAATATAGGGTATAAAGGAGCACCATCGGGCTACGCATATGGGACGGTATTTGATTATCAGCCTTCTAATATGAACCAGAATCTAGCCAAGGCACCTCTAAACATGCTGGTGTATCCTTATGCCGAATTGCAGTTTATTTTGTCAGAACTTGCCTTCAAAGGAATTATTTCAGGAAACGCACAAACCTTCTACGAAAATGGAGTAAAAGCTACCATAGAGCAATGGGGAGCAACATTTCCGGCGAATTATTTTTCCAATCCAAAAGTTGCTTACAACGGCACTCTGGAAAGAATCATGCTTCAGAAATATGTCGCTTTATTCTTTGTCGACCAGCAACAGTGGTTTGAAAAAAGAAGAACAGGTTTCCCGGTGCTTCCCAACAACGGAGGTTTACTGAATAACGCAGAAATGCCGTCAAGGCTCATGTATCCGCCAAATCCCAGAGTTTTGAATACGAGTAATTATCAGGCCGCAGTACAGCAGATGGGAGGAGATAATATTAACGTAAAAATGTGGTGGAATAAACCGTAAAACTCATCAGTAGGGCTTTAGCCCGATTCTTAGAAAAATAATCAAATTGGCTTCAGCCAAAATTTAATTTAAATATCAATACAATGAATATAAAATTTTTAATGCCATGTATGTTAATTTCAGCAATGGCATTTTCACAGGCTTCTGTTTCGGGATATGTCTATGAAGATCTCAACAAAAATCAGAAGAAAGAGAGCAGGGAGAAGGGAATTGAAGGAGTAGCGGTTTCCAATGGTGCTCAGGTAGTTCTTACCGATAAAAACGGCAGATACAGCCTGCCGATCATGGAAGGACAATCGGTATTTGTCATCAAACCTACAGGATACATGACGCCGGTAAATGGAAATAACCTGCCTCAGTATTATTATCAGTATAAACCAAAAGGCTCACCGGCAGATTTTAAATATAAAGGATCTGCACCTACAGGCGAGCTTCCAAAAGAGATCAATTTTGCGTTACATAAACAGAACGAAAGTAAAAATTTTGACATCCTCGTTTTCGGAGATCCTCAGCCGTATACGGAAAAACAATTGGATTATTTTAAAAGAGCCATTGTCAACGAAGTGAAAAGCACGAAGAAAAATGCGGTGCTGGGAATCAGTCTGGGAGATTTGGTAGGAGATAATTTAAGCCTGCAAAAACCCTACGCAGATGTGATGAAAGAGATCGGATTGCCTTGGTACAATGTAATGGGAAATCACGATATGAATTATGAAGCGAAGGAAGATATGCTTTCCGATGAGACTTTTGAATCCAATTTCGGCCCGGCCAATTATTCCTTTAATTACGGGAATGTTCACTTCATCGTGCTGGATGATATTCTCTATCCGGATCCTAGAGATGGAAAAGGATATTGGGGAGGTTTCCGTGAAGACCAGTTGAAATTCATAGAAAATGACCTAAAGCTGGTGGATAAAAATAAACTGATCGTCGTTTCCTTCCACATTCCGCTGGAACATAAAAATGAAGATAATTTCAGGAATTCTGACCGTCAGAAGTTATTTGATTTTTTAGCACCTTTTAAAAATGCATTGATTCTATCGGCGCATACGCATATTCAGCAACAGCTTTTTTACGGAAAAGAAGCGGGCTGGAACGGTTCAAAAGATCTTCACGAATACAATGCCGGAACCACTTGCGGCGACTGGTGGTCGGGAACATCAGATGCATTGGGATTGCCGACCTCAACCATGAGAGACGGAACAGCCAAAGGATATTCTTTTATCAGCTTTAATGATAATGAATATAAAATTAAATATAAAACCGCAGGTCAGCCGGAAGATTATCAGATCAACCTGTATGTGCCGAAAGTCATTCCTTTCCCTTCTAAGACCTCTGCAAAAGTATTGGCAAACTTCTTTATGGGCAGCAAAAAAGACAAAGTGGAATACAGAATAGATAATGATAAATGGGAAGAAATGCAGTATGACGAAACCGTAGATCCGAGTTTTGCCATGTCGGTTTTCAAATGGGATACCACAAACAGCCTTTTCCCGGGAAGAAGGCCTTCGAATCCCGAAACATCAAAACATATCTGGACGGGAGATTTTTCCAA
The DNA here is from genome assembly GCF_057815395.1 of Chryseobacterium sp. 27AL. Taxonomy (NCBI): domain Bacteria; kingdom Pseudomonadati; phylum Bacteroidota; class Flavobacteriia; order Flavobacteriales; family Weeksellaceae; genus Chryseobacterium; species Chryseobacterium sp. 27AL. The sequence continues at coordinate 3,492 of NZ_JBYRIW010000016.1, read as the reverse complement.
AAAGCTTTCTCTGGGAAAACATAAGGTTGAGGTGAGAGCAGTTGACATGTATGGAAACAAGTTTTCAGCGTCAGAGGAATTTGAAGTTCAGAATCAGATCCTTATACCTTAATTTTTCATTTTATTACTATACTTTCAAAGAAACCGGCTTCCTGTGAAGTCGGTTTTATTTTATAGAATCTGTAATATCATTTTTACTGTCTATACGCATAATAGCATTATTCATCAATGGTATGAAAATCATCTTTCGTAAATTTGCATCAACAATAAAATAATTATAATGAACATCAACGGAAAAAATGCCATCATCACAGGTGGTGGAAGAGGTCTTGGCAAAGCAGTTGCTCTCGCATTGGCACATGAAGGCGTAAATATTGGAATTACAGGAAGAAATGAAGAAAACCTGAAAATGACAGTTGATGAAATTCAGAAGCTTGGCGTAAATGCAGCATATGCCGTTTTCAGTGTTGATAATGAAATACACGTAAAAGCAGGAATCGAATCTCTGGCCGAACAATTAGGTGGAATCGATATTCTTATTAATAATGCAGGGATCGGTGATTTCGGGTCTATCGAAGAAATGCCTTCTGAGACGTGGGAGCAGGTTATTAAAACCAATCTCTTCGGGGTGTATTATGCTGCAAAGGCGGTTTATCCTTATTTGAAGTCTAAAGGTGAAGGCGATATCATCAATGTGGCATCAACCGCCGGCTTAAAAGGTGGTCCGAATATGTCGGCGTATGCAGCTTCAAAAGCAGCTGTGGTTTCTCTTTCACAATCCATGATGGCAGAATGGAGAAAACAGAATATCCGTGTGATTACACTTACTCCAAGTACGATTGCATCGGATATGTCGATACAGGGCGGTCTTACCGACGGAAATCCTGATAAAGTTCTTCAGCCGGAAGATTTTGCAGAATGGGTGAGAGATATTCTTAAAATGAACCGAAGAGCATTAATCGCCAACGGATCAATCTTCTCTACAAATCCTTAATTGATTTAAAATTTAATGTTTTGGGTTTAAAGTTTTTAGACTTGAAACTATAATTAATAAGAGCGGACTTCGGTTCGTTTTTTTATGTATTAAGTTTGTCATTCTGAATGGGAACGAAGTGAGAGTGAAGAATCTCCACTAAATAAAAAATAGATTCTTCCTTCTTCAGACTGATGTCCTTAATGTACTTTGCTGAGCGAAACGCCTTAGCGAACGAGAAATATTCTCAAAAAATAAAAAAATCTTTGTGCTCGTTGCGTTAAAAAACAAAACAACAATATTTCAGTAAAATTAAAAAGAGCATTACTTTTAAATCGTGAATTCTTCCTTCTTCAGACTGCTGTCCTTACTGTACTTTGCTGAGTGAAACGCCTTAGCGAACGAAAAATATTCTCAATAATTTAAAAAAAATCTTTGTGCTCGTTGCGTTAAAAAACAAAGTAACAATATTTCAGTAAAATTAAAAAGAGCATTACTTTTAAATCGTGAATTCTTCCTTCTTCAGACTGCTGTTCTTACTGTACTTTGCTGAGTGAAATGCCTTAGCGAACGAAAAATATTCTCAATAATTTTAAAAAAATCTTTGTGCTCGTTGCGTTAAAAACAAAAGAACAATATTTCAGTAAAATCAAAAAAGTAGTTTTATTTTTGTAACAAATTATTGACATGCAAAATTATTTAGAATTCAATTTCAAGATTTCTCCGCTTCAGCCTTGGAACGAAATATTAATGGCAGAGCTTATCGGGATCGGCTTTGACAGCTTTACAGAAGAAATTGATGGTATTTTAGGATATATTCAGAAAGATTTATTTAAAGAAGAAGATTTAAAAACGCTTCCGCTTTTTCAGAACGAAGAGGTTAAAATCGATTATACTTTCCAGGAAATGCCGAACATTAACTGGAATGAAGAATGGGAAAAAAACTTCGAGCCAATCAATATTGATGATAAAGTGCTGATCCGTGCAGAATTTCATGAGTCAGTTCCGGGAATGCATGAAATTGTTATTCAGCCGAAAATGTCTTTCGGAACAGGGCATCACCCGACTACCCATCTTATGATCCAGCAGATGAGGGATATGGATTTTAATGGAAAAAAAGTTCTGGATATGGGTTGTGGAACTTCAGTACTCGCTATTTATGCAAAACAAATCGGTGCCGGAGATACAAAGGCAATCGATATCGATGAATGGTCAGTAGAAAATTCAAAAGAAAATGCAGCGAGAAATAATGTTGAACTGGATATCGAGCTAGGAACTGCAGAAAACCTTGGAAAAGAAAATTTTGATATCATTCTGGCAAATATTAACAGGAATATTCTTATTTCAGACATCCCAACATACGTTTCGGTATTGAATAACGGCGGAAAATTACTGCTTTCGGGATTGTGCTTCTTCGATGTGGATGATATTCTGGAAGTCTGCAAAGAAAATAATCTTCAGCTTAAAAAACAGCTTCAGCGGGAAGAGTGGGTGAGTCTCCTTTTAGAAAAATAACACCACAAAATATTAATATGAAATCCCTTTTCGCCATTTTATTTATTTTTATGCTTCAGACTTTTTCGGCGCAGGAAGATCATGATACGTATACAAATGGTATCTTCAGCTTCGAAGAAAACAATACACAGAAAATTTTTACGGATAATACAAGAATCCGGCAGCTTCCTGATGTAGCTTCTCCGGTCCTTGATTCGCTGAATAGCAACCACAATATTTTAATTCTTAAAAAAGAGGATTCTGTTCTTAAGCTTGATGAAAGAGCTGCCAACTGGTATAAAGTCTCATATCAGAAAGAAGGTAAAATGTCTGAAGGATATGTATGGGGAGGAAATCTTTGTGTAGGTTACCGGAACAAAAACGGCTATGATTTTCTTTTTGGACTGATGAAAACGGTTAAAATAAAAGACGGACAGTTTAAAGATGAAGAAGTACAGCAAAACAGGGCAGGTGTAAAAATGATAAAAGAAAATATTCTGATTGATGAAGTTTCTTTTGAAACAGGATCCGGTGAAAGCCTGAATTTTGCCACCTTTAATGTTGAAAGCGGTCATAAGTTGAAAAATATAGAATTAACTTTAAAAGCCACTGTTTCTGGTGGAGCATGCGGAATTCCGAGCTATGATCAGTATATTCTGTTGAAGGATAAAAAATTGATTGCTCTTCCCCAGCTTATGAATGTGGGTGATGCTGACGTGTATTATCATTCCGAACAATTCATTTTTCCTAATGACAAAGGGGGAGTGTTTAATACGATTATCTTTAAAATGGAACAAATGGAAAAGGATGAAAATGATCGGGAAAAGAAGAAATATGCAACAAAATTTTATGTTTGGGATGGCAGTTCTTTTAAGATAAAATGAATATTATAGTTTTAGGATCAACACCAAAAGTTGGGGAGAAAACTAAAAAAGGATAATTTTGTATTATGTCTAATGAACAAGAATTACTAAAGTTTTTACTACCGGAATACTTGGTTGAATATTTTGAGATTTCCAAATTTG
>NZ_JBYRIW010000015.1:0-79648 GCF_057815395.1 Chryseobacterium sp. 27AL | reverse complement strand
AGAAGTTTGTAATTCTTTAAAACAAAAAAACTCACAATTTCTTGTGAGTTTCTTGTGAGCGCGAAAGGATTCGAACCTTTGACCGTCTGCTTAGAAGGCAGATGCTCTATCCAGCTGAGCTACGCACCCTAAAAATAAATTTGATGTCGGGGCGGCAGGATTCGAACCTGCGACCTCCTGGTCCCAAACCAGGCGCGATGACCGGACTACGCTACGCCCCGATGAAGTCATCTAAAAAGAGGAATATTACCTTGTTTTTTGTGGGTGCAAATATAGAATTTATTTCTTAATTATAAAAATAAAATTCGCAAAAATTTAAATTATTCTAAAATAAAAAATGGTGTGCACCGTTAGCATTCTCAGATTCAATCTTCTAAAGGAATGATAAAGAATGATAAATTTGCAGGCAATTTAAAGTCATGAATGATTTAGATTGACTCCGTATTAGAAAAATATGATACTGATAGCAACTATGAAAACTAAACAAAAATTATTTATTTACTTTATCCTGTTCATATTCTCATTATGTACCAAGATAAGTGCCCAACAACTGGAAGGTAACGGAAATGTCACAATCTCCTATATGCAGAAAAAAGAAATGTCTGTAGAAGATTACTTCCAGACGAGGATGAAACAGTCGAAAAAGTACAAAATTGTGGGTAAGAAACTTGAAATATTCTTTGAAAAAGATAATACATTTTTTCTGGGCAGAAATATGCTGTCCGGAAATGATAAGAAAAGTGTAAAAGTAGATACATTATATACGATTCCTAAAATGAATCTGGTAACTGCTTTCCCTGACTATCACCTGGAAGGAGACGATGTAAGGGATGTTGTTTATAGGTATTTATATAAAAATGTTCCGGGATTCAGTGGAACTGTTAACAGTACATTGATCTATAAGCTTGATAAAAATATAATTGATATTGATTATGAGAATATCACACATAAATATATCATAAAGAAAACTGCTTTATATCATTTTAAAATCAGTACCGACGATTTAAAGATTTTAGACTTTAAGAAATATTAAAACTGATACAGGAATTATATTTAAATTAAAAAAAATAGAGTTTCCTTCCTAATAATAAACAAAAAAACTCACAATTTCTTGTGAGTTTTTTGTGAGCGCGAAAGGATTCGAACCTTTGACCGTCTGCTTAGAAGGCAGATGCTCTATCCAGCTGAGCTACGCACCCATTAAAAGTTGATTTTTGCTTAACGATTATGTAAGCTTAAAAAGTCGGGGCGGCAGGATTCGAACCTGCGACCTCCTGGTCCCAAACCAGGCGCGATGACCGGACTACGCTACGCCCCGAAAAAGATATATAGAAAAGCGGAGGGTAAGGGATTCGAACCCTTGCGACACTTTCGCGTCGACAGTTTAGCAAACTGCTCCGTTAACCACTCCGGCAACCCTCCTGTTTATCTTCGTTTTTTAATGATCGTTGTTCCTTTATTGCGAGTGCAAATATAGAATAGATTTCTTTATTTACCAAATATTTTTCAAGAAAAATTTGCGTATTTTTGAGCTGATAAACTAAGAAAAAAAATAGACAAATGCGTAAAACATTATATATCATCGGATTAAGCACGGTCGTTTTTTCCTGTACTTCGCAGCAAAATGCAAAAAAAAGGCAGTACATTCCCAAAACCCCATCAATACAGCAAAAGGCCACAGCACAGACTCCCGCCGAAAAACCAAAACCAAAGATCACTTCAGATCATGGAGTAGAGTTTTTTACTACCAATATTGCTGATATTACCAAGAATGATAACACCGCAAGCTATGGGTCTATTGTTTCTGCAAAACCGGCTGGCTATAAAGTGGTAAAAGATTATTTTCCGGCAATCGCACAGAATTTCAGACAACGATATCTTATTCTTCATTATACGGCTTTACCGGACGATAAATCAATTACCGTTCTTACACAGCAGGCCGTAAGCGCTCATTATCTTGTTAATAACACAGGTGATAACCAGATTTACCAGTTAGTAGACGAAAACAAACGTGCTTATCATGCAGGAGTAAGTGCATGGAGAGCAGATAAAAACCTTAATGATACTTCAATCGGAATAGAAATCGTAAATACAGGCTACACAACCGACGCTTCCGGTAAAAGAATATTTGCCCCATTTGATGATGCACAGATAAAAAAGGTGGCGGCTTTAGTAAAGGATATTGTCAGCAGATATCAGATTCCGGCGACGAATATTCTCGCGCATTCGGATATTGCCCCTACCAGAAAGCAGGATCCGGGGCCACTTTTTCCCTGGAAGAAGCTATATGACGAATATCAGATCGGGATGTGGTATGATGAAGCTCAGAAGCAGTCCTTTTATGATCTTGCAGTCTCAACGGATTTTCAGTTGAAATATAATGATCCGACTTTTATTTTTAATGTGCAGACACAATTACAGAAGTTCGGTTATGCATTGGATCTGAGCGGAAAGTGGGACGATGCAACCAAGAAAACCATAGAAGCATTTCAGTACCATTTCCGTCCGCAGAATTATGACGGAATCATGGATGCCGAAACTTTTGCCATTTTACAGGCTTTGGTATTAAAATATCCGCTAAAATAAATGTAACAATGTAGCAATTTATCAAAATAACATATTACTATTTGTTGGTACACTGTTACATTGATAAATTGTTATATTAATTATAAATTATGGAGAATTTTAGAAAAGAGAGCGATTTATTGGGCGAATTGAACGTTCCTATAAATGCTTATTATGGAGTACAGACACAGAGAGCGATCAATAATTTTAAAATTTCAGGGCAGCTGTTATCATCTTATCCGCAGTTTATCAGAGGCCTGGCTTTTGTAAAAAAGGCGGCGGCTAAAACAAACTATGAGCTGGGGCTTCTTAATGAAAATATGTATTTCAACATCGCTGAAGTTTGCGACGAAATTATCAACGGTGAGCTTCATGAGCAGTTTCCTGTAGATATGATCCAGGGCGGCGCGGGAACTTCCATCAACATGAATGCGAATGAAGTAATTGCCAACAGGGCCTTGGAAAAATTAGGTAAAAATAAAGGTCAGTATGAATTTTGTTCACCGAATGATCATGTTAATCTTTCACAATCAACAAATGATGCTTATCCAACAGCCATTAAGATGGGATTATTACAGATGAATGCGACGCTGGTAGAAAAGCTGGAAAAAATCGTTGAAGCATTCAGGGAAAAAGGACGTGAATTTAGCGATGTAATAAAAATGGGTCGTACGCAGCTCCAGGATGCTGTTCCGATGACTTTGGGGCAGGAATTTGAAGCATTTGCGGCGACGCTGGAAGAAGATATTTCTAAATTGAATAACAACGCAAGCCTTTTTGTTGAGGTCAATATGGGGGCCACTGCAATCGGTACCGGACTGAATGCTCCGATCGGCTATGCGGCTCTGTGCGCTAAAAATTTGGCTCAGATTAGCGGTTTTCCCGTAGTTTCTGCTCCTGACCTCGTAGAAGCAACACCTGACACCGGATCGTATGTTATTTATTCTTCTGCAATGAAGCGCCTTGCCGTAAAACTTTCAAAAATCTGTAATGACCTGAGATTGCTTTCATCAGGGCCTAGAGCCGGGCTTTTCGAAATTAATCTGCCGCCGATGCAGCCGGGATCGTCCATTATGCCGGGAAAAGTAAATCCTGTGATTCCTGAAGTGGTCAATCAGGTTTGCTTTAAAATTTTTGGGAATGATCTTACGGTAACTTTTGCTGCAGAAGCAGGACAATTGCAACTCAACGTCATGGAACCGGTGCTTTCCCATGCTATCATGGAAAATATTCACTTTCTTTGTAATGCGCTGGATACGCTTCGGGAGAAATGTGTAGTGGGAATTACAGCAAACCGTGAAGTATGTTTAAACATGGTGAAACACAGCATTGGAATTGTAACGGCTCTCAACCCGTATATCGGATATAAACATTCTACCGAGATTGCAAAAGAAGCATTGGAAACAGGGAAAAGCGTTTATAATTTAGTGTTGGAAAAAGGTATTCTGTCACAGGAAAAGCTGGATGAAATTCTTGATCCCAGAAACATGCTGAAACCACATAACAGGTAAATAAAATAGCAAGTGATTGATGTTTTTGATTATTAATCACTTATCATTCACTATTAATAATTTTAAAGTGAGGATTTTAATCATAATTCCTGCCCATAACGAGGAAAATAATCTTCCTTTCACGCTGGATTCTTTACAGAGGCAGCATTTCGGCGATTTCAAGGTCGTTATCGTAAATGATGGCTCTACGGACAAGACTGTGGAAGTCATTAAAAAATATTCAGATGATGATGTACGTTTTACAACAATCAATTTGCAGAAATCTCTTCATCAGCCCGGATCGAAAGTCGTAAACGCTTTCAAAAAAGGCTTGGAAACACAGAGCCTAGATGATTTTGAGATCATCTGCAAGTTTGATTCGGATGTTATTTTTCCGGAAAACTATCTTGAAAGAATAGAGGATGCGTTCCGTAATAACCCCGATTATGGCCTTGTAGGCGGTCTTTTATACGTAGAGAAAAACGGAAGTTGGGTGTATGAAGGAAATTCTAATAAGCATCATGTACGTGGACCAGTGAAAGCATATCGTAAAGAAAGCTTTATCCAGATGAACGGAGTCAGGGAAACGCTTGGCTGGGATAATATTGATGCTATACTGCTGCAAAATCTAGGTTGGAAAGAGATTGTCTTGGATGAATTACATGTTAAATTAATCAAAGTAAAAGGAGCAGATTATACCATAAAACCCGCCGATTACTATGGCAGATATTTTTATTTTTTGGGATTGAAAAGGCTGTTGGCTTATATTGCTGCGTTCAAGGAAGCTGTGAAAAGCAGATCTATTTTTTTCTTTTTTAAAATAATCCGATCGTATGAACATTCACGCAATCAGAAATTAGAATTAAAAATATCTGAAAATGAACAAAAAGCCATCAACAGGCAACGTTGGGAAATGCTGAAGAGAAAATGGCTGAAGATCTGAAAGAATAAGACAATTCCATTTAAATAAGATCATTAACTGAATTTAGCTTAAATTATTTTGAAAAGTATAGCTTACATAGAAATAGACACCCACGCGGAAGTTGCACAGGATTTCATAGAAATTATGCAGGATTCTGCTGAATTTAATGTAGATTATTATTTTTCAAAAAGGATAATTGATGAAATCGGACATCCAGAAGGAAATATTTTCTTGTCGGAAAGTTCCATGATTTTGGATCAGTTAAAATCAAAACGTTATGATCTCATCGTGATCGGTACCGTACACCGTTATTTTAACACGTTCCGGACAATTGCTGAAGAATATAATACAGCTATTATCGTTCACAATATCAACTTTATACAGAGTTCGAAATGGAGTTTGCTTAAGAGCATCTTCAAAACAGATACGGTTTACAGACTAAAGCTTTGGTGGAAAGAAGGGCTTTTTTATTCTTCAAAAGTATACCAAAAGGCAGAGAATCTTCTGGTTCTTGATGAAGAGTTAATTTCTGGCCGTTTCAAATTTTTACCACTTTTTTATACAAGAGATTACACAAAACAAGATTATAAAGTTTTCACTATTGTTATTCCCGGCGGAGTTTCTCAAAAAAGAAGAGATTATCAAAGAGTAATTTCAGTAATAAAAAAGCTTGAGAATAGTCCTGATATTCAGAAAAAATCAATGGAATTCATTTTCTTAGGAAAGGCAAAAAATAATGAATTAAAGCAACTTATTGATCTTGAAAGAACTTTAAAATACATTAACATCACTTATTTTAAGGAGAGGGTTTCCCAATTGGACTTCAATAATTGGATGCAGAAAGCAGATGTTTTATGGTGCCCGATTCAGGAAGAAACCGAATTTTTCAGTCAAAAAGAAATTTACGGAAAAACAAAAATGACCGGGAATGTCGGTGATGCAATCAAATTCGGTAAGCTGGCAGTTTTCCCGGAAAATTATCACTCCAAATTAGGTTTTATTATCTCAGATCAAAATGATATGATCAGGTTGTTTGAAGAGGTTAAAAATAATCAGTTTGATTTTCAAAAAGACTACAATAAAAAAATAGTAAAAGAAAAGCTTGAAACACTTCTGAAAAGCCTGATTTCTACTTGAATTTAAAGATGCTTTTGATGAAATTTTTATTCAGATAATCTTCGATCGGAAAAACATTTGTAAAATAATTACCAATAAAAATCAGTAATAAAACAACAGCGGGCTTGTAGATCAGGTTGATAAAATTATTGTCGAAATTCGGTAAAATAATCGCTACGGTAATTGCCAGCGTGCAGATAATTGATACAAAAATCATTTCGATCGTAAGTGGGGAAACTTTAAATACAATATAATTAAAAACAATTTTTACCACATTATAGGTAATCAGTGAAATAGCGGTAGATAACGCGATCCCGATAAGCTTTAAATCGGTATTCTCCAGAAAGTAAAAATTTAAACTGATCGTCAGCCCTGCAAGAAGAAGCATGACCAGAATATTGAATTTATAGTATTTAGAAAGCGAAATAATATTACCGTTAAATCCTGTAGCCAAATCAATCAAAACCGCAGAACCCCAGATCCAGACTACCGGCTCATACTCCCTGAGTAATACTCCGTTTTTCGGCATAAAATACGTCAGATAAGGAAATCCGACCATGATACATGAAAATAAAACAGCTCCCAGGAAATATAGTGTCAGGGATGTTTTTTTATGGAATCTGTCTAAACCTTCCATATCGCCGTCAGCGAGGTTTTTGCTGATAATCGGTGCGGAAATATTAAATAAGCCTAATTGTGGAATGGAAATTAAAGAGATTAATGCGTAGAGTGTAGAATAAATCCCGTTTTCCTCCATTCCCATATATTCGCCGATCATAAAGCTGTTGATGGCCAGATAATTTCCGAAAGTGCCTAAAAAGCCAAAGAAGCTATAACTCGCAAAGTCTTTCCATAGATCATCTTTCTTAAAATAATCCGTACTGAAATCAAGATGAATTTTTTCCAGCTTATTGGTGTAATAAATATATCCGAAAAGCATCAGAGCAAAGATTCCGAAGAAAAATGCCAGGGCAGTCTGCTGTGAAAAGGCAAAATAAAAAAAAAGGCAAAAAGCGCCCAGATTGGCTATTTTAGGAAAAAGATTATCGAATATATTAGAAACAACAATTCTTTTAAAGTTTGATACATATTTGTTAAATATGGCGCAGAATGATAAAACCAAGATTAGCGGAAGTACAATTTCTTTTAGATTCCAGGCTTTGGTTTTCAGGAATTCAGGATAAATATGAGGCAGTATAAAAAAAACGCCGCAAAAAATCAGGAAATTGATTAAGATAGTAAGCAGTGACAGGGAAAGCATATTCTGGCTTTTGCCATCTTTCTGTACACTGTGGTAAAATTTTACATTGGCATACGAAATGCCAAATACCACAAACGGAACCAGCATTTCTGCCGTCTGCATGCTATATCTGAGTGTACCGTAAAATACAAAATCATTCGGAAAAATAAAAATCGCAGAAACTGTACCCAGCAGAAAACCTACATAGCCAATAATAGAATATTTAAACCCTTGCCTTGCTACTACACTCATCTTTTATTGGCTTTTTGGTATAAAAATAATATTGTTGATGTATTCTTTCTTGTTCTTTTCGTCGCCTGTGTTTTTGAGTAAGATTTCTTCCGTTAGTTTTTCAAGAATAAAGGTATTTCTGTTTAAATATTTAGCATCATATCCCCAGGATTCAACTTCTGAAATCTCCTGCCAAATGGGTGTTTCATGATGTCTCTGCTCCATTTCCACCATGAGTACCGGTAAAAATTTGCAAATGACTTCTTTGGCTCCATAAAGTGTTTTCATTTCATTGCCCTCTACATCTATTTTGATAAAATCCAGCTTTTTGAAGTTTTCTATGGCTGCCCATTCGTCAAGCTTTATGACCTTTACTTTTTCGGTATAGCTTTTCTCTTCACCTTTTTCTTTATAGTCCGTATTCAGAGTGCCTCTTGAAGCAACCGTTTTTCCGTTGATAACAGGAACTTTGAACTCTGCCGTTGTGTTTTCATCCGAAAGTGCCAGAGGAAATACACGCATTTCAGGAAAAAGTCTTTTTAGTCTTCTGTATAATTTTTTATTGGGTTCGAAAGCGTAGATCTGCTCATGATTCAGCTTATTCTCAAGCTGATACAGAAATGTTCCTACATTGGCACCGATATCAAGGATTACGGCATTTTTGGGTAAGAATTCTTTGATCCATACCAATTCAGGCTCTACATTTCTTGCTGAGAAATTATCTTTGCTGAGATTATTTAAACTTTTAAAAAATCTTTTCTTGTAAAATCCCGGACTGATATATTGCAGATTTTCAGCAATTCTTTGGTATAGAGACATTTTTTTGCTTTTGACAAGAACAAAGATACATAAAAATGTTAAATTATTGTTAAATTGTGTAAATTATAAACCTTTGAATGCCAGTAAGTAAGATTTAAAACTATAAAAAAGGCGCATTGAGGAAATCATTAAGCGGCTTCATTGTTTTAAAGATTTTTACAAGGTTTTCAGATGCGTTTTCATGCAGAATTTCGTCATCCGTAAGGTTGTAGACAACGATAAAACTCTTCAGTTTCACGTATTCTGCCATCGGATCTTCCTTTTCAAATCCCTGAGGAACTTTTTTAAGCTTATCATCCTGATCCAATTCAGAAAAATATTTTTTGAAATCTTTATTGTTGATAATTTTAATAAATTCCTGTCCGTAGAGTGAAATTTCTTTTCTCAATGTCTTTAAAACAGATGATTCCGGCATGTAAATTCCTCCGGCAATAAATGATTTTCCGGGTTCCAGGTGAAGGTAATATCCGCCTTTCTGGCTTCCTTTACCCATTCCGAGCGAAGCGCCGAAATTGGTTTTGTATGGCGTTTTGTCTTTTGAAAACCGCGTATCACGGTAAATTCTGAACAAAGATTTTTTTGCATCAATTTTTTTCAGCTGTTCATCAAATCCGGACATTTCTTTGATAAGCTCTTCAAGAAACAGGATAACATTTTCCTGAGCTTCTGTGTAAAGATTTTTATTGTCAGTAAACCATTCGCGGTTATTATTTTGAGCCAGATTTTTCAGGAAATCAAAAACTTTTGATGAAATTGATGCAGACATATTTTTATATTTTCACTCAAAATTACTTAAAATTGAGCAATGCCGGAAAACATTTTTCTTTGAATCCAAAGGTTGTGCAGATCGAATTGTTTATTAAATTAAAAATAAAAATAATGCTGTTTTTCTGCGGAAATTACAAAAGCATTCTATGTTTTAAATATTAAATTATTGTTTCTGTAATAATAGTTAAAATGTAATTCAAATAATAATTGTATCTTTGCAAAAATTTTAAAATATTTAATGAATTTATTTACGGAAACCAATTTAAGTCCTGACATTCTTAAGGCTATTGGCGAACTGGGTTACGAAAGCCCGACAGAAATCCAAAAACAGACTATCCCTTTTATTCTTTCAGATATTCGCGACTTGATCGCACTTGCGCAGACAGGGACAGGCAAAACAGCAGCATTTTCGCTTCCGATTTTGGATATGATTGACGATACGAGTCGCAAAATCCAACTTTTGGTGCTTTGTCCGACACGGGAATTATGTCTTCAGATTACGAAAGACATTAAAAACTACTCCAAATACATGAAAGACATCAAAACGACAGCCGTTTATGGTGGAAGCAGTATTATGGATCAAATCAGATCTCTTAAGGATAAACCACAGATCATCGTGGGAACTCCTGGTAGAGTAATCGACCTTATCAACAGAAAAGCATTAGATTTCTCCGCTATCCACTGGCTGGTTTTGGATGAAGCCGATGAAATGCTTTCCATGGGTTTCAAGGACGAACTGGAAACTATTCTTAGTGAAACGCCTGAAACCAAGCAGACTTTTCTTTTCTCTGCCACAATGAGCAAAGAAGTAGAGAGAATCTCTAAAAATTATTTGACAAAACCGCACAGAATTTCGGTGGGTTCTATTAACGAGGTTAAGAAGAACATCAAACATGAATATTATGTAATCGGTTATCGCCAGAAAAAAGAGGCCTTAAAGCGTCTTATTGATTCCAACCCGAATCAATATTCCATTATTTTCTGCAGAACAAGAATGGAAACCCAGGAGGTTGCTGATTTCCTGATGCAGAATGGATACGCAGCAGATGCTCTTCATGGAGATCTTTCTCAGGCACAGAGAGATACGGTAATGAAAAAGTTCAGGTTAAAGAATATCGATATTCTTGTAGCAACAGACGTAGCGGCGAGAGGACTTGATGTAAATTCCCTGACACACGTTATTCATTATTCTCTTCCTGATGATCCGGAAGTATTCGTTCACCGAAGCGGAAGAACGGGAAGAGCCGGAAAAGACGGTATTTCTATTGCCCTGATCAAACCTGAAGAAAGCAGAAAGCTGAAACAGATCAAATCGGTGACGAAAATCGAAATGCACGAAGGTAAAATTCCTACCGGAGAAGATATTATTAAAGCTCAGGTTGGAGGTGTTTTCGAAAGTCTTTTTGAGATCCACGAAGATTTCTTTGAATTTGATGACTCTCTGATTCCTGATTTGTCAGCATTTACGAAAGAGGAGCTTGCCCATAAATTACTTCAGTTCCAGCTTAAAGATCTTGCGCTTTATTACAAAGACAGACATGATCTGATGGATCAGAAGCTGAGCAGCAGAGATGATGACGGTGGTTCCAGAAGAGACAGAAGAGACCGCGACAGAGACAGAGGAAGAGATCGTGACAGAGGCGAACGTGGCGGAAAACCGAGAAGAAAAAATGAAGATATGGTAAGATTCTTCTTTAATCTTGGGAAAAAAGATCAATTGAAGAAGCTTGATGTATTGGATATCATCAATAAAGCGACTTCAGGAAAAAGCAAAAAAAGAGCAGAAATCGGCGATATTGAAATTCTTGAGAAATTCTCATTCTTCGAAGTTGAAAAATCATTTAAAGACAATGTATTGAGCAACATCGGATCGATGAAATTCAAAGGAAAGGAAATGAGAGCGGAAGTAGCAAACTAAGCTCTTTAAAATATACTGGAAACCGGCCTTAGAGCCGGTTTTTTTAGTTGATAATCAAATGTTCATGCAATGTTAACAAAACTTAATGTTGTATTGTTTCAGGTAAGGGCCTTTTTTAAGAAATTTGCACTCGAATTATAAATACTTAAAAATGGGAATTGGTAATATTTTCCACGCTTTTCAACCAAAAGATAAAATCTTCTTCGTTCTTTTCGAAAAAGTAACTGAAAACCTCGTTGCAATGTCTGAGGAATTCAACACGGGAATTAAAGATTTCGATCTTAACGACGATTCTATGCTGAAAAAAATGAGCGACTTCGAACATAAAAATGATGAGCTTACTCATGAAATTTTTGTGGAACTGGGGAAAAACTTCATTACACCTTTCGACAGGGAAGATATCCACACTTTAGCAACGGGATTAGATGATATTGCTGATTACATTTATGCCTCTACAAAATATATTTTCCTTTATAAATCTCCGGAAATGAAAGCATATTCGGATTTCTCTCTGCTGATTCACAAGGCATGTCTTGAAATCCAGAATGCTATGAAAAACCTTAAAGGTTTCAAAAATATGGAGCAGGTAAAAGAAGCCTGTATTAAAGTGAATTCTATTGAGAATATCGCAGATGATCTTCTTTCCAACTCAATGGTAGAATTGTTCGAAACCAATGATGCCATTAACATTATCAAAGTTTCATCGGTACTTAATTATCTTGAGGTCGTAACGGACAAAGCAGAAGATGTTGCCAACACGATTGAAAACATCATGATTAAATATGCGTAATTAATAATTATAATTAAACAATGGAATTTCCGATTTTACTTATAGTTATTATTGCCTTGGCTTTAATTTTCGATTACATCAATGGTTTTCATGATGCGGCCAATTCAATTGCGACTATTGTTTCTACAAAAGTTTTAACACCTTTCCAGGCTGTACTTTGGGCTGCACTCTGGAATTTTGCGGCGTTCTTTATCGCTGCCTATATTATTGGCGAATTTAAAATCGGTAACACGATTGCCAAAACCGTCAATGAAAATTTTATCACCCTCGAAGTAATCTTTTCGGGGCTTGTAGCGGCCATCGCATGGAATCTCCTGACGTGGTGGTTCGGGATCCCTTCCTCTTCATCACATACCTTGATCGGAGGATTTTTGGGAGCTGCACTGATGCATGCTTTCATGATGGATTATCATGATGTGGTTGCAACACAGCCGGGTCTTGGTTTCTGGGATACGTGTAAAGAGGCTTTAAGTCAGGTAACACAGCAGAGTGTTGTGAAATTTGACAAGGTAATCCCAATTTTCCTGTTCATTTTCATGGCACCGATCATTGGGATGATTATTTCAATTATTATTACTTTAATTATCGTTCACCTTTACAAAAGATCAAATCCGCATAAGGCAGATAAATCATTTAAGAGATTGCAGCTGGCTTCTTCGGCCCTTTTCAGTTTAGGTCACGGTCTGAATGATGCTCAGAAGGTAATGGGGATTATCGGTGCAGCATTGATCTACTATCACGTAGAGATGCTTCAGGATCCTGTTTATCTGGGTATTCCTGCTGCCGGACGTTTTGATTATTTTGCTGAACACTATCTTTGGGTACCTTTGGTATCTTTCCTCGCCATTGGTTTGGGAACCATGAGTGGTGGCTGGAAGATCATTAAAACTATGGGTACTAAGATCACAAAAGTAACTTCTCTGGAAGGAGTAAGTGCTGAAACTGCAGGAGCGATTACTCTATTCATCACAGATCACTTCGGAATCCCTGTTTCTACAACACATACGATTACAGGATCAATCATTGGGGTAGGTCTTACGAAAAGAGTATCGGCCGTACGATGGGGTATTACGGTAAGCCTGCTTTGGGCTTGGGTTCTTACCATTCCTATTTCAGCAATTGTGGCAGGAATAACGTATCTCGTAGTAACATTTTTATCTTAAATTATTTTTAAATAATGATATAAACTTTGCTCATATGGGCAAAGTTTTTTGTTTATTGAATTAAGAAATTTTTTCTAATTTAGATCATTAAATCAAAAGTCATGAGTACCGCAGAATTAAAAATAGATTTAATAAACCAAATCACAGCTATAAAGGACAAAGTCAGACTGAAAGAATTATTACAATTAATAAAATTTCAAGAAGAATCATCTGTCTATATCACAAGTGATGATGAAAAACAAGCTGTTCTTGAAGCTAGAAATGAAATTCAAAATGGTGAAGTTTTTTCTGATGCTGATGTTCAAAAGGAAATTAGAGAATGGCTAAAAAAATAATTTGGACAAATAAAGCCAAGAAAGAACTTATTGAGATTCTTAAATATTGGATAGAAAAAATAAATCTAATGTATTTAGTATCAAGCTTAATAACTTAATTTCAGAGCAGTTAAAATTAATTTCAGAATTTCCTGAGTCAGGAAAAAGAACTGATATACCTAGTGTTAGCCTGAAGATCATCCATAAATATCTTCTTTATTATGAAATGGATAATGATACGATTTATATTTTAACAATTCGGCATGGAAGTAAAAATCCGGAAACATTAAAACTAAAATAATTAAATATTAGAATTAAGTCCTCACTATAAAACAGTGAGGATTTTTACTTTTACAAAGCCCCGAAAAATTGTATTTTTGTTCAAACTATTAGATTTTATGGAATTTTTAGACAGATACCAGCAGATTGTTGCGGATGCTATTGCCAAGTATACCTTTAAAGATAAACCTGCAGAGTTGTACGAACCGATGAATTACATTATTTCACACGGCGGAAAGCGTCTTCGTCCGATCATGGTACTGATGGCCTGTGACCTGTTCGGGGGTAATTTAAAAGAAGCCATCAAACCTGCTTTGGCAATCGAATTTTTCCATAATTTCACCCTGATCCATGACGATATTATGGATGAAGCGCCCTTGAGAAGAAATAAACCTACGATTCACACTTTGCACGGAATCAATGTCGGAATTCTTTCCGGAGACGGTCTGATGCTGAAAGCATATAAGTTTTTTGAAGATCTGGAGCCTGAAATTTTTAAAGCCTGCATCAGAATATTTACCCATACAGGTTTGCTTTTATGTGAAGGACAGCAATATGACATCAATTTTGAAACCCAGGAAAATGTTACTTTTGATGATTATATCAGAATGATTACTTACAAAACAGGTGTGTTGAGCGCTTCATCATTTGAAATAGGTGCATTGATCGCGAAAGCAAATTTCAAAGATGCAAAATCCATTTTTAATTTTGGAAAACATATCGGAATTGCCTTCCAGATTATGGATGATTATCTCGATGTATTCGGTGATCAGGCGCAGTTTGGTAAAAAACATGCCGGAGATATTTATGAAAATAAAAAAACTGTTCTTTATCTGATGGCAAGAGAACACGCCACCGAGGAAGAAAGAAAAGAGCTGGATTACTGGTATTCTAAAAAAACCGACAATATCGATAAGGTATATGGAGTAGAAAAGATTTTCAGAAGAACAAAAGTGGATGAAAAAGCTTTACGGTTAATTGAAAAGCATAATGAAATCGGACAAAGTTACCTTCAGAAAATTGATATTCCTGAAGAGAAGAAAAAGCCATTTACCGAATTGGCAAATTATTTATTAAGAAGAGAAAGTTAATGTACTGATTTGAAATGTATCAATCTGAGAATTCTAAATTGTTTCATTTCAAATTATCAAATGAGGTTAATGAAATTCAGAACAGAAGTTGAAATTAAAGAATCACAGAAGAAGATTGGTCTTGAAGATAAAATATTTTCAATAGGATCATGCTTTGCCTCTGAAATGGCTGACCTTTTTCATCAGGGGCAGCTTCAGGCATTGAATAACCCTTTTGGGACTATTTTCAACCCATTTTCAATTGCTAATTCTGTAAAGAGGCTTCACGATGCTGAATTTTATCATGAAGAGGAATTAATCACCTTTAACGATGAATTTATTTCTCTGGATCACCATACGGGTTTTGATAAACGGTATATCCATCAGACCTTGGCAAAAATCAATGCTAAAATTGAGGAAGGAAATTCCTTTCTTCAGGAAACGGATTGGGTGATCATTACGTATGGAACGTCATTTATATACGAATTTATTCCTAAGCAGAAGCTTGTCGCCAACTGTCACAAGATTCCGCAGAAATTCTTTGAAAAAAGATTGCTGAGCCATCAGGAAATAACTGATTCAATTTATAATACGGTAATCAATCTGAACGATATCTGTAAAGACAATGTTCAGATTCTTTTCACCGTTTCTCCTGTTCGCCATACAAAAGATGGAATGGTTGAAAATCAGCTGAGTAAGTCAAAATTGATTACTGCAGTACATGAAGCGATCCTGCAATTTAACAACTGCCATTATCTTCCTGTATACGAGATTTTAATGGACGATCTCAGGGATTACCGTTTTTATAAAGAAGATATGATTCATCCTAATAGTCAGGCGGTTAATTATATTTTCGAGAAATTTGGGAATGCTTATTTTTCTGACGAAACCAAAGATTTTATTAAAGAAAACTTTAAAATTAATAAAGCCTTGGAGCACAGGACAGAAGATGAAAAAGACCCTAAATACATTGAGTTTAAAGAAAAATTAAACCAAAAAATTGAAATTCAGCGACAAAAAGTAAAGCATAAAATCTTTCAAAATGATTGATTTTACCAAGATTGATTATCTGAAATCAGGAAATGAAAGACAAAAAAGGGCCTATCAGGTTCTTTCAAAACATTATCTCTTTGAAAAATTAAAAAATTATTCTCCTGTTTTAGCCGGGACCATTCCTATCGAAATTGATATTGAAGGCAGTGACCTTGATATCATCTGTGAAGTTGATCTTAAATGTAAAGAAGATTTTTTGAATGATATATTGAATTGTATTCCTCACGATGCGGAAATTGAAGTAGCATATCCTGTTATGGATGATGAAAAAAGTATTACTGTAAATTTTGTATTGGAAGAATTTGCTGTCGAAATTTTCGGTCAAAATAAGCCTGCAAAAGACCAGAACGCCTATCGGCACATGCTTGCAGAATACAGAATATTACAGAAAAAAGGAGATGATTTTAAACAGCAGATCATAGAGCTGAAAAAGCAGGGAATAAAAACAGAACCTGCTTTCGGAATGTTGCTTAAACTTGAAAACCCTTACGAAGAGTTATTAAAATTGTAAAAAAAATGATTGATACACATACACATTTATACGCAGAAGAATTTGATGAAGACAGAAAAGAAGTGATTCAAAGGGCGATTGATAAAGGGATTACCAAATTTTATCTTCCCGCTATCGATTCAGAGTCGCATGAAAAAATGCTTCAGCTGGAAGCTGATTACCCAAACCATATTTTCTCTATGATGGGCTTGCATCCTTGTTATGTAAAGCCTGAGACCTGGGAAAAAGAACTTGAAATTGTAAAGAATTATCTTGATAAAAGAGAGTTTCCGGCAATCGGGGAAATCGGAATAGATTTGTATTGGGATAAAACAACACTCGATATCCAGGTGAAAGCTTTCGAGCAGCAGATTGACTGGGCCATTGAAAAAGACCTTCCGATTGTGATTCATACAAGAGAAAGTTTTGGCGACACCTTTGAAGTGCTTGAAAGAAAAAAACATCCAAAACTGAGAGGAATATTTCACTGTTTTTCAGGAAATCTGGAGCAGGCAAAGCATGCCATAGATCTGAATTTTATTTTAGGAATCGGTGGAGTGGTAACCTTTAAAAATGGTAAAATCGATCAGTTCCTGAGCGAAATTCCTTTAGATAAAATCGTCCTGGAAACCGATTCTCCTTATTTAGCTCCTGTTCCGTACCGGGGAAAACGAAACGAAAGTTCTTACCTTGATTTGGTTGCCGGAAAGCTGGTGGATATTTATAAAACTGATTTTTCGGAAATTAACAGGATTACGACTGAGAATGCAAAGAAATTATTTAAATATTAATAGGAATGGGCTTCAGCCCGTTTTTTTTAATCGGAAATATCAGATGGGCTTTGGCCAAAACATAAAAAGCCTTCCAAATGGGAAGGCTTTGCATTATTTCTTTCTCGTGAAATTCTTGTTCTTAGGCTTTTTAAAACCGACATTGGCAGATGTACCATCAGGTTTCTTTTTGTTATTGTTTGGCCTCGAATTGTTAGGTCTTGAGGATTTTGGTCTTTCTCCACCCACTGCCATTGGCTTGTTGTTGGAATCCCTTTTCTGAACCACAAGATCATCAGTATGAAAAGGATGATCCTTAATGACAGGAATCTTTTTACCAATCAGTTTTTCAGTGCTTTTCAGGTTGAGCAAATCCAATCCGTCTACGAATGAAATTGAGGTTCCCTCGGCGCCGGCTCTTCCTGTTCTTCCGATCCTGTGAACGTAGGTTTCCGAAACGTCGGAAAGCTCAAAATTAATGACATATTTAAGCTCATCAATATCAATTCCCCGCGCGGCAATATCTGTGGCCACCAACACTCTGGTTTTACCGGATTTGAAGTTATTTAAAGCATTCTGACGTGCATTCTGCGATTTATTTCCATGAATGGCTTCTGTCGTAATGTGGTCTTTCTGAAGTTTTCTGGCAATCTTGTCAGCCCCGTGCTTCGTTCTGGAAAAAACAAGCACAGAACCCGAAATATCATTCTTTAAAATATGCGTTAAAAGATTCAGTTTATTCTCTTTTTCCACAAAATAAACCGATTGCTTTATCGTATCTGCCGTTGATGAAACAGGCGTTACCTCCACCTTTACAGGATTGTTAAGAATAGAATCTGCAAGTTTCTGGATTTCTGCCGGCATGGTTGCCGAGAAAAATAACGTCTGTCTTTTTTGCGGCAATAATTTAATGATTCTCTTTACATCATGCACAAAGCCCATGTCAAGCATCCTGTCGGCTTCGTCCAGTACAAAGATCTCGAGATTTTTAAGGCTGATGATTCCCTGGGAAATAAAATCCAGTAATCTTCCCGGTGTCGCTACGAGGATATCAACGCCTTTTCTCAAGGCAGTTTCCTGGTTTCCCTGCTTTACCCCTCCGAAAATAACGAGATGTTTTAATGGTAAATATTTCCCGTAAGCTTTAATGTTTTCCTCAATCTGAATTGCCAGCTCTCTTGTCGGCGTTAAGATCAAGGCTTTAATATGTTTGTTTGGAAATTTATTCTGAGTGAGATTCTGAAGGATAGGAATGGCAAAGGCTGCCGTTTTTCCTGTTCCTGTCTGTGCGCATCCAAGGAAATCTCTTCCTCTCGTAATTTCCGGAATCGATTTTTCCTGAATTGGGGTAGGGTTGGTATATCCTTGTTCCTGAATTGCTTTGGCAATAGGCTCTATTAAGTTTAAATCTGTAAAATTCAAATGAATTGTTTTTATAATTACAACAAAAATTCCTTCATTTTGAAGGAATTATATTTTGCAAAGGTAGTTTAAATATTTTTAAGTAGATTAGTTCACTTTGGTCCACTGCTGATTCTTTCTCAAATCCTCAAAAAACGTATACAGTTCCGAAAGTTTTTCACTTCCACGCTTACCATAATCTTCAACATGTTTTGTAGTTCTATCTGCGAATTGAATTCTTAAATGCGAAGAAGGCAGGTCAGTTACATTTTTTTCTCCGTAATTATCCTTCAGGTTCTTTACATCCAGTCCGTCGAGTAATGCGATGAGTTTATTATAATCTTCTTCTTTAATAGTTCCTTTAAAAGTTCCCTCACGAGGCTTAGAAAATTCGTCTTTTGAAGGCCTGTCACTGAAATTAAAATGCTCTGCCTCAAAAACTGCGGTCCTGTCTGGATTAATGGTCATTTTAAAAACCGGGCAAAATCCGAAACAAGGGGTAGCTTCATATTCAATTTTAGAATATTTTGAATTTATTTTCTGTGAATTACATGAAAATAAAAAGATGAAGGCACACAGACCAAGTAAATATTTCATTGTTTAAAATTTGGATTGAATTCTTCAATAATTGTTCCAAAATTATTTAAATCTGTATCCTACGCCGGCCTGTAGAAAACCAACCTTTGTCGTGAAATCGCCTTTATTAATTTCAAAAAAATTAAAATTATATCGGGCATCTACAAAAAACTTATCATTGATCTTATATTCTGCGCCAAGGAAAGGGAAGAGGTTAACGCTTTTAATACCTTCATAATTATGAGAGGTGCTTCCATTTACCACTTCTTTTGTTTTTACCTTCTCAGAAACATTGAAAGCAACATTCATCCCGGCAGAAACCGAGAAATCAGGAATAAAATAATATTTTGCAGAAACAGGAACCTGAATTTGGGTCAACTGATAATTAAATTTAAGGCTTCTTCCGGTCTCTATAACACCGGTATCTGTAAAGTCGATGATCGGTAACTGCTCTGTACCGCCAATCTGTGTGTAAAGCACCTCAGCCTGAATTCCGAATTTTGAAGATATGGGCTGTTCGCCAACCAAACCTGCATAAAAATATGATTTTGAATCTAGCTTTTCATCAAAAAACTTCATGGCCGATAAAGAATAGCCGGCTTTTACACCAAATTTAAAATCGGAATCAGAAGATGCAGAATCCTGAGTCTGAGCATTAATAAATCCCATAATAGTGATCGCTACAGCTGAAAAAATGTTTTTTGTCATGGTTATTTTAAAATTATTTAATTCTCTAACGTAAGAATTATAAATAAATTGTGTTGAATGTTTTTTTAGATGTTCCTATCCGTGCAATTGTTTCCAAATGGCATCCTTAAGTTCAGTAAGACCTTCACCGGTAACTCCTGAGAAAAACAACGGCTGTTTGTTTTCAGGAAATTCCGCAGCGATCTCCTTTTTCAGCTCGTCATCCAGAAGATCTGATTTTGAAATAGAAACAATGAAATCTTTATCCAGTAATTCAGGATTGTATTCTTTCAGTTCATTTTCCAGAATTTTAAACTCCTGAAAATGATCTTCAGAATCGGCCGGGATTAAAAATAATAAAATTGAATTTCTTTCGATATGTCTTAAAAATCGGTGTCCTAAGCCTTTTCCTTCCGCCGCTCCTTCAATAATTCCAGGAATATCAGCCATTACAAAAGATTTATAATTTCTGTAATCGACAATTCCTAAATTCGGTGTTAAAGTTGTAAAGGCGTAATCTGCAATTTTAGGTTTTGCTGCAGAAACTGAGGCCAGCAGCGTAGATTTTCCGGCGTTCGGAAATCCTACAAGGCCAACATCTGCAAGAATTTTAAGCTCGAAAGTTACGTAACCTTCCTGGCCTTCCATTCCTGGCTGTGCATATCTTGGGGTCTGGTTGGTAGAAGACTTGAAATGCTCATTTCCAAGTCCGCCTTTTCCGCCTTCCATCAGGATGATTTCCTGTCCGTCTTCCAGAATTTCACCAATGATTTCACCGTCTTCGTTCTTCGCAATTGTTCCAATCGGAACTTCTATATAAACATCTGCACCGTAAGCCCCTGTAAGCTGGTTTTTACCGCCATTTTCACCACGTTCCGCTTTTACGTGACGGGTATAACGGAGGGGAAGTAAAGTCCATTCATTGGCATTTCCTTTCATGATAACGTGGCCTCCGCGACCACCGTCACCTCCATCAGGACCACCTTTAGGAATATATTTTTCACGGCGAAGATGCGCAGAACCTGCACCTCCATGGCCGCTTTTACAATGAATCTTTACGTAATCTACAAAATTTGACATAATTTTAATTCAAGGTTAATGTTTAAGGTTCAAAGTTTTAACCTTGAATTTGGAACTTTGAACCTTGAATCAAAAATTTTTATTTTTGAACCTTTTCTACTTCAGCAAAAAGTTTTTCTGAAATCTCGTCGATATCTCCGACACCGTTGATCTCTACATATTTGCCCTGTTGCTTGTACAATTCGGCAACTTCTGCTGTTTTTGCGTAGTATTCTTTTATTCTGTTTTCAATGATCTCTACATTGCTGTCATCAGATCTTCCGCTGATTTCCCCTCTTTTCAAAAGTCTTTCAACTAAAATCTTGTCTTCAACGACTAATGAAAGGCAGATATCGATCTGATCATTCAGTTCTTCCTTTACAATTTTTTCCAACGCTTCTGTCTGAACGGCAGTTCTCGGATAGCCATCGAAAATAAATCCTGCTGCATCAGTCGGTTTTCTGATCTCGTCTACCAACATATCTGTTGTCACTTGATCCGGCACCAGTTCACCTTTGTCAATATAAGATTTAGCCAATTTTCCAAGCTCCGTATCATTTTTCATATTGAATCTGAAAAGGTCGCCTGTTGAGATCTGCTTTAAATTGAATTTCTTAATCAGGTTCTGAGCCTGAGTTCCTTTTCCACTTCCCGGAGGGCCGAACAGAACAATGTTTATCATAATGTTGTTTTGCTTTTGGCAATTGGCGAATGGCTTCTTGCTTTTAGCTTTGTTTAGTTAATATTTTACTTTTTATTTCGATTTAATATTTAAAGCTAAAAGCCAGTAGCTAATAGCTATCAGCAATCTAATGATTGATTTGTCCTTCTTCCAGTTGATACAGATTCGGCAGGTTTCTTCCTAATTCATCATAATCCAGTCCGTAGCCGAGAACAAATTTGTTTGGAATTTCTTTTCCGATATAATCCAGTTTGAAATCCTTCTTATAGACTTCAGGTTTCAGAAGGAAAGAAGCCAGTTTTACGGATTTCGGACGTTGGGTTTCTTTGAAATATTTAAAAAGACTTTCCACCGTATTTCCAGTATCCACAATATCTTCCACGAGGATGATATGACGGTCTTTCACGTCTTTCGTCAGTTCCATTTTCTGGTAAACGATCCCTGTTGATTCTGTTCCTACATAAGAACTCATCTGGATAAAAGCAATCTCGCACGGACCCGGATAATGCTTCAGCAGATCCGAAAAGAACATGATAACCCCATTCAAAACTCCGATGAAAACAGGAACTTCATCCTTGTAATCTTCATAAATTTTTAAAGCCGTCGCTTTTACAATTTCCTGAATTTCGGCGTCCTTCAGATAAGGAACGAAAGTTTTGTCGTGAACTTTAATACTTTCCATAAAAATTTTAGTAGTGTGCAAAGTTAAGGATTTTTGATGAAAGTATTTTA
Source organism: Chryseobacterium sp. 27AL (assembly GCF_057815395.1). Taxonomy (NCBI): domain Bacteria; kingdom Pseudomonadati; phylum Bacteroidota; class Flavobacteriia; order Flavobacteriales; family Weeksellaceae; genus Chryseobacterium; species Chryseobacterium sp. 27AL. The sequence goes on along the minus strand of NZ_JBYRIW010000015.1, from coordinate 57,513 downwards.
TGAGTTTAAAGAGGATATCTTTTGGGATAAAATGAATTTTCTGTATTATGAAATGAAGTAAAGAATATAATCCAAAAAGTAACTTGTCGTAAATTCTATTGAAAATTGTTTGAATTTATAAATCCTCCCGAATTCCTTTTATTGTTCTTTTTCATTCTTATTGCATTTTAAGATTATTGAACGAAGATAGAATGAAATTTCCCATTTTCAATCACTCGTGAAAACTATGATGGTATTTGACGCGTTTTGACGGGATTTGACGTATTTTAAAGGTACTTTCTTCGGGTCTTCTTCGGATCACCTTCGGGTCAGCTTCGGAAAAACGGTGCTTTTTCCGAAGAGCTTCCGAAGAACTCCCGAAGGATTGTCGAAGAAATCTGATCATCTTTTCGAAAATTTCATACATTTTTAGGTCTGATTTTATTTGATTGGCTTTGCGGTATTCTTTTATTCGATTAATTTCTTTTAATCTACTAAAAGTACTTAATCTGTGGATAGTCAGGATCGAAGTTCAGAAAATAAAATTGAGGTTGTTGAAGAAGGGAAGATTTATGTCTGATCAATGGATGAAAAAGGAAGGATTTGTCAAAAGTCGCACAATTTTAAGAACTTGGACATGCTGATGAGAGATGAAGAATAATAAGAATTTCAAACTAATACTACAAATTTTGATGTTTTTTGAGATTATTTTTGTAAAAAATTAAAAACTAATTAACAGATGAAAACAATCTTTCCGGGCATTTTTAATGTATCTACTATAAAATGTGTCTACTATAATTGGTACCTATCTTCTTACAAAATAATCTAACAGAAATAGTATCAAGACTTCGACAGGTTTTTCCTTATAAAAATTAGTCATCTATAATACCAAGCATAATTACAGCTAAATCCAAAATATCTGGAAAATTACACTATGTTTTAAAACCATGAATAATATATTGACATTGATAACAATTCGTCATACACGTCTATCTAACTGAAAAGTACACTCAAAATAACATAACCCAAACAAAATTACAAATGGCAGAAAATGAAATCACTGCAGATTCGATTGCAGAGAACACCCCGACCCAAACACTTTTTAGATTTGTGAGCTTACGAAGTCCTCAGCTTTCTGATGAAAAAGATCAGGATAAGAGATTTATTCTTTTCCCTGAAGCGATGAAAGCGGATACTGTTTTTTATAAGCCGGTAACTGAAGGTACTGGATCTAAGCAAAAACTCCTACGTGAGAGCGCGAGGCTTTTAAAACAAATGCAGACCGAATTAAGAATTTAAATGATTTTAAAACCGAATTTAATGAGTTCTATATGTTTGCTTCCTGGCTTGCCGTAAATAAGACGACTTGTACTTATGAAGAATTTCAAGCCAAAAAAACGGAGATACTGCCTCCGGTCTATCCGACTCCTGAACTTAATGTTTTATGGAATAACTTAATTTATCAGGTCGTTACACAAGAAAATTTCTATCTGAAGGAGATACTTTTACAAATGCTTTTGGCACTACATACTCTTGCTGTTACAGATGAGAACGATGTTTTGCTGGCTCTTGCAGCGAAAGTTGTTCTTCCAAAAGAACTGATATTGAATGATAATAACATAACAGCTATAACTTCCAGTTCTAAAGCGCTGTCTAGTGAGATTATGCAAACCCTTCCTACTGATGATATGAAAAAACAACAGGAAATTTCTGCTGCAAAAGCAAAACTCAGCAGAATTGAACTGTTGAACAGGAATCTTTCTGTGATTATGAAGCAATACAAAAAGGATTATGAAACAGAATTTAAGATCCAGAATCAAGCACATCAGGAGAGGGTAATTCCGCTTCTTGAAGAATATGAGGAAGCTGTTGCCGAAGCTAAACAAAAATATTGCAGCACCCGTCCACCAGGAACAGAATATAACCCTGAAGATCCATGTCAGCAGCTTCCAATAGTTCCTTTTCCAAGACTGCCGCAGTTTGAGTTCAACTTTAGGGATGAGATAAGCGCAGAATCGTTGGTAACAGAACTAAAACCGGAAAATTTAGAAGCTTTACTCGATGTATTAGGATATAAGTTTGACCCTGAAAGAGAGCTGTCTTCACGGTCGGTAGAAGAAAGTATTAGTGATCTTGAATCTGTTTTAGAAGGGAGGAATACATTTGAAGAAATCAGCACTGCAGTTGATAAAAATGTAGAAGAGTTGAATAATCTGATCGTTCAGAACTTTCAGGGAAATGAAGAAGTTTATAAAAGTATAGGAGGTATTCTTATTCCTGCATCAAAGACTGTTTCGGTTCCTTTTACTTTCCAGATTTGTCCGAATTTCATATACAAAGCATACACTCTTAATTTGGCTCTGAATGTACCGGATTCCTCGTGGGATGTAAATTTATTATCTTATGCCCTTACTCCCAATGGAATATCATCCTCAATTGACGGGGTTTATTTTGTAAAAACCAGAACAGGGAATACTGTTTTCTTAAATGATTTGTACAAACCTGGTTTGGATTTTTACACTATTCAGAATTCCACATTAAGGGTTAAAGTGTTATTTACCAATGGCAGGGTTGCCGAGTTTACCGTTCCTGGGATTACAGCAAGGGCATGCAGCTCGGGAGACTTTGTCCTTAAGGTGGAAGAAGGAGAATCTCCTGTAATCATTGAAGATGAGAATAACTTTATTCCTTCCGGATTTGGCTTTAAAAACATCGGTATTGCAGATTATCTAAAGGTTGAGCAAAGTACCCATGCATACGTTGAAGGAGAGGTAGCCCACATAGAAAATGTAATGGCAAGAGAATACCGCGAAAAATCTACCAGAAGATTGAGAAGAAGCGAAAATACTACGACCACATCTTCTGATACGGAAAGAGAGCAGCTTACGGATACCACTACGGCCAATCGTTTTGAAATGCAGAATGAGATTTCGAAGATGATGCAGGAGGCTTCCGATAATAGTACACAATTTGGTGTAAATGCTGGCTATAGTAAGGGAGGCTTTTATGCTAATGCAAGTTTAGGTTTAAGTAATGCTCATCATTCCTCAAAAGAAGAAAGTACTAGGCAGGCAACAACCCAGGCACAGGATATTACCTCCAGAGCAATGGATAGAATTGTTTCCAAAGTTCATGAGGAAAGAATTGAAAAAATTATTGATGAATTGAAGAAAACAATTCTCATGGTTTAGATAACAGGAAAGGAGATAAACATGTCGTAGGTGTCTATAGATGGGTTGATAAATTAATGAAGAACCAGATCTATAACTATGGCAAAAGAATGATGTTTGAATTTATGATTCCTGAGCCTGCAAAGCTTCATTTGCTGGGAATGAAAGAAGTGAAAGATCCTGATCAGATGGATTTAATAAAGCCTGTAGATCCAAGAGCTGAAGGTGGTATGCAAATCAGTGATTACAGTGCTTTGAGCAATGAGATAAAATTAAAATACTGGCTGGGTAAGTACAATGCTGAGATTGATGAAAAGCCAAGAGAACTTTTTTCTGTTACCAAAGCTTTTACAGGTAGGGACTCTGCGTTTACCGGTAAAGATGACGGAAAAATTCAAGTAGTAAATGGCAACGGTGAAGTTATTATTCCGGAAGGATATGTGGCTACTAGTGTTGAGTACGTATTTAATACCTGGCCTCATGGTTTTAATGGGAATCATGCTGCTTTTATGTCTATAGCAGGTAAAAGCTCATCATGGATTATGGGTACCGGAAATACCCAGATAGACGGTACCATTGATGGATTGAATGTAAAGGATAAGCTGGAATTTTCCTTTGCAACCGGAGAAAGCCCGATTATACAAGGGGCTTTAAATATCACCTGTGAACTTACTGTGGAAGCCAGAAATGCATGGCTGCAAAAGACGTTCAATGCTATTATTAATGCCTATGAAGATGCGCTTATTGCCTATAACAATGCTAAAGCAGAAGCAGATAATAAAGCTGTAGTCATAAAAGATTCAAATCCTGATTTTTACAGACAGATTGAAAATACAATTTTACGTAAAAACTGTATCTCCTACATGTCAGACAGAACAGCAGATTCTACCCGTGGATATGGCTTGTCCGGATTAACACAAGGCAATTCATTTAGTGATTATGAAACCGTTCTTTCATCAAAGCTGGATCAATATACCGCTTTTGTCAAGTTTATGGAGCAGGCCTTTGAATGGGATAATCTTTCTTACTACCTGTATCCTTATTACTGGGGAAATAAGCAAAACTGGATAGATTTATATCAATCGGAAAATACAGACCCACTATTCAGAAGCTTCCTGCAAAGCGGTATGGCACGGGTGATTGTGACGGTGCGTCCTGGCTTCGAAGATGCAGTCCAATTTTATCTGGCAACCGGTAAAATCTGGAATGGCGGTGAGGTTCCTGTTATTGGAGATGAACTTTATTTATCGATCGTGGATGAAATGAAACAGCCAAAAGGAGAAAAACAAGGAAAAGCCTGGCTAACGAGACTTCCTACGACATTAAATATCCTTCAGGCAGAAAGCGTTGGGCTAAAAGTGGCGCACGCTTTACCGTTTACCACAGAAAATCCTGATGACTTTGAAGTACCGTCTGAAGTAATTACTTCGGAGAAATTCAATTTTATAAAGAATGATAACCTTTTAGGTATTCAGCCTGGTGAAGAAGAAAAAATCATTACGGGAGACTGGCTTTAAGAAAACTATTAATTAAAAAACAAAATTATGCCCAATATAGGAAAAATTATAAGAGTAAATGCTTTGCCACCAATAGGAGAAAGAGAGACCAATGTTATTTACCAGGTAGCGGCTCCCGGCTCTCCATCTTACACAGATTATGCTGTTGACGAAAGTGGTGATTTAAAGACCCATGCTGTTGTGAACGGAACTATTCCCCTGGAATTAGCCGATAATCATGTTAGTATTACAAATGCAGATCTTTTAGCAGAAGGAATAGCAAGTCAGGCTGAGTACAATCTCAACACTAGGGAAAGATTAGCCGAAAAAGTAACGATTCCGCTGACGGATGGAAATGCTCAGGATTATCCTAAAATTATAGGGATGAATAATAACGGAGAAGTGGCAAAACTTCCTGCAGGTGATTTGGGAAAAAATATGATGAATGCAAACCTGTCAAATAGTTCAGCAAGAAGCCATACCCTTAATGCTTCATTTTCGATCAATACTTTAGGAAATCCTTATGTATTATCCGGGTTGCCGAATAAAAATTCTGATACTGCTAATTTTCAAAAAGTTGTAGTTCAAAATACAAGTGGGCTAAATGCTGTGATAGACAGCAAAAATCTACTCTTGGAAATGCCAAACCAATTGACAGAAGCCGAAAGAGCAGTATGGAAAACTAAAATGAATGGCGGCTGGAGTACCGGAACCATGAGTGTAGCTATAATATCACCACCAGTTGTGGATAAAACAGATCAGTCTTTCTGGATCAATCTGAAAGGAGCAAATTTAAATCTCCCTTCTACCAGTTTCAAAATTGAGTTATGTACCCATGATAGTGTTTCTGCCGATACTGCTACTGTCGTTAAAGAAATACCGGGTGGGCAGGTTCAGCTCTATACCAATGGTATTGATCTGACATTTTATTATAACTTTAAAAATATTCCGGTGGGGCAGTACAAAATAAGGTTATGGAACGGTGTTGCATGGTATTTAACAAGTTTTACTATCAATGTAGTAAATCAGATTCAGCGAATAGCGTTAAATAACATTATCTGGCAAAAGAAAATATACAATGATGCCGCATCACCTGCCATCATACAGTCCGGGTCATCGGTAAGTTATAATTCCGACAGCACGGTAAAAACTCCGGCCGATGACTCTTCTTTTATTGCGGCCAGGATGACCGGCGAGTTGATTGGTGCAGATGAAGATTTTTACATGAACGTTGAAATTACAGGTAAAACAGCGACTATTAATGGAGGCAACGGAGGTATGACTCATTTTGTCGGGTTAGTGAATCCGGCGAATACTGTAGCACTTGTAAACCAGACCGTTGTTAACGTAAGGCTGGTACAATCATACTGGTATCCTATGGTTAAAATATTTGCTGATAATTCGGCAGAAGTCGTACCTACCAATGATCCGACTTATGCCCTTAATGCAGTGTTTATAAGACGTGGTGGAAACTGGACTATTATAGTAAATTTCAATAATAAAACGGTTATGCATACTAAAACAGGCTATACAGGCCCGGTTGCTTTTGGAATGTATAATATGAATACACTGGGAAATACCGGCGTAATCGCCAATATCGTTGAAATATATAAACTATAATATATACCAAACTTTGAGATAAAGTCAATATTTAAAAAGGCAGAGCCTAAAAAACGCTGCCTTTTTATTTTAGATGTAACAGACAGCTAACTAAAAAAAGATTTTATGGGAAATATTTTAGATGGCATTGATGATTTTGACGAAGAAAGCAAACGAATGCTTCGTGGAAGTCGTATCATCCAATTTGCAGAACTCGAAAAAGGAATTTCTGGAAATGCTAAAGACCCTTTTGAAGGAATAAGAACCAATAAAACATTTGCTGAAATTTCTAATGAGATTGCATTAAGTACACCTTTTGGGAAAGAAAGTGCGTTCTATAGAGAATTAAGAGAAATAATAACAGGTCAAATACCGAAACTGTAAGCTATGGGGTATTGGAAATATGAAATCGTACATGATTACAATGCTACGAAACTCATCAAAGAATTCAGGGAAGAAAATTTGAAACTCAAAAATTCAATAGGAACCGAAGATGATGAGATCGACTTTATCATGTATGCAGAAAAAGACGATCACAGCATTAGTCTGGGGAAAGTGTTGCTCATAAAGATGAGCGATGCAATGGTGAAGTACCATCATGAGTATAAAGGCACGGAGGATCTGTCGGAATATTGGGCGAAATATATTTATGAGCAATGCAAAAACAACAAAACATTCTGGTTTACAGAAGATGAAATTGCGAGTGCTTTTTTAGATTCTGTAAAACGGCATACAAAATTAATTTCAAATGTTTCGGCTTTAGATGTCGAAATCTTTATCAAGAAAATAACAGAAGGTATTTCGGATTCTTTCCGTAAGGATGAGCGGTTTTCCAGGGAGCAGTGGGATCCTACTCTGAAATCTGATGACTATCTATTTGCAGAACCAGAAAAAGCGATTAATTACTTTATACAAAAATGTGATTCTTTAAAGAAAACGCTCAAAAAAGTCAAAGATCAATTAGAAATTTTGAAGTCTTTTACAATCTTGGGTAAGGATGTTAAAATACAAACTCTGGACGATATCATAAAAGGAATTGATGAGCAAATAAAAAGCGTTGAAGAATTTAAAAAATTGCTAATTGAAAAAAGGAATGATATTAAGCTGACAATCCCTTTCCTTTGTGGAGTATGGAATGGTTTGGTAGAATTTGTTGCCGGATTTTTAGATATTGCTTTACTAGCGATTAATATTACTGTTAGCGATCTGACGGGAGGAGAAACTAATCTGGAATTTTTAGAAATAAGAGAAGGTGTGGAAGAAGCTTTAGGAGCTGTTCTTAAAGACCCTACCAAAGTTTTTAAAGATGCAATAGAAGGCATTAAAAATTATAAAAATTCCCGTTACGACGATCCTAAATTAAATGAATACCAAATACAACATAATGAAGGAGAGGACCTTATTTTGACAATAGATATTATTGTTACTATTGTTACAATTATAAAGGGTATTGCAAAGCTTGCCCAACTTTTATCTAATTTTACGAAGTGGATTGATGATGTTTTGGCGAGAGGAGGAAAAGGGGCTCTAAAAGTTGAAGAAGTTTTGCAAGAAGCAAAAAGGACAAAGAAACTAATTGGAATAGTTGAATATGAAATACTTAATCCTAATTTGCTCAGAAAATACATTGATGATGCTATTAAAATTTGTAAAGAAAGAGGAATTAATCTTGAAATAAAAATGATAGATAGTACACATCCTCGCTTTAATGAACCAGACTATTTAGGAGGATTTAGAATCACAAATGAAAAAAATAAGGTAATTTTAAGTTTAAGACCAGAATGTCCAAAGATAACCTGGCATCATGAGAGAAAACATTTGGAAGATTTTTTAGAACTAGGCTGGAAAAGATACAGTAACATTTCTAAAACAACTCCTTGGAAACACGAAGAATCGGTTTGGAATTATATTCTTAAAAACAGAAACAAATGGAGTGAACCTGAATTGGTAGATGCGTATTTGTATTATCAAGACTATGTAAGAAGAAAAACTTTAAACAAAATAAAAATTGAAATTAAAGAAATGGAAGATTTAGGAAAGAAATTAGGTTTAATAAAATAATTTTAAAAATGAAATTAACAGAAGATCAAGTAAAAGAAATAACAGCAAAAGTTCATAAAGATTTAAATTTAACACACAGCAATAAGTATCCAATTGAATTTATCTACATTTATAAGAATGATGAGCATAACAGATTTGGGATTGACTATTGGTCGACGGGCTATGACTACCGAGACCCGGAAGCAGTTGGAGATGAGATTAACTATGGAGAATTTCCAGAGTATATAATTTCTATAGATGATGAAAAAGGTGAAGCCTTTGCGTATCATTATTACACAGGACATATTCGAATAAAGCTTAACGAAAAAGGAAATTATGAAGTTGTAGGAAAATTGTATGATTACAGTAAACTTGGTAAATAGTTCCAAACTCCGAAGTTAAAAGACTTCGGAGTTTTTGTTTAGAAAACTTTTGCCCAACTTTTATCTAATTTTACGAAGTGGATTAATGATGTTTTGGCGAGAGGAGGAAAGGGTGCAAGGAGAGTTGAAATTGCACTACTAAGAAGAGGAAAATATTTGGGGCAGATTCTTAATGAAGCAGATTTTATAAAGATAGAAAGTGATCTGAAACAGTTAAAAGTAGAATTGCAAATTGGAAAAGGAGCCGGAGCTTTTGAAGTAGAAGGTTTTTTTCTTAAATCTGGATATCCATTAATATTAGATACTCATAATGCGGCAATGTTCGTTACAGATGGGGTGAAAATGAAATTGATTTTGCGTGAAAATGCTACAATTTACGAAACATTACATGAATTAATGCATATGCGAGATTGCCAGAAGATAGGGATGAAAGAATTTATGGATACATCTCCGGTAAAGCGGGAAAAATTTGTGTATGATAAAATGATAGAACACTATAAGTATTTGAATAGAGAAGAATTAAAGCACGCTGAATGGTATATTAATGAAAAGTATAGACAATTTGGAGTAACAGATAATGCGGGAAATCCTATTAAAGAAAATTTACCATTTGATTTAAAAGATATTTCAAAGAAAAGACAGGGAGTTGATATTAATGTAATTTTAAATTTAAAGTAAATGATAACAAAAGAAAAAGCATTAGAAAATGTAAAAGAATATCTTAAAGAAAGAAAAAGAAACTTTAAAAATATCAATGAAAACTTAGATGAAATTTTCTTTGATATTGCTAGAGAAATACCATATCCATACAGTAAATACTACGAACAAAAAAGGGATATTTATACTATAGCATATTATTGTGAAGGTTATTACGAAGATGAATCTCTTTTTGTAATAGTTGATGCAGAAACGGGAGAAGTCTTATTTACTATGACAGAACACGGTTATGTCGAAGACTGGGAAGAGTAAATCATTCATTTTTAATATATCACTTCGGACTTTTTAATTTCGGAGTTTTTTATACGGGCCATATTTGTATTAAACTCAATGAAAAAAGCAATTATGAAGTTGCAGGGAAATTATACGATTACAAGGAAAAGTAATAAAATTTATAAGTCTTTGAAGCCTTTCATTTCAGAGATTTTGTTTAGCCAACTTGTATCCAATTTTACAAAGTAGGAATTGGAATAGTTGAATATGAAATACTTAATCCTAATTTGCTCAGAAAATACATTGATGATGCTATTAAAATTTGTAAAGAAAGAGGTATTAATCTTGAAATAAAAATGATAGATAGTACACATCCTCGCTTTAATGAATCAGACTATTTAGGAGGATTTAGAATCACAAATGAAAAAAATAAGGTAAAATTTTCCTCAGTGTTTACAACGCCGGATTGGGAAAGACTTCCATTTGATGATACTGGAATTGTTTCAATGAATAAATCAATTTAATTCGATTTTTCTTTCCAACCACATGATTTCCACCCATCCCAAAAATAAAATCCACTACAAATTTGCGCACCCAATTTTTTAAAAGTAATTTTGCATGAATCTAAAATAAAAGTAAAATATGTCAACTTACGTAGTTGTAGGTCTTCAGTATGGAGATGAAGGTAAAGGAAAAATCACAGATGTTTTATCGGCGAAATCGGATTACGTTGTACGTTTCCAGGGTGGAGACAACGCCGGTCATACCGTGTATGTAGGCGATGAAAAATTTGTATTACACCTTCTTCCATCGGGAGTTCTTCAGTGCAAAGGGAAATGTATCATTGCCAACGGAGTAGTGGTAAATCCCAAATCTTTCATTAAGGAGGTGAATCAGATCGAAAGCAAAGGCCTTAGAACTGATCATATTTTCATCAGCAGAAGAGCGCATGTGATCATGCCTTATCACATTCTTTTGGATACTTACCGTGAAGAAGAGCACGGAGGAACGCAGATCGGGACCACCAAAAAAGGAATCGGGCCGTGCTACGAAGATAAGATTGCAAGAGTGGGAATCAGAATGGTAGACCTTCTGAACCCTGAAATTTTAAGAGAAAAAATTGAGAAAAACTTAAAAATTAAGAATTCTCTTTTTGAAAAATATTACGGAAAACCAACTTTGGACGTTGAAGAAATCTACAACGAATATTTAGAGATCGGAAAACAACTTCAGGACAGAATCGTTGATACGGAGCTGGAGTTAAACGAAGCCATCCACGAAGGTAAAAACGTATTGTTTGAAGGAGCGCAGGCCTTGATGCTTGATATCGACTTCGGAACATATCCTTACGTAACTTCATCTTCTCCTTCAACCGGAGGAGTTTGTACGGGAGCAGGAGTTCCGCCGACTTCCCTTCAAAATCTGATCGGTGTGGCTAAAGCATACTGTACGAGAGTAGGAAATGGTCCTTTTCCATCAGAATTGGATAACGAGTTAGGGGAAAAAATCAGACAGATTGGTCATGAGTTTGGTGCGACGACAGGCAGACCGAGAAGAACAGGCTGGTTGGATTTAGTTTCTTTAAAACATGCCTGTATGATCAATGGAATCAATAATTTGGTTATTACTAAATTAGACGTTCTTACGGGAATTGATACCATTAAAATCGCTACACATTATAAAACGGAAGACGGAAAAATCATCGATTATTTCACTTCTTCTACAACAAAATTATACGACTACGAAGCAATCTACGAAGAGCTTCCAGGTTGGACAGAAGATATCACAAAAGCAAGAACTTATGACGAACTTCCTGCCAATGCACAGAAATACATCGAGTTCATTGAAAACTATTTAGGTATCAATGTTTATCTGGTTTCTGTAGGTCCTGAAAGAAGTCAGAACATCATCAGAAAAGAATTATTCTAAAATAAGTTTCTTCTCACCATATAAAGACTGTCTCCGGACGGTCTTTTTTTATTAAATACAATCCGTTGAAAATCAACTGAGTAATAATATATTCCTTGGACAGTTATTATTTACAGCATAGTTAAATTTTATTATTGATATATAAATTTTAATAATGATGGTTATTTAATAAGTAAATGGCAGAAATTTTGATGTTAAATTAATAACCATGGATTAAAGGTGATAACCTGATAATCTCAATTTAACAATTTAAATATCATTAAGGATGAAACACATGCATCAGAATCAGGAATTTCGTTTCAACGAAGTCCTATTTGAGCACCGAAACAAAGAATACGGTGCCTATGTCTTAAGAAATGAATCAGACAGAATTTTAACAAAAGCACTTTTTATTGGAGTGAGTTTACTTGCTGCAATATCTATTACTCCTGTAGTCATCAATGCTTTCAAGACTCCTGAAATAATAGATGCAGGAGGATATGAATTACCACCACCAATTATTATTAATGATTATGAGCCGACACCTCCAGTAACTGTAGTTCCTCCAAAATCTACTTTGCCACCTAAGGTAAAAACTGAAGATACTACTGTTCCTGAGCCTAGAGCTATAGTAAAAGCCGAAAAGAAAATTGAAAAAATTGAAGGTGCAGTTGCTGGTTTAAGAAATAACTCAGAAGGACAAGTAGCTCCTCCAAATACCTATATTCCTCCGACAGCAAATACAGGAAGTGGACCGGTTATTTCAACTCCTCCGCCAACAATTCTGGTAGAAAAAACAGACCCTACTAAAATCGTTGATGGGAAAGATCTAGGCGTTGAGGCCAATTTCAATGGTGGGATTGAATCATTCAGAAATAAAGTGATGAACAATTTTGATGGATCAGGATTTGAATCTGATGGCGTTATGAGAACTACAGTTACTTTCATTGTGGAAATTGATGGAACAATATCAAACATAAAAGCTAATGGAGCAGATGTGGATTTTAATAATGAAGCAATTAGAACGATAAAAACTATTTCAGCGAAAGGAAAATGGATTCCTGGGAAAAATAAAAAAGGAGAATCTGTAAGAAGTTACTTTAAATTCCCGATTTCCATGAAGTTCGATAATTAAAAATAAAAACAGATCTTGAACAGTTATCCACAAATAATTTTTTTTGTGGATAATTTTTTTTAGTGTTAAAAGGCTTATTAACAATATTTTAACTCATTTTTCGTTTTATCGGTTCATCAATAGCAAGGAAAAATGTGTATTTTTGAAACTTAAAGTTCTAATAATGGCAAAAATCATAGGTATCGCTAATCAGAAAGGAGGCGTTGGAAAAACAACAACAGCTGTTAATTTAGCTGCGGCATTAGGGGTATTGGAAAAGAAAATATTAATTATTGATGCTGATCCTCAGGCTAATGCAACTTCCGGTTTAGGAGTAGATGATGTTCAGTATTCTACATACAATCTCTTGGAGCACAGTGTTGAAACAAAAAAATGTATCAAGCAGACGGCGACTCCCAATCTTGATATCGTACCTTCTCATATCGATCTTGTAGCAGCAGAAATCGAGCTGGTTGACAAGGAAGACAGAGAGTACATGCTCAAAAAAGCATTGCAAAGCGTGAGGGATGAATATGATTATATCATCATCGACTGTGCGCCGAGCTTAGGTTTAATTACCGTTAATGCCCTTACCGCTGCAGATTCTGTCATCATTCCGATCCAATGCGAGTACTTCGCCCTGGAAGGACTTGGAAAGCTTTTAAATACCATTAAAAATGTACAGAAAATCCACAATAAAGATCTTGATATTGAAGGTTTGCTGCTTACGATGTACGACAGCAGGCTTAGACTTTCTAATCAGGTAGTGGAGGAAGTCAATGCACATTTCCCTGAAATGGTCTTTGAAACGATTATCAGCAGAAATGTACGGTTGAGCGAAGCGCCAAGTTTCGGAGAAAGCATTCTGAACTACGATGCCGAAAGTAAAGGAGCGGTTCAGTACATTCAGCTGGCAGAAGAAGTTTTGCTTAAAAATGAAAAATTAGTAAAGAATTAAAAGCAATAGCCATAAGCTAAACGCTAGAAAAATATGAAGGATAAAAAAAGAGCGATGGGACGTGGTTTGGGCGCTATTCTAAGTGCCGAATCCAAAGCAACAATTAATTCTGCTACCGATGAAGGAGCAGACAAGTTTGTAGGGAATATCGTAGAAATTTCGATCGAAGATATTTATCCAAACGCCACCCAGCCACGAACTTATTTTGACGAAAAAGCATTAAATGAGCTTGCACAATCCATTAAAAACTTAGGGGTAATACAACCGATTACGCTGAGAAAAGATGGTGAAAAGTTTGAAATTATATCAGGGGAAAGACGTTACAGAGCCAGTAAAATAGCCGGCCTTGAGACAATTCCTGCCTATATCCGTCTGGTAAATGATCAGGAGCTGCTTGAAATGGCTCTTGTTGAAAATATTCAGCGAGAAGATCTTGACGCGATTGAAATTGCCCTCACCTATCAGCGATTGATGGATGAGATCGGCCTTACTCAGGAAAATCTAAGTCAGCGGGTAGGAAAAGACAGAAGTACGATTACCAATTCAATCAGATTGTTGAGATTGAATCCCGATATTCAAAATGCGATCAGAAGCGGAGAAATTTCTGCAGGACACGGGAGAGCAATCATCAGTCTTGAAAATGAAGAGCATCAGCAGATTCTGTTTGATCTTATTATTAAGGAAAAACTTAATGTTCGCCAGGCAGAGCAGGCGGCAACCGCTTTAAAAAATCCGAAATCTCCTGCTGCAAAAAGAGCAAAGGCAGAGCTTTCCAACAATTATAAGAGAGCCCAGAAAACGATCGCAGATATACTGGACGTAAAAGTAGAAATCAAAACCTCCGGAAACGGTAAAAAAGGTAAAATTGTTCTCGACTTCAAAAATGAAGATGAGCTGGAATATATTTTATCTCATATTAAATAAATGAAAAAATTCCTTTTCACATTTTTTCTGTGTCTTTCCGTAATTGCCTTTTCTCAGGTAAATCCCAATGACACGATCCGGGTAGAATATCATCCGAAGGACAGGGTGTCGGTAGAAAACAACAATACGAAAACGGCAGATAATGTTGTGTCAGATCTTGAAAAAGCAAACGGCCCGACCAATCAGACATTCAAGCTTAATCCTACAAAAGCAGGACTTTATTCTGCTGTTTTTCCGGGATTAGGACAGTTTTACAATAAAAAATACTGGAAAGTTCCCATCGTATGGGGAGCTGTCGGTGCAGGTGTAGGTATCGCCGTCTGGAATGATAATCAATACAGAAAATACAGGGAATATTATATTGCCAAACTTAATGGAACTCCCAACCAGTTTGTCGACGAACATCCGTGGCTGGATAAAGTCGCTTTAGGAAATGCGCAGGACAGAGCCAAAAGACAAAGGGATTATGCCATCGCTATTACCGGATTGATCTATATTCTGAATATTGTAGATGCGGTTGTAGACGCCCATCTTTACGAAAGTCGGCACGATCCGGATCTCTCATTCAGTCCCGCGGTTATTCAGGATCATTATGGAATAACTCCTCCGAAAACAGGAATCAGTTTAAGTTATAAATTTTAATAAAAATATAAAACTGCTTTAGTACGCCTTTGCTGAGTGAAACGCCTTTGCAAACGAAAATATGAATAACGATTTTGAACAAAAACTTTGCGATCTTTGCGTTAAAATATAGCAGACAAACAATAAAATATGAAAATAGCACTTGTTGGATACGGCAAAATGGGCAAAATAATTGATGAAATTGCCACTAAAAGAGGTCACGAAGTAGTTGCCAGACTGAAAGAAACTCCAACTGCTGAAAATCTAAACAATCCGGATGTAGTGATTGAATTTTCTTTGCCGGAAGTGGCTTATGAAAACATCAAAGCTTGTCTTGTAAATAGAATTCCGGTCATCTGCGGAACAACAGGCTGGCTCGAAAAAAAGCCTGAAATTGAACATCTTGCGGTTGCAAATGAGACGGCTTTTTTATATGGTTCCAACTTCAGTTTAGGCGTTAATTTATTCTTTGCTTTAAATGAAAAGCTTGCTGATTTAATGAAAAACGTCGATGAATACTCTTGTCAGTTGGAGGAAATTCATCATATCCATAAAAAAGATGCGCCAAGCGGTACTGCAATTTCCATTGCAGAAGGTATTTTTAAAAACAATCCGAAATTTGATTCGTGGAAACTGGAAGAAACTCAGGGCAACCAATTGGGTATTTTTGCTATTCGTGAAGATGAGGTTCCGGGCACACACAGTGTTTTCTACAGAAGTGAAGTTGATGAAATTGAGATCAAGCATACGGCTTTCAACAGAAACGGTTTTGCTTTGGGAGCAGTAGTTGCAGCAGAATGGATTAAAGATAAAAAAGGAAATTTCACAATGAAGGATGTTTTGGGACTTTAATTGTAACAAAATTCCTACATTGCGGACTAATTAGTAGTAATGACCAGCAATAAAAATTACTCATTGCCCATTACTCATTACTTATATTATAGATTAGGCACAAAAATTTATGAATTATTTTTTAACGTATACAGTTTATGTTCTCATTCTG
This sequence comes from Chryseobacterium sp. 27AL, assembly GCF_057815395.1. Classification (NCBI taxonomy): domain Bacteria; kingdom Pseudomonadati; phylum Bacteroidota; class Flavobacteriia; order Flavobacteriales; family Weeksellaceae; genus Chryseobacterium; species Chryseobacterium sp. 27AL. Next base: position 41,388 of record NZ_JBYRIW010000015.1, on the reverse strand, counting down.
TCTGTACTGATGGGAGTTTCAACCTGGAAACTGTTTAAAAAGCTGGGGTATAATCCTTTATTTGCTTTTATCCCTTTTTACAATTATTTTATTGTTTTAAAGGAAACCAAACATCCGAAATGGTGGGCGATTTTGTCTTATTTACCAATCGTAGGGCCAATCATGATGTCTGTTTTTCATTTATATTTAATGAAGAAATTCGGTAAGACTTTATTTAAGGATAAGCTTCTTACGATACTTCTTCCTTTTATTTACATGGCAACGGTGAATTACAGTAAAGATGTTGAGCTGGAAGATGAAAATGATTTATTTCTCACAGATGAAGAAAAAAATGCAAAAAAGAAAGACTCTTTCGTTGGTTCGGTTACTTTTGCCGTAGTTTTTGCAACCATTATCCACGTATTTGTAACACAACCTTTCGGAATTCCGACAGGATCTATGGAAAGAACTTTACTCGTTGGAGATTTTCTTTTCGTAAATAAATGGAGCTACGGATACAGACTTCCGATGCGGCCTCTTGCAATACCTTTCCTTCAGGGAACAATTATGGATACCGGTGAAAAAGGTAACCCTAAAGATGATCCGAAATCTTATGTAGATGGGGTAAAATTGCCTTATGAAAGGATTTTTCAATTCAATAAACCTCAAAGACATGACATAGTCGTTTTCAATTATCCTCAGGATTCTGTACATACGGCGATCGACAGAAAAGATCCTTACGTAAAAAGATGTGTAGCGGTAGCTGGTGATGTTTTCGAAATGAGAGCCGGGAGACTGTATGTGAACGGAAAGCCTGAAACTATTTTGGGTGATCAGGAGATTCAGCATTCTTATTACGTGGAGACAGGAAGCGAGCTTGATATTAAAGACCTCTTTAAAAAATTAGAATACATTTCAATTGCTCAATTAGATAATTCTGTACCTGGTTTTGAAGAAACTGCAAAAAAATATGGTATTAATCCTGCAAATACAGTGTATGTGATGCAGCTTACGGACAAGAGGTTAAAAGCTATTAAGAATCTTCCTCAAGTTATATCTGTTCATGAAGATGTGATGGAAAGAGGATATGCAGCTGTGAGATATAGGGATGCAATGAGAACAAAAATAGATACTACACAATCTATTTATCCTATCAACAAACCGTGGAATCAGGATTGGTACGGTCCTTTAAGAATTCCTAAAAAAGGTGATGTAGTTACCTTAAATCAAGAAACGCTCCCAGAATATCAGTGGATTATCTCTGAATATGAGCATAATAGTTTAGAAAATAAAAATGGTAAAATTTTTATTAACGGTAAAGAAACCAATCAATATACCATCAAACAGGATTATTATATGATGGTTGGTGATAACAGAGATGCATCCTTAGATGCAAGATTCTTTGGTGTTGTCCCTGAGGAAAATATTGTAGGAAAACCGATGTTTACATGGATGAGTATTGAAGGAGCCTTTAATGATTCAGGCGCGTCTTTTCAAGCAGACGGATGGAGAATTCGCTGGGACAGAATGTTTAAAGCAACAAATACCGGTGAAGCCAACAAAACTTCTTATTGGTGGATCGCTGCCATGATTCTTATTTTATTCTTCGGCTGGGAATATTTTGTGAAATTATTTAAGAAGAAAAAGACAGACGACGATTAATAGCTATTTTGTCAAAGTTGAAATCTTTGACAAAGTTTAAAAGTCAACTAAAAAATTAATAAATAGAATGGAGTATTTGAGAGAATACTTCATTTTTGCAATATAAATATGAAGAACATACTACTGCCGGTATTTTATTTACCGCCGATTTCATGGTTTTCAGTGTTTCTGAATTCTGAGAACGAAATTTTATTTGAACAGTTTGAAAACTTTCCGAAGCAGACGTATAGAAACAGGGCGAATATATATGGGGCAAACGGAAAATTATCTTTAATCATTCCTATTTCGCACAACGGAAAGAGAGAACTTAAAAATATTGAAATCTCTTATTGTGAAGACTGGAGAAGCCTCCATTGGAAATCAATCAAAACCGCCTATCAAAGTTCTCCGTATTTTGAATTTTACGAAGATAAGCTCAGAAAAATCTTTGAAATAAAAGAACAGAATTTACTGAACTTTAATCTTAAAGCACTTGAAATTATTCAGCAGATTCTCAAAACTGAAAAGGCATGGTCTTTGAATACAGAATACATCAAAAATCCACAGGAGATCAGTTTCAGAGAAAAATTTTCAGCAAAAAATCCTTCCGAATTTGAAATGGAAGAATATTATCAGACATTTTCTGATAAGCTTGGTTTTTTAGAAGATCTGTCTATTTTAGATCTTATTTGTAACAAAGGGCCTGAATCTCTGACTTATATTAAAAATATTAAACAATCATACTGACATGAAAAAGGTATTATTAGCCGCTGTTTTTTTAGTGGGATTCGGCTTCTCGCATGCACAGGAAGCTAAAGCGGGCACCGATCCGATGAAAGATAAAGATCTTATGACCTGGTATCATAAGGATTTCGCAGCAACGAAAGTATACGGAGTTAATACTGAAAACGCTTATAAATTTTTAGAGTCTAAAGGTTTAAAACCTAAAACGGTTGTTGTGGGTGTTTTAGACAGTGGCGTTCAGGTAGATCACCCGGGATTGGCTAAAAATATTTGGACAAATCCTAATGAAGTTCCGGGAAATGGTAAGGATGACGACGGAAACGGATATATCGACGATGTTCACGGATGGAATTTCATTGGTGGGAAAAACGGAGATATTGATATCGACAATATGGAAGTGACACGCGTTGTTGCTAAATATAAACCTGTTTTTGAAGGCGATGATTCTACAAAAAACAAAGCCAATCAGGCTAAGATGCCGGAGGAGTTTGCAATGTACATGAAATCTAAAGAGATTTTTAATAAGAAAAGTGTTGAGGCAAGACAGGGCTTCCAGACTTATAGCATGATTAATGATGCGATTCCGACAATGGTAAGGTTGTTAAATGGGAAATCTCTTACTCCTGAGAATATTGCTTCATTAAAACCTGCGGATCAGAAAGAAGCTATAGCACTTCAAGCTTTAAAACAAGCTAGCCAAAGTCCAGAATTTAAAGATAAATCTTCTGCGGATTTTGAAAAGGCAATAACAAAAGAGATGAAAGAAGCTCTAGATTATTATGGCCCTCAGGAAAAGCAATATAATCTTGATTATGATCCAAGAAAAGAAATTGTAGGAGACAATTACGATGATTATTCAGACAGGAATTATGGAAATAATCACTATGAGGGACCTGACGCAAAGCACGGAACTCATGTTTCTGGTCTTATAGCAGGAGTTCTTCAAGAAAAAGGAAGTCAGTATGGTGTAGCTTCAAGAGTGGCTAAAATAATGTCTGTAAGGACAGTTCCTAATGGGGACGAAAGAGATAAAGATGTTGCCAATGCAATCAGATATGCGGTAGATAATGGAGCTAAAATTTTAAACATGAGCTTTGGAAAGCCTGTTTCACCTGGGAAAAATGTAGTTTGGGATGCATTCAGATATGCTCAAGATAAGGGTGTTCTTTTGGTAAAAGCTGCGGGTAATGAAAATGAAGACGTTGCTGAACATTTAGCTTATCCTACAAATTTTAAAAATATAACAGATGAGACTCCGTTTGTAAATAATGTTTTGGTAGTAGGTGCCAGTACAAATAAAAATGATGCATTAAGAGCAAGTTTCTCTAATTTCAATAAAAAAATGGTAAATGTTTTTGCTCCAGGTGAGGAAATTTATTCTACAATTCCTAAAAATCAATATGATTATATGGATGGAACTTCCATGGCATCTCCTATTGCAACAGGAGTATCGGCTATTTTACTTGCATATATGCCTAACTTAACACCATCTCAAATTATTGAATCTTTAGTAAAATCGAGTAATACTAGTAAAGTAAATCAGTTTAATGAACTGTCTCAATCTGGAGGTGTCATTGATGCTAAAAAAGCTGCAGAATATGCTTATGTTAATTTTTACAATGGTAAAAATGTTAATGTAATTAATTCTAAAAAGAAAGTGAAAAACGTTAAAAAATAGTTAATAGATTATTTTTTTTGTTTTCTTAGTAAATTTTATATATTTTAGAACTGTATTTAAAAAAATAATATGAAAAAAAACAAATTATCAAAGCTCAAAACTTTAACAAGAGATGAACTAAAAAAATTATCAGGTGGACAAGGAGGTTGCACTGGAGGTTACTACACTATGGAGTATGTAAATTACGGTGATGATACATCTCCAGGAAGTAGTCTTGATACAGGAGGTGAAGACGATGGAAAATGGGTTTTAACGTACCATCCACGAGTTTGTTAAAAATTACAAAGAATTAGAAGTCCGAAATTTTCGGACTTTTTTTTGTTTATATCTTTCATTTTTGGCACAGTTTTTTATAATTTTATTCTAACAAAAAATAATAAACTACAAAATGAAAAAGTTACTATTTGCAGGGATGTTAGGAGCATCACTTTTTGCAGTGTCTTGTTCCGGAGTGAAAAACGCAAAAGCAGCCCAAAATCAAAGATCAGAATTCCTTAAAATGAAAGGTGACTGGCAGATTGTCAGTATCAATTATGATAAACAGTTCAAAGTAAAACCATTTGATGACGGTGTCGATGCACAGTGTTTCGTAGGAAGTCACTGGAGACTGATTCCTAACAACTGGACAGGGGCATATACTGTAAACGGCGGCGGAACTTGCGGAGCTGGATTTACGCAGCCTATCAAAGTAGATGTAGTAAGTGGAAATACTTTTAATTTCAAAAAAATTGCTGACGGTACAAAAGCAAAACAGAATACGGCTGGCTACACCCTTACCCTCACCAATCAAACAACCGACCAGTTTTCATTAGAGCAAAACATTCCTTTCGACGGAGAAAATGTAAGAGTTGTTTACAACTTTGAAAGAACCGGAATGAAATAATTAACATAAAAATAAATACAATGAAGTTTACAAAAACATATATAGGAGGCTTATTCTTATCATCAGCTTTGTTGCTGACAAGCTGTGAAGCAGTACAGAATTCAAATCACCAACAGAGAGGTACAGCAGTTGGGGTCGCATCAGGAGCTGTAATCGGGGGAATCCTTGGGAATAATGTTGGAAAAGGAGGAAACGGAGCAATAGGCGCTGTTTTAGGTGGTGTTATTGGCGGTGTTGCCGGTAATGTAATCGGTTCTAAAATGGATAAACAAGCGAGAGAAATTAAAGAAACCCTACCTGGTGCCGAAGTAGAAAGAGTAGGTGACGGTATTAAAATTACTTTAAATGAAAGTATCGTTAATTTCGATTTTGATTCTTCTGCCCTTACCAGCACTGCTAAAGCCAATCTTGATAAATTATCGCAGGTTCTTGTAAATAACCCTGATACAAATATTAATATTTACGGACACACCGATAGTAAAGGATCAGATTCATACAATATGTCATTGTCTGAGAGAAGAGCAAATTCTGTAAAATCGTATCTCGTAGGAAAGGGAATTGCTTCCAGCAGACTGTTTGCAAAAGGTGAAGGAGAAAGCATGCCGGTCGCTACTAATGATACTGACGCAGGCAGAGCAAAAAACAGAAGAGTGGAATTTGCCATCACTGCTAACGAGAAAATGATTAATGACGCTCAGAACGGGCAATAATTATTAACATATAAATATTTTCTTAATAACCGCATTTGCGGTTATTTTTGTATTTTTATGGTGATATTCTTTAAAATCATTATTTTTGCATTAGAAATACATAAATGAAGAAATATTTAAAACTGCTCCGTGTAGAGCAATGGGTAAAAAACCTGTTTGTTTTTGTTCCATTATTTTTCTCCGGCAATATCAAAAATGTCGATTTACTTACTAAAAGTATTTTCGCTTTTGTCATTTTCTCTCTGGCAGCCAGCATCGTTTATATTCTGAATGATTATAACGATATCGAGGCAGACAGACAACATCCCGAAAAAAGAAGACGGCCTCTGGCGAGCGGGGCAATCTCAAAATCTCAGGCAATAAGTATTTTTATAGGATTAATTGCTGCAGATATTGCATTGGTCTTTTTTGCACAGGCTTATTTTCACGAGAATTTATGGAAATTTGCGATCATTGTAGGATCTTATTTTTTAATGAATCTTGCCTATACCTTCAGATTAAAACACGTTCCTATCATTGATATCTTTATTATCGCCTTGGGATTTGTCCTAAGGGTGTTGGCAGGAGGTTATATCACAGGAATCAGTATTTCGCAATGGGCAATATTACTGACTTTCGTTCTTGCTTTAGTGCTTGCTGTCGGAAAAAGGAGAGGAGAGCTCATTAATGCCCAGGTTTCCGGAAAAACAAGGAAGGCTTTGGATGGCTATAATGTTCAGTTTGCCGATATTACGCTTTCCATTTCTGTTACGCTTGCCATTATCTGTTATTTAATGTTTACGCTGTCTCCGGAAGTTCAGGCAAAATTCCATCAGCGGGTTTTTTACACAGTTATCTTTGTCGTGTTCGCCTTTTTGCGGTATTTACAACAAACGCTGGTATACAACAGGACAGAATCTCCTACCAAGATTGTATATCGTGACAGATATATTCAGGTTACTTTAGTACTGTGGTTGGCTGCATTTTTAATTCAAATTTATTTTAAGAAATGAAGCCGAATTTTATACAGAAAGTAACCAATTGGGGAAATTATCCGGTGGTTGAGAAGGAAATGAAATCTGAAGACAGCTTCCAAAAGATAAAGGAATTCGTACTTAATAATAATGAAGTTATAGCAAGAGGCAACGGAAGATGTTACGGCGATGCTTCCTTGGGTGAGCATATATTTTCAACAAAAAAATTAAATAAATTCATCAGCTTTGACCGCCTGAATGGTATCATTGAATGCGAATCCGGTGTTCTGCTTTCCGATGTTCTGGAAATAGCTGTCCCGCAGGGATATTTTCTTTATGTAACACCAGGAACCAAGTTTGTTTCCGTAGGTGGTGCGATTGCTTCGGACGTTCATGGTAAAAATCATCATTCGGAAGGATGTTTTTCCGAATATGTGATTGATTTTAAACTAATGATCGAAAATGGAGATATCATTACCTGTTCAAGAGATGAAAATTCAGATAAATTCTGGACAACGATAGGAGGAATGGGCCTTACAGGCATTATCCTTAGCGCTAAATTTAAGCTGAAAAATATTCAGTCTGCATACATCCGCCAGGAAAGTATAAAGGCAGAAAACCTTGATGAAATTTTCAGATTATTTGAAGAAAGTGAAAAGTGGACTTATACTGTTGCATGGATCGATTGTCTGCAGAAAGGTAAAAATATAGGAAGAAGTATTTTAATGAGAGGGGAACATGCTTTTCAACATGAACTGCCACAAAATTTGAAAGATAAACCTTTACGACTGAAGAAAAAGTTTGAGCCTACAGTACCATTCTATTTTCCGGGATTTGTATTAAATGCTTTCACCGTAAGGATTTTCAATTATTTTTACTTTAAAAAGCAGTCCAAAAAAGAAGTGAAAAACTTTATTGACTATGAAACCTTCTTTTATCCTCTGGATTTTGTAAAAGACTGGAATAAAATCTACGGCAAATCCGGGTTTATCCAGTATCAGATGATGATCCCGAAAGAATCAGGAAAAGAAGGAATGAAAAAGATATTGGAAACCATTGCCAATAGTGGAAACGGATCTTTTCTTGCCGTTTTAAAACTTTACGGAAAAGAAAATCCGCAGGCATATAATTCCTTTCCTTTTGAAGGATATTCGCTGGCCCTGGATTTTAAAGTTAATTCTAAATTAAAAAAGCTTATTGAACGATTAGACGATATTGTGGAGGAATATAATGGGAAAATTTATCTTACCAAAGACAGTATGAGCAGGTCATCACTTACCAATTATCTCAAAAATGTTCAGAGTTCAAAATTTGTGTCTTTGCAGCACAAAAGAATCATAAATAATATCTAACGAATGATTGTTTTAGGAAGCACATCGGAAGTAGCACAGGCTTTTGTGGAAGAAGCTTTGAAAGAGGGAGAAAGATTTGAAAAAATTTATCTTATCACTTCAAATACAGAGACAACCGAGAGATTTGCAAGGCATATTGACGTGAAATTTCTTCAGCAGGCTGAAGTGATTGAAATGGATCTTTTGAAAGATCCGGATTACAGTAAATTTGAAAATATCAATTCCAATCTTTTATTTTGTGCCGTAGGATATTTAGGAGAAGACACAGAACAAGGTCTGTATGATCATAAGAATACGGAAAAAATAATTGACATCAATTATGCCAAGCTTATTCCGGTAATGACTTATTTTGCACAGAAATTTGAAAACAGAAGATCAGGAACTATTATTGGCCTTTCGTCTGTAGCGGGAGATCGCGGTAGGCAAAGTAATTTTATTTATGGCAGTGCAAAGGCGGCTTTTACGGCCTATCTGAGCGGTTTGAGAAATTATCTCTCCGATAAAAAAGTTCATGTCATTACGGTTAAACCGGGATTTATGGCCACCAAAATGACAGAAGGCCTGCCTTTGAATCCGAAACTTACGGCAACACCTGCGCAGGCGGCTGAATGTATTTTTAAGGCTTATCAAAAAAAGAAAAATATAGTATACGTACTGCCGCTTTGGAGATTAATAATGTTAATTATCAGAAATATTCCGGAGTTTATATTTAAAAATTTAAAGCTGTAAATGTTTATATTGAATGAATATTTAGTGATTATAAAAATATCTTTACGACATTTACGTTAAGATAAATTAAACGAAATTCCAATGAAGAAATTGTATTGTTTTGATTTTGACGGGACTTTGACCTATAAAGATACGATGTTTATGTATCTTAAATTTTATGATCCCGTGAAATTCAGATTACAGTTTTTAAAGCATATTCCGCTTTTCGTTTTATTAAAATTAAAACTTGCTGAAACCGAAAAAGTAAAGAAAAGTTTTATTGGCTCCATTCTTAAAGGTCAGACTCAAGAAAAAATAGAGAAAAAGTCCAGGCTGTTTTTTGAGCAGCATTATCCTAAAATTATAAGGGAAAATGCATTGGATTTTATTCAGAATATCGATCGTGAAAATACACAGAGTCTTTTAGTAACCGCTTCTCTTGATATATGGGCAAAACCATTTGCTGAAGCATTCCAAATGCAGCTTGTGGCAACAAAAGCAGAATTTAGAAATGGTCTTTTTACAGGTAATTTTATAGGGAGAAACTGCAACGGCCAGGAAAAATTAGAAAGAATAAAAACAGAAATTATCAATCAGAAATACGATAAAATCATTGCTTTTGGTGATACTTCAGGAGATAAGCCAATGCTTAAATGGGCAAATGAAGGACATTATCAATTTTTTCACTAATTTTGGGTACTGAAAATCAAGTAACCTAATTGATATTTAAGGTTAAAATCTGCTGTGTTACTATTTTTCAGTATAAACTGTTTCCGTAGAAATAAATCTTCAAAGTAAAATGAATAAAATATACTTAGATAACGCTGCTACAACCCCTCTTTCAGAAGAAGTTATCGATGCAATGGTAGAAACCATGAAAATGAATTTTGGAAATCCGTCTTCAACACACAGTTTTGGACAGGAAGCAAAAATTCTTATCGAAAATGTAAGAAGACAGGTCGCAGATTATCTGCACGTTACTCCCGCTGAAATCATTTTCACATCTTGCGGTACGGAATCTAATAATATGATCATTAAATCTGCTGTTGAACATCTTGGAGTACAGAGGATTATCAGTTCGCCTCTTGAACATAAATGTGTTTCCGAAAGTATTCTTGACATGAAAAACAGAAAGGGAGTAGAAGTAAATTATATACGCCCTAACGAAAAAGGAGATATCGATCTTGCAAAGCTGGAACAACTGCTGAAAGCATCAGATAAAAAAATATTGGTAAGTTTAATGCATGCCAACAATGAAATTGGTAATATCACAGATATTAAAAAAGTTGCAGAACTTTGTAAGGCGAATGGCGCAATCTTTCATTCGGACACGGTACAGACTATGGCTCATATGGAGCTGGATTTCTCTGATATTCAGGTAGATTTTGCATCTTGTAGTGCCCATAAATTCCACGGTCCTAAAGGGATTGGTTTTGCATTTATCAGAAAATCAAGCGGATTAAAAGGAATTATTACCGGAGGTCCACAGGAAAGAAGCTTACGTGCAGGAACGGAAAATGTAGCCGGAATCGTTGGTTTAGGTAAAGCACTGGAACTTTCGCTGAACCATCTGGAAGAATATGCAGCTCATATGCAGAATATTAAAGCCTATACTGTGGAAAAGCTTGCTGAAGCAGTTCCGGGAATTAAATTTAACGGAAGAAGCTCAGAAAGAGAAGGTAGTCTTTATACCGTTCTAAGTGCTTTATTACCTTATAAAAATCCTTTAATTGGTCTTCAGCTGGATATGAAAGGAATTGCAATTTCACAGGGAAGTGCGTGTTCTTCGGGAGCATCAAAACCTTCAATGGTAATGATGATGGTTTTATCAGAAGATGAAATGGAACATTGTACCCCTTTGCGTATTTCGTTCAGCCATTTGACTACTAAGAAAGATATTGACGCATTAGCGGAGGCTTTACAGGAAATTTCTAAAGATTTTGTTATAGAAAATACAAATGTTGAGCATAGATAACTCTATCATCAAAATGGCGTAATTTTGGTGTCTTATTAAGGATAATAGGTTTAGAAATAATATTAATTAAAATAAAAGAAACAAAATGGCTTTAGAAATTACAGACAGCTCATTTCAGGAAACGGTTTTAAAATCAGATAAGCCGGTATTGGTAGACTTTTGGGCAGTATGGTGTGGGCCTTGCAGAACGTTGGGACCAATCATCGAAGAAGTTGCAACAGATTTTGAAGGAAAAGCAGTAGTTGGAAAAGTAGATGTAGACAACAATCAGGATATTTCTATGCAATATGGGATCAGAAATATTCCTACGGTTCTTATTTTTAAGAATGGTGAGGTTGTTGACAAATTAGTAGGAGTAGCTCCAAAGCACGTAATTGCTGAAAAATTAAGCGCACACTTATAAAATAATAAGTTTGATAATGAACGCCTTCCACTTTTGGGAGGCTTTTTTTTGAGAAATAATTTGCAGGGAAGGAAAAAAGTTGTAGTTTTGCAATCACAAAAAAGAAACAAAGTTCTTTAAATAAATTTGATCCGGTAGTTCAGTTGGTTAGAATGCCGCCCTGTCACGGCGGAGGTCGCGGGTTCGAGTCCCGTCCGGATCGCAACTACTAATCAAAGTAGTCAAAATACTGTAAAATACTTATTTTACAGTATTTTTTTTTGGAATATGCGTATTAATTTTAGGTTAAAATATTTTGTGGCACTAGTAATTTATATTTTGAATAAAAATTAACGTATGCTATTAAAAATATTAATAATAATTATTATCTTCGCCTGATAATAAAACCACCAATTGTTGAAATAATGAAAAAGATACTTTAGGTTTATTTGTGTATGGGGAATCTTTTTAAAATCAGGGAGTTAAGATGTATACCCAAGTGGTCGGTTTTTCTTATTGATGTTTCAGTCATTTTTTTTTCAATTTTAGTTTCATATTTTCTTCTGAATAGTCTGGAGGTAAAACTCAACTTTACTAAGTATCAAAAGGAAAAGATATTTTCAGTGGTGCTTATTAATATTCTATGTATTGTTCTGTTCAAAACTTATGCAGGAATTATCAGGCACTCTACTTTTTTTGACTTTTTTAAAATTGTATGGTCTTCAGGCAGTGCTCTTATTGTCTTGCTTGGACTGAATTTTATGTCAGAACTGATATTGGGCAAACCCGTATTTTTATATTCTGTTCTTTTTTTATTTTTCTTTGTCTCCATTTTTCTGATGTTTTTTTTCAGAATGGCAATCAAAAAGCTTTTCGGTGTCTTAATAGATTCTAAGGATACTCTATCCAAAGCTAGAATTGCTATTGTAGGAGTAGAGGATACTTCCGTGTCATTAGCAAAGGCTATTATTCACAATCCCGATCATCCCTATCAGCTGGCAGGATTTCTCACTGCAAGATCAGATTCTAAAAAAGCAAGGTTGCTTGGCCATAAAATTTATAATAAAAAGCAATTTCTTAAGAGTGATTCTCTGAAAGAACAATTTGATGCGGTTTTAATCAAAGATGTGATGACAAAGCAAGAGATAGAAGAATGGACTAGCTTTGCATTGGATAAAGGATTGAAAGTATTAAAAGTACCCGTAACCAATATCATAAAAGAGGATGATAAGGTGAGAAGTATCCGTCCTCTTCAGATTGAAGATTTACTGAATCGTCCGACAATTAAAATTTTGGATTTAGCGGAAAGAATGATCAAATTATCAGGATATACTCCAGGTATCGATATTAAAATTGATTTTATTGGGTTAAGACCTGATGAGAAACTATATGAAGAACTTTTACCGGATAATTCTACAACTATTCCTACCCATCATGAGAAAATTATGATATCCAGAGATCCATTGATGACGTTTGAAGATATAGATATTTTGTGCTCGCAAATTATTCTTTCAGCAATGAATAAAGATAGTTACAGATTGTGAGAATATTAAAAATAATTGTGCCGGAATTTAAAAGCAATAACTCTGAATTTGAAATTCTTGACAAGATATCTAAACATGAAGCATATGAATGAAAATTAAAGAATAAAATACATGAAAAACTGATATAAAATAATAATTTTGCTATTAATTCCAAACGGAATGAAAATTGCTAGAGAGAATTGATTTAAATATAAAGATTAAATACCACTCACATTCGTAAACTTTTTATAAATATAGAATACTTATGTGGTTAGTTTTCTTCCTATTAGGTATCTTAAATTAAATTTAGTTCAGATAGATTTACGATAATCGTTTATAAAAAAATAGAAAATGAAAATAGCAGTCGTAGGAACAGGATATGTAGGTTTGTCTAATGCCATCTTATTGGCCCAACATAATGAAGTTGTAGCTTTAGATATTGTTCAGGAGAGAGTAGAATTGCTTAATTCTAAAAAATCTCCTATAGAGGATGAAGAGATCAGTACATTTTTAAGTACGAAACATCTTAATTTTAAAGCTACTTTAGATAGAAAGGAAGCTTATGATAAAGCTGAATATATTATTGTTGCCACACCAACAGATTATAATCCTACAACAAATTATTTCGATACAAGCAGTGTTGAAAATGTAATAAATGAAATTGCAGAATATAATTCTGAAGCTGTAATTATTATTAAATCTACGGTTCCGGTGGGTTATACTGTAGAGTTAAAAAGCAGAATAAATATAAATAATGTGGTGTTTTCTCCTGAATTTTTAAGAGAAGGCAAAGCCCTGTATGATAATTTATATCCTTCGAGAATTATTGTCGGGGAGCAGAGCGAGCGAGCGAGGATTTTTGCAGAATTACTGAAAGAAGGTGCCATAAAAAAAGATATTCCGGTTTTATTTACAAATCCTACAGAAGCAGAGGCAATTAAATTGTTTTCAAATACCTACTTAGCATTGCGTGTGGCTTATTTCAACGAATTAGACAGCTATGCTCAGATTCATGAACTGGAAACCCGCCAGATTATAGAAGGTGTTGGACTGGACCCAAGAATTGGTTCACATTATAATAATCCGTCTTTTGGATACGGAGGATACTGCCTGCCTAAAGATACCAAACAGCTTTTGGCAAATTATAACGCTGTTCCCAATAATATTATCCAGGCAATTGTAGATGCCAACAGGACCCGTAAGGACTTTATAGCAGATTCTGTACTTGCCAGAAAACCAAAAAAGGTAGGTGTTTACCGCCTGATCATGAAAGCAGGCTCCGACAATTTCAGAGCATCTGCCATACAGGGAGTAATGAAAAGGATTAAAGCTAAGGGAGTAGAAGTGGAAGTGTTTGAGCCGGCCCTTAATGAAGAGTCTTTTTTCGGTTCCAGAGTAGTAAAAGATTTAGAACTTTTCAAGAAAGAATGCGATGTCATTATTTCTAATCGTAATGCATCGGAACTTGCTGATGTACAGGAAAAAGTATATACGAGGGATCTATTTGGTAATGATTAGTAAATTTTATAAGGAATATATTTTTAATAAATCCAATTATTACTTAGTGATAATTTAATCATCTATTTTCTAAATCCTCCAATAATATAAAATGAAATTATTTGTAAAATCTGTAAGCGGGATCATTTGGGCTTCTATAAATTCATTAGGAGTTCAGGTTATTAATCTCATTATTCAAATAGCTTTAGCCAGAATTTTAGATCCTAAGATTTTTGGTATAATGGCTTTATTACAAATATTTTTTATTGTTGGAATTTATTTAATGGAAGGAGGGATGAATTCATCATTGATTAGAATGAAGGAACCTAAGAATGATGATTTTTCAACTGTTTTTTTTACTAATCTTGTTTTTAGTTTAGCTATTTATTTAGTTGTTTTTTGTATTTCACCCTTTATAGCGGAATTTTATGGAATTGCAGAGTTGGATTTATTAATCAAGATTTTTGCCATTTCATTTGTAATAAGATCATTTGCCTCTGTCCAAGCTGCATTTTTAATTAGATCCATGAAATTCAAGAAGCTTACATTTATAGAATTACCATCATTATTGGTAAGTGGTGTGAGTGGAATATTTTTTGCAATAAATGGTTATGGAATATGGAGTTTAGTATATATGAACATTATTCAATCTTTAGTGTATACGTTCATGTATTGGATTACTTCTAGTTGGAGACCTGATTTTGTTTTTAAAAAGGATTTATTTAGATATCACTTTGATTTTGGATTTAAAATCTCTATAACTAATGTTTTTAATGCGTTATTTGATAATATTTATAACATTATAATAGGGAAATTCTATTCAATTTCTCAATTAAGTTTTTATAATAGAGCAGAACAATTTCAGTTATTACCAGGTCGGATTTTATCTTCTACCTTAGAAAAAGTGACCTATCCAATGTTTGCCGAACTTCAAGATAAAGAAAAAGAGTTATTGTATTCTTATAGAACTCTTTTGGTGATGATTTTTTATTGGCTTTCACCTATTATGATTCTTATAAGTATTGCAGCAAAACCTATTTTTAGATTCTTACTAACTGATAAATGGGATCTTATGATTCCTTTTTTTCAAATCTTATTAATTGCAGGTATCTTCAACCCTATGCAGCGGTTCAATTTAAATATACTTCGTATTAAAAATAAGCCGGGTATGATTTTAAGATTAAACTTTGTTAAACGTATTATTTTTGCTTTAGCTATTGTACTTACTTTTAGATTTGGTTTGGATGTTATGGTGTGGGCTCAATCCATATCATATGTTATTTCTTTTTTAATTATCGAATACTATGTAGGTAAGGAAATTAATTATTCATTATTGGCATTTATAAAAGATATTATGCCAACAATGATTCTTATTTCTTGTTGGTCAATAATAGCTTTCTGCATTTATTTATATACTCTAAACGAAAATTCTAATATTTTATATGTTGGGATATTTCTAATACTTCTTTTTATGACTTATATATTGTCCTCCTATATCTTTAAGAATCACATATTCTTTGAAACAAAAAAATTAGTACTAAAATTTATTAAAAGATGAGAATTCTAAAAATAGTAAATAGCAAAGATAGTGGAGGTGTTTTTAATTGTGAAAGACAATTTATTAAGGAATTCCAAAAGCAGGGAGTCCATGTTGACCTTGTAATATTAGGAGAGGGAGATAATAAACACAAATACATAAGTTTTGTAGGAAAGGAAAATACTATTTGTATTTCTGAAATAGATAGTTATAAAAGTGGAAGTATTTATAATAGAGTTATAGATGTTTTTTCTTCTAGAAAAGAAGGTAAACAACGGAAAATAAGTGTAATCGATTATTTTAAAAACAATAGTTATGAGGCTGTTATTTTCAGGAGACAGTATTACAATTTTATGGCAAATGAAATTGGTAAATATTTTAAAGTACCAGTTTATTGGCATATTCCTGGAGTAATTAAAAGTAAATTTTTAAAGGCCATATATACAATATTGCTGAAATATTTAAAAATAATACCTGTAGCTAATAGTAAATATACACAATCCACTTTAGGCTCAATTTGTAAATATGTGGTATATCCAGGCTTCGATGAACAGCGCACATCTTCATTAAAAGATGAAAGAACATTTAGAAATAAATATGGAATACCAAATGAGGCTTGTGTTTTTGGTGTTGCGGCAAGAATATATCCTGGAAAAGCGCAACATCTTGTAATTGATTCATTTTTAAATAGTAATATAAATGAAAACAATTATCTTATAATAGCAGGAAAGATTGTTGATAAAAATTATTGGGATTCTATAACTTCTAAATATGAACAATCGTTTAATAAAAATATAATATATATAGGAGAAATAGATAATGTTAAAGATTTCTATGCATCAATCGATGTTTTAATCAATGGTGGACAAGAAGCAGAAGCATTTGGGATTAGTGTAGCAGAAGGCATTGGTTCCTCAAAACCTGTAATGGCTTATGGTTTAGGTGGTCCTCTTGAAATGATAGATCATGGAGTAAATGGCTGGATTGTAAAAAATCCGACAATTGAAGACTATATAGATACTTTTAGACAAAGTAATAAACCCATATTAGAATTACAAAAAATGGGTGAGAAAAGTAAAGAAAAGTCTAGGGAATTTACTGTTGAAAATAATGTCCAAAGGTTTATAAAGATAATACAGAATGAATATAGCAAGCATAAATAAAAAGTCTATTAATAGCTTTTATATTGTATATCTTTTATTTGGAATACAGCTTATTAGCTTTGTTCCCACATATTTGAATGCTAGCGCTCAAATATTTCTCTGGCTTGCAAACATTATTAGTTTTGCTTTATCGTTAATTATAATTCTTACATCATTAGATAGAATTCCCAAGTCTAAAAAAGTAAGTATTCCATTACTGATATTTCTTATTCTTTACAGTTTAAGGATGATGTATGACTTGTTTATAAATAGAATTTATACTAATACTTTTCCAAATCCCACAAGTTACTTAATTTATCTATATGGCTTATGTCTGTTACCTGCACTTGCAATTTTTTATATGAAACAAGTAAACTATGATTGGGTTTTAAAATGGTCTTATACTCTCTTAGCTATAATTATTTTACTTTCATTAGCAAATAATTTAATATTTGGGAATATAATAGCGGATGAAGATGTTGGTGAAACTAGTTTACGTGCTGGGGCAAATAAAACAATAGGTGCTCTTGCATTTGGACATTTGGGAGTTTCCTTTTCTATTTTATCGTTTTACAGATATATGTATCAAAAAAAAAGTAAACTTTTTCTTTCTGGTATTGCACTTGGAATTATAGTAATATTTATGTCAGGGAGTAGAAGTCCATTAATATCACTATTCATTTCTGTTTATATTCTTATTGCTGTTAGAAAAGGATTTTTTAAGATAGCCTTTATAACCGGTTTAGTAGTTTTACCTCTTGTCGCTTTTTGGGATAATATTATTAATTTTTTTTCTACAGTTGATAATAAATTAATATATAGATTAGTTGATGCTATTAAAAATAAAAAATATTCTGGTAGAGATATTTTGTATGAACAAGTCATTAAGCAAATTAATAACTCCCCTTTCTTTGGAGATGCATTTCTAGTTACGGAAGGAAAAATGAAAGGATTTTATCCGCATAATATCATTTTAGAGAGCTTAATGGTTACTGGAGTTTTTGGTACAATATTTCTATTTATATGGATATATAATATTTTCAAGAAAGGTTTTATAGTATTAAAAGACAATCAGAAACATGGATGGATCTTTTTACTCTTCCTTCAGTTTTTTGCTTTTGGTTTATTTTCTAAGTCTTTTTATACAAATCAAAATTTGTGGTATTATTCGTTTTTGTTATTAAATTATTATTGGGTGTATGAAAACAATAAAAGTAAAAAAAATAGTATTACTCAGCTTACTTAATTTTTGTGCTAGCATACTAAATGCACAATCGAATACTATTTATTTTTTTAAAAATAGATATAATGCTGAAGTACAGAATTTTTTAGAAAGTAGGAAGTATAAAAGTGTCGAATTGATTACTAATTCGAGTATTGTGGACAATAAGGGTAAAGTAAATGAGGCTGTTGTTAAAAATAATCTTGCTAAAATTCTAAAAAGTAAGCCAGACTTACTTATCATAGACTGGGAAAAAGAAGATTTTTGGAATTTAAAAAAGAAAGTAGAAACCAATGAGTTTATAAATGCTGAAGCTGAATTTATAAAGTTAATAGATTTTATAAAACGTTTATATCCTTCTCAAAAGTTAGGTATTTATGGGTTACCATTCAAAGTTTTTATCAATATAAATGCAGCATATAATGAGAAAAATAAATTTGATAGAATATTAAGTAAGGTTGATGTTATATGTCCTTCGATGTATTTTGATTTTTTAGATATAGAAAAGGGAAGGTCAAATAACTATCAGTATTTGAAAAACCAACTGAATGTTTCTTTGGATTATGGACTACGTCTAAATAAACCAGTGATTCCATTTATATGGGAGGTTGTACATCCTAATAATAAAAAATATGGAGGGGGATTAATTCCTAAACAAGAATTTGAAGAAAAGATAAATTATATTAAGAAGTTTCAGTATAAAGACCGAAGAATTAGTGGACTTATATGGTGGGCTCCGGGTAATGTGCCAAAAGCGTACAATATCGAATCAAAATCAGAGAAGAATAATCGTAATAATGCAAATTCGAATAGAAATATAATAACAAAAGAATATGTTGAGCTATTAGATTAATTAGTAATTAAATAATCAACATTATTGAAATTAATCTATTCCTAAATATTTATGTTCAATGTTCGAGAAAAACCTTACAAATTACAGTAATAAAATTAGCAACTCTTCGTTAGAGCTGCAGTTTAATTCAATTTATCCATAATGATACTTCATATTACGAACGATTTTAATTTAACTAAAGTACATAAAGAATTGTACTCAAATTTAGATAAATTAAATATTAAACAAAAGATCTTTATACCATTAAGAAACAATAAACAGATAGGAAATAATCATTTTGATAATCAATCTTCTGAATTTGTTTATTCTAAAAAAATAAACCTGCTTCATAGAGTATTGTTTCCCTATAAGATTTTATATCTATATAAAAGCTTATTAAAGAAAATAAACGTAAAAGAAATTGAATTAACGCATGCAACGACATTGTTTAGCGATGGAGCCATAGCTTTGAAGCTATATAAAGCCCATAAAGTACCATATATCGTCGCTGTAAGAAATACTGATATCAATTTTTATTTCCATAAAAGAAAAGAATTAATTCCAATAGGTTTAGACATTTTAAAAAATGCTAAAAAAATAGTGTTTATAAGTGAGTCCAATAAAAATGCTTTTTTAGCCTTAAGACCAATACAGAAAATTAAGGATGATATATTACAAAAAATTATTGTCATCAATAATGGGATTAATGAGTTTTGGCTCAATAGGAAGAAAAACTATAATCCTATTGAAAATAAGTATGATTTTTTATTCATTGGCAGATTTGATAAAAATAAGAATACTGAAACTTTAATTGAAGCTTTATCAGAAGTAAGAGAAAATAAAAAAATTCCTATACACCTGCATCTGGTTGGTGGCACGGGAGCCAGGCATCAAAATGTAATGGATAAAGTAAAATTATCAGACTGGATTATTTATCATGGGGAGATTTTTGATAATAAGAATCTTGAAAATATTTTTAATTCAGTTGACTATTTTTCAATGATTTCACATACTGAAACATTCGGCTTAGTCTTTATTGAGGCACTAAGTCAGGGGAAACCACTTTTATACACAAAAGGGCAGGGAGTAGATGAAATGTTCCCTTTTGAAATAGGAGAGAAGGTAGATTCAAATAGCATCACAAACGTAGTAAAACAAATAGAAAAACTTATCAATAGTCGATATGATGCTATTAATACTATCGATTTTGATAGATTTTTTTGGCCTACCATTGCTGAAAAATATAAACAACTATATAAAGAATTGCAATGAGAAAGTGTTATTTCTTCTTATTATATATTTTGAGATTACCTCTTAATTATATTAAAAATAATAATATTCATTCGACAACTAGAATTTCTAATAATAGTAAAATTTCAAATTCTAAAATTGGTAAATGTTGCTATATAGCATGTAATACAGTAATGAATAATGCCGATATAGGAAATTATTGCTCAATTGCTGCCGGTGTTCAAATTGGAGGAATGGAGCATGCTTTTTGGTGGCACTCTACTTCAACTTTTTTGAGCAACAAAGCAATATCCAACAAAAAAACCAATATAGGTAATGATGTTTGGATTGCTGCAGGATCAATAATAAAACAAGGAGTTACAATTGGAGATGGCTCTGTAATAGGAGCAATGTCTTTTGTAAATAAAGATGTCCCTCCAAATACCATAGTTTTCGGAAATCCAGCAAAGGTATTTAAAGAAAGAATGAATCCTGAATTATTCAAAAAGCTGCAAGAATCTAAGTTTTGGCTCGAAGATCCAAATGAAGCAAAAAAACTACTAGAAAATATATAACAATAATGAATATCCTATACATCCACCAATATTTCGTAACTCCTCAGGAGCCAGGAGGAACAAGATCGTACTGGCTGGCACAAGAACTTATTAAAAACGGGCATAAAGTTACTATGCTCACCTCATCGTCGAAATTTTCAGAGGATATTAAAGTGGTAAACATTGATGGTATTGAAGTCGTTTATATAAAAGAAGACTACGACCAGAATATGAGTGTTTCCAGAAGGTTAAAGGCCTTCTTGAAATTTATGTACAAATCATCTGTAGTAGGAATGAAACAGAAAGATATCGATTTGGTAATTGCTACATCTACTCCTCTTACAATAGGTATTCCGGCACTGATATTAAAGTGGTTTAAAAAGAAGCCTTTTGTTTTTGAAGTAAGAGACCTCTGGCCGGAGGTGCCAATACAGATGGGGGCCATAAAAAATAGTTGGGCAATAAAAACGACTCGTCTGCTGGAAAAAGTGATTTATAAAAATGCTTCCCATGTTATTGCTCTTTCTCCTGGTATGCAGGCTGGAGTTGTAAAGTATATTCCTAAAGAAAAAACATCCATGATTCCTAATATGGCTAAAATGGACGAATTCTGGCCTAGGGGAAAAAATGATCAACTGATGGAAAAGCTCGGCTTAAAAAAAGATTCCTTCAAAATAGTTCACTTTGGTTCTTTGGGGTTGGCAAATGGGGCTCAGACAATTGTTGAATCCGCCAAATTATTAAACAATAGAGAAGATATAGAATTTTTGTTTGTAGGAGGAGGTTCTACCGAAAAAGATTTGATAGAAGAAGTAGAAAAAAGCAATCTTAAAAATGTGAAATTTCTCGGAAAGTTCCCTATGACTGACGTATCTGAAATTGTCAATTTTTCGGATGTTTCGATGATTTCCTTTTTGGATATTCCTATTTTGTATACCAATTCTCCAAACAAGCTTTTCGATTCGTTGTCTGCAGGAAAACCAATTATTGTAAACTCTGCCGGCTGGACGAAAGATATAGCCGAAAAATATCATTGCGGATTTTATGTAAACCCAAACCGTCCGGAAGAACTTGCACAAAAAGTACTCTATCTGAAAGACAATCCTGAATTGGTAAAGGAAATGGGACAGAATGCAAGGAAATTGGCTGAAACAGTTTATGATAAATCCATTTTGTGTAAAAAATTTGTTGAAGTCATCGAACAAACAGAATAAATGATCAAGAGAAAGAATCTATTGTATGTACAAATTATAGATAAAGGGTTATCTTAGAATTTAAAGTAACAAGAATGTTGATTTTTTTTGTGTTTTTTATAATCGACTTTCTTAAATTTTCTAAGTAAAATAGGGCAGAAGAGTATTAAGTACAGCTCTATATTAATTTTTTTATCTTTGACAATCTGTATCTTAACAATAACTTTGAAAGAAAAGAAATACGTTTCTTTGGAAAAGTTAAAAAAATCTATATATTTGCACCAGTTAAAAATCAAATGCTACCTTAAAAAATTGATCCGGTAGTTCAGCTGGTTAGAATGCCGCCCTGTCACGGCGGAGGTCGCGGGTTCGAGTCCCGTCCGGATCGCAACTATTATCAGAATAGTGAGAAACGCTTTAAAAACAGATGTTTTAAAGCGTTTTTTGTTTTATCTGTTCAAAAGGATAAACTGAAATCATAAATGTTATCGGTTACAAAACGAATGATAAAATATAGAAAACTATATATACCGTTATAAGTCAATGGAAATTGCAATGAATGGTATCTGAGTTTTTCTTATATAGATTGTACGAGAATTTTGCTTCTGCTTTAATAGAGTATAATAGAAAAGCAGAAAATCTTCCGATTATCTGCTTTTTTCATACGTAAATATTTTCATCTATTAAATAAAAGCCAAATTTTGCAGCATAGAAACAGAAATTTGATTTTAAGAATTTTTAAATTGTCTTCAAATACAATTCCTGCAGCTCGTCAGCCGAAAAGGTTTTTGAGGGGAGATTTTGTACAAGTTCACCTTGCTTCATAATTCCAATATTGGTAGCCACACTTACGGCGTTGAAAATATCGTGGGTTGCCATTAGAACTGTTCTTCCTTCTTTTCCCAATTGACGCACTATTTCAGTGAATTCTGCAGTGGCAATCGGGTCGAGTCCGCTGGTTGGTTCATCAAGAAGGAGAACTTTGGCATCTTTGGCCAGCGCAATAGCAATCCCTACTTTTTGCCGCATACCTTTGGAATAGCCGCCTAAAGGTTTTTCATGAGCAGTTTCCTGCAATCCCGTACGCTTCAGAAGCGCGGAAAGTTCTGTTTTAGAGTAATGGAAGCCTGCAATTTTTGAAAAGAAATCAAGATTTTCAATTCCGGTAAGATTGGAATAGAGCAAAACGGTTTCAGGAATGTAAGCCAAATGTTTTTTAATTTTTTCCGGATGGTCTTTTACCGAAATATTGTTGATGTATGCATCTCCGGAAGTGGCTTTAATTAAACCCAACAGAATATTGATTGTTGTACTTTTTCCGGCTCCGTTTTGCCCCAGAAGCGCAAAGATTTCACCTTCCCGGATTTCCAGATTAAGAGATTGTAATGCAGTAAAATCGTTGTATTTTTTGTGAAGATTGATGGTTTTTAACATAGCTTTCTGAATGTATTTTGTGAAAGGATTAGCAATAAAAAAATGAAAATCAGATAAGGAAGAAACGCCGCTAATATATTGGGTTTCTCCTGATCAGTAAAGGTTTTTACGGTTTGTCTGGTCCAGTCGATGACTTTTCCGTTTACGTTTTCAAAAATATACGGATAAAAATAAAGCCTTTGTTTCTCATGGAAATTCTTTAAAGCTTCGGCGTAATTCAGTTGGTTTTCCATGCCGGTTTTGGCAACCTTACTCTGAACCAGCTGTGTCTGGATATTTGGTAAAAGATATCCCAAATAAACAGCTGCATTGTTTCTGTTCTGCATTTTTTCACGATATTGTTTTGAAGATTCCGCCGATTCAACATTCGCCATGTGCTGCATGGCGTAATACCACGTGTAAGAGTAGCCACTGTCTTCTGAAACGGAATATTTACTGAACTGCGGATAAATTTTATGGAATTTATTCATCGTGGGAACCTTAGCCTCATCCCATTTGTTATGATAGCCCTCGCGCTGCTCAATCTGTGCCTGCAAGCCTTCTTTCACGGGAATTACTTTCTGAATGATCATGTTTCCCGTCATCGGAATAATGAAATTCATACTCATCCAGAAAATTACCAGGGTCAAAGCATTCCATGAGGACGATTTCTGGAAACCGATGATCCACCGGCATAAGGCAAGCCAGAAGATCAGATAGAGCAGGCCTGACAAAGTAAAGATAATAAAAGCCGGATCAATCGGGATTTTAATGTAAAGAACAGCAATGAGTAGCAATAAAAGGTAAATAGAACTTACTGCCAGTAAACGAATCAGCAGTTTAGCATCAATCAGTTTTCTTACATTTTGACTCTGTACAGAAAGCAGTTTCCAGGTACCTTTTTCCTGGTCTTCGGAAATGATGTTATAGCAAAATGCAATAATCACCAGCGGAAAAAGAAAAACCAGCACAAAAGCAAAGTCGAAATTTCCTACTGCGGCATTGGCCGGATTGAAAAAATCGGAATTGTTTTTCTGTTCTTCCAGGTTTCGTATGGTGACGCCTTTTATGGAAGGGTTCAGATCTCTCAACCCGATATTCAAAGCGGCGAGTTTGGGCATTTCATTAACGAGGTTAAATTTAACATAATAAAGCAAAAGGCCAATGTCGTCACTGTGTAAAGCCACATTTTTCTCAAGGCTGTTTTTTTGATACATTGCGCTTTTAGCAATAATATCTTCGTTTCTGTCAAGAAATTTTTTACCGGTGTACAAAGAGCTTAAGCCAGCCAGAAGCAGTATTATTAAAGAAATGATGTAGGCTTTATTTCGGTAAAACTGTTTATATAAATAATGATTCATGAGATTAATTTTAAATTTTTAGCACTTAATTCAACCATCAGTATACAGACAAAAAGC
Source organism: Chryseobacterium sp. 27AL (assembly GCF_057815395.1). Classification (NCBI taxonomy): domain Bacteria; kingdom Pseudomonadati; phylum Bacteroidota; class Flavobacteriia; order Flavobacteriales; family Weeksellaceae; genus Chryseobacterium; species Chryseobacterium sp. 27AL. The sequence continues at coordinate 16,822 of NZ_JBYRIW010000015.1, read as the reverse complement.
CAGAAAACAATTGCCAGCAAAGGAAGAAGCTGATTGCTCAGACTTGCTTTTAGGGAAGTGAACTCATATTGAAAATCCGGGAATTTCTGCCAGTTTTCCTTGCTCACCATTGCCTGCTTTTCTCCTGGTTTCGGTTTAATGTTGCTGATCTGCTTAATCTGCAGGTCGTTCATTCGCTGCGCGAGTGTATAACGGTATTCTTCCGCCTGGTTCTGAAATTGCTGATATGCAAAATAATCCGTTCCCGAAGCCGTCATTGAAAGGTTTTTAATCGCCATCACCGGATTGATAAACCCGAAAGTCTCATTCAGTTTTTGTTGGCGGTTATACTGTTCCTGAAGTTTTTTCAAATGTTCCACATACAGTTTGGAGCTGATTCTTTCTCCTTCTTTCATCACAATTCCGCCATAATTTACAGGTAGCTCGTCGGTTGTCTTTACCTTATATTTTGCCAGTAAAGAGTCTTTAATATGCTTAAAATGCGGATCATCGGGATTGTGACTGTCACCTACTTTCAGGACATCTTCTTCGACGCTGGTTTCAAAAGCAATTCTGGATGGAGTAGGATAAAGGTTCTGAGCAGCAAACTGAACTCCTTTCGGTAAAAAGATCACGAGAATCAGCCATGAACCGATTAAACTGATTAAAGCTGAAGACGAAGTTTGGCTTGCTGCAGATAGTAAAACTGTTAAAGTGCTGAAGAAAAAATAGTACACCATATAGGCGGGAAATATCACCAGCATTCTTGATAAAATATCAGTGAAATCACTTGCTTCAGGCATGAGTCCCATCAATAAGACGACAGGAATCAGAGGAAGTAAAAACAGTAATGAAAACTGCCAGAGCCCAAGAATCTTCCCCCATAATATAGCTCTCGTCGATGCCCCCTGAACAGTAAGGATCTTCAGCGTGGCATCTTCTCGTTCCTTAACAACAAGTCCGAATCCCAGAAATAAAATGATCAGCGGAACAATTGCCTGCAGGATAAATGCGGTGCTGAATGCTCCGAAACGAACGAGAACTCCGGAACTTCCCGCCTCAGAGAGATTGGCAGTATTCTGTTTGTGAGCCTCCAGGAAAATAACATTTCCAAGATAATCATCCAGGCCGTTATCAAAAATACTCAGCGGATGCCCGATCCTGAAAACAAGATAGCCGTAATGTGCCATCCTGTGCGGATGCTTGTCGGGCCTGTGTTCCCAGTTTTCACGGGTTTCCTGGCGGTATTCTTTTACTTTTGAATAGTTTTCACTGTATTTGGTAAATCCGATTATGATGCTTAAAAAGCAAAACAGGAGAACGGTGACGGCAATGAGCAGGTTTTGCCTGCTTTTCAGTAAGTCCTGCCGGGTTTTTCTTACAATGAGTTTAAAGTTTGAAAAATCCATATTTTAAAATTTATAAGTTGCGGTGAATAAATAATTTCTTGGTGTTCCGGGGAAGAGACGCAGGTAATTCTGGGCGCCAACCCAATATTTTGTGTTCGCAATATTATTCACATTCAAAGCCAGCCGAAGCCCGGTTTGCGGAATAGAATAATAGATCGCTGCATCTAAAGTGGTATAAGCAGGAAGCTCAAAACTTCTTGTAAACCAGGGAATTTTTTTGCTCTGGTACAGCATTCCTGCTCCGATTCCGAAGTTTTTTAAAGCCTGAATGTGGGTGAAGTTATACCTGGTCCAGATATTAACTGAATTTTTTGATGTATTTTCTTTCGCGAGACCAATTAATGCAGGATTGGAATCATCCAAAACTTTAGCATCAATATAACTGTAGCCGGCATACAGATGCCATTGAGAAAGAATATATCCTGTGATTTCAGCCTCAACACCACGGCTTCTGTCGGCACCACGCTGAATCAGCTGATCGGGCTCCGCAGGATTATTGGCACTTACCAGAATGTTTTTCTGATTGATTTCATACAGGGAAAGGCTTGCATCAATCTTTCTGAACAGCTTCGTTTTAATCCCAAGTTCTTTTAATTCGGAAATCAAAGGCCTGTACAATGATGCAGAAACTGCCCCTGTGAAACCTGCTGTTTGAGGCATCAGAGAAATCGTGTTGGATTGCGGCTGATAACCGGTAAGGTATGTTCCGTAGATATTGGTGTTTTCTGTAACGCTGTACGTGAGACCAACCCTGTAAAGCATTTTCTGATTCCTGAATGAGCTTTCTTCTGTTTTTTTGTAATTGGTAATATCCTGGAACCATTCCTGTCTTAATCCGGCTAAAAGCTTGAATTTTTTCCACGTCAGCAAATGTTGTATGTACGCTGCATGGGTAGTCGTTAAAGCGGTAGGTAAAGGATTAATGATGTTTAAAACGGCATAATCACTTCCCTGATGATTTACGGCTCCCGGCGTAAGGTCAAAAGGATTGACGTTAGGTTTCGGAAGGGTAATTCCATTGTAAACCATGGTTTGGTATAGAGCTGCATTTGCAGGATTGTATGATGGGGATATGCTTCCGTCTTTTAAAAGAAAGCCTCTTGCTGCGTCCTGTTTTCCTCCGCTTTTCTTCTCCCAGATATGGCTGTCGTATCCTGTTAATGTTTGATGTATAAATGCACCTGTTTTATAATTGAAATTAAAGTAGGCGTTAATATTATCTACTTTCCAATGCTGAACTCTCTCCAGATACTGCATCATGGCAAGGCTGGAAATCGGTTGGTTGTTGATATCCGGCACAAATGCGTTGGTCGTCCTTGTTTTGCGGGTGTCTTCATCCCAGAATTGTTTCATATATGAAGCATTAAAGCTGATGTTGCTATTAAAATGATGAGACAAGCTTCCCATTAAGGTCATATCCTTTGTTTTAAAGTAATCTCCGGGTGCACCGAGGTTTAAACTTATGGGCGTACTGTTGAGATCGGTTTTCCCGGCAACAGCTCCGAATATGGGCTGTCCGCGGTCAAGGTTACCGTTCATGTTGTTAAAGATCATTTCAACGTTTACGGAGGTTTTTTCATTGGGAATAAATGAAATGGATGGCGCAATCAAAATCCCATTGTTTTTAACATTATCCCGGAAAGATTTAGCATCCTGATGTACTCCGTTGAAACGGTACAGCAATGTTCGGCTTTTATTCAAAGGTCCGGTAATATCTGTAGTAATGCGGTAGGTATCGAAACTTCCGCCGGATAAGCTGATTTCATATCGAGGATTGGACAAAGGCTTTTTAGTTACCATATTGATGGTTCCTCCGGGATCAGTACTCGACATGGTAATACTTGCTGGCCCTTTAAAAACTTCTACGCGCTCGATGTGCGGTGTCATTGGCTGCAAAAAATAGTACTGCCTGGTACGCATACCGTTGATGATCTGGCCTTCCTCATTCTGACTGATTCCTCTGATGCTGTACTGATTATAGAAACTGACATTGGAAACTCCTGCCACATTTTTCAGGGCGTCACCGAGCCTAAAGGCCTGTCTGTCGGTGATAAGCTCTTTGGTTACGGTATTCAGCGTGAGGGGCAGATCTTTATTTTTCATCGCAATTTTTGTAGCTGCAAATGAATAGTCAGAAACATAATCCTGAGATCTTCTTCCAACAATTTCTACCGTCTGAATAGTTGCCGGAACCGAATCTTTTTTCACCTTCTGTGCGGTGACGGCTGTGGAAAATAAGAGAAAGCTTAAGCCTGACCACCGATAAGGCCTGATGGAAATTAAATGAATAATATTCCACGAAATAAAATAGTTAAATGACATAAAAAAAGATAAAAAGGCATAAAACACCCTATGGATCAAAGAATATTTTCTGCGTTTAAGCAGATATCCACAAACTGGTAGCTGATCTTACCATCTGCGAATGATAATAGTCTTAGCTGGAAATGATCCGGCTATACATCAAGAAAAGCGGGCTGGTGGGGCTCTAGACGAGAAAAAGTCGATAAGGCAGCGGTATGCGACTAATTTTATATGAGGAATTTCGCTGGAATTTGTGTTTTGAAAAGCAAAATCCAGATTCTGAATTTCAGGAGTAAGGCCCGTATTCATTTGCAGGTGCAGAGCACACTGGCATTGATCATCCTGTGATAAAACAGCGCCTCTCTCTTTATTATTTTTCTTCCCGGCCTTCTTTGAAGTTGAATGCTTTGCATGCTCAAGAGATACAGAGATCCCACTGACACTTGAAAGAAATACCAGTAACAACGAAAAGACAAAAAAAAGTTTTACTGTTTTTTGCATAAAAGAGTGGCAAAGATAAATAATATTATTGGTTAAAGCTATCAAAGAGTGGCTCAGGCCTTCAATATTTAAATTTATTTAGCAAATTCATTTACTATTAACTGTAACTGAGCGTTAAAGAACAGAAATGAAAAATCACAATTCGTATTCTCAACACAAGGTTGTTCTGGTTAGGAGAATATATGTGGCAGCTGCCGCTTTCTAGAATCTATTTTCAACCTCTGCTGCTTTCAGCATCAGATAATGTAAATCGGTGTTCTTCATAAACGGTTTCAGCTGGTCGCTGCCTGGTCCGTACATGGCGAGTTCCACATAATCGCCACTGTGGTCCATACTGATCCACCCCACATGGTCATGCTTTTTTTGTATTTCGGAAAAGGCTTTGTATGGCAGTTTTTTATAATTGTAAAGACCTTCCTCATCTTTTTCCAGACCTTTATAGAAGTTGAGAAGGTGGTTGGCTTCCTCATCGGACAGTGAAAACTGATTGTTTGCAAAAATCCAGTCCTTTACCTGTTGCGTGTTGAAATCAGTGTGGATGGTATTCAGCAGGAATTCATTCGTGAACTTATAATTGGCGATGCTGTTGAATTTTTTCGTGGTGTCGGCGCCGTAGATCGTTCCCGGATTGGCATTTCCGTGGTCTGTGGTAATGATGACCAATGTATTTCCATCTTTTTCGGCAAAATCCATTACCGTTTTTATCGCTTCATCAAAGGCCAGCTGATCGTGGATGAGTGCTGCAATATCATTGGCGTGTGCAGACCAGTCTACTTTTCCGGCTTCTACCTGAAGCACAAAACCTTCCTTATGGTCTTTCATGTGATCAATAGCGGTTTTTGTCATTTCGGCAAGCGTAGGTGTATTTTGCAATTCAGGAGTATTTTTCCGGTCGATGGAATAAGGAAGTGCACCTGTATTGAAGATGCCCAGAAGAGGTTTGGTTTTGTCTGCACTCTTGAGGTCGGAACGCTCTTTCAGGATCTGATAACCTTTTGACCGGTAGGTGGAATAGATGTCTTTTTTGTCTTTTCTTTTTTCAGGATTGAAGAATTCGTCTCCGCCACCCATCATCACATCAAAGCCAAATTCGGCGTACATCTCCGCAATATCCGGTTCGGCGCTCCTTTTTGCCGAATTGATACAAAAGCCTGCCGGTGTAGCGTGTGTAATCGTGACCGTAGTAACGCAGCCAGCCTTTTTACCCTTTTTCTTGAATTTCTGCCAGATCGGAAGATGTTGTTCACCATTCGGACCAACATTCAATGAGCCGTTATTGACCCGGAACCCGCCCCCAAAAGACGAACTTGCTGCCGCAGAATCTGTAACGATGGAACTTGGAAGCCGTATCCATCAAAGCGCGTGAAGCTTTATTTTCCAGATAGAGATTCATCCAGTTGCTTTCTCTTCCCAATATATTTTTCGAATAAAGATTGGCCATGGACAGTGTTCCGTTACTCATCCCGTCGCTGATCATAAAGATGATGTTTTTGGCCTTTTTCCCTTTAAAGCTTAACTTTTCTTCCTGATCTCTGCCAAATAGATCGAATGGATTAAATGTTAATGCTCCGGTAAGAAGTATAGAGCCACTCAAGAATTTTCGTCTGTTCATTGCTGATATTTTGATGTGAATTTAGAAATATTTTTTTTGCAGTAAATTAATCTAACATTAAAATTGCCCTGCTGTTGTTTTATTTAAAGATTTTTAGGGAAAGGATCTTCAAACGATAATTTCTGATCAAACATATATTTTTCATTGTATTTCAGAAGACATTTTTCCAGGTCGATGATCATTTGTTCTTTATTCAGATCCTGACCAATAAATACCATTTCGTTGGTTCTGTCGCCCCAGGTTTTGTCCCAATTACTTTCTATAAAATCTTGATTTTCTGCAAATGAAGGGTACATGGCTCGCTGGCTCATGGGCATACTGCACCACCATACCCCCGCTTTTTCCAGACGGAAAGAACCGCCTGCCTGCGAAAAATTGAGTGCATCATCGGGTCTGGAGGCCAGCCAAAACAATCCTTTGGCACGGATAACACCCGTGGGATACTGATGATTGAGATAATTCCAGAAACGCATAGGATGGAAGGGCTTCTTGTGTCGGAAAACAAAAGAGCTGAGGCCATATTCCTCGGTTTCAGGCGTATGGTGGTCTTTTTGAAGTTCCTTTTGCCATCCTGCAGATACCTGTGCGGTTTCAAAATCAAAAAGACCGGTATTCAGGATCTCTTTTGGATTTACTTTTCCGAATTCGGCTTTAATGAATTTTGCGTCCGGATTGAGTTTTTTTATCGCAGCTTCCAGAAAATCCACGCTTTCTACCGTTACCAGATCGGTTTTATTAAGGATAATGACATTGGCAAATTCCACCTGATCGGTCAGCAGATTGACGATTGTTCTGTAGTCACCTTCGATGTCGGTAAGTTCACGGTCTGTCAGTAGTTCACTGGTCCCGAAATCCCTGAAAAAATTGTGACAGTCTACAACGGTAACCATTGTATCAATATAGCTGAAATTTGAAAGGTTTATACCGCTTTCTTCATCGATATAGGAAAAGGTCTGGGCTATAGGCAAAGGCTCTGCAATTCCGGTGCCTTCGATCAGAAGATAATCGAAACGGTTTTCTTTGGCAAGACGTTCCACTTCAACTAAAAGGTCGTCTCTAAGTGTACAGCATATGCAGCCGTTGCTCATTTCCACCAGTCTCTCTTCGGTACGGGAAAGCGAATTCTGGTTTCTGATCAGATTTGCATCAATATTAACCTCACTCATATCATTTACAATGACTGCAACCTTCAGATTGTCTTTATTGTGAAGAATATGGTTCAGCAAGGTAGTTTTACCGGCGCCTAAAAAACCGCTCAGAACGGTGACAGGAATTCTATTTTGCATTGATAAGAATTTATTTTAAATATATAAAACAATTAATTATTTATACTCTGTTGTTTATTAATAGGGAGGATCGATTATAACTGATCTGTATTGCTTACAATTAATGTTTATGTTTTTTAAAATTGATAATATGGGCGGTGATTAATCCGGCAGCGCCAATAAAAATCAGTTCTGAATGAATATGGAAAATAAAATCCAGCAAGATAGAGATAGCGATCAGCGCAATGGAAGTCCAGAAAAGAACTTTCAGCCAGACAAGTTCAATATTTTTTGTAATTCTGAAAACGACTGTTGATCCTATGATGAGAAATAATGTATCAATAAGCGGATTGTGAGAGATTCCCAATGGGATAACCATTATTAAAGGAAATAGAATACAGTGGATTAGGCATAAAACTGCTGCGGAAAGACCTATGTAATCTAATATTTTTGTTTTCATAATTCTTATTGTAACTTTGTTGCAAAAGTAGACAATAAATTTTAATAACGCAACTTTGTTGCATTAATTTATGAAACAGACAAGAAGCACACAGGCCAAAACAGAGATTTTACGAATTATCAGCGAATCTCAAACGGCATTGTCGCATTCGGATATTCAGGGCAAACTTGGTGACCTGTGTAACCGGGTAACTATTTACAGGGTTCTTGAAAGGCTGGAAGAAGAAGGAAAAGTTCATAAGATTGTAAATGTGGATGGGGTGGTCAATTTTGCTAAATGCAACAGTTGCTCACATACAAAGCATTATCACAATCACGTACATTTTTACTGCGAAAACTGCAAATCTGTAACGTGCATTGAAAATGTCGTTCCGGAGATTAAAATGCCGGCAAACTTTCTCATCAGGCAATATAATTTTGTGCTAAGTGGCCGCTGTGATAAATGCAGCCTTGATTAGTTACATACATTTTAATGATTATACTGAAATTTTTTTACCCAAACTGATATCATATTTGGGTATTATGTTTTTTATTTCTAAATATCCTTATTAAAACTGTTTAAACTAATTTCAGAATTAACCGCAAAAGTCTCAAAAGATAATCACACCGCAATGATTAGTATATTCAAAGTTCTCAAAAGAATAAAAATCGAAGATTTTTTAACTACTGTAACCTTTTTTTTATGTGTATTCATCAACTTTAAATAAAAGCTAAGCTCATCTTTTGTGACTTTTGACTACGTCGAACGTTTGGTTTGTGGTTATATAAAGTTTAAAACAGACTTATTGTAAAAAATGTGGGATTTTAACAGTTTTTCCTTTAACTTTATGAAATGGACGTTTTACAGAATTTGAAAATCAGAACTACTCTCAAAAAAGGCATAACCATTCCCAGTCTTTTTTTTATCATCGGAGTTTGCCTTTTATCGGCTGTTTACCCAGACGTTACGGAGAATATGCTCAATATCGTCAAGAACTTTATCTTTGTTAATCTTAATTGGGTGTATGTCTGGTCGGTGACCTTGTTTGTCATATTCCTGGTGTATATTATGGCCAGCAAGTACGGAAATATACGGCTTGGCAGGAATGACAGTAAACCAAATTATAGCTTCTTTTCCTGGATGTCAATGCTTTTTGCAGCGGGAATGGGTATTGGCTTAATGTATTTCAGTGTTGCGGAGCCGATGCAGCATTATTCTAATGAAATATTTTCTTCTAAATCACCGGTTCAAAGGGCTCAGAATGCGCAGCTGTATACTTTTTTTCACTGGGGCATCCATGCATGGGCTATCTATGGCGTGGTAGGTCTTGCGCTTGCCTATTTCTCGTACCGCTACAGGTTGCCCTTGTCTTTAAGAAGCTGCTTTTATCCTTTGCTTAAAGATAGGATTAAAGGAAAATGGGGGAACCTTATTGATGTTTTTGCTTTATGCAGCACATTTTTCGGAATTACGACAACTCTGGGATTTGGCGTTGTACAGATCAACTCGGGTCTTGTGACGTTACACATTTTACCGGAAACCAGTTTTCCTTACCAGGTTCTTATTGTAGCCGTTTTGGTTTCGTTAGCAATCTTTTCTGCGGTATCAGGATTGGATAAAGGCGTCAGGATTTTGAGTAATATCAATATTATTGCGGTGGTAATCCTGCTGCTGTTTGTGCTCATGCTTGGGCCTACGGTTTATCTGATCGGGAGTTTTACTGAAGGAATAGGAACCTACATCAATAGTTTTTTCAGCCTTACTTTCAATACCCATGTGTATGAGGAGAATACCCAGAGCTGGTTTTATGACTGGACGATCTTATACTGGGCCTGGTGGATCTCATGGTCTCCATACGTGGGACTCTTCATTGCAAGAATATCAAAAGGAAGAACTATAAGAGAGTTTGTAGCTGCCGTATTGATTCTGCCTACGCTTTTCAATTTTATATGGATGTCAGTTTTTGGAAACAGCGCCATCTGGTTTGATATGAATATGGCCAATGGCTATTTGAGCAAAATGGCCAATGATCCTGATGGGCTGATGTTTCAGTTTCTTGATTATCTTCCTCTTACAAAAGCCATCAGTTTCCTTGTGATCAGCATCATCATTATTTTCTTTGTAACTTCAGCAGATAGTGGCATTTTCGTAATGAACAGCATTGCTACTAAAAATGCCAGAATATCACCGAAATGGCAAACTGTTGGTTGGGGTATACTTCTCGCAGTACTGGCATTAATGCTTCTGAACGCCGGAGGTTTGGCGGCTCTGCAAAGCATGACACTCATTACCGCGCTGCCGTTTTCAATTATTATGCTTTTATTTATTGTAAGTCTCACGAAAGCACTGATCATTGACAAAGGTTATTACGAAAAAGATTTTTCTTCAACTACCGTTCCCTGGTCAGGAGAGCACTGGAAAGAGCGGCTGAGGCAAATCGTATCATTCAATGATGAAAAATCCACAGAACTGTACATCAAAACTACGGTTCAGCATGCATTTGAAGAACTGATGGAGGAGTTTTCAAAGAATGGTATTGAGGCTAAAATCAATTCGCAGAATAGTCCGCAAAGTATTGAAATTGAGATAAAGTATGGGGTCATCAATAACTTTAAATATGGTGTGAAAAAAGAATCAAAAATGTTGTCAGAATATCTGTTAAATGAAGAGAACTTACCGGATTCAGACGAAGGGCTGGTGTATTATCCGAAATCCTATTTTGGCGACAACAGGGAGGGGTACGACATCAAACTGTTTACGAAGAATGAGCTTATCTCAGATGTATTAAAACATTATGAACGTTTTATAGATATCGTTTCTGAAGAAAAGAATACCATGTTTATAAGCAGTGATGCCAATCACCGCTTTAAATAAAAGTAGAGCAGAAATTATGAAAACATGAAACTATTAAGCTTACCATGATATAACGGAAAAAAAATTATTCATTTAATCCGCTTCCGTATTAATAATCCGTATGTTTTTTTCATGAATCCTTTTCTGCAGCCAACGCACAAGCTGATCCTTGTTGATATCCTTGCCGGAATACAGCATTGTAAATTGAAGCCTTGCACTGTCTGTACCAGGATATTGCTCGATTTTTCCGTACTCAATATTACCAATGTCAGGATAGAGGATCTTTATTTCCTGTAGAAGGGTTGAGTCCGCTACTTTATAGTTATCAAGTTCCTGTCTGAGTTTCGAAATGGCAATATCTTTTTCGGAAATATTACTGTCAAACTTATTGATCTCATTTAAAATTTCAGACTTGATATCGGTATCGTTCTGCCGTATGGTAAGCCGGGTGTCTGTAAGACCATTATCTGCCAGCATTTTATTAAAAGAAGCAATTTCCTTGTCGGTAAACTTTTTGTTGAGAAAAGCCAGATCGATGGTTTTGGGGCTTGAATTATAGTTAATCTTTTTGTAGATTACTGTATAGCCGTTATTTTCAAATTCTTTCTGGACAAACTGCTCAGCTGTCTTGGTAAATTTCTTCTCATTGAACAGATTATATGCCAGATAGAAGCTTGGTACAATCATGACAATGATTAAGACCGAAATGCCGTATCGGATTCTCTTTTCATATTTGCTGTCTATCAGCGAAGAAGGGTACTGAAGAAACTTTACGACAAAAAATGTAGCAATACAGATAAAAAAACAATTAATGGTATAGAGGTAAAATGCCCCAAAAAAATACGAAAAATTCAAAGTTGCCAATCCAAAACCTGCGGTACATAATGGGGGCATCAATGCGGTGGCAATGGCTACTCCCGGAATGGGATTGCCCTTTTCAACTCTTGTGATAGCGATTACACCGACCAATCCTCCAAAAAATGCGATAAGAACATCATATATGTTAGGCGCTGTCCTTGCCAACAGTTCGGACTGCACATCCTTGAACGGACTTACATAAAAATAGATCGCAGATACTGTAAGACTTACAAAGGTAGCGATGAGAAGATTTTTGAAGGACTTTTTAAGCAGCGAGAAATTGTAGGTTCCAAGAGCAAATCCTGCACCCACAATCGGTCCCATCAGCGGAGAAATAAGCATCGCCCCTATAATTACTGCCGTTGAATTAACATTGAGCCCGATAGAAGCTATAATGATAGCACATGCCAGTATCCACAGATTTGAACCGCGAAAAGAGATATTGGATATCACATTCTCAAGAACCTTGTCTTTTCTTTCTTCACCATTGTGAAGGTTGATAAAATTGAAAATATTTCTGATCATCCGTACTTATTTTGCAGAACGGTTGAGGATTATATACCCTATAATTCCACCGATGAGTGACGCAGCAAATATACCGATTTTTGCCTGTGTCTGGTACTCTTCAAGACTAAAAGCCAGTGAGGTGACAAAAAGCGACATGGTAAATCCTATGGAAGCTAAAAAACCTAACCCGAACAGGTTTTTAATCGTCATACCATCGGGTACTTTTGCGATTTTCAGTTTGATAAAGACCACACTGAATCCTACAATTCCTACTACTTTACCAATCAGAAGACCTAAAGCAGTACCTAACGCAATATTGTTGTTAAAAAGACTTTCCATATCAATACTCAAGGAAACACCGGCATTTGCAATGGCAAAGACGGGAATGATAAGGAATGACACAGCAGGATGCATAGCATGTTCCAGCCTCTGCAGTGGAGGAGTGGCGGCCAAAGTCGCTTCGTTCATTTTTTCCAGCACATGCAACTGTTCATTGGTGAGGGTAGGTGTGTTTTCGTCAGGATCAATATTTTTAAATCGTTCCAGGTAGGAATTAATTTTCGCAATAAAAATGTTTTCTCTGATCTTTACATCGGCAGGTATCGTAAATGCAGCGAGTACAGCGGCTATCGTTGCATGTACACCCGAAACCAGAAAGCACGTCCAGACTCCGCCAATTCCCAGCACTGCATAGAAAATGATTGATCTTACGCCAAGCTTATTTCCTAAATACATTAAAGCTAAAACGAAAAGTCCTGCCAATAAAAAAGTGATATTGATTTCTGCGGTATAGAAAAATGCAATGACAAGGACAGCTCCCAGATCATCGACAATGGCCAGGGCCGTTAAAAAAACTTTAAGAGCCAGCGGGATCTTTTTTCCCAGAAGATAAAGAACTCCTAATGCAAAAGCAATATCGGTGGCCATTGGTATTCCCCAGCCTTTGTGGGGTTCACCTGAAGGATTAAAAAGAAGATAGATGATGGCAGGCATGACCATACCGCCTACTGCGGCCACAATGGGCAAAAGAGCTTTTCTGACATTCGAAAGCTCTCCCCCGATGATTTCCCTTTTCAGTTCTAATCCCACCACGAAGAAAAAAATAGACATGAGACCGTCATTAATCCAGTGGTGAATGGTGTAGTCAAAATAGGTTTCGTCGTTCCACCGGAATCCCAAAGACTGTTGGAGAACTTCATGATAACCAGAAGACAGAGGTGTATTGGCCAGTAAAAGGGCCAAAATAACACTGATCCCCAGCAATAGACCTCCGGATCGCTCCTGCTGGATGAATCTCTGCATAGGCTGCACGATCCTGTCTATCGGTTTTTGATTATAGCCATTACTCATTGTTTATTTATTTTGTAAGATGTAAATTTACAATATTCGCAGATGATTTCATGGTTATTGCAATGTCATATTGGTATATCAAAGGTTATCGGATCTCGGGAATGCCGGGAAAGTCATGATTTTGAAATTGTTGCAAAATTAAAATTTAAAAAAAAATTTTGTAATAAAAAATAACAACAGCAATAAATTAATTTATAATATTACAATTCCAAAACAACAAATTAAGGATCATGTCTACAAAAAAACTTGGCGAATGGTATGCCACCGCAATTTGCGGAAACGATATCACTTCTTCCTGTTTATATGTTTCTGCTTTGGCAATCGTTGCAGCAGGCCAATATGCCTGGATCGCTCTTTTGCTCGTTGCGGCAGTATTATATCTGTTCAGAAAAATCTATGGAGAGGTTGTAGGGGCACTTCCTCTAAATGGTGGTGCTTACAACGTATTGCTGAACACCACTTCCAAAAGCAATGCGTCCGTCGCAGCCTGTCTAACCATATTATCATATATGGCAACTGCAGTTATTTCTTCTAGTGAAGCGATGCATTATCTCCATCATATCTTACCGTTTTTTAATGTTAATATTGCTACGTTCGTTCTGCTGCTTGTATTTTTAGGACTTACTATTCTGGGGATCTCCGAAAGTGCGGTTGTGGCATTAGTCATCTTTATATTTCACCTTGCGACCATGGCTCTTCTCATTGGCTCGTGTGTGTATTTTGTTTTTGAAAACGGCTTTGCAATCTTGGCAGATAACTTTCATCTGCCGGTAAGAAATGGAAGCATTATGACGGCTATCTTTTTTGGTTTTTCAGCAGCAATGCTAGGTATTTCAGGTTTTGAAAGCTCTTCAAATTTCGTCGAAGAACAAAAAAGAGGAGTGTTTTCCAAGACTTTGAGAAATATGTGGATAGCTGTTTCTATCCTGAATCCCCTGCTCGCCTTTCTTGCAATATGCATCATTCCGGTTGCTGAAGTGGAATCTCATCAGAATTCTTTTCTGAGCTATGTGGGAACACTGACAGGTGGTAAATGGCTGGCTACTATTATTTCAATCAATGCCGTGTCTGTTTTGAGCGGTGCTGTTCTTACCTCTTTTGTCGGAGTAAACGGATTGATCAAAAGAATGACTCTGGACAGGATACTTCCCAATTACTTTCTGAAAGAAAATAAAAGGGGAAGCACATACAGGATTCTGATTTTATTTTTTCTTCTCTGCTGCTCAGTGCTGTTAGTAACGCGTGGGCAGTTGGGGCCTTTGGCAGCCGTATATGCGTTGTCTTTCTTAACTGTGATGGCCTCATTTGCTTTGGGTAATATTCTTTTGAAACTCAGGCGCTCACGTCTTCCACGGCCTGAAAACGCACGGCCCGGTGCTGTGGTGATCGCATTATTTGCCATCATTATTGCACTCTATGGCAATATCAAGACCAAGCCTCAGTATCTGGTCACCTTTCTCCAGTATTTTATTCCTTCGGTCCTTATTATTCTAGCGATGTTGATGAGGAAAGATATCATGCATTTTGTAGTCAATATGCTGGAGTCTGTATCCCGGGGATATAAAAAATATACCGTCACCAGACAGCGGTTCCTGAACCGGAAACTTAAAAAACTTTATGAGCAGAATTTCGTATTCTTTTCTAAAGGAGATGATATAGCAACTTTAAATAAGGTAATGATGTATCTTCACGAAAATGAAGTAACAAATAGAATGAAAATCGTTACCGTTCTCGAAAAGGAGCAAACTCCTGATCCTAAGTTTCTTGCCGATTTTGAAGTTTTAGACAGGGCATATCCGGACGTTGACATGGAATATATTACTTTGGTTGGTAAATTTACGCCTGAACTTGTAGATGAACTGAGTGAGAAATGGCAAGTTCCCAAAAACTTTATGTTTATCAGCAGTCCCGGGGAGAGGTTCAGTTACAGGGTTGACGAGTTAGGAGGCGTAAGGCTTATACTGTAAGTTAATCCCGGGCACATCAATGCTTAATTCTTTTTATATTGTAATCAACAACAAACCGGATTATGATACCATATGCCATTGCCGCTCTCATGCCGACAATTCTTCCATTTTTTTCGATAAGGTTCTCGATAGACCTGCTCTTATTCTTTATAACATTGAAGATTTGGGATGATCTATTTTGATTATTTTATGTAATGCGAAGTAGTGAATTAGCTATATTTTTGAAATTGTGAGGTTATGAAAACTATTTGCACCTTATTTATTTAAGCCAAATAAATTTCTATTCGTTCCTTGTTTTTTCCCTGTCCGCGCCTTTGGAGTCGTAAAGAACCTATTTCACCCGTCTTTAATATATGCGTTCCACCACAGGCGACTTGTCCAAAACCGTCAATTCTCCAATATCGTATTTCTTCCGCTTCGTCACTGAATGCACTTATAATAACTTTATCAGACTGGATGAGATCATTAAGCTTTTGCTCCAGAACAGGAAATATTTCCGAAATATCATTTGGCCATATAAAGTCGATTCTTGATTTTTCAGATGTTATGTTTGCGCCGATTTTTTGTGGTCTGCCGAAGTGCTGATTGACAAGTTCTAAGACTATTTCTGCTGCAAAGTGAAGCTTCATAATTTTATAGCGCTTATCCCAATCAATTTTTAAGTGTACGATGTCATTAGGTTTTAGGTTGTGTCCTTCGTCAATCGTGTAGAATATTTCTTTACCCAGTTTTTGTGCCTTAACGATTTTAAATCCGTTGATGGTGCCTTCGTCCGACTGTTGGCCGCCAGAAAATGCATATGCAATTGTTTCCTTTAATGTTATCACGTTGCCGGATATGCCGGTAACACTCGTTGTCAACTCAGTTCGGTAAGGATCCTCCCAAAAAATTTTTCTTACTGCCATAGTGATCATTTATTATTCTATTCTTAATAATTATCGTATACTGATAGTGGAATTTAATTTGCCGTAGCAAGAACAAATTATAACACAAAGTAATGTAAAATAGACATATAAGTACAGATACAATTTTTGTTAATTTAAAGGAGTACAGTTAAAGGTTTTCCCTGAATGAATTTGATACTGTCGAATTAGACGGGAAAGCGATTGATCAATATCTATGGATGATGTTGGACTGAACTGAAAATCTTTCGCATTAATACAACATTCTGTATGGCCTGATTTATTTCTTATGTCAGGTATTTACTATGAGCATAGTTTGGGTAAGCTCTTGGAACTGCAATCTAAACAGGAAATTGTTATTTCAAAAGAAGATATGGCTTCTTATCTTGGTGTTACCGTTAGAAGCCTGAACAGGGTATTAAAAAAAAATTAAAGGTTATCACTTATGTGAATATTTATGCCTGCAAAGCACTCTAATTTTTTTTCTTGATAATGTGACTATTACAGGAGTTTTTATTTAATAAAACGTATTTTTTTTGCAAAAACTAAAAAAAGCCCTATATTTGCACAGGTAAAAACAAACACTATTTAAATCTTGTTCTATAAAGTAACCCATTCAGTTACGCAATAACAAGAGAATAGTGTAAAGCTTATGGATAGGAAGTTTTTTCATAAAGATATATCCCGTCCGGATCGCTGAAGTTTCTCAATTCTTTAAAAAAAATTGATCCGGTAGTTCAGCTGGTTAGAATGCCGCCCTGTCACGGCGGAGGTCGCGGGTTCGAGTCCCGTCCGGATCGCAAATATCAAACCTGTATTGTAATAATGCAGGTTTTTTTATTTTGTAATAAAATTTCGCTCCACTAGATTTAAACAAAA
>NZ_JBYRIW010000014.1:0-82047 GCF_057815395.1 Chryseobacterium sp. 27AL | reverse complement strand
CTGCCGAATCCTTCAATGCTAAAATCAAAAACTTCAGATTACAACTGCGAGGGGTAAAAGATAAATCGTTTTTTCTGTTCAGATTATCCAAACTTTTTGCATAGTCCCCAACTTTTGAAACTGATCCCTGTTCAGGGCTTATCGGTATTATTTGCGGACTTATCGGTCTGAGTAAGTACAAAAATGATAAGTTAATTTACGATGCAAATCCCACTCAATATTCGGATTTCGGAAACCTGAATACCGGACGAATATTATGTATTATCGGTCTTGTTTTAGGATGTATTCAGTTGGTTTATTTCGTTTTCATGCTCGCAACTGTTGGTTGGGCAGGATACATGGAACAGGTTAATGAAATTACCCGAATGGGAAGACAATAAATAAAGAAAGACCGCAAATGAGCGGTCTTTTTTTATAAGATATCAATAAAGCTGTTTAAACTTTTTATATAACCACAAAAGTCAAAAAAGATGAGCTCAATTTTATCTAAGTTGATGACAATAAATGAAAGAGCACAATAGCCTTAAAAAATCTTCGATTTTTATTCTTTTGAAAACTTTGAATATACTAATCATTATGTTATAATTATCTTTTGTTTTGCGGTTAATTCTGCAATTAGTTTAAACAAGCTTAATAGTAAATGAATTCTTATATCAACAGAAGGATTTATTTCTTTTACTTCACAATAAATTTCAGGCTCGTAGTATCCAGTTTCAAAATATAAATACCTTGTGGTAAATTGTTAATTTTAATAGAATTCCTGCTGCTTTCAAAAGGCTGATTGATTGTCTGCATCAGTTTTCCCTGCAGATTATAAATCTCAGCTTTTTTAATATTTTGGGCTTCCCCTTTCACAAAAATTTCATTGTTTGAAATGGGATTTGGTGAAATCTGTAGCTGGTTTTGTAGCGATTTCACATCAGATAAAGAACTCTGTACCTGCTTAGAAGTACCTGAATAACAAGTCCAGCTCAGATTATCAATGGCAACCCTGTTGCTGCTGGAGGTATTTTCCAGTTCTACAACCACGTTCCCTGTAATGTTGATATTATTGATGGTTGTTGTCGTAGCATTAGTATTGTACGGCACTGTTCCTACAGTTGTTCCGTTTACTTTTACATTAAAGGTTCCGCTTGATCCTGAGAATTTTAGCTGGGTAGTCACAGTCAGTGAGCCTATTCCATTCGCAGAACTGCCTGAAGTTAAAGCACCATTTCTCACCGTAATAGCTTTTGAGGAAATGGTCTGGTCAGTTCTGGCATCTGTTGCCGTCCATGAAATTCCGCCGTTACTCCATGTTCTGGTAAGATAAGAAGAAGAGCTTGATGTTGGAATCGTTTCGAAAGTTTCATTGGCACAGCCTGTTGTGGTTGGAGGGTTCGTTGTTCCGCCACCACCTGAACCAGATCCCCAGATTAGATTGACGTAGTCCGGGTTGTCAATAAAAGGATTTCTGTTTCCCTGAAAAGTGTATGAAGCATTATTTCTGTTGATTTCCGCCTGTGATACCGGATCCTGATTATGCCATGCCAGCAAAACATTCAGTTCCCAGGTCTGCAATCCCGGAAACGACGAGCCGCCCAGCATATTTCCCGAATAAAAAGTAGAAAGTTTGTTCTCATAGCGCGTTACAAAATAGAAAATCATTCTGGCAACATCTCCTTTAAACTCATCAATCGGCTCAAAAACCGTTCCTGAATAACCGGACGATACCGAGTTTCCAAGCTTAGAACCGTTTTTAGAAGTAAAGGTTGCCGTCCCAACTTTACCGAAAGGATAATTGGAACGCATACCGTTCACTTTTCCATCTGTAGCCCTGATAAAATGAATATCGGAAACCATTGGTGACGCCTCACTAAACAAGCTTTGAGGAACAATATGCTCCCTGTTGTAGCAGTTACCCTCTACAGAATATGTCCCACATTGGTTGGTTACAGGGGTGTAATTATAAGGATCAGCACCGGATGGTTTTTCAGAGTAAATATCCAGAATTGAACCGTCATTTTCATAATTTTTATCAATGTCGGTGGTTTTATAGCCTGTCCAGAGGCCACTGTATCCTTTATCCTGATGGCCGTTGGTAATAATCGTGCTTAATGCCGTTTTAAGAGAAGCTCC
Source organism: Chryseobacterium sp. 27AL (assembly GCF_057815395.1). Lineage (NCBI taxonomy): Bacteria > Pseudomonadati > Bacteroidota > Flavobacteriia > Flavobacteriales > Weeksellaceae > Chryseobacterium > Chryseobacterium sp. 27AL. The sequence goes on along the minus strand of NZ_JBYRIW010000014.1, from coordinate 79,929 downwards.
GGATAATCCGTTTGCCGAATTATAATACCCCGAAGGTGCCTGTGCATGGGCCAGCAAAGAGGCGAATGCAAAAATCAATAATGGTTTTTTCATGTTAATATTTTAGTTTGGTAAGATTAAGACAAATTTATGAATTAAGAATTACGGAATTGTTAATTTTAACTTCATTATTCTAATGTATAGTGAAATATCTTATTTAATAACAACAAAAAAAGCCAATACAAACCGTATTGACTTTCTATATATCTGATTAATGTTAATCTTATTTTCTTTGCGGAGGATAATTTTTCATAATTTCCGCCATAATTTCCGGGATTTGTTTTTGCTTAGCCTTTGGTCGGTCAACAGATATTCCGCTTCCGATTCCCTGCCAAACCAATTTGTTTGATCTTGCATCAACCATATCCACGATAATGGCGCCTTCATTGTAATTGCTCGTCCAGGTTCTGTTCATCCCGATTCCCCATCCGAAAGGTCCGCCCCAACCCCATGCTCCATACGGAGAAGAAGTAGTAACATCAGTTATTTTTTTATGGTTAGCCTTTACATTAATGATCAGATCAGGATTTTCTCCCGATTGAAGACCTTTACTCTGAAGCTGTTTCGACAGTTCATTTAAAACCCTGTCTTTGTCGATATCATTCAGTTTCAGATCATCAATTCTAAGCTTATACGTTTTGTAAGTGGTGAAATTTGCAGTATCCGCATAATCGGAACGCACATTAAAAGGACTACAAGACGTCAAACCCAAAGTAGCCGAAGCTAACAAAATAAAAATATAGCGCTTCATTTTATTTATTTTTTTTATCGTTTTTAATAAATGTATCGGTCTTTTTATCATATCCGTAAGGACAATGTCTACAGCCACTTTTACAGCAATACCCTCTTTTCAGATGAAACTTTTCTGTAAAAACCTTATACCCCTGCTCGTTGTAGTAAAAATCTTCACCTTCTTTGATGTCAAAAAGTGCCATAGGTTAAATCTCTAAGCTAAAAAACTTTATATTTGTTATCATGATAATTGTATGCCATAAACCTTTAAAAATATTAAAAATCAGCGGCATTACTCTTTTTCCCTTCATCTTTGTTAGGAATCTCGAAGATAAGAAAAATAAAGTATTGATTAATCATGAAAAAATCCATTTAAGACAACAAATGGAATTGTTGGTGATTTTCTTCTATATTTTCTATGTCATTGAGTATTATTACTGGTTATTCAGATTAAAAAATCCTTATCATGCCTATAGACGAATTTCTTTTGAAAGAGAAGCTTACGCAAATGAACATGACATGAATTACCTGAGAAAAAGAAAGTTCTGGAACTTTTGGAAATATTTATAAGAAATGTTATTACTTCTGATCCTGCCACTCCTTATCAAAATCTTCCTGGGTTTTTTGCTTTCCGAAATATTGATCTTTATTCCTGTCGATATCATAAGCAATAGCCTTTTCTATAAGTAAATTAAGATCAGGTTTTATCCAGTCCGGAGATCCTTTTTTCTCCTGTCCGTTTGAAAAAACTTTTACAGCCTTTCCATCTTTCATTTCGACCTTTAGCAGCAGGCAGGTTTCCATATAAGCGTTACAGGAATGGCCTGTATAAACGTTGTCCGCCACACTTCCGTCATTGAATGTGATCTTTAGCTCAATATAATTTCTGGGTTGCGTAGACTTAACTCCATATCGTGCATAACTCTCTATTGATTTTATCGTTTTTAAAAAGTCAATCGTATGTTGTCTGGCTTCGGGAATATAGCCGGGATACATGACGCTTTGGGTATGATTATCTATTTCTTTATCAATTTCCTCATTCAGCATATTGACCATTTTGTCATTTTGCTTATCTGGAATGTCAAATTCAGATTTTGTCGGAAAAAAATCCTTGAAAATTATATAAGTCATTCCTCCAAAAAAACTAAGGCCTACCAAAATAATGAGGATAATAACGGTTGATTTCTTCATGGGAATGTTTTTTAAGTTTTGTTTAACTAATTTATAAATTATCATTTAAAATAAATTCAGGAAATTTGCAGAGATGAAAATTCCGGATATCCATATTCCTGTCGTTGAAATTCCTGTTGGAAAAAAGGTAAAGCTCTTTATGAAAAGGGAAGACCTCATTCATCCTGAAATTTCAGGAAATAAGTACTGGAAATTATTTTTTAACATTAATAAATATTTAGCAAAAAACCCTGAAAAGCCTTACATTATCACCTTCGGAGGTGCTTTTTCCAATCATATTGCTGCTGTTTCTGCTTTAGGAAAGCTTTCCGGAATTCCCACACTCGGTATCATCAGGGGAGAAGAATTAAAAGATAAATGGCGGGAAAATCCGACGTTATCCTTTGCCAGAAAAAACGGAATGAACCTACAGTTTGTCACCCGTGAAGAATACCGTCACAAAGAAAAGCTGACCGAATTTTTACAGAAAGAATTTCCTCAGGCACTCGTCATCCCCGAAGGAGGAACAAATGCCGATGCTGTAGAAGGCGTTAAAATGATGCTGAATGACCAAACAAAAGATTTTGATTATCTTTGCACCGCAGTCGGAACAGGAGGAACAGTTGCCGGAATCTCAAAATTCTGTGAAGAGAATCAGAAAGTTATCGGCTTTAAAGCGGTAAGTGATTCTTCACTGGAAAATAGAATTTCACAATTAACTTCCAGAGAGAATTTCAGTCTAATAGATTCTGCTTTTGGAGGTTATGGTAAAATAAATGATGAGAATATCCGTTTTATCAATGATTTTAAGAGAGATTACGGAATTCCGCTGGAACCGATCTATACAGGAAAAATGATGCAGAAGATTTTTGAGATGATTAATGAAGAGTATTTTCCTGAAAACAGTAAAATTCTGTGCTTTCATACCGGAGGAGTACAAGGAATCGAGGGCGCAAATATGCTTTTGGAAAAACAGAACAGAAATTTAATTATATAAAGTAAAATTGAAAAACATGAAACACTTAGTGTTCCATCTTTCATTTTAAAACAATAAAAATTATAAGATGAAAAGACTTTTCTTACTCGTAAGCCTTTTAGTTTTATCAAAATTCTCAGCCCAAAACTGGGCCACTGAAGATCAATACATCCAGAAATTTGCAAAATACGCAGTGGAAGAAATGGAAAAATACAGAATTCCGGCTTCTATCACTCTGGCTCAGGGGCTTCTGGAAACAGGAGGCGGGCAAAGCCGTCTCGCATTAGAGGGTAAAAATCACTTCGGAATCAAATGTAAAGAAGACTGGACCGGCAAAACGATGAAACACACGGATGATGCTCCCAATGAGTGCTTCAGAGTGTATGACGATCCGCGACAATCATACGAAGACCACTCGATATTTTTATCTACAAGAAAATATTACGCAAACCTTTTTAATCTGGATATGAAAGATTACAAAGCGTGGGCAACAGGGCTGAAAAAAGCAGGATACGCTACAAACCCTCGTTATGCTTCTATATTAATTGGTAAAATTGAAAAGTACAGATTATACGAATTCGACAATACCAGTTCCAAAGAAGTTCTGTATGCAGTCCTTAAAATGTATCCCAATCTAAAAGACGACAGAGCTTTCATGGCTCAGCTGGAACCCGAAAAATATACTAAAAAAGCGAAAGATCCTGTAATAATTGAAGTTCCGTACAAGCAGACTTCTTATGCTCAGCAGCAGAAAAGAGTTGAAAGAATCAAAACAAAGGCGGAAATGCTGAATTCGATTTTAATTAAAAGTCATCCGAATGACGGCTTAAAATACATCGTTATCCCCGAAGATACAAATGTAGAAGCTATTGCGAAGAAGTTTAAAATCAGCGAAAGTAAACTCATTAGATGGAACGAGCTGGACGGTGATGTTCTACACAAAAATGACATTGTTTTTCTTGAATCCAAAAATTCAGCAGGAAATACAGCAACCTATAAAGCCGAAGCTGGTGAAGATATGCATGATATCGCCCAGAAATTCGGGATTAAATTGAATAAATTGTACGCTAAAAATAGAATGGATGAGGGACAAAGACCTTCTCCCGGACAACTGATTTATTTAATTGATAAAAAACCCAGAAATTAATTTGTTGATGGTTGATAAACTGACAGCTAGCAACCATTAACCAACAACTAAATATGAAATACCAAAGAAGTTCAGCTTTATTCGATGAAGCGTACCAATACATTCCGGGAGGTGTAAATTCACCCGTTCGAGCATTCAAATCTGTGGGAGGAGTGCCTGTTTTTATGAAATCTGCTAAAGGGGCTTACCTTACCGACGCCGATGACAATACGTATATCGATTATATCAATTCGTGGGGACCGGCTATTTTAGGACATACTCATCCTGAAGTTCTGGAAGAATTAAAGATCCAGGCGGAGAAAGGTTTTTCTTTTGGAGCACCTACCGAGCTGGAAACGGAGATCGCTAAATTCATCGTAGAAAATGTTCCGAATATCGACCAGATCAGAATGGTTTCTTCTGGAACGGAAGCTTGCATGAGCGCCATCAGACTGGCAAGAGGTTTTACAGGAAGGGATAAAATTGTAAAGTTTGAAGGCTGCTACCATGGTCATTCAGATTCGTTTTTGATCAAGGCGGGTAGTGGTGCGGCAACTTTTGGAAATCCTAATTCTCCAGGCGTAACGGCAGGAACGGCAAAAGACACCTTGCTCGCAAGATATAATGATTTTGAACAGGTAGAAGATTTGTTCAGACACAATCAGGGAGAAATTGCAGCGGTAATTATTGAGCCTGTAGCCGGAAATATGGGTTGCGTTCTTCCCGAAAATGAATTCCTTCAGAAATTAAGAAAAATCTGTGACGAGAACGGTACTTTGTTAATTTTTGATGAAGTAATGACTGGTTTCCGACTGGCTTTTGGTGGGGCACAGGAACTTTTTAATGTAAAGGCTGATCTTGTCACTTACGGAAAAGTAATCGGAGGCGGGCTTCCAGTGGGCGCTTTTGCCGGCAGAAATGAAATTATGGATCATCTGGCGCCTAAAGGTGGTGTATACCAGGCCGGAACATTGAGTGGGAATCCATTGGCGATGAGAGCCGGACTGAAGACGTTACAGCTCATTAAAAATGATCCTGAATTTTTCAACAGATTGTCAAAAACCACAGAAACGTTAGATTTTGAAATCGGAAAAATTTTAAATGAGAAAGGAATTGCTCACAAGATCAACCGTAAAGGATCGATGATGTCTGTATTTTTCCATATCAACCGGGTGTCTAATTTTGATGAAGCGCAGGAAGCCAATCATGCATTGTTTAATAATTTCTTCCACCAGATGCTCACCAACGGAATTTATCTTCCGCCGAGTGGATATGAAACGTATTTCATCAGTGATGCCATCAAGGACCGGGAAATTGATATGACACTGGAAGCAGTCAGAAAATTCGAATATTCTTAATTATTAAAGATAAATTATAAAGGATGGGGTTCATAGCTTCATCCTTTTTATTTAGCCTAAAATCAGAATAGAAACAATTGGTAATATCAGCAGAAGGCTGTCCAAAAAGTTTGAATAGTCTCTTTATTAGGACTTTTTTTAGTAATAATTTTATAGCATACCGCGTGAAGTCATCATTTAATTTGCTCCTCCGGAGTATAAAATTAACTATTAATTTTCGGTGGCGAAAAAAGAGGCTGGCCAAACTTTTTAGGACAGTCACAAATCATATAAATATGATAGGCTATAGTCAAAACTTATGATAGATTTTGGCTAAAGCCTTTATTTTATTCTTTATTGAAAATATAATATATTTCATTTTAATTATTTCATTATATAAAAATAAAATAGCACCGGAAAAATCCGATGCTGCTGTATATTTTTTTAATGTTCTTACTGTAAAGATGACCATCCGATTGCCCAGGCCGGACTTGCCAGCTGGTTTCCGGCGCCGGTAGCATCTGCTTTTTCGGTATAGGTGGAAGACTGTATGGCTACGTCTGAACCATCGGTTGCCTTGGCTGTCATTTTATTGGTAATATTGGTGTCGAAAAAGACATCTTTGATTTTACTTTCCCCGTTGAAATGAGTTACTGTAGAGTCGCTTTCAAGACTGAAGCCGTCCGTCCAGTTAGAGAGAACGACATTTTCAAAACTGGCATATGTTCCTGAATATAATCTGATCGCCTGAGATTCTCCGGTAGTACCACCGATAAGCGTTACGTTTTTAATGATTGGATTGGATCTTGGGGAAGCATCAGCACTGGCAGTATTGTTTATTCCTTTGATTCCTGTATTTCCCGTGCCACTGGTCCTCCTTTTTGTATAAATATTGGATGCTGCTCCGATCCATCCGTCGGTCCAGACCAATGCATCATCTGCATTACTGATAGAAACTATGTTTGTAAGATTTACTGTTCCTCCATAGATCTGGATTCCGTCTTCGGCTCCGCTTACCACGGCAATATTCTCTACTTTAGTATCGCTTCCCACGCCATAGAGGGAAAGACCGTTGAAGTTTTTACCGGTTGCATAGCTGATGCCTGCATTTTCAATCCTTACATACGTTAATGATCCTGAATTATCTGTAGCGGCTGTTCCGCCATAAGCAGCATTTCCAACTTCCGTAGTGCCTGTTGTTCCGGTGTTGATTGGTGCTTTTCCACAGATTATAATTCCTCCCCAGCTTCCTGCTGTGGCAGCGGATGAATTAAATGTTACCGGTGAGGCTGATGTTCCGTTGGCATAAATCTGCCCGCCCTGTTCTACCAGGATATATGAGTCAGCTGCCGCCGTAGCCACGATTCTTGTCCCTGCAGGGATCACGAGCTTTCCTCCGCTTTTTACCCGTACGGCGCCATTGAGTACATATACCTTTGTTGCATCAAGCGTAACAACCTGGCCGTTGGCAACCTCTCCTTTGAAATTGGCAGGGTCTTGGGCTATTCCTACCACTGCTATCGTAGCAACATCTTCATCTTCTGTACATGCCTGGAAAATAAACGGTGAACTTATAATGACTGCTGCAGCGAAGAGCTTCAGATAATTTTTTTTCATAAGATATCAGATTTATGATGCTTAATAGCTATTTTTAAATGCTTTTCTTTTTCAGAAGACCAAATTACCATTTTTCTCTGTATTTTCACAATATGGAGGTAAGCAATATGATGTAATATAGTATTAAAACTTATTTCATCTTTGATTTAAACCATTAAGATTTAATTTAAAAAGTTAAGGGAAATTAAGTAATCCGTAAATGGGTTGAAAAGTTTGCTGCTTATGGATGTCTTAATTTTAATGACTGAATTACATTCTTATTTTGAACTTGAACCATTAAGATTTAATTTAGGAAGTTAAGTAATCTGTAAGCGGATTGAAGATCGTTGCTTAAAAATATTTAGATATGATCTTAATTAAACTTAACTTCTTTATTAGCCTTAATTGTTTAAAAATAATCCTTCATAAATTGAACTCCTACGGAGTTCCGGTAACATCATTGAGGTCATCACTACACAGATTTTGCTACAAGGAGCAAATTATAATGTATATTTTTGTCATGATTAGAAATTATTCAAGCAGTTTTGATAGCAAAAGATCTATTTTTAAGCAACAAAACGGCATCGGAAAAAACTTTCCGATGCCGTTCTAATTTAATATGAAGAAACTAATTACTGATTATTGAAGTGCTGCTAACAGGTTTACTCCGTCTACGGTAGCCCAGGCTCCAGGTGTTAAAGAAACTTTTGTAACGGTAGAAGCGTTGGTAAATGTTTTTCCTCCATTTGTTTGCGCATATCCCCAAACACCTGCATTATCAGAATTTACATAATTGATAGGAGAAACAGAAACTTTAGTAGGATTTGCATTTACCTGATTGGTATTTGTAGCATCATCTTGGATAAGAACAGCATAAGCATTCTTGCCGCCCATGTTTTTATATCCACTGATGTAAACATTAGAGAAAATTCCTGTTCCCTGTCTCTTAAACTGGATAGCAGAAATTTCTACAGAACCTGCAACTTCAGGGTTCGTATTGGTATCTCTGATTAAAGTGATATTTGAAATTTTTGGAGCTGTATTGTCCACATTTGCAGAAGCTTCGATCTCCATACCGAAATTTCCTGTGCCAGTCTGGAATGCATACCAGTTTGTATTGTTTTGTCCGCTCCAAGCATCCTGCCAGTCAAATGAATCATCAAAATTTCCGTAAGAAACAATATTCTTTGCACTTACGGTCCCTCCGAAGAATTCGTATCCGTCATCAGTTCCTTTATAAGTTACCAGGTTTTCCAAAGTTGTTCCTGCTCCAACCGCATAAAAGGTCATAGAGTTGGTTTCAGAAGTTCCGTCATTAATTTTTTTACCTCCGTATTCTACACGTACGAATTTCATGGTTCCGGAATTGGAATTGGCATCATTACCTCCGTAATAAACACTGTTTCCATCTTCCGAGAGAGCTTGAGATAGGCCATTTACTGCTTTAATAGGAGCATTTCCGTATAATGTGATGCCTCCCCAGTCCCCAGGGGTTTTAGTAGTGGTGGTAAACACAATCGGCTCAGAAGCTGTTCCTACTGCGTTGATTTTGCCATCCTGAAGGATTACCAAGCTGCTAGATTTAGTAGTTACTGCGTTGAATACAGCACCTGCTTCAATGGTAATAGTAGCTCCATTGGTTACTTTTACAACACCATCAAGAATATAGGTTCCTTTTTTAATTAAAATATCTTTGGTAATTGTTCCGGAAAGAGTTCCGCTTCCGCTGAGAATACTTTCAGTAGTTCCGGGAGTATTTACTGTACCATTGCTATTATCTCCGTCATTAATATCAATAGAACAAGAAGATAGTGTTACACTTAAAGCTAGTGTAAGAGAAAATAAAGTTAAAAGATTCTTTTTCATTTTATACTAAGATTAATTTTTCTGATTTTTAAAATGTATAGCCTACAGTGAAATTGAAATTCACTCCATTGAAATAGCTGTTAAGCGCATAATTACCTTTTGTATCTACAGGATAATAACTATTGTCGCCAAGTTCTACTCTGTATTTACTGTTCAGCATATTTTGCACTCTGAACTTAATATTCCAGTTTTTATCAATTTGATTCTGGTAAACAAAATCCAGTTGGTTGAACGGTCTTTCGTAATAGTTATCCGTACCGGATCCTCCTACTGCATAGATTTTAGAACCGGATACATTGTAGACCAGTGATAAAGTGCTGCTAAGATTTTTTGAATTTTTGAATTCATATTTTAAATCTGCATTAATGGTATAAGGCGCAGCACCCTGTAAACCTCTTCTGTGAAGTTGATCATCCGTAAATCCGGCAATATTCGGCCTTTCTGTTTTTAGCTGGTCTTCACTTCTGTCAACGTCGGAATACATGAAGGTCGCGTTGGCACCAAATGTAAATTTATCCAATGCTTCCGATAGCCTTCCTAAACTTAATATCCCTTCTAATTCGATGCCTGCCAAAGTTGCTCTTTTAGCATTATAGAAGGTAATCACAACCCCACTTGCATTTCCTGACGGCGCTATGGATTTTTCGATGGCATTGTCAAGTCTTTTCGCAAAAAGGTTTACAGCGAACATTTCTTTAGCTGAAGGATAATGTTCCCATTTCAGGTCAATATTATAATTTTCACTATTTTTAATATTTTCATTTCCTCTTACAGATGTATTATCAGGATTTATGTATTCTATAGGCATCGTCTCAATTAGAATAGGACGCGTAACGGTCTTGCTCAATGACAGTCTAATGTTGTTTTTATTATCCAGAGCTTTCTTAATAGAGAGGGAAGGAAGGAAATAATTCATCTCAGGAGCCAGGGTGAGTCTGTCTGAAACACCAGGAGCATTGTATCGGATGATACGCATGTCATTTTCAAATCGTCCACCAATTAAAATATCCCAGCTATCCGTTGGTTTGTAATCAGCATGAATATATCCTGCATTCACAAACTGATAAATATTGGATAAATAAGAATAGGCATCAGATCCTTCTCTGTAATATAATCTGTTATCATTGATAGAATTATCCAAAGTAGACTGAATATTATCAACATTTACATTAACAGGATTGTTTGCATACTGAAAATTAGGCACTCCGAAAATAAAACGGTACGAATTTTTTCTTAAGTCTGCAAAACCATTGTAACCGGCAGTCAACTGTAACGGATAATCTTTACGCTCACCTTTATTTCCTAAAAACACAGAATATTCTGCATACCCCGAAGCATAGAATCTCCCGTCAACATCCAAATATTGTCTGATCAGATTGTTTCCTCCATAAGAAAATTGTGCATTATTGAAATCCGAAGGCATGGTAAGTTCAAATATTTTTCTATCTGGCTGACTATAATTGTTCATGACATAACTTCCTCCTGCCTTAAATAAATGACGTTCACCCAATTTTTGGGAAGCACTTAGTTGAAGATCAAGAAATCTGGAAATATCCTGCTGATTCGTTCTGAAGAAACGAATGTCTTCATTGATGAAATTTTTGTAGCCGCTGAAATCCTCAATAATGTTAGCAGAGTTCTGAAGATAAATGGCATTTAAATTTATATTAGTGCCTTTATTTTTATAACCTAACCCAAATAATGCTGAAGATTCTGTTTCATATACATAGGCTTTTTTAGCAAGCAGGTTACTCAATTCAATCTTATGTCCATTGTCTCTGAACTGATTGTTGTCTCCTTCTCTGTATACATATTTTGAACCTTGATTCAGTGAAAGCAATAATCCGATTGTTCCTGTTTCACCAGCTTTGAATTTTTGTACGGTTGTAAAGCCAATACTTGTATTAGGAATCGTTTTAATATTTTTCACATTCCATGAATCTTTAAAAGAATTCAGTGATTGCTCTTTTGTAAAACTGTAGGTGTTTGGTCTGTAATTTCTAACTTCGTCAGGAAGTCTTCTATCTCTTGAGTTTAACCCTAAATAAGCATCTAATCCAGTTGCCCCTTCAGCTACTTTAAAGTTATTTCTGAATGTGCTCAGGGTATTAACACCTACACTGAATTCTATCTTTGAAAAAGCCTTGTCAATAGTAAGAGTCTCTATATCAAACGTAGCACCCGCAAAATCTCCGTAAAGATTAGAATTGAAAGTTTTGTAGATGTTCAGTTTACCTACAACGTCAGTCGGAAACTGCTTTAATGCGATAATCTTCTGGAAAGGATTATTGGATGGAGATCCAAGGCCATTAATTAATAAATAGTTGTATCTTTCTTCAAGACCTCTTACGAAAAGCCCCCTTCCTTCTACGGTCGTGATGCCCGTTACTTTTGTGAGCCCCTGTTCTACATTGGAAATTCCTTTTCTGGAGATTTCTTCAGCGCTTACAGCCTGTTTCTGAATGATCGCTTTTTTCTGTTCTACCAAAACAGCAGCCTCGGTTTTCTTATTGCTGTTTCCCTGAAGAATAACACCTTCAATTTTTTTTTCCCTTTTGCTGACCGTATCATTTTTTACTTCCTGAGCATATAATGCCGATCCGGCTAAAAATAGGGCTGCAACACTAAGTTTATAGATTTTCATTACCTTTCTTACTTTTACTTTTTTACTTTCGCTGCAAAGGAAGAAAGAATCTGGCGGGTAAATGGTTTAGGGAAATTTAATTTTTTCTTAACTAAACATTAAGAAAAAGATATTATTGTTAACTTTATGTGAACGATGTTCCTTTTATTAAACTGTGATTAAAATATTATTAACTTTGACTCGTAAAAATTAGAAATGAACCAAAAGAAAATCCTCTTAATAGACGATGAACTGGATATTTTAGAGATTCTGTCTTACAATTTAGAAAAGGAAGGTTACGATATCTTTACAGCCACCAACGGTAATGAAGGTATTGAAAAAGCCAAAGAAATTGTTCCCGATCTTATCTTACTAGATGTCATGATGCCGGAAAAAGACGGTATCGAAACATGTCAGGAACTTCGAAAAATTAAGGAACTTCAGAAAACACTTATTGTTTTTCTTTCTGCAAGAAGCGAAGAATTTTCACAGCTGGCAGGTTTCCAGGCGGGCGCCAACGATTATATCGTTAAACTTATCAAACCGAAAATCCTTATTTCAAAAGTGAATGCTTTGTTGCAGCTTACTTCCCAGGTTTCCGACAACTCCAAACTTATTGAGATTGGTGATCTTGTGATTGATAAAGACAATTTCAGAGTTTCAAAAAGCGGCCAGCAGTTTCTGCTTCCGAAAAAGGAATTCGATCTTCTTTATTTATTAGCTTCAAATACGGAAAAAGTATTCAAAAGAGAAGAAATTTTAGAAAAAGTATGGGGAAATGACGTGATTGTGGGAGAAAGAACCATCGACGTGCATATCCGTAGATTAAGAGAAAAGCTGGGCATCAATACGATTCAGACATTGAAAGGAATTGGATATAAACTTATTGTTTAATACTCAATTTCAAAAGCTTATCTTTACATAAACCAATAAAAATTGTAAAATTGAAATTTTACAGACTTACCCTCGTCGCCTCTTGTCTTCTGACATTGGTGATGTTTCTTTTAGTAATCACTTTCGATTCGCTAAAAGATCTCTATTACGATACTCCTTTCTTTAATATAGGGCTTTTTATCTGCCTTATTGTTATTTTTATCATTAATTATATCGTGCTCGAACTTCTTTTCAATTATTACGGAAAGAAGCAGGTGCGTGGCTTATCACAGCTTCTGCCTCAGGAAATTGTGAGTAATGACCATGAAAATATTACCATCAAAGAATTAGGAGAACGATTTTCAGACCTCAATCAGCAGAAAGTCACAGAGCTTGATATGATGAAAGAAATGGAAAGCTACCGGAAAGAATATATCGGAAATGTTTCTCACGAACTTAAAACGCCGCTGTTTTCTATCCAGGGATATGTGGAAACATTGCGTGACGGAGGTGTAGATAATCTTACCATTCGCGACAAATACCTGGAAAGGATCGATAAATCGGTAGAAAGACTTATTGCGATCGTTACCGATCTTGATATGATCAACAGGCTGGAAGCAGGCGAAATAAACCTTACCGTGTCAAAATTTGATGTCAATTTACTGATCAGGGAAATTTTTGACCTTCTGGACCTGGAAGCTGAAAAACATAATGCAACGCTTCAGATTCAGACATTGCATCCGCAGATTTTTGTAGAAGCAGATAAGCAGAAGATTTCACAGGTTTTCATCAACCTTATTTCCAATGCTATTCATTATGCCAATCGTCAGGAAGCCCGGGTGGTGGTGAAAACAAGCATCCTTAAAAATAAGGTTCTCATCGAAGTTATAGATAACGGAATGGGAATAAAGGCAGAAAGTCTTCCCCGAATTTTCGAAAGATTTTACCGCGTGGAAACCAGCCGCAGCAGGAGAGAAGGCGGTTCCGGATTGGGTCTCGCCATTGTGAAGCATATTCTTGAAGCGCACAATGAAAATATTACCGTGGAAAGTGTGTATCTTGAAGGTACAAAATTCAGTTTTATGCTTGAAAAAAGTAAATAATTTCTGCAAAATGTAAGAAAAAAAAATATTTTAAAAAATTCAGAAATATTTTTTTGTCACATCTCATTTATTTTATATTTGCAACAGAGATTTATCATAATAACAAAGGCAAAAAGTAATTTTAAAACTGATGGTTTACAAAATCCGCGTAATATTAGATGCGAAAGAAGATATTTTCCGGGATATCGAAGTTAAAGGAAAACAGACGCTATGGAACTTACACTTAGGAATTAAAAGCGCGTTCAGCTTGCAGGGAGATGAGCTTTCTGCTTTTAATTTGCTGGAAGAAGACGGTACGATCGTGAAAAGTGTTCCGTTGGAAGACATGAGTGATGATGGCGACGGAGAGATTATGTCGGATGTATACATCGATGAAGCTTTCGAGAATACAGGTGATAAAGCTCAATTCCAGTACGGACTTCTTGATCTTTGGGAATTTTTCTGCGAATTGGTTGAGATCATTGATGAAACAAAAGGCGTAAATTACCCGATCACCGTATACAGATTCGGAAACGTTCCATTAAAAGCACCAAGCAAAAGCGGAGCCGGAGGATCTAAAAAGAAATCTGCAATGCCTCTGATGGATGATGATTTCAGCTTTGAGGATGATTTTGGATCAAGTGGCAATTTTGCAGATGAAGACGATGATAACTTCGATGATGAGGAAGAAGAAGACTACAACGATAATGTTTTCGATGATGAGGATGATAATGATGATGAAAGATAATCGAAGCATTTGAAAATATACAGCCCTGAATTTATTCGGGGCTTTTTTAGTGCATTTTTCACAGATAGATAGCACAAATTTCACAGATGAGGTGGTATATGTAAAGCTTTGCTTTTTACAGAATGACAATTAGATAATATAAAAAAATTCAATGAAAATCTTCGATTTTCAATCTTATATGTTCTTTCTATTTTCAACGTTTTGATTAAAACTTCTGTGACTAATGTGTTAAAAAGATTTATGCCCTTTTCATTTAAAGATTTCTCTATAAAATAATGCCCTATTTCTTAAATTCATTGGCTTTGCCTTCCTTATTTCCGATCACAATTGCTATTTTTGTTAAAAGAGAATTAATGAAAAAATTAATTTTAATAGCGATCATCGGCCTTGGAATTATTTCCTGCGCCACTCAAAATACAACAAAAATGACGGATCTACCTAAGGACTGGAAACATACAACAAATATTTACGAAGTCAACGTAAGACAATATACAAAAGAAGGAACCTTTAAAGCATTTGAAAAAGAAATGCCGAGGCTGAAGGCCATGGGTGTGAAAACATTGTGGTTTATGCCGGTTACACCCATTGCACAGCTGAATAAAAAAGGAAGTCTCGGAAGTCAGTATGCAGCAGCCGACTACACGTCAATCAATCCGGAATTCGGAACAATGAATGACTTTAAGCATATGGTCAATGAAGCACATCGACTTGGCTTTAAGGTTATCATCGATTGGGTGGCAAATCATACCGGCTGGGATCACGTATGGACAAAAACGCATCCTGAATTTTATTTAAAAGATCCTGACGGAAGTTTTCACAGGGCCTCCGGAATGGATGATATCATAGAACTGGATTACAAAAACCAGGAAATGCGCCAGGCGATGATCGATGCCATGAAATTCTGGATCAGAGAAACAGGAATAGACGGTTTCCGATGTGATCTTGCTTCTTGGGTTGAAGTAGATTTTTGGGAACAGGCCCGCCCTGAAGTGGAAAAAATAAAACCTCTTTTCTGGATCGGAGAATATGATGAGCTTGAAAATCCGGAATACGGAAAAGTTTTTGATGCCAGCTATTCCTGGAAATGGATGCATAAATCTGAAGATTATTACAAGAAAAATCTTCCGATACAGGAGCTGAAAGATCTTTTGATACAATATTCCAATATTGGTGATGGCTCAATGAGGGCATGGTTTACAACAAACCATGACGAAAATTCATGGAACGGAACCGAATATGAAAAATACGGAGTGATTACCAAACCAATGGCTGTCTTTTCAGCAACCTGGAATGGGATCCCGTTATTGTATTCCGGACAGGAACTTCCCAATATGAAAAGGCTGGAATTCTTTGAAAAAGATCCTATACAATGGACAAATGATTATCAGATGGCAGATTTTTATAAAGTGTTGTTAAATCTGAAATCTTCAAATCCTGCTTTAAGAGGAGGAGATCCCAAGGTAGGAACTTACATTCTTAATACGACGGCTAATGATAAAATTTTTGCTTACCTCCGTAAAAATGGAAACGATGAAGTTTTGGTCGTATTAAATATGTCAAAAGACGCTGTAGATTTCAACATTGAAGATGAGCATGTATCGGGAATTTTCAAAAATGTATTTACCAGGATGAATAAAAATTTTGAAGAAGGAAAAAGCTTCAATTTCAAACCTGGTGATTACGCTGTTTTTGAAAAATAAATAATCCGGGTATTATTCGGAAATCAGAATTAAAAAGAGGCTGTCCAAACTTTTCGGACAGCCTCTTTATGAAATATTGCATCACACGACTAATTTTACATAATGATTATTTAAAATTAGAATTTTTAAATTTGAGATTAGTAGTTTTCTTTCATAGTATATTTTCTTAAATTATATCCTTTTGTTTTGATAAATTTAAGAAATTTTCAAATGGTAGTGACAAAAATTTTATTATGTTAATTAATTGTAGATAACTCAAAAACAGAATATTATAGTTGTTTTATCAGATGTTTCTATATCACGTTTTTTTATAATGTTACTGAATAAAAAATTATTTTAAATAGATTCTTAGAATTTAATATTATGTTATATTAAAAAGCCGGATTATTGATGAGATTTATTCAATAAATTTGGATTTATATCTAAAATGAAAGCTCGATTATGGATAAATCAAAGATATTGGATGCCGTGAAAACAAGAATTATTGAAAAAATTCAAAAGTTTGAAAATTTAATTGAAAATACACGCGCTTCAAATAACGATACCAAAAGTTCAATGGGAGACAAGTATGAAACCGGCAGGGAAATGCTGCAGCAGGAGATTAATAATTTACAGAGACAGCTTAATGAGACACTGAGCCAGCAAACCTTACTTCAGAAAATTAATGCGGAACCATGCACAAAAGTGCAAAACGGAGCCGTGGTACAAACCGATAAAGGACTTTTCTATATTGCTGTTGCTGCCGGAGATCTCATTTTAGACAATCAAAAAATTATAACCATTTCGCCGGAATCTCCGCTAGCCAAATCAATGACAGCGCTATCAAAAGGACAAAGTTTTAGTCTCAATAATATCTCGCAAATAATTAAAGAAATTTGGTAAAAATTTTAAAATAACTGCAGGATAGAGTTCTTAATGTAAATTATGAAATAATTAATATTCAGGGTTAAATTTTAAGAAAATTTTATTGCTTACTTTTGAAGCATTTTCCCGATTTTGTCGTAAATTGTGGTATCAAATTATTACAAATAAAATTATCAATATGGGAATTTTAGACAACAAAGTAGCTCTTGTAACAGGAGCCGGATCAGGAATCGGATTGGCTGTTGCACATTCTTATGCAAAAGAAGGAGCCAAAGTAATTGTTTCAGACATTAATGAAGAACATGGCAAGCAGGCGGTAGAAGATATCAAAGCAGCAGGGGGTGAAGCGTCTTTTGTAAAAGCTGATACATCAAAAGCCGAAGAGGTAGAAGTACTGGTAAAAAGAACAGTAGAAATTTACGGACGTCTGGATATTGCCTGTAACAATGCAGGAATAGGAGGAGAGCAGGCGCTGACGGGAGATTACGGGTTAGACAGCTGGAGAAAAGTATTAAGCGTTAATCTGGATGGGGTCTTTTATGGCTGCAAATACCAGCTGGAACAAATGGAAAAGAACGGCGGTGGAGTTATTGTCAATATGGCATCGATTCACGGAACGGTGGCGGCACCTCTTTCATCGGCTTACACTACTGCCAAACACGCTGTTGTAGGTCTTACTAAAAATATAGGCGCCGAATACGGCCAGAAAAATATCCGTTGTAATGCAGTAGGTCCTGCTTATATTGAAACTCCATTATTGGAAAACATGAATAGCGATGTGAAAAATGCCCTTGTTGCAAAACATCCGATGGGCAGATTGGGAAAACCGGAAGAGGTGGCAGAACTGGTATTATTCCTAAGCTCGGAAAAATCATCATTTATGACAGGTGCGTATTATCTTGTTGATGGTGGCTACACCGCAGTATAATAGAAATTAAGCTTCTCAGCGATACAGAGCGTCCATGAAAAATGGATGCTTTTTTTATTCTGTTTTCAAAATTCTTTCTTTAAATTTGAGCCATAAAATCATTTTCAATGCAGAATTACCTGGACCTTTTACAGCATATTTTAGATAACGGAACCGATAAAACCGACAGAACCGGAACGGGAACAAGAAGTGTTTTCGGCTACCAGCTAAGATATGATCTTTCAAAAGGTTTTCCGCTGGTGACAACGAAAAAGGTTCATATGAAATCGATCATTTATGAGCTGTTATGGTTTTTAAAAGGAGATACGAATATTAAATATCTTAAGGATAACGGTGTTTCGATCTGGGACGAATGGGCAGATGAAAACGGCGATCTGGGACCGGTTTACGGCGCACAGTGGAGAAGCTGGAACGGAGCCGACGGAAAAGTAGTCGACCAGATTACGGAAGTGATTGATCAGATCAAAAAAAATCCGGATTCCAGAAGACTGATCGTTTCTGCATGGAATGTTGCCGAAATCCCGAATATGTCGCTGGCTCCCTGTCATGCCCTATTTCAGTTTTATGTAGCCGACGGAAAGTTATCACTACAGCTATACCAGCGAAGTGCTGACGTTTTTCTCGGTGTTCCTTTTAATATTGCCAGCTACGCTTTACTTTTGATGATGGTTGCGCAGGTTTGTGAGCTTGAAGTAGGTGATTATGTGCACAGTTTTGGTGATGTTCACATATACAACAATCATTTCGAGCAGGTTAAAAAACAGCTTTCGAGAGATCCAAGACCCCTTCCTACGATGAAGCTTAATCCTGAAATTAAAGATATTTTTGATTTCGATTTTGAAGATTTTACATTAGAAAATTACGATCCGCATCCTGGTATCAAAGCTCCTGTTGCCGTTTAATAGAGCTGATGCTTCATAAAAATCTTTTTTAATTGCTGTAAATCTGTTATTTTTAATCTAAAGTTTCTGACA
Source organism: Chryseobacterium sp. 27AL (assembly GCF_057815395.1). Lineage (NCBI taxonomy): Bacteria > Pseudomonadati > Bacteroidota > Flavobacteriia > Flavobacteriales > Weeksellaceae > Chryseobacterium > Chryseobacterium sp. 27AL. The sequence continues at coordinate 61,295 of NZ_JBYRIW010000014.1, read as the reverse complement.
CAAATTTTTCCAACTATGATTTTAAACAACAATCGCCACGTTTCAGAAATGTAGGAATATTTCTGTAATTGCTGTTTTTGGAGGAATGAGTATCTTTCTTTTTTCATCCTATACCCCAACTGTTTCTGGGTTTGGCAACCGGAATCTGGGAGCAGTAAGACTTTTCTATACATTATTCATCATTTCAGCGGTTATTTTTTTGGGGAATAACTAAATTTTGGAAATAAAACCATAGCCGCATCTTTTGCCATGATGAGTTTTGTCTTTATGATTACCGATATCAGTTAAAAATTCATGGATCGTTTTAACCATGAACTATTCGGTAAACTGAAAAAGGCTATAGAGGAAAATCATATCACAAGTGGAGAGATTGCCCTGGATTATAATATGTTTAATGAGCTTACAGCCAATACTGATTTTACTTTTAGGGAGCCTGTTTTTTATGATAATTGGGAAGCTCCTATGCTTTGTAAGATGAACGGTATTGATCCTGAAAAAATTTATGTGTATAATTTTGAAAGAAAGAAGGACTGCAAAATAGTATTTCTTTATAAAAATGGAAAAATAATCAGATTAAAATAATTAATAGGTTTTCGTTAATGGTATCTAAGAATTTCGATGGGGGGCAAGTAACCACTTCGAATAGATAGTCAGGTGCAATTTGTTATTTTCCAGTATGTTATGGCTTTTTATGAAAAATGAATCAATGAAAAATATAAGCTGGAACAGGCTTCATTGATATTTTAACCATAAAAATAATTCTTAATACTTTCATGAGGGCTGTTCTTTATGAAATAAGTTTTAAATTTGGGGAAACTGATTCTCACCTTTCAACAACAACTTAATCAGAGAGTAAACATGAAATATTTAAAAATAAATATTGAAAAAAACGCAGACATTGAAGTCATTAAAAATGTTATTCTTCAGCTAAAAGGCGTTGATTCAGCAGAAATCGTTGACGATGAAAACCCCGAAAGTGAACTTAAAAAAGCGTTTGCCAAAACCAAAGAACAGTTTAAAAAAGGTGATTACGAGACACTTGTCAATGATATATTTGATATTTTAACAAAAAAATAATTTTTAATCATAATGAAAAAAGCCATTTTATCGATCGCTCTTTTAGGAATCTTCTTTTCCACAAATGTAGCGGCGCAAACTGAAACTTCCGGAAGAGAAAAGGTCTACAGAGCCACTCACACGAAAGTAACAGAACTCAAACATACCAAACTTAAAGTAAATTTCGATTATCAGAAAGAACAGATGAACGGTGAAGAATGGCTCACCGCATCTCCGTTTTTTTATCCTACCAACGAACTGACACTGGATGCGAAAGGAATGCTGATCCATGAAGTGGCGCTCGATACAAATGATAAGAAAACTCCTTTAAAATATGATTATAAAGATGACGTTTTAAAGATCAATTTAGATAAAACATATGCGAAAAACCAGGATTATACGGTATACATCAAGTATACTGCCCGTCCGAATGAAGTAAAACAGGAAGGAAGTGCAGCCATTAATGATGCAAAGGGTCTGTATTTCATTAATGCGCAAGGAAAAGATCCTGATATGCCTACACAGATCTGGACGCAAGGTGAAACGGAATCTTCTTCGGCCTGGTTTCCTACCATCGATAAGCCTAATCAGAAAACAACGCAGGAAATCTATATGACGGTTCCTGATAAATATGTTACCCTTTCAAACGGTATTATGAAAGATTCTCAGAAAGAATCGAATGGTATGAGAACCGATCACTGGGTGATGGATAAAAGACATTCTACCTATTTATTTTTTATGGGAGTTGGAGAGTATGCCATCGTAAAGGATAAATGGAGAAATATCCCGGTCGACTATTATATCGAGAAAGAATATGAGCCTTACGCAAAGCAGATCTACGGAAATACTCCCGAAATGATCGAGTTTTTCTCTAAAAAATTAGGCTATGATTATCCATGGGCAAAATATGCACAGATTTCCGGTAGAGATTACGTAAGCGGAGCGATGGAAAATACAACAGCAACACTTCATGGAAGTGATATTCTTCAAAAACCGGGACAGCTGATCGATGAAAATACATGGGAAGATACGATTGCGCACGAACTGTTTCACCACTGGTTTGGTGATCTCGTAACGGCAGAAAGCTGGAGTAATCTTACGGTAAACGAATCTTTTGCTAATTATTCCGAATATTTATGGAACGAATTTAAATACGGAAAAGATCAGGCAGACTACCATCAGATGAAAGATGTGAATATGTACATCCATAATCCGGGAGATTTCAAAAAAGATCTTGTCAGATTTAATTATGATTCACGGGAAGATGTTTTTGATCTGGTAACGTATCAGAAAGGAGGAGGAATTCTTCACATGCTCAGAAATTATCTTGGTGACGATGCATTCTTTGCCGGAATGCAGGATTACCTGAAAACCAATGAATATCAGAATGCAGAAGCTCATCAGTTGAGACTTTCATTTGAAAAAGTATCAGGAAAAGATCTGAACTGGTTCTTTAATCAATGGTATTTCGGAAGCGGAAATCCGAAGATCAATTACTCCTATACTTTTGAACCGGTGAAAAAGCAGGTTGCAGTAACAATTGAGCAGACTCAGGAGCAGCCGTTCCAGTTTCCTTTGGCCATCGATGTTTACGAAAACGGAAAACCGAAAAGATATAATGTATGGGTAAACGCAGAAGCAAAAAATACATTTAATTTTGATGTTTCCAAAAATGCAGATCTGATAAATATTAATGCAGACGGTGTTTTACTGGCAGACATTAAAGACACGAAAACTCCGGAGCAATATCTGATGCAGTTTAACGGTTCTAAAGAATTTAAAAGCAGATATAATGCACTAAACGGAATCAAAGACCAGGTCGGTAAAAATCCTGCAGCAACCAGGTTATTATCTGCAGCCTTAAAAGATCCTTATTTCAGAACAAGAATAAAAGCCTTGCAGTTAATGGATCTTTCCAATGCAGACCAGTTGAAAGCTTTAGGCGGCGATGTTGAAAAACTGGCAACCAATGATCCTAAAACACTCGTTCAGGCGGCGGCAATTTCAGCGTTGGCAAAGACAAAAGATAAAAAATACATGTCGATTTTTGAAAAAGGAGTTAATGCTGTTTCCAATGCTGTAAAAGGCAGTTCTGTTGGGGCTATCGTTGCGGTTGATCCTACAAAAGCGGCCACTTATGCTGATAAAATTGATCTGGATGGCGCATCCGAAACTCTTGCAGCGCAGATGCTTCCAATTATCGTTAAGAATAAAGTGACTTCCCAGATGGCTAATATTGCACAGTTTGCAGCATTTTATCCTTTTATTAAATTCCAAAATCCTGAATTAGGAAAATCAGCAGAAGAAGGATACAACTGGATTATGAGTTCAGACAACTTAAAAGCTACAGAAAGTGTAACAAAGATGTTGGGGCATGCAAAGTCAGAAATTGCAAATAATCCTCAGGTAAAAATGATGATATCCCAAATGCTTAAAGACGGTCTCAACAAAAAGATGGAACTTCTTAAACAGAATCCGCAGAATGCTGCAAGCATTAACAAACAGATTGATGCTATTAATAAAACAATAGAAGATTTTAAGTAAATTACAATTTAATTGTTGAAATATAATGAGGCTGTCCAGACTTTTAGGATAGCCTCTTTTTAAATATTTAGAATAAAATTGATTAAATTTTCGCCGGAATCATTACTGATTAAACGTTTACATTTTTTAAATTCGTATAAAAATTTAATAATATGACTTTTGGAATTGAGGCAGCAAGTTACTATGTGCCCTCTTTATATTTGGAAATTAAAGAATTAGCTGAAAATAGAGGTATTGAGCCAGCCAAACTTGAAAAAGGACTTGGCTTGCATAAAATGGGATTTCCCGATGTGCATGAAGATGCGGCGACTTTTGCGGCAGAAGCTCTTTTAAAATTAATGGAAGACTATCAGCTCAATCCAAAAGAAATAGCAAGAATTTATCTGGGAACTGAAAGTGCTCTTGATGCAGCAAAACCAACGGCCTCTTACGCCATGCAGATGGTAGTGGAAGTTCTCGAATCGGAATTTGGCAGCAGATGCTTCAGAAACTGTGATGTTGTAGACATGACGTTCGCCTGTATCGGAGCGGTAGATGCGCTTCATAATTCACTGGATTTTGTACGTGCAAATCCTGATAAAAAAGCGGTGGTTATCGCAAGTGATTACGCAAAATATGAACTGGCTTCTTCCGGTGAATATACCCAGGGCGGGGGCGCAGTAGCTGTTTTAATATCGTCAAAACCGGATCTTATTGAAATTGAAAATACCTGGGGAATAGCCACAGAGAGTGTTTTCGACTTCTTTAAGCCAAGACGCCATTTTAAAAAAGAAGAATTAGTAAATGCTCCCGAAAGCTACCCTGAAAAAATAGAAGTTTTTACCGATGAACCCGTATTTGACGGACAGTACTCAAATCAGTGTTATCAGGACAGGATCAGGGAAGCGTATGAACATTATAAGGAACTGACAGGTAAAGACAAACCTTACGAAAACTGGAAATACTTAATATTTCACCTTCCGTATGCTTTCCATGGCAAAAGGGTTTTCACGGAAATTTACAGTTTGGAAAATGGATTGTCATATGAAACTCCTGAAGAACAGAAAGCAGTCGCTAAATCTGAAGAGTACATCAGCTTTATTAATGAGAAAATCGAAAAATCACAAAGAGCTTCCTCAGAAATAGGAAATATGTACACGGCATCCATTTTTATGGCAATGCTTTCAGCGCTGCAGACTTCTTTTAACGAGAATGAAGAACTAAATGGACAGGAAATCGGGTTTTTAGGATACGGAAGCGGTTCTAAATCAAAAGTTTTTGCGGGCAAAGTTTCTGAAAACTGGAAAAATGTTGTGGCAAAATGGAACCTCTTTGATGAATTGAAAAACAGAAGGTCAATCAATTTTGAAACCTATGAAAAGCTTCACAGAAAGCAGCTTCAGGAATCAGTAAATGAAAATTTTAAAGGTTTCGGATTAAAATACGTAGAACTTGAAAATCCGGTCTTAAAAGGAGCGAGATATTATCATTATCAAAAATAAACTATTCTAAAGCATCTCAATCATGGGATGCTTTTTTGATAGCCAAGAAAACGGCTGCTATAATAAACAGGATACAAAAATTGATGATCAGGTTTGCTTTCTTATTTACTTTAATGCCAAAAAGCCACTCAATTATATCTTTTGGAGGAATCATTGTAGTTACTGAGATAAAGTAGTTTTATCCTGATAACTCTTCGGCGTAACGCCAACGAACTGTTTGAAAACTCTTGTGAAATAATTGGTGTCCGAAAAACCGGTCTGATAGGCGGTTTCTTTTATGCTATTCTGGCTTTTCAGTAATTCTTTCGCCCTGCTGATTCTTTCCTGAAGGATAAATTCATTGGGTGAAGTTCCCAGCTCATCTTTAAACATTCTGAAGAAATTCGATTTGCTCACATACGCAAGCTTTGCAATGCTTTCAATAGAAAGTTTCTGATGAAGATTCTTTTTGATGTAATCTACTGCAAAACCAATTCTGGATTTGTTCCTGACAACTGTTTTTTCAACCATGCTTCTGGCTTGGGTCTGCATGAGTCGTATCAACAGCTCTTTCAGCGCAAAATCTGCCATGATGTCTTTTTGTGAATTATCATCCATGGCAATCCGCATGATATTGTTCGTTGCAGAAGCTAATGATTGATTGTTAAAAAGAAAATATTCATCCAGTTCAATATTCCATTGTGAAGTTTCATCTGTTTTTGGAAAATGATAATTAAGATGATTGAGAGAATTTTCGATAAACTCGGGATTCAGGCTCAAAGAAATGCACTGTGAAGGGGTTTCATCCGCTTCTGGAAAATCAATGACCATGGTCTCTCCGGGCGATACCAGAACACTTTCTCCGGGATAATAATCAAAATAACCGGTCTTATTATCGAGTTTCATGTGTTTTTTTCCACGAAGCATAGCGGTAAAAGCAATCGTATCAAAATGCAGTTTTACGTCAAAAGCCGCTTTATGCGTCTCATAAATGCTGAATTCACAATTGTTCAGATTGAATTTTGTCTGATTTTCGACCATGCTTAAAAGCTGGTTTTCTTTCTTTAATTCAGGGGTTTTGAGTAAAAATTTATGATCATTCATTTCTAAACATATTATGTTACCGCTTATCTCAAATATAAGAAAATATGGTATGAAATGAATGTTAATGAATTATAAAATTATCCTTCTGCACGATTTTGAAGTCTTTTTGTACGATTTTGCTATTCGAAGATGCCGTGTAAATGTAACTTGGCGTAACAGAAAAATTAAAAATTGTACGAATATGAGCACTACAACACAACAACAATCAGACACATTATTGCAATGGCCTGAATTCAAAAAAAGATACGATAACTACATTAATGGCAAGTTTACCGCTCCTGTAAATGGTGAATATTTTGACGTAGTATCACCTATTGACGGAAAACAGTTTACACAGGCGGCACATTCTTCCAAAGAAGATTTAGAGCTGGCAGTAAATGCTGCAGAAAAAGCATTCCATACCTGGAAAGATACTTCATCTACGGAAAGAAGTGTTATTTTAAATAAAATTGCAGACAGGATCGAGCAGAACCTGGAGTATCTGGCAACCGTAGAGACGATCGATAACGGTAAAGCGGTGAGAGAAACGCTGGCTGCAGATTTACCATTGGCGGTTGACCATTTCAGGTACTTTGCTTCAGTGATCAGAGCAGAAGAAGGATCACATAATGAACTGGACAAAGACACTGTTTCTCTGATCGTTCATGAACCGCTGGGCGTTATTGCGCAAATCATTCCATGGAATTTCCCGATCCTGATGGCAGTATGGAAACTGGCTCCGGCCCTGGCGGCAGGAAACTGTGTCGTGTTAAAACCTGCGGAAAGCACCCCAATTTCTATCATGGTTTTAATGGAAATCATAGGCGATCTGCTGCCTGAGGGAGTTGTGAATATCGTTAATGGTTTCGGTGCAGAACTGGGGAGGGCTTTGGTGACCAATCCTAAAGTTTCTAAAGCCGCATTCACAGGATCTACTGCGACAGGTCGTCTTGTGATGCAGTATGCAACGGAAAACATTATTCCGGTAACCTTAGAATTGGGAGGTAAATCTCCAAACGTTTTCTTCAGTTCCGTGATGGATGCCGATGACGAGTTTTTGGATAAAGCGATCGAAGGAGCCGTTCTTTTTGCTCTGAACCAGGGAGAAATCTGTACGTGCCCGTCAAGATTGCTTGTTCAGGAAGATATAGCAGATGCATTTATTGCGAAAGTGATCGAAAGGGTAAAAGCCATCAAAGTAGGAAATCCGTTGGATAAAACAGTGATGATGGGAGCCCAGGCTTCTAAAATTCAGAAAGATAAAATCCTTTCCTATATCAAATTAGGCAAAGAAGAAGGGGCTGAAGTGCTTGTAGGAGGAGATGTCAACAATGTTGGAGAAGGACTTGAAGATGGATACTATATCCAGCCAACGATTTTCAAAGGTAACAACAGGATGAGAATCTTCCAGGAAGAGATTTTCGGACCAGTGCTGGCGTTTACGACTTTCAAAGACGAAGAAGATGCCATTAAGATTGCGAATGATACGATTTATGGCCTTGGAGCAGGAGTATGGACAAGAGATGCACATCAGTTATACAACATTCCGCGTCAGATTCAGGCGGGAAGAGTTTGGGTAAACCAATACCATTCTTATCCTGCAGGAGCGCCGTTCGGAGGTTACAAACAGTCGGGGATCGGTAGAGAAAATCACAAGATGATGCTCGATCATTACCGTCAGACCAAGAATATGCTGATCTCTTACAACAAAAACAAATTAGGTTTCTTTTAATATAATGTAAGTTCGATCTAAAGAATTGATTTTCTTTACCTTTAGTTTCCAGGTCTTGAATTTTTGGCTCTTTTGTTTTTAAGACAAAAGAACTCCATGGAAGAGTGAAGGTTTATAATCTTTATATTTAATATTAGGGCGTGCCCGTTTGCCCCGGCCCCTGGCCGGGACAAAACGGCCGGGCTATCCAGGGCTGCACTTCGTTTCGGTGCTCCGCTTCGCTCCGCACCGGCTCGTTCCTCGCCGCCCTTCCTATCCCTCACGCAACAACCCCGTGGATATTGACATTGATTCAGATTGTCAAAAAGGCATTTCGATTTTGTGCGGAAATTCATTTTAAAATAAATACAATAATCTGCGAAATCAGCGAGAAATAAAAGACAAAACTCAAGAAAATCTAACAAATAACAAATTAAAAAACTAAACTAAACTCAGAATATGATTCCAAAAACAATGAAGGCGGCGGTGGTACAAGGGTACGGGCAGCCGTTAAAAATTGAAGAAGTTCCGGTACGTGAGCCGGGAAGATATGAGGTACTGGTAAAAGTTATCGCCTGTGGGGTTTGTCATACAGACCTTCATGCGGTCGATGGCGACTGGCCCGCAAAACCCAAAATGCCTTTAATCCCCGGACATGAAGGAGTAGGAATTGTTGTCGCATGTGGTCCTGAAGCCTATGTCAAAGAAGGAGATGCGGTAGGGGTGCCCTGGCTGTATTCTGCCTGCGGATGCTGCGATTACTGCATTACAGGATGGGAAACCCTTTGCGAAGCCCAGAAGAATGGAGGATATAGCGTTGACGGTGGCTTTGCAGAATATGTGATCGCCGATTCAAGATATGTGGGACATTTGAAAAGTGATGTCAACTTTTTAGAGATCGCACCCATACTATGTGCCGGTGTTACCGTATATAAAGGATTAAAAGAAACTGAAACAAAACCCGGAGAATGGGTAGCCATTTCCGGAATCGGAGGATTGGGACATGTTGCCGTTCAGTATGCAAAAGCAATGGGAATGCATGTAGCAGCTATTGATGTAGCGGACGATAAATTGGAACTGGCGAAAAAGCTCGGGGCAGATTTGGTAGTCAATGCAAGAAACACAGATCCTGGAGAATACCTACATAAAGAAGTCGGCGGAATGCACGGCGCATTGATTACTGCTGTTTCCCCCATCGCTTTTAAACAGGGAATTGACGTCCTCAGAAGAAAAGGAACCATTGCGCTGAACGGTCTTCCTCCCGGTTCATTTGAGCTTCCGATCTTCGAAACGGTGCTTAAGAGAATTACCGTGAGAGGCTCCATTGTCGGAACAAGAAAAGATCTTCAGGAGGCACTTGATTTTGCTAACGAAGGACTGGTAAAAGCAACCGTTACAGCTGCAAAACTGGAAGACATCAACGAGGTCTTTGATAAAATGAAAAAAGGACAGATCGATGGAAGGATCGTTCTCGATATTGCCGGAAGTGCAAATTAATGATGACAATGTCTGGTTCGGCGAAATGAAATTTCGCCGAACTTTTTTTAACTTGTATAAAAGAATTGTAAGCACGTTTTGTATTTTGATATATTTTCGTCACTTCGAGTAGATTTTGAAAAAATCGTATTGAGAAGTTTCTTACTTCTGAAGATAAATCTTTTCTCGATACATTTTTCTCCACTTTGTTACGAAAAAATACTCGAACTGACGGATCGTATCAAATTTTGTAAAATGCACAACTGCTTATTATAAGTATAAAGTAAATTTGCTTGAGACTCAGAAAAAGCCCAGCTGCTTAAAATAATTGAAGTACCCCGAATAGCAAAACTATTTAATTTGAGCTATGCCAATCAATAACAAAAGAAATTATGAAACCTAAAATATCAAGACTTGCCGCTACAGAAAAAGCCTTAGAAGTAATCTGGGAGCTGGAGAAGAAATACGGTGATCTCATGTTCTACCAGGCGGGTGGATGTTGCGAAGGAACACAGCCGCAATGCTTCGAAAAAGGCGGGTTTTATCCAAGAATGAATGATGCCATGATTGGCACTATTAATAATCACGAATTCTGGATCGACCGTGATCTGTTCGAATACTGGCAATACTCCCATTTCACACTGGATATTACCGACGGCTTCGGTCCGGGCGGATTTTCTCTCGAGACCCCTTTAGGCAAAACATTTAAAGTTCATTATCGACTCTTTACTCCTGAAGAGCTGGAAAACCTGGAACCTGTAAAGCGAAGTGAATAAATCATTAAAAGAATGATGATTCGTATACATTATTTTTAAAGGTATTTTCAACAATATAACTACTATAATCTGTTTCCTTTTATTTGTATCATACCAGTGGTATTTTGTAAGATTTGGTTATAGGATTCGTCAGTTCGAGTATTTTTTTCGTAACAAAGTGGAGAAAAAACGTATCGAGAACTTTTGAGTACAGTGGCTTATAGTCAAACTTCTTGATACGATTTTTTCAAAATCTACTCGAAGTGACGAAAGTAAATCAAAACGCACAACGGGTTATAGAACTATTTCTATAGCCTTGTAGATGTTTATCTACAAAGGGCTTTTGTGTTAATTATTTCATTAAGTTTATCCTCTAATTTAAAAAATTACACAAATGTCTATCAAGTACACAGTGATTGAACGCGGTGAGCCAGGCGTAACTGGCGGAGGAACCAAAAAGTGGTATGCACAGGTAAAGACTGATGGCGAAATGAGCGTCGACGACTTGGTAAAAGAAATCGAAAAATTTTCTGCCCTCAGTGAAGCAGATATTCGGGGAGTCATCATTGCCCTCGAAAACGTCATTCAGAAAGAGCTTGCCAATAGCAAGATTATCAGACTCGACAAATTGGGGAGTTTCTATCCCAGTCTCAGCAGTGGAAGTGCCGAAAGTGCCGACAAGTTTAATGTAAGCCTTATCAAAGGAGCGAAGGTAAACTACCGTCCTGGTAAGCGTATTACTGATGCACTCAATACGGCCACTTTTACCAAAGACAAGTAAACGTATAAAACCTGCGCAGGTTTTACCTCAAACCTAAGCAGGAGTTACTCCAAACCTGCGCACCTTTTGCATAAAAGCTGCGCAGGTTTTTTATGAAACATAGTTAGGTACTTTTAAATACATTAATTAAACGGCATTAGACCTTGACAAACCTATTGACAAACATTGACGCAATCAACTGCCCGACCGCATTTAAAACCGTTGCTAAAGGATCTACCAATGTTCCGATAATCATCACAGCAGGGATCGCTTCCTGGGGAAGTTTATACACCGAGATCATCAGCATTTCGCCGATATATCCGCCATTGGGAATTCCGCCCGCTACAATACTGACGAAAACGGTAATGCCTAACGCTAACAGCAGGTTCATCGGATCAAAAAAATCTCTGCCAATAATCATAAAAGCAACATAGATCTTAATGATTGAAGACATCGAAGAGCCGTTCTTATGAAGCGTAGTCCCAATAGGAATTACAATGTTAGAGATCTGACTGGGAATTCCCATGTTAGATGCTGCCTGCAAATTGGCTGGCATAGTGGCAAAGCTGCTGCAGGTACTTAGTGCTGTTACGGTTGGGTAAATAGCATTCTTCCAGAAATTCCTGATTCCGCTTATTCCTCCTGCTATAAAAGCATACAGTGAGAAAAATACCAGGAAATAAATAACACCGGCAATATAATAAAGCCCTAAAGGTTTAGCATAAAATCCGAAAAGCTGAGGCCCCAAAGTAGCTACCTGATAGGCAAAATAAGCACCCAGTCCAATAGGTGCAGCCTTCATAATCAGCAACAGGAGCTCTTTCATTACCTCATATCCTGAGGCAATAAACATTCTGAAAGATTGTCCGCGTTCTCCGGCCTTTCTCGCTGAAAAACCGGTCATGAATGCAAAAATGAGCAGTGCCAGCATATTCTGCCTTGAAAAAAGCTGTGTAAATTCACCGACTGTAAAAAAACTTACAATCCTGTTGCCCCAGCTTTCCTGGGATGAAACCTCATCGATCACTTCCTTACTTCCGGAAACACCCGAAACTGGAAACAGATACACTGCGCAGATCGTGAAAACGGCTGCCGTTAAAATGAAAAGCAGGAACGTCAGCGCCATTGTAAAGATGATCTTTCCGAATTTCGATTGCTGATCGAGAGAGGCAATAGAGTTGGAGACGGCAAAAAAGACCAGGGGAACCACACTTACGAAAAGTAAATTGAGAAAGATATCGCCCAAAGGTTTTATATACCCTACAACCTGGGGTGCAACGATACCAATAATGCTTCCGATGGTGATCCCGAGAAGTAAAAGCAGTATTCCGGAGTAGTTTTTCAGAACTTCTTTCATAAGGCGCTTTTTACTCAAAGATAGCTTTATTTTTAACACTTCATTATATAAATTTCCTTTCTAAAATGCTTAAATTTGAGTAAAAACGTTTCTATGGCTTATATAGACTACTATAAAATTTTAGGCGTAGATAAGAACGCAACCCAGGATGATATTAAAAAAGCTTACCGAAAGCTTGCGAGAAAGCTTCATCCTGATCTGAATCCTGATGATAAGGAAGCAGAAAGAAAATTCAAAGAGATCAATGAGGCCAATGAGGTGCTCAGCAATCCTGAAAACCGGGCCAAGTATGATAAATACGGCGAACACTGGAAGCATGGGGAAGAGTATGAGAAAGCACAGCAGCAACAAAGGCAGTATCAGAGCCAGGGCAGTGATTTCGGCGGTGGTTTCTCCGGTGCTGATTTTGGAGAAGGGGAGGATTTCTCAGATTTTTTTCAAAGCATGTTTGGCGGCGGAGGTTTCGGAAGAAGTTCAAGAGGGAGCGCTTCAGGAAAATTTAAAGGACAGGATGTTCATGCAGAACTGAATCTGAACTTAAGGGATGCTGCCACCACGCATCAGCAGACTTTTGATATTAATGGTAAAAAAGTAAGGATTACAATTCCCGCAGGCGTATATGACGGCCAGCAGATCAAGCTGAAAGGTCACGGCAGTCCGGGCTACAACGGAGGTCCTGCAGGAGATTTATATATTACCTTCAATATTCCGGCAGATCCTGATTTTGAAAGAATTGGTGATGATCTGAAAACCAAGGTTTCTATTGATCTTTACACTGCTGTTCTGGGAGGTGACGTGAAAGTAAACACGCTGACAGGAAGCGTTAACCTAAAAGTAAAACCCGAAACGCAGAACGGAGTGACTGTACGATTAAAAGGAAAAGGTTTTCCGGTGTATAAGAAAGAAGGACAATTTGGTGACCTGTTTGTGACGTACGACGTAAAACTGCCAACGAACCTTACCGATCAGCAGAAACAACTTTTCGAACAACTTAAAAATTCCTAAGCCATGAGTGAAAGAATATCACGGGAAGAACTCGTAAAAATATACAATATTGAGGTTACTTTTTTTGATGAACTGGTCGATTCCGGTTTGCTGCATGTTCACACAGAAAATGAGATTCGTTATCTGATGTATGAAGATCTGCCGTCCTTTGAAAGATTTGCCAACTGGCATTATGACCTTGAGATCAATCTTCCGGGGCTTGAAGTGATTCATGATATGCTCAGGAAAATGGACGAACTGAAACAGAAGAATCGCGAGCTGATGAATAAGCTTTCTGCGATCAGTGATAAGTATGACGAATAATGAGTTTGAGAGTTGTAGAGTTTGAGAGTAGGAGCGTATAAGGGTTTGCTGAAATGGATTAAGGGAAAAACTTATATTTGTATTTATAATTAATCAATATGAGTGAAGAGAGAGTGATCGTTCTGAAGCCTAAAAGGCAGGACTTTGAAGAGATCTATTTCAGCGGAAACCAGGGAAGCCTGTTTTTTTCGTCAACAACACGGGGGAAAACAATAACAACCATTGTGGTAGGTCTTATCTTACTGATCTTATTATTTTTCAGAGATGGTTTCAGCAAAGAGAAAGCGGGAATCTTATATTTTGTCAGTTTTCTGTTCCTGTTGTGTGCCGTTTTTCTTTCGGTAAGCATTAACAAAGTCTCCAGATGGAAAAAGCATGTGGGACATTATTTAACCAAGCTTGAGAACTGCAGCATCTATGAGATCAGATTTGACGATCAATTTTTTACCGTCAATATCGATGGTGATAAAGAAACCAGCGAATGGAAAGATTTTGAGTTTTTCGACAGCAACAATGAATTCATCAGCATTGAAGGTAAACACAGCTACATGTTTCCCAGAAAGTCAATGAGCGAGAAAGATTACAGCTTTTTAAAGCAGGTTTTAAAGCAAAGAATTAAGGAATAACAAATAACATCTGTCAGGAAATAGTTTAATAAAATACAAGAACTCAGAACATTTGCTCTGAGTTCTTTATGTATTTAAAGAGATGACCGTTAATCCAGCCAGCCCATTTCCTGCATCCATTCATCATTGTAGATCTTTCCTACATATCTGGATCCGTGGTCATGAAGCAGAACTACGATAACATCATCTTTCGTGAACTGATCTTTCATCTGTACCAAAGAGGCGATGGCGCTCCCCGCAGAATATCCGCAGAAAATTCCTTCTTCTTTCGCCAGCTTTCTGGCGTAAATGGCACCGTCTTTATCTGTTACTTTTTCAAAATGATCAATAACCGCCATATCATAGTTTTCAGGGATAATATCTTCCCCGATTCCTTCCGTAATATAGGCGTAGGCATGATCGTAATGAAGCTCGCCGGTTTCATGAAATTCTTTTAGTATAGAACCGTAAGTATCAACGCCGATTACCTTGATATCCGGGTTTTTCTCTTTAAAGAATCTTCCGCAACCGGTAATCGTACCTCCTGTTCCGGCTCCGACTACAAAATGGGTCAGCTTTCCTTCGGTCTGTTCCCAGATCTCGGGAGCGGTAGACTCATAGTGTGCTGCTCTGTTAGACAGGTTATCATACTGATTGACATACCAGCCGTTTTCGGTTTCATTAGCAAGTCTTTTAGAAACAGAATAGTAAGAACGCGGATCGGTAGGTTTCACATCAGTTGGGCAGACAATAACTTCAGCACCCAGAGCACGTAAAATATCACATTTTTCTTTTGATTGTTTTGAGTTGGTTACAAAAATACATTTGTATCCTTTGATGATCGCTGCAAGAGCCAGCCCCATCCCTGTATTTCCGGAAGTTCCTTCGATGATCGTTCCTCCTGGCTTCAGTCTTCCGTCTTTTTCTGCGTCTTCAATCATTTTCACGGCCATTCTGTCTTTTACAGAATTCCCGGGATTGAAGGTTTCCACCTTTGCCAAAACTAATGCCGGAAAATCTTCACCCAAAACTTTGTTAAGCTTTACCAGCGGTGTATTTCCTATAGTTTCGAGGATGTTGTTTGCGTATTTCATAAATGTTTTTTAAAGCATGGCAAAGATACGGCTTTAAATTTTATTGAGCTTAAGGGATGGTAGGATTAAAGAATGTCAATGGTCAATTTCTAAGAGTCAAGGGTTAATTTTCCTGTGATTCTATAT
Source organism: Chryseobacterium sp. 27AL (assembly GCF_057815395.1). Classification (NCBI taxonomy): domain Bacteria; kingdom Pseudomonadati; phylum Bacteroidota; class Flavobacteriia; order Flavobacteriales; family Weeksellaceae; genus Chryseobacterium; species Chryseobacterium sp. 27AL. The sequence goes on along the minus strand of NZ_JBYRIW010000014.1, from coordinate 45,960 downwards.
TCACTTGTGAAGCAAAATTCACCATTCAGCATTAATGTCAATAGTTAATTTCTGCAGATCAATGGCCAATTTCCCAGTTATTCTAAAATTCACACGCGAAGTAAATTCACGATTTAGCATTCACCTTTAATTATATTTAATCGCCTTCACCGGAGAAATTTTGCTGATCAGGTAGCTTGGAATGATAAGCGCAAGCCCCGAAATAATCAGAATACCCAGAGAGATGGAAATGATAACAAATGGGTTGAGATCCACCGGAACGGTACTCACGTAATAGTTCTCAGGGTTGAGCTTGATAATGCCAAAAAACTTCTGAATTAAGATCAACCCGAGACCGATCAGGTTTCCATACAGAAGTCCGGGAATCATGATGATGAGTGTATAATTGATAAATGTGGCCCTAATCTGAGAATTGTTGGCACCAAGGGTTTTAAGAAGTCCTATGGAGTTGGTTCTCTCGATAATAAGAATTAAAAGAACCATAATGATATTAATCACCACAACAATCAGCATAATGATGATGATAAGGGCAATATTCGTGTCAAAAATACTGATCCAGTCTGTGATTTGGGGAAATTTCTCGGTCGCTTTTTCGGCATAGTTTTTATAGCCGATCAGCTTTTCGATCTCAGGAAAATCCGTATCTGCATCATTTACATTTTTAAAGAAAATATCAATACCACCTACTTCATCAGGCTTCATATCCTGAATTTTCCGTACGTGGTTGATGTCTCCGATCACAAACTGATCGTCTATCATCTTAATATCAGTTTTGTAAATTCCCAATACTTCAAATTTCCTGTAAATAGGCTGCTGGTCTGCCCTTGAAAATACGGTGACAATACTGTCCTTTACTTTAAGGTGAAGATCATTGGCAACTTTCTGGGAAATCACCACGCCATTATTGTATCCTTTTTCAGTGATAGTCGGCGTAGTTCCTGCAATCAGGAATTTTTTAAATCTTAAGCTGTCAAAATCTTTTCCTATTCCTTTAAAAATGATTCCGGCAAAGTTGTGCTCGTTTCTCATGATGCCTGTGAGCATCGCATATTTCTGTACCGACTCTACATCAGGAAGCTGGCGGATTTTCTTAACATCCAACCCCTGATTGTCAAGAACGGAGGTGTTATAGGATGAGTTTGATCTCGTCGATTTTACGGTGATGTGTCCGCTGAAATCTGCCAGTCTCTCTTTGATCGCCTTTTTAGAACCGAATCCTGTAGAAACGGTAATTAAAGAAACAATAATTCCCAACGCTACAGAAAGCCTGCCGATGAAGATGATCACCCTTGAAAGGTTATTTTTGTTATCTTTGGAAAACGCTATTTTTCTAGAGAAATATAAAGGAAATTTCAAGCTTATGAATTTAGATTTCAAAATTAAAAATTTACTTCTTATTTGCCTAATTTTTTTAGGAGTATTCCAACAATATTATTCTCAGACTCAAGCTCAAGGCGGTTTTAAGACAGGTGCCGATCAGCCGGAAGTATATTTGCCTTTGCTGAAGGGTAAAACTATAGGTGTTGTTACCAACCAGACCGGGCTAATGAGCAACAGAATACATGTAGTTGATTTTTTGGTACAGAAAGGAATTAAGATTAAATCCATCTTTGCCCCGGAACATGGCTTTAGAGGCGATGCCGATGCAGGTGAAAAGGTGAAAAACGGAGTTGATGTAAAAACAGGAATTCCCATTATTTCTCTGTATGGAAACAATAAGAAGCCAAAACCCGAGCAGTTAAAAGGAATTGATGTGATGGTTTTTGATATACAGGACGTCGGAGTTCGCTTTTACACGTATATCTCTACATTGACTTACCTGATGGAGGCTGCCGCAGAAAATAATGTTGAGGTGATGGTGCTTGACCGTCCAAACCCTCACGATGGCTATACAGATGGACCTGTTTTAAAGAAACAATGGACAAGTTTTGTAGGGATGCACGAGGTTCCTGTTGTTTATGGCCTGACAATAGGGGAGTATGGTAAAATGGTAAATGGAGAAAAGTGGCTGAAAAACGGGATTCAGGCAAAATATACCCTGATTCGCATGAAAAATTATCATAAAAAATTAAGATATCCGGTTTTAGAAAAGCCTTCGCCCAATTTACCTAATGATAAATCTATTAATCTGTATCCAAGTTTATGCTTTTTTGAAGGCACTCAGGTTTCTGTCGGGAGAGGAACGGATTTGCCTTTCCAGATTTATGGTTCACCATGGACGAAAGATTTGCCGTATCAATTTACTCCTAAACCCAATTTCGGAGCAAAAGATCCTTTCTTAAATGGAAAACTTTGTTTTGGAGAAAATCTTTCAAACTATCCTGAAGATTTAAGAGCTTTGCATCTGGAATGGGTTATCAAAGCGTATAAAAACTATAAAAACCCTGAACTTGATTTTTTTCTTAAACCTGCTGCGGGTAAGAACTTTTGGTTTGATACGTTAGCAGGAAGTGACGAACTGAGAAAGCAGATTATTTCAGGAAAATCCATCGCTGAGATTAAAGCTTCATGGAAAACTGGTCTGGAACAATTTGAAAAAATAAGAAGGAAATATATTATTTATGAAAATTAAAAAGTGAATAGTCAATCGTCAATTTTGGCTTTGCCAGCCAATTTAGAAAATTCACGAGCTTAGCGAATTGACCATTAACCATTCATTGTCCTCAGTCAAAATCGTGCGGCGTTTTATCATCTTTACCTTTGTTCATTATAAACAGGCCTATTGATAAGCCTATTACACCTGCGGCACCTATCATTAAAGCTCGTTGAAGTTTATCCGCTTCATTATTTCCGAGATAATTCATCAGGAAAAGAATGGCAAAAGTGATAATGCAGATGATCAGGTGATTTTTTCCGAATAGTTTCATTGGGATTATTTTAATTTATAAGAAATCATGACGCCTCCTCTGTAAGGTAGAATTTCGCCACTTCTGTTGAATTTATTATCTTTTCGGTCGTAGCGTTCTCCGGTGGTTTTGTCGTAGCCTTTGTAAAAGTCCTGTGAAGTTCCTACAGTTCCGTACAAGTCAATATTCCATCTGTCGGAAACTTTAAATTGATATCCCAACGTAACACCTACAATTAGCGAATAGCCTTTCTGATAAAGATTGGAAGTAACGAAAACTTCTCCAAAATCATTATAATAAGGGCCATCGGACCAATAATTCCACTTTTGTAAGGTAAATGATGAGGCTGCAATATTTGCGCCGACATAAAAATGTCTGAATGCTTCGTTAAAATAATATCTGCCTTCCGCAGAAACAGAGTAATACTGCAGTTCATGTCCTGCAAACGATTTCCATGGTGAAATCAGCACATCTCCCTGTACAGTAATTTTTTGGGTAAGTTGGTGTTCAACAGCTAGATTAACAATTCCAATAGGAATGAGTAGTGCATTACCTTTCACATAGACACTGGTTTCACTACTTTGCTTTACTTCCTGAGCTTGTAAACTTCCTAGTAAAAAAGAGATAAGAAACGCTATAATGAATGTAATTTTCATCATTTGCTGTTGTTGATTTGATTTAGTAATGCATCTGCTAACGTAGAATCTTTCTGAGCCTGGGTGGCCATATTTTTGGACATTTCAGCATATGTTTTCGCCTGATCTTTGTTCCCGGTAAGGAAATAGAGTTTAGCAAGAATGTAGGTGTTTTCAGAGGTTTCACCACGCATCACTGATTTTTCCGCCCATTCTGCAGCTTTTTTTAGTGAAGAAGGATTGGTAATATGCTCAGAGAATACCCAGGCAGCTTTCAATAATTCGTTGGGTTCAAATGCTTCTGAATTTCGGTAATAAGCCAGGGCCGCTTTTTCATATTCCGGAAAATTTGCATTTTGCTCATAATAGCTCAGCTTAGTCTGGTTGAGTTTTACCTCTGCATCATGTTTCCCAACCAATGGCTCAGCCGTTTTCATAAAATAATCATCATTAATTCTCTTATTTTGTCGGTCGATAGACTGTTCAACGACTTTTCCCAATTTAAGCTGATTATCGAATTCCCGGTAAGTTTCTTCAGGTAAAAATTTGATGATCTCTGATTTTCTTTGGGTGAAAAATGTATAATTTTTATCTTCAGAAGATTTCAAAAAGAATAATAAAAGACCTACATCATCTTTCGTGAGTTCAGCTCCTTTTTCCTTATTTTCAAAATATCTTTCCGAAGCTTTTTGGGCAAAATCAAAATCAGATGTTGAGTTGAGTCTCATGATGTTCATCAGGAACTCAGGATCTTTTTCACCTTTTTCAAAACGTTCCTTTAATGTTCCCTTTTTGTTGTTGGGTGAATTAACATCTTTTGCCATTGACAGAAACATGTTTTCTTCCATATAACCGAAATTTTGTGAAACAAGTTCGCCGTCGCCATTTAGAAACAGATAGGTTGGGTAAGAGCGTACGCCGAATTTAGCGGCAATTTCTCTTCCTTCTCCTTTTTCCATATCAAATCTCGCATTCACAAAGTTTGAATTGTAGTAATCGCCCACTGTTTTTTTTGTGAAAGTATTTCTTTCCATCATTTTGCAGGGACCACACCATGAAGTATAGGCATCAATAAAAAGTATTTTTTTTTCTTTCTTTGCCTTTGCGATAAGATCTTTAAAAGGCAGTTCCTGAAACTGTATACCTTCCTGGGCAAATGCTACAATACATGAAAATAAAAACAAAACGGTAATAATCTTCTTCATTTTCAACAAAATTAAAAAGCGAATATACTTATTTTCAACATAAGTAAGGGGTAATTATTATGATTTTATGGATAACTTAACATCATAATATGACATAAAACAAAAAGCCATCCCATGTGAGATGACTTTTGTGTGGTTTCTCCAGGAATCGAACCAGGGACACATGGATTTTCAATCCATTGCTCTACCAACTGAGCTAAGAAACCAAATTTGTACTTCGTTTGAAGTGGTGCAAAAGTAATAATAATTATTACATTCTGCAAATTTATTTAAAACAGTTTTGAAAAGAAAACCACCTTTTTACAGGTGGTTTTGTGTGGTTTCTCCAGGAATCGAACCAGGGACACATGGATTTTCAATCCATTGCTCTACCAACTGAGCTAAGAAACCATTCTTTTACTTCGTTGTTTTAAAGTGATGCAAAAGTAGTAAGTTTTGATATATGAAGCAAGTATTAACAATGTTTTTTTTAACAAAACTTAAAAACCTACTGATTCTCAACCGAATTATTTTCCTGTTCCTTTCTAATTTGCTCACTCATCTCTTCTAATACTGGCTTGATCGTACTTTCCGGAAGATCGCTGATTCTGATGTACATTAATCCGTCGATCGCATCATTAAAGTTTGGATCTACATTAAAGGCAATTACTTTCGCATTCTGCTTGATATATTTCTTAATTAAAACAGGCAGCCTTAGCTCCGGCTCAAGGTCGTCGATAATTTTATCGAGTTTGTTCAAATCAGATTCCATCTCTTCGAAAAATAAATGCTTGTCTCTGTCACGAAGCTTCACTTTATATTCATTTCTTGGAGTAATATATTGTGCTACGGCTGAATCGTAATAATTCGAACGCATAAACTCAATCATCAGAGATTTTGAAAATTCGGAAAACTTGTTGGAGATACTTACACCTCCCATAAGGAATTTATGATCCGGATTTCTCAGGCAAACGTGAACGATTCCTCTCCAGAGAAGGAAAAGGGGAAGTGGTTTTTGCTGATATTCCTGGCAGATGTAGGCACGTCCCATTTCAATCACTTTTTTAAAGAATGGATGAATGTCCTGTTCAAATTCAAATAATGAACTTGTATAAAATCCTTTGATGCCGAATTTCTTCATGACTTCTCTTCCAAGAGCCATTCTATAAGCTCCAACGAGTTTTTCTTCAGCATTGTCCCAAAGAAAAAGATGGTGATAATGCTTGTCATATTCATCAAGATCGAAAGGTAAATTGCTTCCTTCTCCTACGGCCCGGAAAGTGAGCTCTCTCTGACGGCCTATCTCTCTCATGATCGAAGGAATTTCCTCGTAATTGGTGAAATATACCTCATAATTTCCATTGCTGAAGAACATTTTATCGGTGCCTTTGAGTTTTTTGATGTCGTTTAAAATGTCTTCTTTCGGAGTTTCATCAATAATATTCTGGACAATGTTCTCTTCCTTCATCAAAGGAAATTTTACCGAAAGATTCTGAAGGTTAATACTTTGTGCCAGAGATTTTCTTTTTTCATAATAAGATTTCATCATGTAAACCTTACGTTTCAAAAAATCACCCAGTTCTTCAATACTTTCCATATCATCCATCGCTTTCACGGCAATAGGCTTTCCGATTCTGATTCTGATAGGTTTTTCCCTGTCGTTCATCATTTCTGCGGGAAGCATCATGGTCTGCAGGCTCGGATGAAGCTTGGCTACCTGATAAAACATTCTGCTGTTTTTAGCATGAAAATACATAGGAACCACCGGCACTTTAGCCATTCTTATCAGCTTGAGTGCCGGTTTTTCCCATTCCTTATCTAAAATCTCTCCATAAGGATTATTTTTATTTGAAACTTCTCCTGCAGGGAAAATTCCCACACAGCCTCCGTTTTGCAAATGCTTTAATGTTTCGCGCATTCCGGATGAGCTGCTGTAAGCTTCTTTTCTGTTTTCAAAAGGGTTCACCGGAATGACGTACGGTTCCATCGGTTTGATTTTTTCCAGAAGGAAATTACCCATCACCTTGAAATCCGGACGTACTTCCGAAAGTATTTTACACATTAAAATACCATCAATTGCGCCCAGCGGATGATTGGAAACAAGAATGAACGGTCCTGTTTTAGGGATTTTTGCCAGATCTTCTTCAAAAGCTATATAGCTTAAGTTCCGCTCTCTCACAAATGAGTCGAAAAAGTCTTTGCCTTCCTTGTCTTTTAATTTATCGTATAATTTGTTTACTTCATTTATTTTAGCAATGCTCATTACGGCAGATGCTACAGGATTCTTAAGAAATCCTATTTTATTCAAGCCGGAAGCCTTTATCAAATCGTTTTTCGAAATTAAACTCATGTGTGTTTAGTCGCAATTAGTTTTATTGTGTTACCATTTGAAGTGTATTCTTCGAAATCTGCTCCAATAATACACTTTTTTCCCGGTAAAATTGATCTATATGGTCCATCTTCGCATTTCTTACAGTAAATAAAGATACATTTTTTACTATTTCCGTGCGGAATATTTTCTGAAGTTCTTCATTCAGTTCATCGATGGTATTAAATTTATCTTCAAGACATAATGCCAATGAAATCGCAGAATTCTGCATCAGAGAAACCTTGATTTTGTATTTTGACAAATATCCGAAAATTAAACTCATATGGTCTTCTGCGATGAATGAGAAGTCACGTGTTGAGATTTTTAGTAGGGTTTGATTTTCTTTTAAAATATAAGATTCTTCACTCTGATTTTTGTCGGATGCACCTACTTTCGTACCTTCTTTGGTAGGATCCACGAAGGATTTTACATAAAAAGGAATATTCTTTTGCTGAAGCGGCTGCAATGTTTTAGGGTGAATAATGCTTGCACCGTAATAGGCCATTTCAATGGCTTCTTCATACGAAATATTGGAAAGTAATCTTACATCTTTGAATTTTCTTGGATCACCCGTCATTACGCCCGGAACGTCTTTCCAGATTGTCATAGCATCAGCATTAAGGCAATAGGCAAAAATTGCAGCGGAGTAGTCGGAGCCCTCTCTTCCTAAAGTTACTGTGAAATTATTTTCATCAGAACCGATAAATCCCTGAGTCACATAGCAGATTTCTTTATTTAAGTGTGAAATAAATTCTTCAGTTTTTACCCAATCTACCACACCTTCTCTGTAAGAATTATCTGTTTTTACGTAATCTCTTGCATCCAGCCATTGATTGATGAATTGAATTTCGTTTAAATATTCACTCACAATTTTTGTCGAAATCATTTCTCCACAGCTTACCACCTGATCGTAAACGAAGTTGTAATTCGGAGATTTGTTTCTTCTTAAAAACGAATCTATATCATCAAAAAATAAGTTGATTTCTGCAAAAACAGCATGGTTTTCAGGGAATAATCCTTCCGCAATTTCAATGTGCTTTCGTTTTATTTTTTCAATCTCAGTTTGATAGTTATCTTTCTTGAAATAAAGCTCCACTACTTTTTCCAACTCATTCGTCGTTTTGCCCATCGCTGAAATGACCAGCAGACACTTGGCAAATCCCTGGCTTTTTAATACCATGGACACATTTCTTACACTTTCAGCATCTTTTACCGATGCTCCACCAAACTTGAAAATTTTCATTAAATTGTTAATAATAAAATTGTTAGATAAAATTTGTGGGAATATTTTACGGGTCACAAAATTATACATTTACAACGAGATATGAAATAGCGTTGAATCACCATGAGCTTAAGATTTCATTAAAATTATTAATCTCCGTAATTTATCATCATATAATCATGTCATCCGGGGAAGATTTTTATGATAAGTCCTAATTAAAAGTCTGAAAATTATTCAGTATATTATTGATAAACAGTGGATAAGATCTTTTCTTAATAATTATTTTTAAATGTGATAAATTTTACGAAATTTGGAGGAAACGTAAAAAGCAAAATATGTCAGAACGACCATTACAGACTTTAGGAGAGTTTCTTATTGACAGACAAGACGATTTTCAGTATTCCACGGGAGAGTTTTCCCGGCTTCTGAGCGCGATAAGACTGGCTTCAAAAGTAGTAAACAGAGAAGTTAATAAAGCAGGAATTGTAGACATCGCGGGCGCTGCGGGAAACCAGAATATTCAGGGTGAAGAACAGCAGAAACTGGATGTGATTGCCAATGAAATTTTTATTACCGCTTTGTCTCAGCGAGAGGTTGTCTGCGGAATTGCTTCCGAAGAAAATGATGATTTCATCGATATTAAATGTGGCGAAAACGGACATTTAAGTAAATATGTTGTATTGATCGATCCTCTAGACGGTTCTTCCAATATTGACGTCAATGTTTCTGTGGGTACGATTTTCTCGATTTACAGGAGAGTCACCGAGCCCGGGACACCAGTTCAGCTGGAAGATTTTTTACAGAAAGGAATCAATCAGATTGCGGCAGGATATGTAATCTACGGATCATCAACCATGATTGTGTACACTACAGGAAACGGGGTAAATGGCTTTACACTTGATCCTTCGTTAGGAACTTATTATCTATCGCATCCGAATATGACTTTCCCAAAGACAGGAAAGATTTATTCAATCAATGAAGGAAATTATATAAAGTTCCCACAAGGAGTAAAAAATTACCTTAAATATTGCCAGATGGAAGAAGGTGACAGACCTTATACCTCAAGATATATCGGTTCGCTTGTCGCTGATTTTCACAGAAATATGCTGAAAGGAGGAATTTATATTTATCCTTCTTATTCACAGGCTCCGAACGGAAAGTTGAGATTATTATATGAATGTAATCCAATGGCTTTCCTGGCTGAACAAGCAGGTGGAAAGGCAACGGACGGATTCAGAAGAATTCTTGAAATTGAACCTACCGAACTGCATCAGAGAATTCCTTTCTTCTGTGGAAGTATTGATATGGTGGAAAAAGCGGAGGAATTTATGAGAATCGACAGTGTAAAATAATGAAAGCAGAATATTTCAGATATTTATTAGAATTCAAACGCCCGAGTGGAACATCTCGCGGCGTTTTGCTTGAAAAAGAAACTTTTATTCTTGAAATTTCAGAAAATGGAAAGAAAGGAATAGGAGAATGTGGGATTTTCAGAGGTTTAAGCTTTGATGACAGTCCTGACTATGAAAAAAAACTTCAGTGGCTTTGTGAAAATATTCATCAGAATTCCAAAATTTTAAAAGAAGAACTGAAAGAATTTCCGTCAATTTGGTTTGGCTATGAGCAGGCCATTTTAAACCTGAAGAACGGCGGAAATATTTATTTTCCAAGCGAATTTACTGAAGGAGGAAAAGCTATTGTTATCAACGGCTTGATCTGGATGGGCGACATTCATTATATGGAAGAGCAGATTCAGGAGAAGCTGGAGAAAGGTTTTCACTGTATTAAATTGAAAATCGGTGTCGATTGGAAATCAGAGCATGAAATTCTTAAGAAATTAAGGAATAAATTTCCAAAAGAAAGCCTGGAACTTCGTGTTGATGCCAACGGAGGTTTTTCAAAAGACGAAGCTAAAACGGTGTTACAGCAATTAGCTGATCTTCATATCCATTCCATCGAACAACCCATAAAAGCAGGAAACTGGCATGATATGGCGGAATTATGCTCAGACACTCCGACTGCTATTGCATTAGATGAAGAACTGATAGGTATTATTAATAATGATCGAAAGATTGAGTTGCTTGACACGGTAAAACCTCAGTATATTATTTTAAAACCCTCTTTAATCGGCGGTTTTTCGGGGTCTGATGAATGGATTTCCCTCGCTGAAAAAAGAAATATCGGATGGTGGATCACTTCTGCACTCGAAAGCAATATCGGTCTGAATGCCATTGCGCAATATACATTTACCAAAAAAAATCCGATGCCTCAAGGTTTGGGTACCGGATCTTTATTTGTCAATAATTTTCCGTCAAATCTTGATTTGAAAGGAGAATTGTTGTACTTTAAAAATTAATCTTAAGGATGGGATTTTTCAGATCTCTCTGATGATTTCATCCTATTATTTTAGAATTATTAATTATCGATTTGATATTTCATTAAATGTATTCAGCAGTGAAATGAAAAATAAAATCAATTAATAACTAAAGTAATAGGGTAAGTTCTTTCTGTAATTGTGTGTTCTAGATAACATCTTCTACGAAAATTGCCTTTCTAAGGTATTCTAAAAATGAAGAAAACTTTTCTTTAACCTTTTTCATAATAATATTATTTAGTGTTCTGTGTGCTTATCTGGTTACAATCTTTGTGCCATACCATGGTATGTTTACAATTTTTTAATATGATATTTTTCATGACGGAATTTAAATGTGTGTTTAATAATTGATTGGAATAATACAATTCGTATATTTCTTTATTTAAAAATTTTTTCAGAATCTCTAAAGGATAAGTCTACATGTAGTGAATGATTCTTTCGTAGAGTAACGAGTAATCTCCCTTGGTTTGGAATATAATTAGACATGCTTAAAGTATTTCAATAACGGTTTCAGTTCTTGGCAAAGATAGGCCAAAATATTGAATCGCCAGCCGTAAAACCCATTAATTATAATTTCCATAACACTTTAAATTTTCTTAAATTTGCAAATTGTCGTATATACGGCATATTTAAAGCGAATTCAATGGAAGAAGAAAAAAAATCTCTCAATTTTATTGAGCAAATTATCGAAGATGATTTGGCAAACGGACTGAAAAGAGATCAGATCCGTTTCCGTTTTCCGCCTGAACCCAATGGTTATCTGCATGTAGGTCATACAAAAGCGATCTGCATCAACTTTGGTTTGGGTGAAAAATACAATGCTCCCGTGAACCTTCGTTTCGACGATACGAACCCTGAAAAAGAAGAACAGGAATTCGTGGATTCTATCATGAAAGACGTTGAATGGTTAGGTTTTAAATGGGATAAAGTTTTGTACGCCTCCGATTACTTCCAGCAGCTTTATGATTGGGCCGTACAGATGATTAAAGATGGTAAAGCCTATGTAGACGAGCAGCCATCTGAAGTGATTACCGAACAGAGAAAAAACCCTACCGAACCAGGAATTGAATCTCCATACAGAAATCGTCCTGGTGAAGAATCTTTGGATCTTTTCGAGAGGATGAAAAACGGCGAGTTTGAAGAAGGTTCAATGTCTCTTCGTGCAAAAATCGACATGACGTCACCTAATATGAACATGCGTGATCCCGTGATGTACAGGATTTTAAAAAGACCTCACCACAGAACCGGAACTGCATGGAAAATATATCCGATGTACGATTGGGCGCATGGTGAATCTGATTATATCGAACAAATTTCACATTCTTTATGTTCTTTAGAATTTGAAAACCACAGACCATTGTACGACTGGTATCTGGATCAGGTTTATGATGAAACCAAAGTGAGAAACAAGCAAAGGGAATTTGCAAGAATGAACGTTTCTTATATGATCACTTCTAAGAGAAAGCTGCAAAGGCTGATTGCTGAAAAAGTAGTGAACGGATGGGATGATCCGAGAATGCCTACTATTTCAGGAATGAGAAGAAAAGGGTACACAGCTACTGCTATCAGGAATTTTATTGAGAAAGTAGGGGTTGCCAAACGGGAAAACCTTATTGAGCTTCAGTTACTGGAATTCTGCGTTCGTGAAGATTTAAATAAAGTAGCAAAACGTGTCATGACAGTTGTGGATCCTGTGAAGCTTGTTATTGAAAACTATCCTGAAGGAAAAGAAGAATGGCTGGAAACGGAAAATAATCCAGAACAGGAAAACGCGGGAACAAGAGAAATTCCTTTCTCCAGAGAGCTTTATATTGAACGTGAAGACTTCAAGGAAGAAGCGAATAATAAGTTCTTTAGACTGAAACTGGGTGGGGAAGTCCGCTTAAAATCTGCTTATATCATCAAAGGTGAAAGGGTAGAGAAGGATGAAAACGGAAATATCACAACCATCTACGCAACATACGACGAAAAATCAAAGTCAGGTAGCGGAACGGAAGAAAGTTTAAGAAAAGTAAAAGGGACCATTCACTGGGTCTCTGCGAAACACGCGATTCCTGTAGAGGTCAGAAATTATGATAAATTGTTTACCGTAGAACAGCCAGATGCAGAAAAAGACGTAGACTTTTTAAATTTCATCAACCCGGAATCTGTGACAACCGTTCAAGGTTTTGCTGAGCCGAGTTTAAAAGATGTGGAAGTTGGAGAACCTCTGCAATTCCAGAGAATTGGCTATTTTACAAAAGATCAGGATTCTACTGAAGACAAATTAGTCTTCAACAGAACTGTGACATTAAAAGACTCTTATAAGCCGGAGTAAAATTTATTTATATCATTATAAATGAAACAGGGCTTATTTTTTTAAGTCCTGTTTTTGTTTTTAAAAGCAGTAATCTTCAAATGTCAGAATTAACCAAGAGACAACTTAAAAACAAACAGGACAAAATCCTATTAAAGAAAAGTTATTAAATATTTAATTGTGAAACTTATCTATCTATATACAAACTCATTCAAAGGGCTTTCCAAGGAAAGCTGGATGCTGGCTTTGGTAATGCTCATCAATCGGGCCGGCTCCATGGTACTTCCGTTTTTGGGAGTATATATGACCAATCATCTGCATTTTAGCATAGAAAATACTGGAATTGTACTCAGCTTTTTCGGAATTGGTTCCGTAATCGGCTCTTGGCTTGGCGGATTTATCACAGACAAGATCGGTGAATACAAAGTGCAGTATCTCAGTTTACTGCTCAGCGTTCCCTTGTTTTGTCTGATTCCTGTTTTCAAAACAGAAGTCGGGGTTGCTACTATTATATTGATTCAGAGTATTGTAAGCGATGCATTTCGTCCCGCAAACTCAGTAGCCATTACTAAGTATGCAAAACCTGAAAATATCACACGCGCATTCTCACTGAACCGGATGGCTGTTAATCTTGGATTCTCCATCGGTCCTGCCTTGGGCGGAATTTTATCGGCTATTTCCTACGAGTTTTTGTTTTTTACCAATGCGTTGGCTGCTTTACTGGCGGGAATTCTTTATATTATTTTCTTTAAAAAACGAAATAAGCTGGCCAGAATAAAAGCCAAGAAAGTGCAGGAAGTTATTGAAATCAAAAAGGAAAATTCGCCGTACCGTGATGGTAAATTTTTGCTGTATTGCTTTTTCTGCATGTTGTTCTCCATATGTTTCTTCCAGTTATTCAGTACGCTGACCATTTTTTATAAAGATTCAGCCCATCTCAGTCAGCAAAATATAGGATATATTCTGGGCTACAGCGGGTTTTTAGTTGTTTTGTTAGAAATGGGCTTAGTTCAGATGGCCGAAAAATACTTCAGCCTGGCTGTGACCATGTTTCTGGGGACATTCATTTGCGGACTTTCGTACGCCATGCTGGGTTTCGATCACAGTATGCTTACGCTCGTTCTTTCCATGAGCTTGCTATGCGTAGGCGAAATATGGGCACTGCCTTTTATGTCGACCATCACTGCCTTACGATCAGGAAAAAATAACAAAGGCGCTTATATGGGACTGAACGGAATCTCGTTTTCTATAGCCTTTATCGTTACCCCTTATCTGGGAACCCTCATTGCACAAAAATTTGGTTTTACCACCTTATGGATCGGAACCGGAATTTTAGCAACACTGATTGCCGTTGCGTTTTACTTTATCGTTCCGTGGATGATTGATGAAAGAAAACGAGCCGAATAGAAATTTGGGCGTGCCCCTCATTCCAAAGCTAAACCTCATAGGTTTAAAAAACCTATGAGGTTTAAAAAACCTATGAGGTTTCCCCAACAGATTCGGATCGGGCTGCTTTGGGGTCCGCTTCGCTTCCGTACTCGTTCGTTCCTCACTCGCACCGGCTCCTGCGTCGCCGCCCGCCGCATCCCTCACGCGAAAGTAGTCAATCCAAAAAAGCTTGTCAGAATGATTTTCGACAGGCTTTTTAGATTAATAACATCAGCTTATTATTCTGTAAAGATCCAACAACATTTTAAAATAAACTTATAATAACTCCTTTAATTAATAATCTGCATAGTCCTTGGGATTCTCGGAAGAATTATCTCAAATTGTCTATAAAAACACAAAAATTAAAAGCAATAACATAAAAAAAGAATAATTTTTGCTTATTCACACGCAATGAGAAAAATTTACATCCTTTTATCCGCAATGTCAGCAGCTTTTGGAGCAGCACAGGAAAAAGATTCTGCAGAACTGATCTCTGAAGTACGGATTGATGCTTACAAAAAGCCGGCGGTTTTGATCTCTTCCACCAAATCGGTATCGGTAGTTTCAGGCAACTTGTTGAATCAGAATCCACCGGAAAGAATGCTGGAATCCATCAACCAGATTTCCGGCGCCCGAATGGAAGAACGATCTCCAGGAAGTTACAGGATTTCTCTGCGTGGGAGCGCCCTACGTTCTCCTTTTGGAGTGAGAAATGTAAAAGTTTATCTCGATGATTTTATCCTTTCAGATGCTTCAGGAAATACCTATTTTAATGTAATTTCTCCCGAACTCATCAACAGAATGGAAATTTATAAAGGTCCTGAAAGCGGCGACTACGGAGCCGTGACCGGAGGGACATTACTGCTAAGAACATCAGATTCCGAAAAAGCGTCGGCTCAGCTTGCATCGGGAAGTTATGGAATGTTCAACCAGAGCTTTACCATTTCTAAGCAGTTGGGAAAACATTTTGTTGAAGTTTTTCAAAATTATTACCAGACAGATTCTTACAGAGCGCAATCTAAGGTCAATCGTAAACAGGTTTTTGTGAAAGATCATTTCAGCTATTCAGAAAAAGGTTTGCTTAAAGGTATGATTCTATATGCTGATCTCGATTATCAGACACCCGGCGGACTTACTCTTGAGCAAATGCAGACTGATCGGAAACAGGCAAGGCTGGCAACTAAAACCCTTCCGGGTGCTACAGATCAGGATGCCGGAATTCGTAATAAGATGATTCTGGCAGGGCTTTCCAATGAGTACAACTTTAACACTCATTTTTCACATTTCATTCTCGTTCAGGGATCTTACGTAGATTTTGAAAATCCGTTTATTACCAATTTTGAAAACCGATTTGAGAAAAATTTTGCGCTACGTACTCATTTCAACTATGAAAAAAACTGGGAGCATATTTCATTGGCGTATCGCTTTGGGTTTGAAGGAGGAATCAATGAGATTATCGTTAAAAATTATGATAACAATAGAGGAATCCAGGGAAACCCGCAGAATTTTGACAATATTAAAAATACTTCAGGCTTTTATTTTATTTCCCAAAAGCTAAATATTTATGATAAATTTTTTACAGATATTTCGCTGAGTCTTAATTCAAATGCGTACGATTGGGAAAGGTCTTTTCCGGATATCGCAAATGGGAAAGTAAGCTTTAAAAACCAGTGGCTTCCCAATTTTGGACTGAATTATCTTTTTGCTAAAGGGCTTTCAGTACGCGCAAAAATAGGAAAGGGAAATTCTGCACCGACAAATGAGGAAATCCGTGCGTCGGACCAGCAGTTTAATGCAATGCTCAAACCCGAATATGGCTGGAATAAGGAATTCGGAATCCGAAAGCAATTCGGAAATGCAGTTTTCGTAGAAGGAAGTTATTTTGATTTCAGGATGAAAGATGCCATTGTCAGACGTCAGAATGATGCCGGGCAGGAATTTTTCGTTAATTCAGGGGAAACTGTTCAGAAAGGTTTGGAACTATTAATGGAAACCAAAAGCTTTAATCTTGAAAATGATATTTTCAGCTTTTTTAAATTCAGAATTTCGGGAAGTTTTTATCGGTTTACCTTTGAAAATTACCGCCAGAATGATGCGGATTATTCTGGAAATGATCTTACCGGTGTTCCGCGGACAACCGTAAATAGCCTACTGAATTTTGTTTTGTTTAAAAAACTTGCCGTAGATTATTCACATTTTTACACCTCAAAAATACCACTGAACGATGCCAATTCCGTGTGGTCAGATCCAAGTTTTGTGGGAAATATACAATTTAGATTTCCTTTTGAGCTTGACAGGACAAGATTAAATGTATTCCTGCAGGTACAGAATCTTTATGATGAAGATTATGTTTCCGGCTTTGATATCAATGCTTTCGGGAACCGCTACTATAATCCGGCTGCCAAAAGAAATTTTGTTTTCGGGGTGAAGGTTGATTTTTAATTAGCTAATACAAATTAAACTCACTAAGAATCTATTCAATTTGTATAATCTGCGGAAATTATTTTATTTGAATTACTTGGAAATAATATGCTGAATAATCATTTCCGCATGAATCCTTGAGTTTTCAATAAACCAGAGGTGGGTGTCCTTTCCTCCGCAGACAACGCCGGCAAGATATAGATTTGGAATATTGGTTTCCATTGTTTCATTGTTGTACAAAGGATTGAGACATTCTCCCTGTAGCTCAATTCCGGAATTTCTTAAGAAGTCGAAGTCGGGAAGATAGCCCGTCATAGCCAGCACAAAATCATTTTCGATTTCATGAATTTCACCTTTTTCATCTTTAAAAATAACGGTGTTTTCTTTAATTTCAATCAGTTCTGAATTGAAATGAGCGCTAATATTTCCTTCCGAAATTCTGTTTTCGATATCAGGCTTTACCCAATATTTCACACTTTTAGAAATTTCCGAATGACGAATGATCATCGTTACTTCAGCGCCTTTTCTGTAAGTTTCGAGAGCTGCATCCACCGCAGAATTACTGGAGCCTACAACAACGATTTTCTGTTTAGCGTATGGATAAGGTTCGGTATAATAATGCTTTACTTTAGGAAGATCTTCCCCGGGAATATTCATCAGATTCGGAATATCATAGAAACCGGTTGATATGATTACATTCTTCGCAGAATATTTCCCTTTCGTAGTTTCAATTTCAAAGAGATCATTTTTTCTGGAAACTTTCTCAACTTTTTCATAAAGATTGATATTGAGATTCCGTTGTCTTGTGATTCCCTGATAATATTCCAACGCTTCCTGTCTACCGGGTTTAGGAGCCGTAGAAATAAATGGAATATCACCTATTTCCAGTTTTTCAGCCGTGGAAAAGAACTTCATGTATAAAGGATAATTGTATAAAGAATTTACAATTGTTCCTTTTTCTATAATTAAATAGCTGAGATTATTTTTCTGGGCTTCGAGGGCACAGGTAAGTCCGATCGGCCCGCCTCCGATGATAAGAATATCCAACGTTTCCATAGTACAAAATTACAAA
This sequence comes from Chryseobacterium sp. 27AL, assembly GCF_057815395.1. Taxonomy (NCBI): domain Bacteria; kingdom Pseudomonadati; phylum Bacteroidota; class Flavobacteriia; order Flavobacteriales; family Weeksellaceae; genus Chryseobacterium; species Chryseobacterium sp. 27AL. The sequence goes on along the minus strand of NZ_JBYRIW010000014.1, from coordinate 28,114 downwards.
AAAGAATAACGAAAGGACCTTATATAAGGCGAAAATGACAGTCTATATTTTCTGTTTTCAGAGAAACTAAATCGGTACGTATCCAAAAAAGTGGTACCGGTTTTGATGACTTTAGCAAAGACATTTTAAATTATGAAAAAAATATTCTTTTCGATCTTAATTCTGAGTATGCTGGCCTGTAAGAAAAATCCAGAAAAATTTGTGAATGATACTAAAGATTCTTCCGGTCAAACCACTGATAATACGAGTAATACAAACCTGCCGATAAAAAAGGAGGAATCCGTGAAAAGCTTGAATGAGGCCATTATTTTGTCATTAAAAGAAAAAAACTATAAAAAGTTCGCACAATATATCCATCCTGAAAAGGGAGTGAGATTCTCAATGTATGCTTTTGTAAATCAGGCAGAAGATAAAAAGTTTTCGAAAGCGGATTTCATAAAATACCAGCCTACAAAAACAATTTTTACATGGGGTGTACTGGATGGATCCGGTGATCTGTATAAAGCAACAATCAACGATTATCTTGGAAAATGGGTATATGCTAAAGATTTTGCGACGGGGCAGGTATCAATAAATGAGTTTCAGGGAAGCGGAAATTCACTGAATAATTTAAAGCAGATTTATCCTAATGCCGATTTCACCGAAAATTTCATAAAAGGCTCGGAAGCCAATGCGGAAATGGACTGGAAATGTCTCCGTCTTGTTTTTGAAGAGTTTCAGGGCAAATATTATCTGGTGGCCGTCATCAATGATCAGTGGACAATTTAAAAAATATAAATATTCTCACCTCAATCTCAATCTCAACCTCAACCTTAACTATAACCTATTAATTATCTAAAATCTCAGCCAGTTTTTTCGTAAGATTTTTTCTCGAAAACTGCTCAATATTCTGATCGTTTTTCAGGAGATTTCCACTTTTCCAAAGTTCAAATTTCTCCAGGATAAATTCTTTTACAATTTTAGATTCTGTGTAGCTGAAGTGCTTTCCTGCATTTGTTTCTTCCAATATTCTTGAAACATCGGCATCATCCGGACCAAAAGAAATAATCTGTTTCCCTGTCGCGAGATATTCAAAGATTTTTCCTGGAATAATTCCTTTTGAAGATTCATTCGGGAAATTGGTAATCAACAGAATATCTGAAGTCTGCATCTCTTCAATAGCTTTGTCATGAGAAAGATATCCAAGGTTTAGAATATGATTATTTAGTGCAGAATTTTTTAAAGCAGATAATATTTTATCGTCAATTCTTCCCGCAAATTTTAAAACAAAATTTTCAGCAAAATCAGCATTTTCTTTTACCAGATCATCGAGCGCTCTCCAAAGATTTTCCGGGTTTCTGAGCTGTTCTAAAACACCAATATAGCTTAATGTGAAATGGGTTTTAGGGTTTGAAGGTTTGAGGGTTTGAGGGTTTGAATCAGATTCGTCAAATCCGTTGGTGATACAAAACGAATTGGCTCCTTTATTTCTGAAATTTTCTCCATCGGTATAACTTGTAGCAAGCGTAATATCAGCATTTCTGAAAACGTCACTTTCCAGTTGTCGATGTTTACGATCGGAAGTTTTGGTTAATTTTAAATGCTTGTAATAAGAAATTTCCGTCCAGGGATCACGGAAATCAGCAATCCATTTCAGGTCGGGAAGTTTTTTCTTCAGGTTTAAACCAATCAGATGCAGGGAATGTGGTGGTCCAGAAGTAACCACTACATCAATTTTATTTTCTTTTAAATAATTTTCTAGGAATTTAACGGAAGGTTTTACCCAAAACACTCTCGCATCAGGAATGAAAAAGTTACCCCTCACCCAGATTGAAAGCTTTGATTTCCAGCTTTGGTTTTTTCCTACATCGAACTGTCCTGCTTTGAACTTTTTATTGCTTTTATTAAGTTTTTCGGCCAGCTGATAAGGTTCCCAGATTTTTGTTCTGACAATTTGAATGTCTTCCGGAACATCTTGCATTAAGCTTTCATCCAGCAATGGATAGCTCGGGTTTTCAGGGGTATAAATGATCGGTTTCCATCCGAATTCCGGTAAATATTTAGCAAATTTCAGCCATCTCTGAACGCCTGGCCCTCCCGCCGGAGGCCAGTAATAGGTGATGATGAGTATTTTCCTTTGTCTCATATAATTATGTCATTCTGAATGAAGTGAAACGAAATGAAGAATCTCATTTAATTTCATCATTTAGAAATTTCCAGGTTGGATTAAATTCATTGATTAGGGCTTCTTTTTTATTTCTGACCCAACCTTTAATTTGTTTTTCTCTTTTTATAGCAGTATCAATATCCTTAAAACATTCAAAATAAACTAAAAAGAAGCATTTGTATTTAAATGTAAAACTTTTATCTATCGCTTCTGGATTTTTATGCCAATACAATCTTTTTTCTAAATCATTGGTTACCCCAGTGTATAATACTGTTTTGATCTTATTTGTCAATATATAGACATAATAATTGTGAGTTCCCAGGGTTTTCATCTTCGTGTTTCATTTTATTTAAATTTTTAGAGATTCTTCACTGCGCTTTGCTTCGTTCAGAATGACAATTGCTTATTCTTTCGTTGCTAAAATTTGTCTTTTGCCTCTTTTGCGGTAAAGAACATAAACTCCAAAGCCGCTTAACAAAATAAATACAGCGAAGCAAAGAAGCGAGATCCATTTTCCTTTTTCAATTACTTCCGGCTCGAAAACCATTCTTATGTTGTGGTTTCCGGCAGGAACATGTACTGCGCGGAGAAGATAATCTGCCTTGATGTAAGGAACTTCTTTTTCATCAATGAAGAATTTCCAGCCGTGAGGATAGTAAATCTCTGAAAATACTGCCAGCTGAGGCGTTTTCGACTGAGATTTGAATTCCAGCTCGTTAGGCTGATAATTTGTTAAATTGATAAATGCTGCTGAATCTGCCTGAACCGTTTTGCCGTTGAAGTATTTTTTGTCAGAGGCGGCAATCACTGCTGTTTTTTTACTGTCAATGACACCGATTGATTTGATCTCCTGGTTAGGTGATTCTACGAATTTCAGGTCGCTTACAAACCACGCATTTCCGTTGGCTCTTGGGTTAGGAATTGCCTGCGGTTGCTCAGGACCCCCTACAACAAGGTATTTTGCATTTAAAAGATTAAGGATATTCGGAACTCTTACTGAATCCATAATCTGGAAATATTCATTGATCACGTCGTCATATCTTCTCAGCTTCACCGCATGATATCCGCCGATGGAAGACTTGAAATATGAAGTATTTGTCTCGCTGAATGTTCCTAAAATATTATTAAAGATTCTGTAATGCGTTTTATCTTTTTCAGCAATGGTTTCTAATGTTTTATTAACATTTACATTTGCTAAGATCGGTTCGAGGTTCGGGTTGCCCTGAACTTTTTCTGCCATAAGATCTGAACTTTCTGTCTGGAAAGGATTTTCTGCGAAAATCTTGTCGACATAATTGTCATCATTAAGATAACGTTTGTTGACCGTCCAAAGGTCAAATAGACTTACCACTCCAAGGATTACTAGCGCAATATTCTGATTAAGTTTTTGCTTTAAAACCATAAACAAAGTTGCAACAGCAATAGCAACGTATATAAAAGCTTTTATGGCGTCAATTCTGAATAATTTAAATCTTTCTTCCACAAGATAGTCCAGCAGGAAAGGAGGAAGATATGTTTTTTCGTTGTCTGTATGGAATCCTAGTAAAGATTTTCCGAAAATCAGTAGGATCAACACAAAACCTAGTGTTCCTCCACCAACATAAAGAAGAATTTTCTGTTTGTATTCTGTTGTTAATTCTTTATCGGTGAAAAATCTGTATAAACCGATGATTGCAATTAAAGGAAACAGTAGTTCTACCACTACCAGGATTGAAGATGGCGCCCTGAATTTATTATAAAAAGGAATAAAATCAATGAAGAAATCAGAAAGTGCCATAAAGTTGCTTCCCCAGGCTAAAAAGATGGTCAGAATAGTGGCTCCGAGGATCCAGTAGCGGTACTTTTTCCAGGCAAAGAAAAATCCTAACAGTGCCAGAAAACATACGATAGCTCCCTGATAAGCAGGTCCTGAAGTTCCCGGCTGGTCGCCCCAGTAGGTGAGGCTGCCAAAACCTTTGGAAATTCTGTCCATTTCAGCCTGAGAACCTACGTTTTCCTGAACAAGCTCCTGCACTTTATTCATCATTTCCTTTCCTTCAGGCTCCTGGCTTCCGCCACCCATCAGTCTTGGTATGAAAAGGTTTAGGGTTTCCAGTTTTCCGTAACTCCAAAGCAGCATGCTTTCTTTATCCATTCCTGACGCTCCGCCGGTGTGACTGTCGTTGGTTAAAATCTGTTTTCCACGAACGGTTTCTTTAATGTATTCAGAATTTGCCAAAATTCTTTGAGAGTTCATTCCGACACCAATCAGGCAGGAAGCAGCAATAATTCCTGAGGAGATCAGGAAGTGTTTCATTGGTGTTTTTTTCTGAATCGCACGAATCAATTCAGATAAAAATAAAAATCCTAATGCAAGAAACAGATAATACGTCATCTGCGGGTGATTGGCAGCGATCTGAAGCCCCATAAATAAAGTCGTTACAATGAATCCCCAGATGTAATTTTTTCTTATATAAACCAGTAAAATTCCGGCAAGAAGCGGTGCAAAATATTCAATGGTATTGATTTTACCGTTATGCCCCGCTGCAATGGCAATGTAAAAATAAGTTGAGAGTCCAAAAAAAGTAGCTCCCAATAAGGCGTATTTCCAGTTTCTGACGGCAACCATTCCCAACAGGAAAAAGCCCGCGAAGAGTAGAAAAATATAGTTGACCGGCCTCGGCAAAAAATTCAGTTTAGAATCAATTTGTTTAATAATATCTCCTTTGAACTGGCTTCCCATCTGGTAAGTAGGCATTCCCCCAAACATAGAGTCACTCCAATAGGTTTCTTTTCCGGTATCAGCCCGGTAATCGAGAAGTTCTTTTGCACCGCCGCGATACTGCACGATATCGTGCTGGAAAAGCTGTTTTCCCGTAAATACAGGAGTGGAATATAAAAATGCTAGAACGATAAATACAACTAATGAAATTGCAATATAAATCAGGTTTTTATTTTTCGCCATGTTGATGGTTATTATCTTTTATTTTCAGAATTACCTTTATCATTACTGTCTTTTACCTCTTCGTAATCTACGGTTTCAGCATCCCAGTTGATATTTTGATTGTTTTTATTTGAGTTTCGGATATCCTGCTGCTTATTATTCTGATTGTTATTGTTAAATCTATAACCATAAAATGTTTTAAAGAAAATTCTTTTAAGAATATTCCACACAAAGAAAATAATGATTGCGGCTAATACCAGCTCAAAAATGTATTTCATAATAATTAAATGTTTGTGGTTCAGGGTTTGAGTTTATTTTAAGTGTTGGGAAGTTTAAACCCAAACCTTGAATTCTGAACTATTTATTTTGAAGACGGATTGACCATTACAGAAGAATTGGAAACACTTTTCATAGACTGGGATTCTTTCCCGTTTGAAATGGTTTCGATCTGTGTTGTTTTCACAGAAATATTCTGATTATTGATCCACCCGGTATTCTGATCAAATTTGATGGTTCCGTTTTGTGTCAGTTCACTGCTCAGGCTGTGGGTAACTTCTCCCTGGTTCTGTTTTTCAACTTTTTTAGGGATGCCTCCGGTTACAGAAATTTCAGCAATACCATTTCCGACACTTTTTAATACGTAATTGGATGTCACTTTTATTTTTCCCTGTGCATCTGCATTTTCGCTGTTTGTCCATTTTTCCCCTACTTTTACACCTTTTCTCGGAATAATGGTAAGGTTTTTATTGAACTGATCTTTCAGCACCTTTTCGTTGAATGATTCTTTCAGACTGGCAATAATGCTTTCTTTCTGATTTTTATCCTTCACGATAGTACCTACCGAATTCCCCACTTTGTTGTAAACAGCATCAAAACCTGTTATGGAAATTACATTCCCTTTGGTGTCCATCTTCATATTAAGCTTATTGCTGGTAAGTGCTCTGTTGATATTCCAGATCATTTTCAGGTCATCTTCTTTTGGGATGGGGAGTTTTGTATCAACTACAATTGTTTTTCCCTGTGCTGTCTGAGAGTTTCTTTTGGCAATAAGATTTAACGTAATATCATAAACATTCCCTTTAATGTCGTTTATGGTAAAAGACATTTCGTCAGTCGACTCACTTGTGGCATTAAGTGTTTTCCCGGTAGGGTCTGTCATGGTCTTCGTATCTCTTTGATAGGTTGTTAAAGGATAAGTTTTTCCTTTCTCAAGCTTAAAAGTTTGGGTGTAAATGCCTGCGGAGTCTTTAATAGCAGGATTTTCTTCAACCTTTGCTACAGAATCTGCCGGAACTTCTACAGTAATGGTTTTTCCTGTTTTAGGGTCTACTTTTGTGATTTTTGCCGTTTCTTTTTTATTGCAAGAAACCAGGGCTATTGTTGAGATTAGCGCTAATGCTGCTATATTTTTCATTAAATTCTTTTTAAATTTTATTATTAACTTATTACAGTCCTGAATTAGCTGTCATTTTCTGTCTTACTGCTTCATACAAAATCGCTCCACAGGCCACAGAAACATTCAGAGATTGTGTTTTTCCCTCGATAGGTAGTTTTATTTTTTCATCAGCGTGATGAAGAACTTCCTTTGAAATTCCGGTCTCTTCGTTACCCATTACTATAGCGCAAGGCTCTTTAAAATCTACATCGTAAATGAGCTTTTGTGCCTTTTCGCTGGCGGCAAATACAGAGATTCCGCTTTGCTGAAGGAAATCTACCACGTGAGCCAGGTTCGGTTCTTTACAGATTTTTACATTGTAAAGTGCTCCTGCAGATGTTTTTATAGCATCTGAGTTGATCGGCGCAGCACCTTTTTCCGGGATGATCACGGCATCTACTCCCACACATTCGGCAGTTCTGCAGATCGCACCGAAATTCCTTACATCCGTTAATCGGTCTAAAATCAATAAGAAAGGTGTTTTTCCTTCTTCAAATAACTGAGGAACAATATCTTCCACTTTATGAAAAGGAACATCTGAAATAAAGGCAACCACGCCCTGATGATTTTTTCTTGTAAAACGGTTGAGCTTTTCAACCGGAACATAGTTGGGACGAATTTTATTTTTAGCTAAAACTGCCTTAAGCTCAGTATAAATAGGTCCTTGTAATGCGTTCTGTACAAAGATTTTGTCAATCGTTTTTCCTGCTTCAATAGCTTCAATCACGGGACGAAGCCCAAAAATAAAATCGTCTTTTTTATCTGTCATTTTGATATGTTAAATTGTGAAATGTCAATTGTCAATTGTCAATTTGCTTTTGAGTAATTTATTGTTGTAAAATTTACCTTTACTTTTGACTGCAAAGCAAATTCACCCTTAACTATCTTCCTTTCTCTCCTAAAATTGCTCTTTTCTGTGCCATAGCATAGCCGTAATGAAGGCTTTCATGCATATTGTTGAAAATGATAGCATCCTGAATACTTTTAAGATCCATCCCAAAACTTGTGGTGTAAGGGGTATAATCCGAAAAGAAATCGCTGTCATAATCCCTCATCAGAATTTTTGATGTTTCTGTAAGCAAAAATTCAAGATCCTCCACTTCGGATTTTTGTACATTCAGATTGGGTAAAGTCCCTTTTTTGTAGGTTTCAATCCAATATTTATCGATTCTGAAAGGATTTCCGCTTAAGTAATAATGCAAAAGCTGCTGGGTAGCAACTGTATGGGCTATGTTCCAGTATATATTATTATTGAAGCCGTCCGGAATCAGTAAAAGATCTTCGTGAGAAGTGTTCTGTAAAATATCCAAAAGGTTTCTGCGTACCTGTCTGTGAGCTTGAAAATGATAGTTCACTTTACAAAATTTTTAATCACCAAAAATAGTTTAATAAACTGGAAATGACAATTTTTGAACGGGTGATTAAATCAAATTTTATATATTTTTATGAAAATTTGCTTTATTAATGCAAAGATTTAAAGTTTACTTCATTTTCAATCTCGCATTAATGCCGGAATATTTAACAAACTTTAACTCAAAAATGGCATTGATTGTGTTGATTTATGCAAGTATTTATTAGAAATTTACCAATTATTTTAAAACAGACTATGTCAGATACATATCAAGCAGAAGATATTCGCCAGTTAACGGAACAGGTAAAGGAAGCGAACTTCTATTTTTCCCGTCTTCGCGAAGAAATCAATAAAGTTATCATCGGCCAGGAATATATGGTAGATCGCCTTTTGGTAGGTCTTTTAGGAAACGGTCACGTTCTGTTGGAAGGGGTTCCCGGTCTTGCGAAAACCTTGGCCATCAAAACCCTTGCGGAAGCTGTTCATGGTGAATTTTCCAGGATTCAGTTTACTCCGGATCTTTTGCCGGCAGATGTTGTTGGTACGATGATTTATAATGTTAAAGACAATGATTTCTCTATTAAAAGAGGTCCCGTTTTTGCGAACTTCGTGCTGGCAGATGAGATCAATCGGGCACCAGCAAAAGTGCAGTCTGCATTGCTTGAGGTAATGCAGGAAAAACAGGTTACCATTGGTGATGAAACCATGAAACTGCCAAAGCCTTTCTTGGTATTGGCAACACAAAACCCGATCGATCAGGAAGGAACTTACCTTTTACCTGAGGCGCAGAGTGATCGTTTTATGCTGAAATGTACGATTGACTATCCTAAATTTGAAGATGAGAGAATGGTCATGAGAATGGTTTCAACATCTCACCAGCCTGTAGTAAAGCCTGTGATTTCTCTTGAGCATATCGTTGCTGCTAAAGAACTGATTAACCAGATTTATCTTGACGAAAAGATAGAAAAATATATTCTTGATATGGTTTTTGCAACGCGTTTTCCTGAAAATTATGGTCTTTCTGAATTGAAAAATTACATCAGTTTCGGGGCATCTCCGAGAGCATCCATCAATCTTGCCATTGCTTCCAGAGCGTATGCATTTTTGAGAGGAAGAGCATTCGTAATTCCTGAAGATGTAAAATCGCTGGCAAAAGATGTTCTGAGACACAGAATCGGTTTAACTTTTGAGGCAGAAGCGGAAGAAATTTCATCTGAAGAAATCATTAACAGGATTTTAGCGAAAATTCAGGCTCCGTAAATGGATGATATTGTCATAAGAAAAGCTGTTAGGGAAGATTGTGGTCCGATGCTGGTGTTAATCAGAGAGCTGGCAGATTATGAAAAAGCGTTGCACGAAGTTACGTTAACCTTAGAGCAATTCATAGAAGATGGATTTGGAAATTCTCCGGTTTGGGGAGCATTTGTAGCTGAACATAATGGAGAAATTCTTGGAATTTCGCTGTACTATGACAGGTATTCAACGTGGAAAGGCAGAAGGCTGTATCTTGAAGATCTGGTAGTAACGGAAAAATGGAGAGGAAAGCAAATCGGAAAGAAATTATTTGAAGCAACCATGGCATACGGGAAATCCTGCCAATATAGCGGAATAGTTTTCCAGGTGCTGAACTGGAACGAGCCCGCCATTAATTTCTACAGAAAATACAGTCCGAAATTTGATAATGAGTGGTTTAATGTTTCCATAGAGTTTAAATAAGACCGAAGTGGGAAGTAAAATGATAAAAGTTTTAAAAACTCAAAAAAAATGCTCAAACACTAATATTCTCAAACGTAAGAAATGCAGATAAAAGATATTGTAAAAAAAGTAAAGCAGATCGAAATCCGTACCCGAAAGAAAACGGAAGCTACTTTGATGGGGCAATATCACAGTGCTTTTAAAGGTCAGGGTATGACTTTCTCGGAGGTTCGCCCCTATCAGTTTGGAGATGAGATCCGCAGAATCGACTGGAATAAAACAGCACGGTTCAGAGAGCCGTTTGTAAAGGTAATGGAGGAGGAGAGGGAACTCACCATGATGCTGCTGGTCGATATTTCAGCTTCTATGGATTATGGTACCAAAAATCAGCTGAAAAGAGAATATGTCGCAGAAATTGCGGCGAGTTTAGGATTTTCAGCGGCGGGAAATAATGATAAAGTAGGTCTGATTCTGTTTGCAGATAAAGTATATAAAGTTATTCCTCCACAGAAAGGCAGAAAGCACATTCTCTCGATTATCAGTACGATATTGACCGCTGATTATGTTCCGGCCATAGCAAAAATTGACAAGGCGCTGGAATATATGATGGGGATTTTTAAAAGAAAATCTCTGGTTTTTATGTTTTCAGATTTTGAAGATGAATATGATTCTAAAATGTTGAAGGCTGTATCTAAAAAGCATCAGTTGCTGGGAATGCGGATTTTTGATGTAAAAGATAATGAGATTCCGGATGTCGGCTATACTTTATTATATGATGCAGAAACAGGAAAACAGATCTGGGCAAACACTTCCAATGCAAGATGGAGATATAATTTTGCAGAAGCACAAAAACAGAAACTGAAAGCGCTTGAGGAAGATTTTGCCAACAGCTCAGCCAGTTTTCTGAATATGGATACAGGATCCGATTATTCGAAATTGTTGTATAATTATTTTCAGAAGAAATAACATCAATAGTAATGGGCTTTAGCCCATTTAAACTAGAAAATAACATAAGGCTTTAGCCAAAACGTATTATTAAAAATTGAAAAAATTATTATTTATATTTTGTTTTCTTGTCTGTGCGAATGCTTTTTCACAGATTCTTTCTTCCAGTGTAGAAAAGAAAACCATTGCTCTCGGCGAGGTTGATCATATTGTTATCACTATAAATAACCTGAGCAATGAAAAAGTTTCTGCTGCCCCTGAAAATGAATTGCTGCCTTTTCATTTTGAGGAAGTAAAAGACAGTATTTCGCAAACTCAGGACGTTTATTACAGAAGAATTGAATTTGCCGTTTTTGAAGAAGGAAAATTTACCATTCCGGAACTTGAGTTTAAAGTGGGAGGAAAAATACTGAAAACAATTCCCTACGAGATTGATGTGATCAATACGGCTCAAAAGACCGATCAGATCAATGATATCATGAATAATAAAGAAGTAAAGCTGGAAGTTACCGATTACTGGGAGCTGTACAAGTTTTATATTCTTGCGGCTATAGCATTGATTGCCCTCATTATTGCTATTATACTCATTGTTAAATACGGAAAAAAATCAAAAGATTCTCCGGTGATTGCTACCAACCAGACGTTAAAAGAACTGGATTCTCTTAAAAAGAAAAAATATGTGGAAACCGGAAACTACCGTTCTTTCTATGTTGAACTGATTGATATCTCCAGAAAATTTATCACCAGACAATATCGTTTGCCTGCAGATGTCCTGTTGACCGATGATCTGGTTGACCTTATGAAAAAAAACAATACAATCTCTCAGGAAAATGAGCGTGTTGTAGAAGACGTATTTTTAAGAGGAGATCTTGTGAAATTTGCAAAAACTTTTCCGGATAAAGAAACAATGGAAAAAGACCTTTCAGAAATTACTGAGTTTGTAAAGCGTTCATCAAAAGATTTGGAATTTGAAAATTTGAGAAAAGATGTTTGATTTTGAGTTTTACAGTCCGTGGTTTTTATTGCTGTTTATGATATTTATTCCTCTGTTAATCAGAGATATAAGTAGTCAGAAAAAGAAAGGGATTAAAGTTCCTACCGTTAAAAATATGGGTGAAAGCGGAGGAATTCGTATTGTTATGTTTTTATTGAAAATTTCAAAGTACATCATTCTGTCTGCATTGATTATCGCGATGGCTAGGCCCCGGACTTTTACAATTTCTCAGGATCGGGATGATACAAAAGGAATTGATATCATGCTTTCAGTAGACGTTTCATTAAGTATGCTTGCTAAAGATCTTACTCCGGATCGTCTGACGGCTTTAAAAGATATTGCCATTAAATTTGTCCAGAAAAGACCTAATGACAGGATCGGGCTGGTTACTTATTCCGGGGAAGCATTTACAAAAGTTCCGGTAACCTCAGACCATCGGGTAGTTATCGACGAATTGCAAAATCTTAACCCCCTGGAACTCCAGCCGGGAACGGCTATAGGAGAAGGCCTTTCGGTAGCGGTTAATCACCTGAAAAACAGCAAGGCGAAAAGCAAAATCGTTATTTTAATGACAGACGGAGTCAATACAATAGAAAATGCAATGCCTCCGGCTCTGGCAGCAGAACTAGCAAAAAATAATAATATAAAGGTGTATGCCATAGGGATCGGTACAAACGGTTATGCACTGATGCCTACACAGACCGATATTTTTGGAGATCTTGTTTTTACGGAAACTGAAGTGAAAATCGATGAGCCGGTTTTAAAAGAAGTTGCCCAGATGACGGGGGGAAGATATTTCAGAGCAACGTCCAATACAAGCCTTGAAGAGGTATATGATGAAATCAATCAGCTTGAAAAATCGGATGTGAAGGTTGCAAAGCTTTTTAATTATCAGGAGTATTTTAAAGTTTTCCTGTGGATTGCTTTGGGAATGTTGTTTCTGGATGCTTTATTGAGATGGGTTTTATATAAAATTTTAAGCTAATGGATTGGTATTTAGGGAATTATTGGTATTTGTTGTTGCTGTTGCTTTTGCCGCTGTTAGCTGTCTTTCTGGTTCGTTTTTTAAAATGGAAAAAGAAAAAGAAAAAGCTTTTTGCAGATAGTCAGTTTCATGAGCATTTGTTTGAAAAACAATCTGGTTTTACGAAATTTTTTCCTGCTTTGTATTTGTTGGGAACGCTATTTCTTATCTTTTCGATCATTGATCTTTTAAGCGGTTCTGAGGAAGTTAAAACAAATCAGAAACTTAATAATGTTATTTTCATGCTGGATGTTTCGAATTCGATGAACGCTGAAGATATAAATCCGAGCCGTTTAACGGAAGCAAAAAATCTGATTATCCAAACCATGCAGAAAATGAAGAGTGATAAAGTAGGAATTGTAATATTTGCCGGAGAATCGACATCAATAATGCCTCTTACAACAGATTATACTTCCGCAGAAACCTATATCGGAGGTATAGAAACCAATTCGATGCAGATACAGGGTACCGATTTTCTGAAAGGCATGAAAACAGCAGTGCAGAAATTTAAGAATGTAAATAAAGATGCGAGAAAGGTCGTTTTACTGAGTGATGGTGAAGATAATGAAGGAAATGATGATGCAGCTATAAGACTTGCTAAAAAAGAAGGAATTATGATTACTTCGGTAGGTATAGGTTCTGATGAAGGTGCTCCGGTTCCGGAATATACATTTGGCCAGCTCATGGGTTATAAAACAGATATGTCAGGACAAACCGTAATCTCAAAAAGACAGACGGAAGCATTGAAGAAAATGGCAGAATCAACAGGCGGATCATACATTGACGGAAATAATATCAATGAAGCTCCGGACCGAATTATTGATGCATTAAAAAAGAAGGCCGGATCTTCTGAAACGATGGTTAAATCGCAGAATGCCAATCACTATTATCAGTATTTCCTCGCAGTTTCGATATTTTTCTTTTTGTTAATCTATCTGTTTAATCCTAAAAGAGATTTTAATGTCTGAAAATGGCACGAATTGCCCGAATTTAGCCAGTTACTTTAACCCAATTTTAACAAATAAAAGACTGTTTATTAACATATAAAGAAATAATTTTGCATCTGATGAATACTAAAATCATTTTTTTGTTGTTTATTACTGCTTTCTTCTGCTCAGGACTTCTTTTCGGACAGAAAAATTACCGTACCCTGGTATATGAAGGCAATGAAAAATTTAACGGTAAAGATTATGATGGAGCATCCGTGAAATATATGGAAGCTATAAAAAACAACGATAAAGATTTTACAGCACATTACAATCTTGGTAATGCACTCTATAAAAGTAAAAAATACGAAGAAGCAAAAGCAGAGTTTGAAAAAGCACAGAGACTTTCTCAAACTATCCCTGATAAAGCGGCGGCGCTTCACAATTTAGGAAACGCCTATATGCAGATGAAGCAGCCGGAAAAAGCGGCAGAATTTTATAAACAATCTCTGAAACAAAATCCTTACAGTGAGGCAACCAGAAAAAATTATGAGATTGCCAAACTGAAGGAAAAAGAAAACCAGCAGAAAAAGCAACAGCAGAATAATTCTGGCAAAGGAGGCGGTGGCAAAGACCAGCAGAAAAATGAAGATCAGAAAGGTCCTAAAGATCAAAATCAGGGCCAGGGGCAGCAGAATCAAGGTAAAGGACAAGGAAATAATCCCGACCAGAAACCTAATAATGAAGGCAAAATCCCAAAAGAACTTGAAAATCAGATACTCAATAAAGTAAGCGATAAGGAGAAAGAAACCGCCAGAAGAATTTTAAACAAAAATTCTTATTCGATGCCTGAAAGCAACGAGAAAGATTGGTGATGCAGAGCAGACTTACCTACATATTGTTCCTATTATTATCCGTAATTTCTTACGGACAGGTCAATCTCAGGGTATCATCTGATAAAACAGTATATAGCACCGCTGATGTGGTTAATCTTACTATTCTCCTGGAAATTGAGGGAAGCGATTACAATAATCAGCAGACGAAATTAAGACTCCCGGATTTTTCAAAATTTAATCTTATCGGAACCGGCTCTGTTACCAATGGTCTTATGGATCCTGAGACTAATATGGTGATTTATCAGTCTGTAACACGATTAGCATTAGAGCCAAAGCAAAAAGGAAAAGTGAAAATCGGTTCTTTCCTGATCACATTTAATAATAAGATCTATAAGACAGAGCCATTTGAAATACTTGTTAAAGAAGCAGACAAAAAATCTTCTGTAGCGGTTAATACCTCAAAAGATGTTTACCTGAATATGGAGGTTGAAGACAGAGATGTTTATCAAGATGAGCCAACAATTGCTGTTCTTAAAGTGTATTCCAGAAATATGGATAATTTAAGGAGGGTAAAAAATATTCATCTGCCTAAGGACAATAACCTGGATGTTTATCCTATAAGTATGGCAAAATCTGAAATTGATCCTTCAGATTATGGAAATATGGCGTCGCAGGTTCTGGCTATATTTATGATTTTCCCTAATGAATCAGGGTATGTTGAAGTGCCAGGAGCTTCGGCTTCTGTGAGTTCTTACGCAGGGAAAAAT
Source organism: Chryseobacterium sp. 27AL (assembly GCF_057815395.1). Classification (NCBI taxonomy): domain Bacteria; kingdom Pseudomonadati; phylum Bacteroidota; class Flavobacteriia; order Flavobacteriales; family Weeksellaceae; genus Chryseobacterium; species Chryseobacterium sp. 27AL. The sequence goes on along the minus strand of NZ_JBYRIW010000014.1, from coordinate 13,072 downwards.
AAAATTGTTTCCAATAAAGTTAAAATTAACGTTAAAAAGCTTCCAGAAGGTGCTCCGGAATCTTTTAAAAATGCCGTCGGAAATTTTAAAGTAAGCATCTCTAATGTTTCAAAGGAAAAAGCTGAGGTTAAAAAGCCCATCAATGTACTGGTAAAAGTAAGCGGTGAGGGCAATCTCAAAAATCTGGAACTTCCAAAAATTGCAGAATCATCCGACTATGATGTTTTTGCTCCTAAAATTACATCCAAAGTAACTACAGAAACCACCGGAATGAAAGGTGAAATTTTGGCGAATTACCTTGTTATCCCTAAAAAAGCTGGTGAGATTTCTATAAAAACTGAAAACTTTGCATTTTTTGATCCTTCCAAAAAAGAATATATAAATCTTGGTCAGGAAGTGTTGAATGTCAATGCATTTTCTCATGACCAGATCATGGAATCCCGTACTACGGTAGAAAAAGTAAATGAATATACCAATACTTTTTTAGAAACAGTTAATACACCCGTATTAAAAACGACATCCTTCAAAGTAAAAGAAAAAAATAAATTCCATTGGAATATACTTTTTGTAAACATCGCTATTTTATTGGCGCTATTTGTAGTTTACCTTCTTTTTAGAAACTGGCAGAAAAAACGTAAGCTTAATAAAAAAATTGAGCTTGTACAACCTGTAGGTTCGATAGCTGAAACTGAAGAAGAGATTCGGGAAAGACTGAAAACAGACGTAAATGACTATTTCAGTTATTTAGAAAATCTTAAGGATAAAGAAGATTATCAAAAGTTTTTTCAAGCCTATGATGAGTTGGATTCTGAAGTAAGAAGTCAATATTTCCAAAGTTCAGCAGAAGATTTTATAGATTTTCTTGAAAATTATAAAGGTCCTGCAATCGCCGAACAGTACAGAAGTCTTAGTCAAAAGATACAAATCGAGAAATATGCTCCTGTAAAATCTGCTGAAGCAATAGACATGCTTTTACAGTCGATAGTAGAATTATATTCTCAAATTAGCAAATAATCAATTTATTTTCATATTTTTGCGAAATTAATAATTGTAAAGGCATGGAAATTTTTAATGATTTTTCTATTAAAGAAATCGTTACCTGTTTTATGGTTCTTTTTGCTGTGATCGATATTATAGGATCGATTCCTATTATCGTGAGTCTGCAGCAGAGATTCGGTAAAATCGAAGCCGAAAGAGCGACCATTACAGCCGGTTTGATTATGTTGGTCTTCCTTTTCGTAGGAAATAAAATTCTGAAATTTATCGGGGTTGATGTCAATTCATTTGCTATTGCCGGAGCTTTTGTTATTTTTATTATTGCTCTGGAAATGATTTTGGGTATTGAAATTAATAAAACTTCCGAAGCACGATCTGCTTCCATCGTTCCGATTGCTTTTCCTTTGGTGGCCGGAGCTGGAACGTTAACAACAACTTTGTCTCTAAAAGCTGAATTTCACGATATTAATATTATTTTTGGAATTATACTCAATACAATTTTCGTATATTTGGTGCTGAAATCTGCAAACTGGCTGGAGAAGAGAATCGGTGATGCTACATTGGCAATCTTACAGAAGGTTTTCGGAATTATCCTGTTGGCAATTTCAATTAAATTATTCACCGCAAACTTTGCCCAATTGGTGCAGACTTATATTAATTTTTAAGAATCATGCAGAAGTTTTATAAAGTATTTTTAGTAGTGTTTATTGTTTTCATCGCAATCAATATTTATGCGTTGGACTGGCAATCCGATATTTTGTCAGAAGATAATCTGAAGTTTGTATTTTCAGCAGCTTCGGCAGTAATCGGTCTTATTTTGCTTTTTGTAATGAATACATGGAGTAAGATAGGCGTTAAGAAATAAAAATATAAATTCAAATCAATATAAAACCTCTTTCGGACAGGAAGAGGTTTTTGTTTTAATAAATTTAGTTGTAATCATTTATCTTTGATAAAATATCAACGTACAATCGAAAGGTTTTTCAGAATAGCCTCCGATTTCAGCTCCGTTTCTCTCCATTCTTTCTCAGGATTACTTTGTGCCGTAATTCCGCCACCTACGAAAATATGGATTGAATCCTCATAAAGCTTGCAACAGCGAAGATTTACAAAGTAATAAATATTTTCTTCGTTTTCTATTTTTATATATCCTGCGTACAATTCTCTAGGAAATTTTTCCAGTTCACGGATCATTTCTTTACAAAAATCTTTCGGAATACCACAAACTGCCGGTGTAGGATGGAGTTGTCGGATAATTTCGTCCAGATGTTCAGGTTTTATTTTAGCTTTAAAATCTGTTCTGAGATGTTTTATGTTTCCTGATATATGATCGTATGTGGCAGATTCTTCCGATTCTTCAGAATAATTTTTAAGAATGTTTCTGATGTATTCTGTGACAGGTTTCTGTTCTTCAATTTCTTTTTCAGACCAGCTTTCTGAAACCGGAAGAGTTCCTGCAAGGCTCATCGTTTCAAAGCTATGCGTTTTTTTATTGAATTTTCCTAAAACCTCAGAAAAAGCGCCCATCCATGAATTTTTTTCATTGATAAAAATATATCGGAATGCATTCGGATAAGACTGACAAAGATTTTCAAAACTTTTTTTAAGATCAATTTCGCGAAACTCAGTGAATATTTTTCTTCTTGAATATACCAGCTTTGGTAACTGATTTTCCTTAATCTCTTCAATAACTTTTTCAAGATTTTCTAAATAATCATCTTTTGTTTCAGCAACAAATTTATTTTCATCTTTTGGTAAAGATTTACCTGAAATGGTTAGCTTATTAAAATCTTTAGGATTTGTTTCGATGATTTTTCCGGGATGTTCATCTGTTTCCAAGCCTTCAAAAGGGTAAAAGGCGATATGCTTTTCATCGTAATTATTGTCTGTGGAATAGATATTCTCGTCGAATGGAAGTTTAAAGTAAATCATTTATAATACTTTTCGGAGATCATCGTCCGGAAATAATGTATGAAATTCCGAAGTTGATTTTTCTTTCTGCAAAGGTATTACTAGTCTGAAAAATGTCAAAATCAAAATCACTGTTTTTTAATGAAACATTCTTCATTTGGTATTGCTGATATTCTAAAGATAAAAGAATTTTTCTGAAAAATCTATACTGAAATCCTAATGAAAATCCGATACATGTCTGATGGCTTTTAAAATCATCCATTTTTGTAAGAATATTGTTTTCAGGAACGAGAAACTGCATTTTATAGGTATTGTGATTAACGAGAATTCCTACGAAAGGGCGCAGACTTTTCCATTCATACAATAATTTGAGCTGAAATGTGTAGAGATTGGTTTTCGATAATTCCACAGAAATAAATGTCGTTATTTATTACAGTAAAATCAGCTATTCTTAAATATAAATTTGATGGCGCATTAAGATATTCCCTAAAACTATACCGGATATTGTTTTTCCAGAAATATTCTTTAAAATAATCGCTCTGGGTATAACCTGTAACATAGATATTATTATTATCAAGAAATATATCAATTGGTATAATATTATCGCCTGCTGAAAGATAAGTTTGCTGATTATTTTTCCAATAGCAAGCTTTATTATTCTCAATACCGGCAACATATACATCAACCGAATTTACCTTGTTTTCTAACGCATTTCCATCATCTTGTCGGCATGAAACAAGAAAAGTAAATAAAACTAAAAGAAATAAAATGAAAGCTTTCATGATTGTTAATTTCTTATAAGATGCACAAAGCTGAAAAGGTTGCAGCAAAAAAATAAAAAAAGCTCAAATTTTTTTGAGCTTCTGTAATTTTATCTGTTGATAATTGCATTGGTCATTGTTGTATGGCTGATAAGCTGGGCTTTCTCATCTCTGATCTCAATTTCTGAAACATGCATTGTTTTTCCTTTTCGGATAAATCTTGCTACTGCGGTTACCAGTCCGTCTCTTTTGCTTCTTAAATGATTGGTATTGATGTTGGTTCCGACACCAAAATATTTTTCACCATCAATAAAGATATTCGACAGGCTCGAGCCCATCGTCTCTGCCAGTACGCAGCTAGCACCCCCGTGCATAATCCCGAAAGGCTGATGAATTCTTGGCAGAACAGGCATTGTTGCGGTCAGCGTTTCGTTCTCAACGTCAATATCGATAAATTTTATCTCTAACGTTTTTGCAAAGGTCTCTTCGCCCCAATTGTTGATGAATTCTAATATTTCTTCTTTCGTTTTATCTTTAATGTACATATATTATGAGTGATGATTGATAAATAATGAGTGATGAGTAATTTTGTTAACCTTAACCTTAACCTTAACCTTTAGCTTCAGAATCATTCCCCATAATATTCGGATTCCAGTTTTCGGGAACTTTCGGAACAATATCATTTTTAATGTAATAATCCTGAATTTCAGTCATGATCTCAGCAAAGGATGCCGTTTCAATTCTCTCATAAGGGATCGTGTAGCCCAGATAAATGATTTTTCTTTTAAAATCTCCTGCCGCAAGAACGATCGGAACTTTTGCCGCCAAAGCCATGTGATAGAAGCCTTTTCTCCATTTCGGAACCCAGCTTCTGGTACCTTCTGGAGTGATAACGAGGCTGAAATCATCTTTTGCAAATTGCTTTGCCACAAAATTCACAAGATCATTTTTCTGGCTTCTGTCAATTCCGATGCCTCCCAGGCCTTTTACCAGACCGCCATACCAGGCTTTGGTGTGAGCATCTTTGATAATTATTTTTAATGGTTTTTCAAGAGACCAATAGGCAAGGTTTCCTAGTATATATTCCATATTGTGAGTGTGCGGTGCCACTACCAGAATACATCTGTTGAGGTTGTTTACGTCGCCCTGTAAAACGACTTTCCAACCCATTAATTTTAACATCATTTTGCCAAAAAGCTTTCTCATAAAATCTGAATTAAAAACAAAAAAGTATAACCAAACTTTGGTTATACTTTACAAATATATTGAAATATTATCGCTCTTAAAATAAACCGCTGATTAAATCTACGATTTTCATTACAATTTCTAATGCCAGTTGTATCATGATTAGTTAATATTTTTGAGTGTTTTTGGTTATATTTTATTACACAAATGTAACATATTTTATTTACATAGCGAACTAAATTCTGATTTTTTTTAATTCTCAGTGAGAGAAGAAGGGTGTGAATTTCAAACGGTTGTGCTATCCATTCACACCTTCTGCCACTCTCTGCAGTTTAGTTATTTAGTTTGTATGGAAATTTCGTTTTTACCTTCATCTACTTTAAAATTGATATTGGCTCCTTTCATTTTCTTAATGCTGTGTTTCATTGAATCGATCACTTTATCTGCCTGCTTACTCGGTACTTTTTTGCCGTTTACAATGATGCTGTCACTGTCTTCGTCATCCGAATTATATTCAATGGTAGAACCATTTACCGTGATTTTATTCTTTTCGATTTTAATGTTTCCGTCTTCATCTCTGTCCTGATCGTTATCATTTATTCCGTCTGCGTTAAGATCTCCGTCGAAGCTGATTCCGTCATTTTTTACAGGAATAACCACTGTTTTTAAAGGAAGTACCAGTTCATAATCGATGCTGTAATCTCTGAATCGGTGTTCGTAAGGGTATTTAATGTAGTTAGGAAGAATAATCTTATTGTTAACCACTTCCACAGGAACATTTACATTCAGCGGAAGATTATATCCTTTTGCTTCTTTTTTAATGATAAGATAAGGCGTTTTGATATCGGCTTTTCTTGTTACATCAACGTGAATCCAATCCTTTTCATACACTGAAACTTTATCTGAATAAATATCGTCGTCATATCCTTTGAAGTTTTGAGGGATGCTAACCTGCTTATAATCAATATAAATACTGTCGGAGTTTGTATTGATCGACACTTCTTCCGTATCTTCTTTATGACCTTTCAGGAACATTTCTTTTTTAGCCATGCTGAATCCGAAATACGTACCCAAAGCGATCAATGCAAGGAACAATGCTCCAATCACCCAACCTGTGTTTCTTAATTTTGTTTTAGGGGAAATTAATTTAATGCTTAATAATCCGAACAACATAGCAGGCAATAAACTTCCAATGGTAATCAATGCCATGATAACGTATTTCATATTGTCGTTATCGAAGTAGAAATTCATTTCACTTACAGGAGGGAAGTCGCTGTCTGCTCCCATGAAACCGAATACTACGAATACACCGATCAGGCATGAAAATGACATGAATGCAAAGATTGCCCCCAGAATATATCGTAAAACGTTCCACAATCCGCTACCGGCGTTATTGATATAAGGTTTGTTTTCGATGTAGATCTCTCCGACCCTCTGAGTAGATTCGTTGGCAAACTGTACCAATTTATTAGACTCATTCTTAAGATTGTCGAAGTTCATAGGCTTTCCCTTCATTTTCAGGAAATCTGCTGCAGTTTCTGCTTTTGGCAATACCGCCCAAAGGATCACATAAAGTAAGAAAACAAGTGTTGATGATACTGCCGCCGTAAAAATCCCCAGGATGAAAATTCCCAGCCAGATGGCTCTCATTGCGGTGATGTCCATTCCTACATAATGAGCAAGACCTGCGCATACACCGGCGATTTTTTGTCTTTCCGGATCACGGAACAGCTGTTTTTTATCAGAATATTCAGTCCCTGCGCTACCTGTTCTTTTTGTATTTTTTTCAGAATAATACGCTTCTTCCTGTTCTTCGATCTTTTCAGGGCTTCCGATTTGTGCAATGACTCTTTCTACATCAGAGTCGTTGATTACTTCACGTTTTGCCATAGAATCTTTAAAGATCTCTACCATCCTGATTTCTATGTCGTGCATTACCTCGTCTGCTTCAGAAGCATCCAATGAGCTTCTCAGTGCATTCAGATAATCGCTTAGCTTTATATATGCGTGTTCTTCTATGGTAAAAGAATAACCTGCGAGTCCTATTGAGAGTGTTTTGTTCATAGCTTTGTTTTTTAAGGTTTTTGAGTGATTTGGTTAACTGAATCTGTTAATTCATTCCAGGTATTCTGAAGTTCATCTAAAAACAGTTTGCCTTTTTCAGTGATCTGGTAGTACTTCCTTGGAGGTCCCCCTGTAGATTCTTCCCATCTGTACGAAAGAAACTCGCCGTTTTTTAATCTTGTTAAAAGAGGGTAGAGTGTTCCTTCCACTACATCCAGTTTTCCTTTTTTCAGTTCATCTATTAAGTCGGAAACATACATTTCACGATGATTGATGAGACTTAAAATACAGAATTCCAGAATTCCTTTTCGCATTTGCGCTTTGGTATTTTCAGTATTCATCTTTAATAAGTTTTGTTAATTAGTTATATAATTTTCGAAATCCGGAACCTAGCTAGATGATCCTATTTCGATTTTACATTACAAAGATATGTAATTAAAATGGTATTATGCAATACAAAGTAGTGAAAAAAATTAAAACAAATAATTAACTAGTTGAAAATCAGGTTAATTATTTTTAGTGCTGTATTTTTTGAAATGAGAAGTTTGAGAAAATTAGTTCAAATTTTTTATGATTTTACCTTTTAAGCTTGTTGTTCTTAAGGTAACTAATGCTTTTTTCTCCAACTCTTTTTGATAAGATATAAAGCTGTAGTCTTTGTAGAATTTACGGACGATAAGAGCCATTTCCATCATAGCAAAATGTTCACCAATGCAAAGTCGGGGCCCCGCCCCGAAAGGATAGTAGGCAAAATTCTTGGCATTTTCGTCATCAAAACGTTCCGGGATAAAGGAATTGGGATCACTCCAGTATTTTGGATTTCTGTGTAGTCCTGTAATATAGAGTATAATTAAAGTTCCTTTTTTCCAGGAATAATCTTTAAAATGATCATCTTCCAAAGCCTGACGGTCGATTGCCCAGGCCGGAGAATGCAATCTCATGGCTTCTTTTATGACATTGGAGGTGTAAGATTTTTTCATTAAGTTTTCCGTGGTGAAAAGATTTTCGCCTTCTTCAGTGATTTCCTGTCGTAATTTTTTTTCTGCTTCAGGATTCTGACTGATCTCAAAAAAGATAAAGCTTAAAGCATTTGCAGTCGTTTCATGACCGGCAATGAAAAGGATCAGCATTTCATCAACCAGCTGTTCATCGGACATCGGAAGCTGTGTGTCTTCATATCGTGTATGAATGAGCATATCCAGCAAATCATTCTTCTCATCTCCGGAATTTCTTCTTTTTTCCAGAACGCTCTGGATAATATTTTTTGCTTTGTTGCTTTTTCTTATCGTTTTGTCGATTACTCCAAACGTTTGTATAATCTGAGTATAAAAAGGGATTCTGACTTCCTTTGCAAAAACTTCCTGAACCTCAGTGATGATTTTGCCTAATTCTTTTACCTTACTTTCATCAATATCCGAACTGAAAAGGGTTTTTGCGACAATATTAAATGCCAGGGTATGAAAAAAATTGTACAGATCAATTTCAGGCTCTTTGTCAAAAGGTGAAAAAGCCGAATCGATCTCTTCTTTCATAATAGAAACCAGATTGGCAATTTTTGTTTTACTGAATCCTGGTTGAATTAATCTTCGTTGTTTAAGCCAATCTTTTCCATTGTTGGTCAGTAATCCTTTTCCAAGATATTTTCCTAAAGTGACCGATTGTATTTCAGATTTAAAATAATTTTTATGATTTTGCTTTAAAATATATTCGACAAGCTCTTTATCCTGAGAAAAAATAAAATATTTATTTGTGAAAGTAGCTTTCAGATGATAGGTGTCTCCTGCAATGATATGATTTCCACTGATCACTCCTAAAGGATCTTTTATCCCGTTAAACAGGGAATACATTTTTCTTTTTCCTTTAATTTCAGGCGGATAATTGAATTTTGGAGACATATTTAATATTTAAATTAAAAATACAACTAATCTGCTAAACAGAACAGCTTTACAGTCAAAACCCTTATTTTTGTAATAATATTTCCATTTAAAAAAACGCAAAATATGATAAAATATAAATCCCTGCTGTTATTCTTTATTATAGGAAATTTTACTTTTGGTCAGGCTAAGTTTGAACTAAAGGATGCATCGAAGAATTATGATGTTAAAATCAATGTCGAAGCCTGTGATAAAGAAGAATGTAAAGGAAAGGCGACGATAGAACTATTTGATAAAAAGACTTTTAAAAAATTCCAAACATTAACTTCTGATGATCTTAATTTTTATTTAAATGAAAATCAGAAACCAACTGCAAATGTTATCCAGTTATATGATGAGCAAAGTCCATTAATATTTGATGATTTTAATTTTGATGGATATGAAGATCTCGCCATCAGAAACGGCAATTAAAGTAGCTATGGAGGCCCTTCTTATGATGTGTACGTATTTAATATTACGAAAAAACAGTTTGTTTTAAGTGAGGAATTAACGGGTTTGGGCCATGATAATTTAGGGATGTTTAATACGGATTCTGAGAGGAAAAGGTTAATTACCTATGCAAAATCAGGATGTTGCTGGCATCTCACGACAGAATATTCTGTATTGCCACAAAGAGGTTTATTTAAAGTTTATGAACTGGAAGAAGATGCAACCCGTGGAGAAACAGTAAAGGTTACAAAAAAGGAATTTATTGATGATAAATGGATTACGAATGTAAAAACATATCCCATAAATGAATATTACAAAGAAAATTAAATCATGAAGATCCAAAAGGAAATCGATTTTATCCTGGCCGTAGATGCCCTGAAAAATGTACAGCGAAGAAACTTTAATGCCGATGATTCCAGAAGGGAAAATACAGCAGAACATTCCTGGCAAATTATTATTCTTGCTCAAATCCTTTTTCCGTATGCCAAAAACAGAGCAGATATTGATCTGTTGAGAGTCATCAGAATGCTTTCAATTCACGATCTGGTAGAAATTGAGGCAGGCGATACTTTCTTGTTTGACGAAGCAGCAATGGTTGGAAAGTTTGAAAGAGAAAAAGTTTCAGCCCAAAAAATCTTCGGGATTTTGGATGAGCCTTTACGAAGCGAATTCTTTAATCTCTGGCTGGAATTTGAGGAAGAACAAACCCCGGACGCTATTTTTGCCTGCGCCATTGACCGGATTATGCCTTTCATCCTAAATTCACATACTTCAGGAAAAAGCTGGACGGAAGCCGGAGTTACCGAAAAACAAATCAGAAATATGCTGGAGAACGCTATAAGCAGGGCCTCTGATGAGTTGGGAGAGGCCTTTCAATTACTCTTAATTAAAAATCTGGAAACTGAAAAGGTGTTGAAGTAAATTTAAATCAGATCGAATTAAGCTTTTAATAGAATTCTCCCAAAGATTGCACAAATTACACAGGCTTAGCAAATGATTGCATATATTTCCTTAAGTATAAATCTGCCCAATCTGTGGGAGTTAAAAAGATAATAGCTTCGGCGGCCTTTGGCCGCCGAAGCCCTTTATAGTATTTGAATTGGTTTCTTGAATTCATCAATCGCTACGAAAGTAAAGTCTCCCACGATCGCTCTTTCTCTTTCATAGGAATACATCTGTTCAGTATAGATTTCTACGTTCACTTTCATACTCGTGTTTCCAACATGTACGACTTTTCCGATCAGTTCGACAATCGTTCCGGCAGGAATAGATCTTTTAAAATCAATTTTATCACTACTCACGGTCACGACGCGCTTCCTGGCAAATCGTGTTGCAGCGATAAAGGCAACCTCATCCATCAGCTGCATAGCAGTTCCTCCGAAAAGAGTATCGTAATGGTTGGTTGTATTGGGGAAAACGGCTTTGAAAATTCGGGTTTCGGATGCTTCAATTCTTTCTTCTGTAGTCATATTTCATTATTAAATTAAAGCGAAATGAATGTTTTCAGAACAAACAGAAAAAAAGCAGAGAAGAAAATCTCTGAATATCCATTAGATCAACAAACTTCAAATCGCGAAAGTTTTTATTGTGAAGAAAAAGGCAGGTCTCCTGACTTGTAACATCTTTATTTCCTTCCCGTAATCTGTACAGTGGATTTTTTAATAAAGACTTCAGTTACTTACAGTTGCGCGACAGTTCGTGATTTTCACACGATTCCCTTTTAATCTGCAGCTAAGCAAAACCAGTTTCCTGAAAAGTTTAAACATAAGGCAAGCAGCCAAAAGTAAATTCTTTTCGGCAGCAAAAGTAGTGATTATTGGTGAATTATTCAGGGTTTTTGTAAACGATCTGGCTTTGAACTTTTCCCTGTTTGATGGTCCATATCGTGGTATATCTGTTTTCGCCGGAACCATTGATCATATAGAGGAAAATATGATCCTTATCGATCGCTGTTACACCGACATTGTTGAAATCCATCGTCGGCTGGAACATATTTTTAATAGCATCCCTTACGAAAACAGAGCCTCTTCCCGGCTGTTGAATCCGTATAGATTTTATTTCCGTCATTCCTTCTGGGATCTCTTTGCCAACACCCCAGGATTTTACTTTGTCAATTTTAACAATATTTCCGTCCGCATCTTTTTCCTGCTTCTTAAGTTTAGCATAAGAAGGGTAGACGTCAATAATCACTTTCGTTCTCTGGTTTCCAGGAATTTTAGGGTTGGTATCGTCTGTAAAGATCAGTGATTTTCCGTTTTTGGATTTTGAAGGAGTGAATTGTGGCAGTTTATCCACGAAAACCACGCGGCTTTTGTTTACCATTCCTTCTTTTGTAATGCTGTCGTAACGTACAAAAGGCTTGTCGGTGTCATCTTTTTCAGGATATTTGATCCAGATCCATTCGGTTTCGCCGGGAGCTGGTTTTACGTAAATAAAAACATCACCGGTTTTCATTCGGATTTTATCAATAATTTTTCGGTAGTCATCTTTATGAACACGCACCATAGCGTATCCTTCTTCAGCTTTTACAACACCGAAAGGGACTTTGTTCTGCCCTTTGGCAAAAGCCATAAAAAGAAAACTGAAAATTGATAAATACAACGTTTTTTTTTCGGAAATCATCATGAATTTTTTTTGACAGTTCAAATATATTAATTAAATATTTTTCGGAAGATAATAATGTTGTTGCAATTCTCTTAAATCTGTAATTTGTTTTAAATGTGTATTAGAAAGAAGATAAATTTCGTCTGAAATCTTTATTGCCTCTTGCGTATTAAAATCTGAAATAATAAATCCTTTTTCTTTAGATATTTCCTTTATGAATTTCATTACTTTTTCGGTAAGAATAGGTGATAGCCCGCTGTAAGGTTCTTCAAGCAAGATAAATTCGGCTTTGGAATGAATGATTGTCAGTACTTCCACCATTTTTCTTTCTCCTCCGGAAAGGTTTCTCATCGTTCTGTCTAACAAAGGTTTAATAAAATCAGAATTAAAAAGTTTTTGGGTATCTGCCTCATTACAGAACAGAGGTATCAAATTCTTAATTTTAATATTTCTAGGAAATATACAACTTTGAGGTAAGTAGGCAATCTTGTCTTTTCGATCAGATTGATTTGTGAGAACCTGATCATTGAATTTAATAAATTGATAATCTCCTTTCATCGTTCCAAAAATGATCTGGAGTAATGTTGACTTTCCAGAACCGATACCTCCTAATAAAGCCACAATTTTCCCTGTTTCAAAGCTTATATAAACATCCTTCAGAATTGTTTTTGAACCATAAGATTTTGTGACGCTGTCAATATGAAGTTTACTCATAACAATTTTGAAATAAAATTGATGATTAACCCGAGAGAAGCTGTCATGATCCAGAGGAATTGCCGTGAAAAACCAAAATTGGCAAAAAATAAATATTCTCTTTTTAATCTTACCTCATAAATTAAAAAGTGAAATACCGGCAATATGATTAAAAAGCAGAAGCCGAAATTTCCCATACTGAATCCTGTCTGAAATGCGAGCAGTAAAGAAAATGAAACGGCAGGAATCAGAAGTTTCAAGTAAAAAATCCAAAGAATTTTAAAGTTTTTGATCATATTTCAAATGTAAGAAAGAAAAATAAAGAGTGCCAGAAGACTAGTCATGGTCGGAAGAAATTCCGACCATTTTTTATGTTTTGAAAACCTTGGCAGGATCACCTCCTGCAAAAACGATTAAAATTGCAGTAATCATATCTCGAAGCTCCATTGTAATCCGCCTTTTTGCGGTTTTGTAGCCTAAATTATTTGCTTTTTT